>JBHLLF010000004.1:0-153504 GCA_048885865.1 Candidatus Hermodarchaeota archaeon
TTTGGGGAACAGTATCTACCTGAAATGGCAGACCGACTCAATCCAAAATACAAGGGAATCATGGTCAAGGAATGTGAAGACTTCATGGTGATGGTCGAAAGCGTTGGTCTATGCAAGTATGGAACGCAGATTCCTCCTGAATTCTACTATGATGATGTTGCTCTTGCTCTAAAGATACACAATGGCATAGAGCTAACAAGCGAGGAACTGCAGGTAATTGGAGAGCGCATTGTGAATCTCAATCGATTGTTCAATGTTGCTCGTGGTATCACTCGTCGAGATGATCAACTCCCTGATAGACTGACGAAAGAAGGAGCACCAAAGGGCCCCTCACCGGGACAGGTGGTTGAACTAGATCAAATGCTTGATGAGTACTATGAACAACGTGGATGGGATTTGGAAACAGGACTGCCCACAATAGAAACTCTGAAGAAACTTGGCCTTGAAAAGGAAGGAAAAGAGGTCATCAAATAGGAGAAACAGACTATGTCAATATTCCAGAATAAAATGGATATCACTGTCTATGAGCACTTCAAGGACAAGAGCTCGAGGCTAGTGTCACTTATCCGCGAATTAGAACAAGTCTTGGGCAAGGAGAAGGCACATGAGATTGTCTCTGATTGGGCAGAGAAGAATGCAATAAATGATGTGCGAAGCGTTGTTGAGTCCTTGGATAGGCCAATAGAATCGTTTGATGACGTAAAGGTGCTGCTTAAACATTGGGTGGATGCTCTCAACAAGGACAATATGGAAGTTGTCGAAATCACTGAGGAAACCTCTACCAAGTCAATCTGTATTGTCACAGAATGTATCTACGCCAAGGTGTTCAATGATCTTGACGCGGCCGATATAGGATATTTGCTACATTGTAAACAGGACTTTCCAGCAACGCCAGCTATTCACCCAAATATGGGAATGAAGCGGTCTAAGACGCTAATGGAAAAACACGACTGCTGTGACTTCGAGTACTACTGGGCGGGAAAGTAGGAGCCGCTCCACCTAATGCTTCCAAGAAACGCGATGTCAGTCCGATGCAGCACAGACGTTGGTTACTGTGTCCTTCACTCCATCGACCTTTCGCAGTGTATCCACGACAAAGGAACTCAATGACTCCGGAGTCTTGAAAGCACCTTTGATCAAGAGGTCATATGCACCATAAATCAGGTGGGCTTCTTCAACTTCTTCCAATTCTCTGACATGGACAAGCACATCACGAGCTTTTGCCGACTCGATTTTTGCCATGATAAAGGCTGTAATCATTACTTTCACCCACCGAAAGACTACGTCTTGGTACATCCGCTGTGAGAGAATAAAACTGTTCCTTCTTAGCGGCAAATCCATCTCCTTAGCACTTATTACTTGGTCTTGAAAGCCTGGACGTGAACATGGGTGGCGAACTCTCAATGGAGGACAAGATTAGTCCAAATGTTAGAGAGGGCTGGATAGGCCCCGGACGAAAAGATGGCGTAATAACTCCTCTCAAGCCGGAGGATGATGCCTTGCATATTCAGCCTGGAAAGAGGAACCAGTTTGAGTGGTGGTATTTCGATGCCCATCTTGAAGGAGGATACACAGTCGTAGCCTTCTTCCATGCAGCAAATCCAAATCCGGGAATAACAGGAAAATCGGGAGTCGAATTGACACTACTAAGACCGGACGGGAGAAAGACGCAGAGGTTCATTGAATACGATCGTTCAGAGTTTCAGGCATCTCGCGAGATACCAGATGTGAGAATCGGCAAGAACTACATGAAGGTTGACTACTCCCAAGGTGAGTTACCTGTCTATGAGATATTCTTGGATGAGGAGGAACTGGGATTTCATCTCATCTATCGTAGTCAAGTCCACGGCTGGAAGCCGGGAGATGGCTATTCACACTTTGGCGATAGGGGATATTTCGCCTGGGTAGTTCCATTTGCTCGAGCAGCTGTAGAAGGGACTGTTCGCGACGGCGACGAGTCGTTCTCCGTCACTGGCGTTGGCTATCATGATCATAATTGGTTGAATTTCGCATTCCAGAGAATCATAGAGTACTGGATGTGGGGCAGAGTCTATTCTGAAAACTTCACGCTCTCGTATGCCTACATCAAATGCAACAAGAGCGTGGATTATCACACAGTAAAAGTATTGATGCTAGCAAAGAACCAAGATGTCATTCTTAGCACAGGGGAATATGAGTTCATTCCCGAGACCTTCGAGTACGATAAGAGGGCAAATCATTACTACCCCAAGTCCTTGACTATAAGGAACCCTGAGTCTTTCGAAACAGTGCTGACAGTTAAGAGAGTCCTAGAATCAGAGAACATGCTTGACAATTTTGGAGCACTTCTGCGGTTTGCTGCAAGTAGGATTCTGCGACTTCAACCCGGATACTTCAGACTCTTGTCTGATTTCGAACTCAATGTGAATCATGATGGTGTTAGCGTAAAAGAGTCTGGAACTACACTACATGAGATTGTGGCCTTCAAACCAATACTGAAAGAGTAAACTCAGTCGTGTATCAGGACGCAACGCATGGATATCGATCCATAGATGACCTTAGCTGCTGAATAGCTGACTTGCTCATGAGGCTGTTTCAATGCAAGCACATACAGGAGTGGCAAATAATGCTCATTCGTCCAGAATGCCTTGCCCGAGTTCGGAATACGCTCATAATGAATGAGTGAGTGGTGGTCATCGGCATCTATCCGCTTTTCAATATCCTCGTCGAACTCATAAGCCCAAGGATATCCTGTGTGATTCATTCTTGCCAGAGCCAGATTGTGTACGATGTTGCCACTACCCAGAATCAAGACCCCCTCTCTTCTGAGTTGAAGGAGTTCCATACCAATGTCATAATGCTCCTGAGGGGTCATAGTCTGGTGTAAGCTCAGTTGGAGTGTTGGAATGTCTGCGTCGGGATACATTCTCTTAAGCACAACCCATGCACCATGGTCCAAACCCCTTGATTCATCAGGATAGACCTTGGTTTTTTTGAGAGTCTCCTGAATTCTCAGAGCGATCTCAGGAGCTCCGGGAGCTGGATAGGTTACCTTGTAGAGCTCTTCAGGGAACCCGTAGAAGTCATAGATTGTTTCGGGTTGGGCAGTTGTCGATACAAATGTTCCGCGTGAAAGCCAATGAGCAGAAACACAAAGAATGGCTTTTGGCCTAGGAATCTGCGCCGCAATCTCCGCCCAGTTCGCCGCAAATTCATTGTTCTCAATTCCATTCATGGGGGAACCATGCCCGACGAAGAGTGTAGGCATTAGCGATTCTGATTCTGACATTGAACCAGCGTCAGCAAAATCCTGTATTAAGGGCTAAGATGTGGCAAGGTTAGATCCAGCCCCTGCGTCTGAAGTAAAACACCAGGATGGCGGTGATGAGTAGCATAACCATAAGGAAAACTGGATAGCCATAGAAAAAATCAAGCTCGGGCATCCAGATCCAATTCATCCCGTATATACTGGCCATTAGAGTGAGTGGGATGAAGATAGTGGAGATTACGGTGAGGACCTTCATCACTTCATTCATCTTATTGCTCATAGTTGAGAGGTAGATATCCAGCATCCCCGTGATGCCTTCTCGATAAGTTTCGGCAAGGTCAGTCACTCGAATCACATGGTCGTATAGGTCTCTAAGATAGACCTTGGTCGCGTCAGTCACCAGTTCGGTGTCATCTCTGTTGAGGGCAAACACAACCTCACGAAGAGGCCAGATATACCTTCGAAGAGCAATGACCGTACGTTTCAGCCTATAGATACGGCTGAGGACCTCACTGTCTGCTTCCTCAATTAGCTCGTCCTCCAAACGCTCAATTTGTTCTCCGACCTCCTCCAAGACCCGAAAGTAGTCGTCTACCACAACATCCACGAGCGCATACGCTAGATAGTCAGGACCGTCCTTTCGAATTCTTCCGGTGGGTCTCCGAAGCCTATCCCTGATTGCTTTGAAGATATTCTCCGAAGACTCCTGGAAAGAGAGAATGATGTTTTTCCCCAGGATGATGCTCAACTGCTCTGAAACAACCCTTCTATCCTCCCCTACTATATCGAAGACTCTCAGGACCAAATAGACCTTGTTCTGTAGCACCTCAACCTTGGGACGCTGCCCGACACTTGGAATGTCCTCTAGGATTAATGGGTGTATTTCATATTTTTCTCCGAGATAGTTGATAATTTCCAAATCATGAACGCCATTGACGTGGATCCATTTCACCTTCACTGATTCATGAGGAGGATCGCAGTCCTGCATGCAGTCAGCAACATACTCACTCATCTTCTCCTCATTGTACTCCACAATCTCAATAGTGACCTTCTCAGTCCGCTTGATTCCTGTATGTACAGGAGTTCCGGGCGGAAGACCCACTTTGCTAGTTCCATCAGGCATGAGCCATAACCTCCAAGGTGAAGAGATTGCCACACTCAATCTGCAGAATCCAACATAATAATCCATCCCGTGGTATTGAATTTCGCGCTTCATTCATATGATTCAATCAAGGGAGGATGATTCTGGACCTAGCGTTGAAGCAGCTTCGGAGCGAGCCACCATATGATAAGCGACTCAAGGATAGATACTGCCAATTGCATGCACACACCAATCAGATGATTTCCAGTGGATACTAGGGTAACTGAATAACCAATCAACGGCAGAAGACCAACAATTGCCCCCATAGCCATAGAAAGTATGACCAATCCCTGTTCAGAAGCCAAATTAAGAGCAACAACATTGCCGCCTCCCTTTCTTAGATAGATTGTTGCACCAATAGTCATTGCAAATGCATATCCACACGGGACTTGGCAAATTGGCATAGCAATCAGTAGCGGCACTACAGTTGGATTGATTACTAGGAGAATTGCTATGACTGACATTGCTAAGATCTCACACACTAGAAAGATGAGAACCTTCGCCTGTAGATTCAAGACCGGTCTGAGTGGCAGACCGTCAAACACTGACGCACCTTGAGCATCAGTGGATAAGAGCCCAATGATTGAGAACCCTAGGAATGTCTGTGAATACCCAAGCCCGATGAGTACATTTGTGCTCCTGATGACACCCTCGGGAGACATGGTAAGAAAGGGATACACAAACAGTGCCATGAGAAGGGGTATTGCAAAAATCATGATTGCACTCATGCTCCTAGATCCCAGCCGCAGGTCCTTTCTAATTATCCCAACGAGTGGCCTTGTGGGATTGAATTCGATAATATCTGAGGGTCTTTCGTCCGTCTGAACACCTCCAAAGGATATCTCTTGTAAAGAATGACCACTCCATCTGAGAGAGTAGAAAGCAATTGTAGAATAGACGACCGCTCCGATTGCTGCAAATGCTGTGGTGAGTAATGGAATCGCCGCGCCATATAGGATGCTGGCTCCTAGGAGGCCAAAAGAAACTGGGAATACCCATGCAAGAACTGCAAAAAGCGGAGAATCTATGCCCGTCGTATTATACGTGATGAATTGTATGAGTGCGGGCATATAATTCATCATTCCAAATACTGCAAAGATACCCACAATCAAGCCAATATTTGTGATGATACGCAGTGCATTCGCTGACCTAGACTGGGGCGCTGTGGTAATCTTGCTGTGAAACCATTTGGAGGATTTGACAAGAGCTCCCACTGAGAACATCACTGTGACAACACAAGACAGGAGAGAGATGCCTGCAATGAGAGGTCCAAACAACAAGAGGGCTCCGGCAGGGAATAGGACTATAATAGCCAGGACTGGGGCAAAGAATATCCGCAAGAACGTCAGAGTGGAAAGAGCATCGAGGTCAGAACGAGGAAGCGGTAGAGTCGCAATGAATTCAATGGACTTCGAAGAAAAATATGCGGTGGTATTTTGCAGATTGAGAACGAAAAGAAGCACGAAGCAGAAACCCATAAACATAGTGAACGAGAGGACGAGTAGGGTCGCTCGGTCTCCCTCTATGAAGGGAGATGCGCCTAGCAGGAGAGACATAAGCGTGAGCATGCCTATGATCATAGCTGATGAAATGCCACTCCACTTCACCGACCGGTTGAGAGCCTTGATTAGCCTATCATTATTCTCCGTGAGCTGTGCATAACTCCCCGGGTTGGCTGTGAGAGCGCCATTTAACCTGATCTCTGTCGCAGCTACTCCTGCGATATACCAGAGCTTACTCAGATTCAGAAAATGCCCCCCTCAACACCCGCACACCTTCTATGACTTCTTCCTCCTGATGAGTGAGTTTCAGGAAGAGCTGCTCGAGGCTTGCACTCTCCTGACTGGCCTTTTCCTTGAGTTCTTGGAGCGCCCCCTCTGCAACGAGCTTGCCTTCATCAATGATTCCTACACGGTCACACAAGTCTTCCGCCACCTCCATGACATGGGTACTGAAAAGCACCGAGCCGCCATCTTGGGAGTGTTGTTGAAGCACATTCTTCATGATACTTGTGCTTCGAACATCAAGTCCGGAAAAAGGCTCATCGAGAATGAGGAGACGCGGAGCATGAAGCATTGCTATGATGAGCATCGCCTTCTGTCGACTCCCAGCTGAAAGCGTGAGAATCATCTGACTATAATATTTGGAGAAGTCAAGTGCTCTAACAAGTTTGTCAACGCGCGCGCTGGTCTTGATGGATGGTAAATCTCTCACAGAGGCAACGAATTCAAAAAGCTCCTGCGGAGTTAGTGATTCATAGAGAAGCTGAGTTTCTGGTACGTATCCTACCTTCTTCTTAACCTCATACGAATCTTCAACAGGATTGTGGCCGTAGACATCAACACTTCCAGAATCCGGATGCAGGAGTCCCATCAGGATTCTAATAGTCGTCGTCTTTCCAGCTCCATTTGGGCCAAGGAGCCCATAGATTTCACCTTCTCGGACTTCAAAGGATAGGTCATCGACAGCACGAAGGCTCCCAAATGTTTTCACTAGATTCTTGATGATGACTGCTGCCAATATCAGAGCCCCCAACCAGCAGACGGATCATTTACACCGTCTTCCAATCAAATGTCTATTTTATGATATAAGGATTCTGAACATAGTTTCTGAGCTCAAGAGAGCAATTCAGCAAATGACAGTGGAGGTGTTTCAGAACATACCTTAAATCCCATATCATGGTATGGATGAGAATCTCTGCCAAAGATAATCTGCTTACTCCAAGTACAATGAAACTCTACCTGGTAATGCGAATCTTGCCTTGTTTTGAGGATCATATTCGGGCTTCAGTGCACTATGGACAGTCACTTTCATCCCAATCTCGGAAGAGATATAGTCAGCAGAGTCTTTCAAGATGGACAGCTCATCCTTTGCGCTCTTAGAGTGGTCCCACAGTCCATTCTCCTTGGCAATTCTATCAACTATATTCTTGACCTGTTTCCCATGCTGTCTGTAGTCTGGATTTGACATCAAGTGTTTCATGATGTCACCCACTATCATCGAAACATCGTCTGTCCTTATACTGTTCATTGCCTTGAACATCCATTGAGGTGCCACATAGATATGGACTTCCGACGCCTTCTTGTCCCTCAATAATTTTGCAATCTCTCGGATGTCTTTGACCGTGGCTTCGACCACCTGCTGGGCCATTTCAACAGATGGATCAATCAGCCTTCTGTCCGCCTTAGGCCATGGCGCTAACGAAACATAGCCGTCACGGTCCATCTTAGACCATATCTCCTCACTGACATGCGGAGTCATTGGTGCAGTCAATCTGACCCACTTGTCGCATATGTAGGCCATGGTCGCTTCGCGCTCTTCTTTGGGCACCTTCCGTTTCAAATAGTGATGGATTGTGCGTATCATCTCGGACATGACTGTAATGGCATAGTCACGTATCCTGAAGTTCTCCATATAGTCGGTACACTCTTGGATGATGGTATTCATTCGGGACAGTACCCATCGAGTGGTCTCTGTTGGCTTGTCCTTCTTTGTGTAAGCCCTAGGCGTTTTCTTTGAGTATTTCTTCATGATTTCACTGAACTGCTTGATGCGATTCCTTACAGCTGGCACATCTCGTTCGCGCCAATCCATGAGACTGCCTGGTTCAGCTGCTGACAGCACATAAGTTCTGAACACATCTGCCCCATATTTCGTGGGAATCTCTCCTAGAGGGATGGTGTTGCCCTTGCTTTTTGACATCTTTCCACCCTCCATGTTCATGTGTTCATTGAGGCTGATGCATTGAATCCAGTGCTTCTTGGGGAATAGTGCTGCATGATGGAAGATGGCAAAGCTCAGGTGATTTGATATGTGCGAAGGAGCTGTATGCCGCTGGTCATTCGGATACCAATATAGAAACTCCTCTCGCATCGTTTTCAGGAGGGCTGGTGAAACTCCGGTTTCCTTTGCGACCTTGTCGAGCATTCCCTTGCCTTGAAACACATAGTCAAAGAAAGGAACCACTAGATGCTCGGCTTTCAGCTTGTTTTGCCTAATGATATGAGCTATTGTGTAGAATGCCATGTAGATTGTGGAGTCCGACAACGCTTCGATGATCCATTCTGGGTCAAAGGGTAGTGGAGTTCCGATTCCCCTCTTGCGGGCACATGGTCTTTGAGCTAACCAATGGAAGGTCGACTCAAACATGATTCTGAAGGCTTCAGGGATTATCTTCATCGAATTCAAAGCATCCCACGCCTTGTCCTTCCAGCCTGGACTCTCATAGTCCAGGAACCATTGGCCAGCTAAGACTGCAATTTGTACATCTGTTCCGCACTTGCAGACAACTGGTCGCTGATCTGGCTCATAGAACACATCGCCTTGATTCTGCTCCTTTAGCCAAGCAATTACATCATCCTTCACGCCGCTCACCTTTCGCCCCGCAAAGGGCCCACAGTTGTCCATCATGATGCCTTCGTAGAACTCGACCTTGTAGACCTCTCCAGTCGCCTCCTCCAGTTTCTCCAGATCATTTTGGTTGGCAATACCCAATTTGTCGACTAGGTCTTTTGTTAGAAAGTCACTACCACCCTCAATCTCAATCATCATAATGACTTCAATGGCTCTGACTTCTTCTGCAGTAATGCCGTATTGCTCAAGCTCAGATGGGTCTTCCCATAAATCACGCAAAGCAATGTAGTCGTAAGGTGCATGACCGGGGACTGAATACACAACTCCAGTTGCATTGTTCACATCCACAAAATCTGCGGGTAGGATGGGAATGTCGCGTCCATCATGAATGGTCTTGCATGTTTTGCCGATTATCTCAGAACCTTTGAAGGTCTCCAAGACTTCTACTTCCTTTGCTTGTAGCTTCAATTTCTCTGTAGCTGCCGCTGAAACAATCCACTTCTCGCCATCTACGTCAGCCTTGGCATACTCTTCCTTTGGATTGATCCACACGTTTGTAATGCCAAAGGTTGTTTCAGGCCTCAGGCTCCCGGCTACAAGGAATCCATCTTCAAAGGGATATTTCATGGCGGTGAACTCTTTGACCTTTGCATTAATGCCCACTAAGATATCGTCCTCACCAACTGGATTTCCACAGTGGGGACAATATAGCAGAGGATGAGAGCCCTTTTTGATGTAGCCCAGGTCCATGAACTTATGATATTGCCAAGTGATGAAGCTATTATAGATCTCATCGCCCGTTGTGAAATGGCGTCGCCAATCAATACTATAGCCTAGAGCCTTGAAGTCGGCTGAGATTGCGTCTGCGAAGAACCAGACTGTGGCCCAAGGGTCGACGAACTTCTTTACCTGTTCCTCAACCTCCTCTTCAGTATCTAGATAGACTCGTAGGTCACGCTTGTATTGTTCAATTGCAACGGGGTCATTATTCTTGACTCTGTCCACTATGCCCAAAATGGGTGTGCCTGTGATATGAGACGCCATTGGATAGAGAACGTTGAAGCCCTGCATTCGCTTATAGCGCGCAATTAAATCTCCCACAGTATAGGTCCTGCCATGTCCTATATGCAAAGCGCCGTTGGGGTAAGGATATGGTACGGTTAGGAAGAACTTCTTCTTCTTGGGATCGGGATCTACTTCGAAGATACGGTCTTTCTCCCATCTTTTCTGCCACTTCTTCTCAAACTTGACTTGTTCACTCATCGCTGGACGCCTCTATGTATTATTGAAGTGCTTGAGGAGCCGTAATCAGTATCCTCTATAAAGGAAACGCAAAAGTCGTTCGTTCTAATATTCGAGAACGCAATCCATCCTGGCTCACTCAAAGCTCTTGTCGTGACAGCCCCTTATTAGAGCTTTGGCCAACTAGAATTGACCTAGAGCAGCAAGCCGCCAGGGATAGAGTGAAAAGGAGTCTAAGAATCGCCCGGTTCATGGGAAACAGTTGGACGCAGTCGCCTAGTTCAGAGTATATTGATGTGCATGAAAAGCTACTTCCGTATCAGCGCGTCCTCGAGTTCTTTGAAAAAGTCGAGGCAGAGTATGACGTTTTGCAATATTGCAATGGCGCGAATGAGAGAGGAAGGTGGATATTCCAAATCTATAGTAACGAGTTCGTCAATGAACTGGCAGACGTGCTGAATAACTTGCAGTCAGTTTGCAATCCACATGGAACTATCCTTGAGGTGATGAGTGGGGATGGGAAGCTCACTGAATTCTTGAAACCGCTGGTAGAATCCAAGGTAATCGCCACTGATGCGCGGAAGGGGAGTTATGGCATTGCCTATCCAAAATGGGTTGAGAACTTGGATGCTATTGAAGCAGTATCAACCTACCGACCTGATGTGGTGGTGATGGCATGGGAACCATTCTATTCATCAGTTGGGCTAGAGATTGCTGAAACTGGCTCTCCATTGATATGGATTGGTGACCGAAGACATAGTGCTATCTATTCAGGGCTGTTTGAGAAGAACCATATCAGGGTGAACAGCAAATATGCCCTTGGACGGCATGATTCATTCTCCGCTCGCAATTTTGAAACTGATGTGTATCTCTTCAACTGGCTATAATCCCGTGTTACACCAACTCATATTCCTCAAAACTGAGTAGTAGCATAAATTGAGAGAAGGTCTTGTGATGGTGAAACCAACGGTAGACGCCCTGGACATTGACGCAAAGACCGGCACGACATTGGGGTTCTATACCTATGGTCAGCATAGGCCTAACACTCTGATAATCTCAGGTGCCAATGGCCTCTCAGCTACAGATGTTTACGCGAGTTACTTAATCATGAAGCATCTTCAAGACCTTGCACGAGTGGATGGTTCGGTCACGCTTCTCCCCGTTGCAGGTCCGCTTGCATTCAGGCTTGGGGCGAAAGTATCGCCTTTAGACTCAAAGGATTTGGATACTGTTTTTCCCGGTGATGAGCATGGTACCGTTACGCAGAGAATTGCCTGGGAGATATGGAGAAAGGTGTCACAGGCGGACTATGTCATTCATCTAAAAACCGGAGTCCAATCCTGCATCAGTCATACAGTGGCAATGCATCGAGAGTATATCCATGTCAGGAATCTAGCCTCGCAGATTGGATTGCCCCTCGTTGTACAGAGCCTAGGAAAAAGAGGTGCTTTGACTACAGAGGCGGCTCATGAGGGTATAGCAGTAGTCACCATTGAAATGCGAGGGGAAAGGGAAAGCATAGAGCCCCAGGCTGCAGTAGAAGTCAGAGAGGCAATTCTAAACTTCATGAAAATGAAGGACATGATTCCAGGAGAAAGCATCGATACATCCAGTGTTTACACTGGCAGAACAAAGCAAGTCAATATCGACGCAGAGGGGTTCTTTATTCCTAGTGTAAATCTCGGAGAGGAAATCAGAAATGGCGACGTCCTAGGGGTTGTCCAAGACAAGTCCGAAGTTCAAAGTCCCTACGACGGCACAGTTGTGTCCCTGAGCCGAATGAACTACCTGTTTGAGGGAGACATGGTTGCCAGTATAGCATCACCACTGATTGAACAGCATATTGAGCAAGATGATGACCAAGAAGCAGATGCTGCACCACGGAGGAAATGGTAGTGGGCTGCAGTTGCGGACATTCTGAGCATTTAATGTGTATAAATGTTGGAGACCCGCACCTCAGAGAGAAGGGGAGGATTCTCCTCATTGGGAGCTGCATGAACAGTCGATATCCAGAGATCGTGGAGGAATATCGAGAAAGAGGTGGCGGGTCGGCGGTCCTTAATATATGCTTGGAAGAAACCCATGCAAACCAGGCTGGTTTCAAGATTGGATCGATAGTAAGATACTCACAAATTAGCAAGTTGACAGCTCTGACCGTTGATGGCAGCCCACACTGTGTTCAACTGCATTTTCTTATAGAAGACATCAAACGGCACTTCACTCCAGAGGTGGAAACAGACCATTATGTAGTGGAAAAAGGAATTGTTCATCAGGTATCAGCCGCCGCGATCAAGCGCGCTCGGCACCTTTCTAAAATTGAGGAGTAGCAATCTTGGATCTAAATGCTCCTTATGCGAGGGAGCATGAACCCAGCCCGCCTACGGTATTCACGATATGCATCACCATAGTGGATGACCAATTTCCTCTCTTCCAGCCAGGCTCCAATCATCACATAGATAGACAGTGCGATTGAGAACACAATGACTCGATCGAACGGATAGAGCGCAGCCAGACCTACAAGCATCAGGATTGTTGCCAGATATAGAGGATGCCTAATTCTGGAATAGATTCCTCCCGTGATGAGTTCTGCTTTTCTGTCAGTCCTCATATCTGCTACGGTGCTAACGGAGATCACACGAGAAGCCATTGTAGATACGACAAACCCAATTATGACCAATATCACGCCAGAAGCGAACAAGAATGGCTGAATGATGGCGGGTTGGAAGAGGAAGTAGAACCAGTTCCAAAAGTTCATTGCAATAAATGGCACTGCAATTCCGATTATGCTTGTAGCATTGAAGATTCTTGCATAGCCCTCCTTACCCCATCTATCGATTATCCAATTCTTGGTCCTTAGAGCAGAGATTCCACTGTGTTGTAGTCCAAAGACCAACACCCCCAAAACAATCACCAAGTATTCAATCAAACTAGTTCGTATTGTGGCTTTGAGGAAGTCTTATAAGCCTAACTATTGTTAATTCTATATAGTTAATTATTACGAGATGAGTAATCTTGGAAACAGCGAACCCATTTCAACCAATGATATTCTCAGAGGACATAATGGTCACTGTCAAGGAAGACGGTGAAGACAAGAAAGTTGATGCAAAGCGCTACTGGGTCCGATACAAGGTCGGAGAAAGTAGTGACATTCGCTATGTCGATGATGGGGATGATGACATAGCTTCTGTGGAAGACAAGACGATCTTTATGGTTCCATCAATTCACAGACTCCATGGCGATCCATTCCACTATGACGCATCAACCACAGAAAGAATCAGCGGTTCAGACAGGATTGATAATGAAGCAAAATTCCTTAGTCGACATGATGCATGCGAATCACATGACATGGTCGAGATTATCTACGAGAGCCCTGGTGTAGAGTGTTGTGCTATGACGAAGGAGCAGGCTGACGAGCAAGAAGTTCCTCTTCAGTACATGTCTGGTTACCTTTTGGGTAAGAAGAACGGACTGATGAAAGTCGCACTCTCGAAGACAGTCGTGGACGAGACCAAACATACCTACTACGACAACATACACATCATTCCTGAATCTACAGTCAAGGAATGGAGCTGCCTCGAGTAGTTCAAACATTCATGCTTATCCCGCTGAGAACAAAGGCGGACGCCCGCTCCATTCTCCATGGATTGGCTGCCCCCACACAGCCAGACAATTTGGGCGTCCGCCAAACCCTCCGAGGTCTAAATGTGTGATTTCTTCAATTCGACTTGCTATTTCCAAAAAATAACAGTACGAATTTTCACGGATGCTTACACTTATATAGACATAAATTAGCGCTTCGGGACACACTCCACTCGGAGTGACTTTTGTTCGCAACAACACTCTCAGTATGTTTGCGGCCATATCCGGGGGAGTCTATAAGGTGATCATGAATGGCAAAACCGGCCCGCTCCATGAAACAGAAAGGACTCATGGTATGTTCTATCTGTGGAGGTAACGAATTCTTTGAAGACTTGACTCGAGGAGAGAGCATCTGTACTTCATGCGGATGCGTCATCAACGAGAGACATATTGACTCAGGCCCTGAATGGAGAGCATTCACTGCTGAAGAGAGAGACGCTAGAGCCAGAACCGGCTCGCCAATGACTCTGACAATGGCAGATAAGGGTCTGGCTACAACAATCGGGTGGAGTGATAGAGACGCAAATGGTAGAACAATTGCTGCTAGTTCCCGTGCAGCAATCTATCGTATGAGAAAGTGGCAGATCAGGACGCTTGTTCATAGCTCTCAGCACAGAAACTTAAGCATCGCTATGAGTGAGATGGACAGACTGACATCACAGCTTGGGGTCCCTCATGAAACCAAAGAAACATCTGCACTGATTTACAGGAAAGCTCTTGCAAAGAGGCTTGTAAGAGGAAGAAGCATCGAGGGCATGGTCGCCGCCACCATCTATCTGTCCTGTCGAATTCATAAGATTCCAAGGCAGCTTGATGAGATTGTGACAGAAGCCAGAGTGAACAGGAAAGAATTGGGTCAGTGCGTACGGCTCATACTGCGGAATGTTGACGTCAAGGTACCTATACCGTCAGCGAACGACCTTATGCCAAGAATTTCTGCCGACCTACAACTTGATGGAAAGACCGTTCAGACTGCAATGGGCATCATCAATGATGCTCGTGAGCAGGGAATCACCGCTGGCAAAGACCCAGGTGGTCTTGCAGCTGCGGCCCTCTACATTGCAGGAATTATCACAGATGATAGGCGAACGCAACGAGAGATTGCTGAGGCATCAAATGTGACTGAGGTCACAGTGCGGAACAGGTACAAGGATTTAGCAAACAGCCTCAAAATTACAATAAAGCCGTAGTGGAGGGATTCGTCCCCCCTACAGCTCTCATCTCGTTTTCTTAACACCACATTCTTTTGCAGTTATGTATATGACTTCTTGAGTTCAAATGGAGCGATTCCTACTCGCGCTTTGCGGAATCCCATCTTCAGGAAAAACTACTCTAGCTAGAGCCATCAAGGATCATCTAATGAAGGTAATTAAGGCGGAGATTGTAAGCACGGATAGATGGCGTGATGAGGAGTTCTATTCAGATTTCAAGCCAGAAAAGGAACATAGGGTGAGAAGGGAGGCTCTTGAAAGGACGCGCAGACTAGTTCAAGGTGGCATATCTGTAATCCATGATGACACAAATTACTATGCCAGTATGAGACATGAACTCTTTGATATTGCAAAGCACAACAAAACAGCTTTTGCAGTTGTTCATGTTTCTACTCCTATTGAATATGCCATTCAGTGGAATCTGAATAGAGAGAAACCAGTACCTGATAAGGTGATAGAGAAGATAGCTAAGAGGTTTGACATCCCTGGTTCTAAATATGCGTGGGATAAGCCAATTGCGAGTTACAATCTCATGGAAGATGACCCTAGAGAATCTGCGCTGGAGATAGTTGAGAGATTGGAGACGCTTGTTGCCATCTCGGATGAAACTCATTCCTCTGACAAGTCAATGGAAGACTTGTTGGATACCATCACAAGACAGGTTGTGAACCATTACTTGGATGGGAATCCATCTATGAGACAAAACCCGCTTGTCTCCAAAGAGAGAAGAAGTCTTCTTACAATAGCAAAGGAGCAGGGACTTTCTCCGCTAGAAACAGAGCAAAGGCTTGAAGCCATACTACTAGAGTTGGAGTTTCGAGCGAAGGATAGAGAAGCCAATGAGTGAAGAGAAGCTGCCCCTCAGGCCGAAATTGGTTTCTTCCATCATTGGCGGCCTCCAAAGAGAATCGAACTCTCATCGCTTGCACGATCATGGGTTTGAAGCCCACGGAGCCGGACCACCGACCCTGTAGGAGGCCACGTCTTTCTCTGATGGCGATTTGGACTTAAGGTTAGAGGTCAGCCAATCAGATGTATCGGGCAATAATGTCGTGCGTTTCCTTTTTCCACTCTACACTCTTCTTAGCTAGTTCCATTGCGATGGTACTTGGTAGAGCCTCATCTCTAGGCACTCCCTCGATTCTAGAAAGCCAACCAGAGGTAGTCAGAGGAAGGGCATGTATGTCCTCACCTTCCGTAGCCTTGATTATCATCTCGCGACCATGAGCCAGTTGGAAATAGACGGCTCCTGCTGGAGCCTTATTAAGAATATCGAACACAATCTTGTCCCAACAGGTCTTTGCAACAAGCGCTCGCCGAAGCTTCCCCTTCTCTTCCTCTGAGAGAGATTGATACTTGCTTATTGAGGATTCCACTGATGCAGCAACTTCATTGAGATATTCCTCAAGCTGCTCTTGGTCAGTACCCCAGCCAGTTATCTCCACCAATCTCTGTGCTTCTTCCACCCAGACACGCACATCAGCATTGGTCTCTTTTGAGGAGAAGGTCGCCTTTCCCTTGTATATCTGGCTTTCAGCTTCGCTATATTCATTCAGCAGAACGCCAGGCTTTGAGGCGACTACATACCAAGCAAGTCGAAACACAACTGCTGAGTCTGGTATATCATAGCTGATAGTCTTGCTAATCTCGGTCCTGTCGCCAATTTCTTCCAAAGCTTGACCCTCCCTCAGGCCATTTCTGAACTAGCCACTGACCTCCTTAAAGAGTTTCGCAGTAGCATTGTCTATGTCACCCTTAGAAGCGCCTATGGCTGCATTCATGACAAGATAACTGTGTGGATAGTTGTCTATGCATGATCCGAACGCACCTGTGGGAATGGCCCTAGGACCAGTGACTCTCAGATTGTAGAGTCTGCCACCAAGATCTTTGGCGTCCAGACCATCCAGTGTTATTGCTGAAGCAACTGGGTTCTCAACTGAGAGAACACGTTGGCCAATGGACTCTGCAATCTCGGCAAGCTTTGCGTCAAGTAGGCGCTTGTTCTCAAGCTGTTCAGCTCTCAGAATCTTGTATCTCTCAAGACCAAGGGCAAGAAGAGCCGCCAGTGTCTGAGCCACAGGCGCTGCAGAAGCTCTCCCTGCGTAGCTCTCAGCAGTTAGCTCTACGGTCTCCTCACTCGGTGAAACTAGGATTGATGCACCAACCGGTGCCAGGAAATTCTTGTCGCTGCTCTGGACTATTGCATCCACTCGTCCGGCATCAATAGCGGATTGCAGACCAGCCATCACTGCCTCGGACTGAACCCCATATGCATTGTTGATAACGAGTGGAATGTCTTCATCACTACAAAGTCGAGCTATCTCTTTCACTGGATCTGACTCCCTCGGTGGAAAGAAGGTCGTGGTCGCAAGAATTGCACACGATTCCCTCTTCGATACTTCTTTTTCTAGCTTGGCCAAGTCAGCTCGTACAGCATCTCCCTCCAAGACTGTTGATGTGGTCACTAGGTCAAGGCCTGTCAAAGCAATACCCTTCAGTGGTGAAGAATGATCTAGGCGGGGATGCAATACTGTATCAATTGAGTATTCACTCTTGAGAGCGCTCAAGACCAGACCAATTGTCATGCCCGTGGCAAGAGGCAACACAATTCCAGCTCTCACATTTGGAAGGCCAAGGTTCTTCATTGCATCAAGAGCCACTTTGTTTGCAACCTGTTGCATCAAGGAGGCTCCAGGAGCCTTGGGCTGCGGTGCTGTGACGTGACCACTACGGCCAATTCCATGATTAAATCCAGCTGAGAGTTGAGAAATATATGGAGATGCTACTCGCCCTTCTCGTTCCCCCACTCGTGCTGCAGCGGGGTCTTTGTCAGTATCCATAGATGATAGTAGACGAAACATCAGCTCGATTTGGTCATCCGCTAGAGATTTCTCAGGAAATTTCCGTCTGTTCAATATGTCTTTGATTGGAGCAAGAAGCGAGTCCATAGTGATGCGACCTCGCTCAGTCATCCTTTTTGGAATAAGCTCAGCCAGTTTTTCGTCTATATCCAAAGGCCATCTCCTCCTCAACGAATCGCTCATAGACTACCTCTTCAGAGTCCTCAACGGGATCCTCGAATTTGACAGATACTACACCTCGTGTGCCAAAAGGCTGCTTAAGGGTTCCCTTGATTCCTCTTGGTGTTTGTACTTGTGATCCAGACAATGACTCTGCAATCTCTTTGCTGGAGGCCAGTCCTTCCACCAAAACGTCGTCTTTGCGAATCCTGCTTACATGGCCAGTTCTACGAATGCTCCGCTTCAGAGCAAGCTTCACAGGAATCTCAATCACTTCGCCAGAACCCAGGATGCGCATTTGTGTGGGAGGCAGATCCGTACGCATCAGGAGAACTCGTGCCCCAATCTCCACGGGTATGTCCTCCTGAAACATGAGTGCAGCCTTGAATGATGACTCAGTTGCTTCTTCCAGCATCACATTGGTGGCACCTAGAAGTGGAATTAGCTCGGCTGTCACCGTTGGCATGCCCACAGTAGCACTTAGGATTAGCCCCTTTGAGATCCTACCCTTGTAGAGCCCATTTCTCTGTAAGCTCACGATGATTTGCCTTGAGTGATGCATTGTGCCAGCTTTCGCAAGATAATTGCCACGTCTGACCATCTTATGGTCAATATCAGGTACATTCAGACCCACGCGATCTCCAGCGCTGGCTTCGATCCTCTCCTCACCAAATGTCTGTATAGACCTAACTCGTGACTTGTCGCCTTGGGGTGAGAGCTGGACTGTTTCATTGGTGCTCAGGGTACCGCGCAGAATTGTGCCTGTGACCACTGTACCATGACCCTTTACAGTGAATGCATGGTCGATAGGCATCAGAAAAGGCTCATCATTTTGCCGCGTCGGGGGTTCAAGTCTGCGGAGCAAAACATCCCTTAGCTTGCCCAAACCTTCGCCAGTCTTCGAGGAGACCGTTACGTAGTCGACATCAGAGATTCGAGCACCCGCGATGATGTCCTTCATCTGCCTTTCAACAGCTTCTAGCCGGGGTGCATCAACAGTGTCAGCCTTTGCAATAGCTACAAGGAGATTCTCAATTCCCATCGATTTGAGGACAACAAGATGCTCGCCAGTCTGAATCTGTGCGCCTTCGTCAGCAGCAACCACCAGAATGGCGGCATCGATAATGGTCGCACCGGCTACAACACTCCTAATGAGGTCGGCATGCCCCGGCGCGTCAACAAGTGTGACTAGAAAGTCGCCTAAGGTGAACATAGTGAACCCGAGGTCTATTGTGATACCTCGTTCTTTGGCCTGTGGATGCTTGTCAAGACCAGCTGTGGACACCTTCTCGCTGAGTGCCCGTGCGAGCTCAGTCTTTCCATGATCTATATGACCCACAAGACCAACGTGGATTGGGACCATTTTCTTCATGGTATGGCAGCCACGTTCACGATGCTCATAACAGCTTAAAGCCTTCGGTGACACTCATAATTGAGCGGGTCGTTTATTGGGGAGATTGCAGAACAAAGACACATGGTGTCACGGTCTCTCGAGAAGATGATCCTCATTGCAATTGGGTTGAGCACGGCGGTTATTATTGGAGTCCCAGTTCTTCTATATACTATAGATACACTTGGTAATGCGTCTCAGTTAGAGATGGCAGAGCAGTTCGCTGATAGGCTGCACAATCTAACTGAATTGGTAGATAATGGGACTATGAATAGCACGTCCGTTGAGATCAATTTACCAGAGGGTGTATCGATCACATCCAACGGCGGGATTCTTACTGTTGCGTTTGAGAGACTCGGAGCCCCTTCTCAGTATTGGGATGAAACATACGGGCACTCAATTGTGTTGCAAGCGCCCTCGGAGCCAGGCGCTTATTATCTAGTGATTCAGTTGATTGGGAGCGAGATACACATATCCTTCATGCCTGTGACATAGCTAAAGGAACACTTCTTCCAACACAAGCTTTTTAATGCTGGCTCAAGTCTTCGCCGCCGATACGCTCTAGAAGAGGTCTGAATCTAATGGCGGAGGATTCCGAAAGGACTGATGACATGGCCGATGATGATGAGCAGCTTGATGAGATTGCTGAGGAAGAGACAGCTGAAGAACAGCATGAGATCGATAAGCTTCCAAGAATCAGTCTGAAGAATCCTCTTGGTCTTATTCTCAACACAAGAATGCTGAGAAGAATTGTACAGATTCTTTTCTTCATAGGAATCAACATCTACATATTTGCGGCATGGTTTGGTGGAGAGCAAGTCATAGCCTTCTGGCAAGGTTTTCGTGATATGCTGCCCACCATTCCGATTCTAGCTCCATTAGAAGGTTCATTTGCCGTTCTAGCTGGCACCTTTGACACAATTCAGCGGGAATTGACTAGTGGGTTCTTCCCATTCTTCACGATTGGCGCAATGATAATTATATTGACCATTCTAGGAAGATCAGCATGCGGATGGATTTGTCCAATAGGGACAGTTCAGGACTTTGCATCTTTGCCAAATAGAAGCAAAGTACGTCCAGCACCCGGAACTGAGAAAGAACTCCGTCGAATTAAGATGTACATCTTCGTCATCGTAGGTTTCTTAGCTGCATGGGTTGGAATTAGCACAGTTCTTGGGAATGAAGAGGCGCTGGTAGGTGTGCTAGGGGCTTTTGCATATGGAGCCTTTGATCCATTCAATCCAGCATACATAATCTTCGTAGAGTTTGCGAACCAGAACTGGCCAACGAGTCTTGAAACACTGTGGTATGTGACCCAATGGGAGTGGTTCATAGTTCAGTTCGCATTTGTCGTCCTGATTGTGATTGTCAGCTTCTGGATACCGAGATGGTTCTGTAGATGGATTTGTCCAGCTGGTTGGTTCTATGGAGTATTCTCAAGGTCGGCATTATTCAGCATTGGAAGGAATCCAGCAAGATGTACTCCGGACACCTGCAATGTCTGTGAAGTAGTATGCCCAATGAACATCAGAATACGTAGGTTCCCGTACCAGCATATGCACTCAGCAGACTGTATTTTATGCTTGGATTGCAGAAGCCACTGTCCAAACAATGCGATTGTCATTAGATTCTCATGAATGACTACGGTCTTCTTCACGACTCACTTGTTCAAAACTCTCTTGAACACTGGCAAAGAGGTCCATCAACTTGGACCCAAAATCGGTGATTCTTGCGCCTCCGCCACCTTCAGTACCTCCTTTGAAGGTCTCCAAGAGCTTCACTCCAAGTGTCTGCTCAATTTTCCTCACTACACCCCAAGCATAACGATATGACATACCTAGAGCCTTTGCTCCGGCGGTTATGGTTCCCTTATCCTGAATGCTCTTCAGAATAGCGTACGCTCCCGGACCAAATACGTATTCACCATCATACTCAAGCCATAACTTCCAGCTGGGCTTTAGTCTTGAGAACGCATCCTTTTCGGCGCTCATTTCTTTGATACCTTGTGAATAGTTGGACGGACTTGCTGATAAGACAATTGTTAGGGACCCCAACGCATGCGCTCAGGTTTTGTATCCTTCTTGAAAGCCTTCTTGACTATCTTCCAATGATCTGAGCAGAGGTATGTCTTGCGCGACCGTGCATCCTTCACCTTCAGACCAGACTTGGTTACACTCTCAGTTATCCTTACTGTGGCAAAGGATCTTTTGTAGGGATTGTTACAGCCAGCGATGCTGCAGGTCTTCTTTGTTGTCGACAAGTTCCTCACTTCATCAGCAGGTCGGACATCTATTCATTATAACTATGACGGACTAGGAGATATCATTCGTTCCGACTTTTGGGATCAATAGTGGTCCTTTGGAATAATCAAACATAATCCCTTCCTCAGAGGCAATTCGCAGCCGAAGTGATGTGTCGTCGTCAACAAGTCCAATTTTGGCAGCGGTCATATCGTGTGTTTCTGCAATCTTCATGATGCGATCCAGATTCGATTCTGACACAGCTACTAGGAACCCTAGCGATATGTACATGCGAATCCAGTCATTCAGTTCTATGGATTGGGGGCGTATCGCATCTACGGCATCTAGATCAATGATGCCCCCCTTCCCTGAGTACTCTAGCATCATTCCTGCTGTACCTACTAGTCCAGCGACGGATATGTCCTTTGAGGCGTTTAGCAGGTTTTTGCTTGCTAGCTCGTTCATTACTGTTAGTCTCTTAACGATATGCTCAGAACTTTGTCCAGTCACTGAGTCCCAACCAAGCTGGTAGCTAGCTCCCCTTTGCCCAGCACTATCAAAGAGTAGGACTAGGGCGTCGCCTGATTCGGCTCCTCCTGAGGTCAGAAGGTGATCCTTACGAACCGTTCCTGTGGCGGATCCAACAACATAAGTCACACGAGATTGCGGACTTGTATGCCCTCGTACAATGGGAACTCTAAATGACTGAGAACCATCAATTAGCCCCTCCAGTAATTGCTCGCCTATGTTGGCGTCTGAGTAGGAAAGAGCAACTGCAAAAGATGTGGGAGTGCCTCCAGCCGCATAGATGTCCATGACAGTTGCTAAAACTGCATTGAAACCTGCCGCTCGAGGATGGTTCAAACACAACTCTTCTACAATTGCATCTGTGGTTAGAAGGACTATGTCATCACTACCAGTACTAATTGCAGCAGAATCCTCACCAAGTCCATGCTCCTGTGTTCCATTGTACGATGCAGATCTGAGTTTCCCAATTATAGCGGGTAGAACATACTTGCGAGATATACCCTCGAATTCATTCAAGACCCGTATGATATCCTCGAGCTCTGTCAAGAGGAATCACTCAAGTGAAATCGCAATATCACGGTGGCCCTAGGAAGCCAATCGCGAAGGCAGCCTGTCCCAGAATAATCCCTATGCCGAGCATGGATAGTCCAATCATGAGATAGATTAGTGCTCTCATTTCAGGACGCACTTCATCAAACACTTCGATTCACCTTCGCTGAATGCGGTGACTTGCGTGTTGCTTATAGACATTACGGGCCACTCAATCAAAGTGAGTTGCTAAGACATTCTTCTTCCACTGATCTCTTTCTGAAACTTTTCTGGAATGCCGTCATCCATATCACTGCTGTAGTCTTCAATCTGCTCCGGGCCCAATAGAGACGCGCGGGACTTGTCGAAGCCTCTGCATTTTCCATCACCAGTCATTCTGCGATCAATGCAGACACCATACATACACCAAGGGCCATCGCACTCATCATCCACCCAAGCACACCAGACGGTTTTGCTCTCACCTTTGCCGCGAAGTTGCAGTTCACTTGGCTTGCGATCGCACCTGAACTTCTTGCACTGCGCCGTGCAATCTGAAAGACTAAGAGCCATTGCATTCAGTCTCCTCGAAACTGTTCGGTCAGTCACATCTTCTTTGCATTCTCTATGATCTCATCCAGCATTTCTCTCGCTACTTCAAGAACCATAAGGGACCTCTCGATTCTAGCTTTTGCGTCATCATACGTACTCGCAGACATATCGCCCATCTTGTATTTGGCATCAAGCCTACTGCTGTCCTTCTCGATACTACGGCGGGCCTTCTTCATACTCTTGTGCCATTTCTCTGCCATCTTTATGGAATTCTTCAGTTCCTTTTTCAAAGCCTTTAGAGTCGCTATGAGTTGTTCACGCTGTTCCTTGTAGATTGCAGAGTCCAGTGAGTCTTCAGCCGCATCTAGTTTGGCAAGCTTCTCCTCATGCTCCTTAAAGCTTGCATGGACTTTCTCCAATGCTAGCTTCCCAGTGCCGCTAGATAGCTCCTCTCGTCTGGCTTTTGTTCTATCAAAAGCCGCTCTAAGCTGCTCCGCCCTGGCTGTCAGGAGAGCTTTATCAGAATGCTGCAATTGAAGTGCCTGCCTTGTGGACTGAATCTGCTTAATCAGGAGATCTAGGTCCCTTTGAATGATGCTGAGTTCGGCTTTAGACATTATTCTTGTAAATGCAAGTTTGTCCATCTCCGGAACAGTGATTGCAAAATCAGGAAGATTAGGCGGCACATCTTCTTCTGGAATTAATGGCGGTGGAATCTCAGGAGGTGATTCTTTTGAAATCCTTGCAGGAGGAGCGACGATAAGACTTTCTCCGCAGGATTTGCAAAAACGTCCGATAGGGACGACCGAATTGCACGAGGGACACTCGATATATTCGTCAGACATCGTCCGGCTCCGCCCTATGCAGAGTTGAGTTAGTAACGTGTTTTCGACCCAAAAACGATCTATGCTAGTTCTCCAAGGCGAGCAGCGGCTTCGTCTAGCTTGCCCTTGGTTGAAACAATGGTGTCAGCACCATACTGTGGCAAGACCTTCAGCTCCTCGACAATAAGGGCTAGTGCTTTCTTAGGCGAATGCTCCTTAGTGTCTAGAGAGCCATCAGGAAATGTCAGTGACGCCTCAACCCATTTGTCTTGTGTTTCGTCAGCTGGAAACATGATATAGATGTAATCTTCATTGCTGCAAATGAAGGAAGGAGTATGTTCCCATGCCTTTGCAAGCAATGCACCGAAGGTCTTTGCGTTCTCAGCCTTATCTGCCATTCAGAAATCACCCTCATGGACTGGATGAGTTGACAAACGGTTTATTTTTGGCACTTATTTGTTTTCCTCATTTATCTGTCAAGGGCGGTGCCAGACAAAGCTATAGTAGGCAATCTCTCCGCTCTCCTTCACCGTGGCGATGATGAATTTCTTTCTGACACTTGATGCGAGCCGTCCAGCTCTGACGATATCCAGCGGAACTACTCCCTTTCTCTGAGGAATCACATGGATCAGAAATGGTGCGTGATCCTTGCCAGGCCCATGCTCGTAAACTGCAAAGTCCGTTCCAAACTTGAGCCCCGGCCGGATAATATAGCCTAGCTGACGAACCTCAGAATACACAAGATACTTGTCATGAAAATCAGAGGATATTTCCTCTCCCAAGGACAGAATCTCCTCCAAGGTCAGCACATGGTTCCCTGGCGTCCTAGTGACTTGAATACGCCCTATATCGGTGAGATAAGCACACTCGATCAGAGAGAGTTCAAGTGGCTTATCGAAGACCGGAGACTTTGGCTTTCTTATGCCAACAGGCTGGCCGAAATATCCCTCAGAATACAGAGCCATACCATGGTCCGGATTCCAGACAATTGCTCTGTCACCTATTAGCTCAGCAGAGGCAATCTCAACAGATTCAGACAACAGTTGCACCGACTCTCATGTGTTCAATGTGAGTGAAAGACCGCGGATTGTAATAGCTGCATCTTCACTTAAGTTTGCAATCTCTTCCATCGTATTGATGAAGTCGCGAAATCTAAGAAGAATTGCCAAATCGACATTCATTGGATATACTAGGGTCACAATCTTTCTCTGTACGATGTCAATCTCTTTCTCGAGTCTGCAAATCTCATCGGCTTTTTCTATAGATTTCTCGATATTTATCGATAGGAATCTGACAGCTTCTCTCTGCTGCGTGATCTCTTCCGTGACGAGTCTTCCAAGCTCGGCGATGCTTTCCTTCAATTCGCCTTCCGGTGTCCATGAATTGATGACTTCAGCAAGATGATAGCACGCGATTTCAGCGCCATCAATTAGCTTGTCATTGTAATGAACCAAACGTAGAAGGTCTTCTCTCTGCATCAAAGAGTTGGCTTTTGATAGCTCATCAAGGATGCTGCGTTTGAGGGCATCTCCCTTTTCCTCAAGGTCTGTAATCTTCTTCAAATCCTCTGGGTCAACGGCTTTATTCTCCTCGAGCCAATCAACCATGGCATTCCTGACAATCTTGATTGCTGACAAAGCCAATCGAAAGTGTTCCTCGAACATTTGAGTAAGTCGTGCAAGTTCAGAACTCATAAATCTGCCATTGTCCAAGACCATTATCTCGCATCCTGCTATTGAGCTGTGCTTTCGGCTTTGAGTTAGCCTTTTAATTGTTTAGTACAAAGCGGACAAGAGCGGACAATCTTATGGAACTGTGGCATGTTATTGTAGCATTAATCCAGGGTTTGGTTGAGTGGCTACCCATCAGCAGTGAAGGTCAAGTTGTGTTATTTGTGTACAACATCGGGTCCGTTCCGCAGAGCGAAATAGTGAGCTTAGTCGCTTGGCTACACCTCGGCACCACACTTGCCGTCTTGGCACGCTATCCTAGAGTGGTCTTTGAGGTTTTGACCCTAAAGGACCGCATGCTCTTCAGACTGCTTCTGATTGCAACAATCAGTACTGCTGTCACTGCTATCCCATTCTATCTATTCCTTAAGCAGAGTTTGTCAGTCATTCATGGAGAAATTATGAATATATTAGTAGGAGGCCTGCTTTTAGTGACCGCTATTGTTCTATACTTACCCACACGGGGAGCAAAAGATTCAGTTCTGAAGACTGAAGAGCCTGGAGAGCGTGAGGCTACAGTGACAGGTCTAGTTCAGGGATTGGCTGTACTTCCTGGATTAAGTAGATCTGGAGTGACCATTTCTGCTCTATTGATGCAAAAAGTTGACAGAGAAACTGCTCTGAGATTCAGCTTTCTAATGAGTGTGCCAGCTGTGATTGGCATTCTCATCGTTGAGATTATTACGGGAAACACAATTCCTCCTTCAATTGGATTCATAGATTTGATATTCGTGGAGGCGATTGTCTTCATTACCGGTTTCCTATCAATGGAAACCCTGCTAAGAATAGCACGAAATGTCAGTTTTTGGAAGCTATGCCTAATACTGGCTCTAGTTGCAATTATCTTCGGAATTCCAGCTTTATTATAACTGATCGGACCGCTTCTGGAACATCATTGCAATGGGGGCATTGGCCTTCCGCCACTCTGCTAGCTTGCCTTCATAGTCCAAGGGTATTGGATGCCTACCATGATTTCCTATCACTATGAACAGCGTCCCCACCCTTGCCTGTTTTAACAACACCTTCACCCAGTTGTCAGTTCTTCGTACAATCTTCTCAAGAAGTGTCTTGGGTGGAGTTCTGTGACCATACTGAGCGTAGAGACTCTCAAAGTCGAGAAAGTGGAGATAGAGTACTTCTGTCTTGAATATGTGCTTCGTCGCCTCAATATATGTCGCCATATCGTCACGCTTGTGCACCGTGATACCTGAATCAAAACCGAGGGCATCTGTGTCCTCTTCTCTGCAAATCAGTTTTACAGACTTCCCATAGTTGCGAGCATGCCTCATGACATGAAAGCCATCCAAGGGGCGAAGCAAAGCTGTCATCAGAGGGATTGCATAGGGATCATCAGTTTCAATCAATGCAAGCGCCTCTAGATTCTTTATCATAGCCTCGGGCTTGTAGACCACTGCCTCAAAAAGTCCAAAGTTGTCGATGATGACCATGACAACTGCAGAGGGATTGAACTTTGCTAGTATCTCTGCATTTGGTGGCGGCATTCCCTCAGGAGGAGATATTCCCATCAATCGGATAATGGTGGATGGAAATTCGAGTGCTGAAGTCCTTACTTGTGGGAAGGATGACATAGAGATATCCTCAGAGTTTGCGCTTTTTGGGGGGCTCAGACGTGATGAGACTCCTTGTCCTACGTCATTAGATATTGCGCGCTTATACTTATGCATGGTGTTTCTGGATACATGGAAGCATTAATAGACTGACACGAGCCTGTGCCGCCAGAGGTCAGGGAATGACAATAAAGGATATCGTCTTCAATGATAACATCAAGTTCATCCTATCAGGTGGAAAGGGTGGAGTTGGCAAAACTAGTTGTGCAGGTGCAATGGCACTTCTTTCAGCGAGACATGGATTTCGAACTCTAGTGATGTCCACAGATCCTGCTCATAGTCTGAGTGATAGCTTTGATCAGGACCTTTCAGGCGGGGAGATAATTGAGATCAAAGGAGTGAAGAATCTCTGGGGAATGGAAATCGACACTGCGAAAGGCATGCAGGAATTTCAGACGTCGATAGGAGATGGCGTGGCTGGACCAGAATTGGAAATGGCATCACAGCTTGTTGGAGATATCGGTGCAATGTCACCTCCTGGCTCAGACGAAGCTATGGCATTTGGAAAGATGCTGGAGTTTCTTGAAGACACATCCTACGATAGAGTAATCTTCGATACAGCACCGACAGGACACACCTTGAAGCTTCTAGAACTGCCTGATCTACTAGATAGCTGGCTTGGAAGAATGCTCACTCTACGACAGAGATTGAGTTCCATGATGTCAGGACTAAGGGCAATGTTCGGAGGTGGTGCTCAGGACGAGTCATCCTGGGAGATGTTGCAGCGTACAAAAGACAAGATCCTTGCTGCAAGAATACAGCTATCTGATCCTGAGATGACTCAGTTCGCAATTGTGATGATACCAGAAGCAATGGCTGTGTTTGAAACCCAAAGACTACTGGGGAGTCTTCACAGTTGGAACATTCCAGCTAGCAACATAATTGTGAATCAACTTGTACCTCCCAATCCCGACTGTGTCTTCTGCAGCACAAGAAGAGAGATGCAACAATCTAATATGGTGGATATCAAGGACCTCTACAAGGACCTTGATATAACAGAAGTGCCTCTATTCGACAAAGAGATTCGAGGCATTGATGGGCTCACAGAGCTAGGCAAGATTCTCATTGGAGAAGAGCAATAATGAGACGGTCACTAAGACTCAAGATTGGAGCTGCACTCTTCATATTCCTATTTCTGGCATCAGCAATTGCGGCGATTTACCTGTTGTATAAGCCTTGAACTCGATTCAGGACAGAATGAATTAGACTCCCTTTACTCTCTTTACAACAGGTGGACGAATCTTGTATAGAATTCGGCCTCCACAGTATGGACATTTCACACCTGGAAGAGTCTTCAAACCTTCGGGAGTGACCTCTTTGTGACAGCTATGGCAAATGTAGACCATTAAATATCGCCTCGGAGAACCTGACAAAATTGGTGGTTCGTTCAGCATCTCGCCGGAATTCTCTGCATATGAAGCTTTTCTTATGACTGGCTATAGCCAAAAATCCTAGCGGTCCTCTGTCACAATGCCCTCGACCAGACCACTACTCAGAACCTTTACCACTTTGACTCGAAGCACCGTTCCAGGGGAATACCCACCTCTCACTGTCATTAGGGGTCCTTCACTCAATGGATACACCATGGAATATCCACGATGAGTCAAAGAGGGTTCAGCCACTACTCCACGGACAACAGCGCCTACATGCTTGTCCTTGCGCGCTCGATTAATTCGAGCCGCCTCCTTTCTAAGTGGCGCGCTGATTGAGTCCTTTGGATGTGGTTCAGGAAAGTCTGCAAATGCAGATCCAGGCAGAGCCCTAAAGCCATACAGGATTATTCTCTCTGCACCAGCCTTAGCAACTTCTCTCATCAGATTTACAGACGCCTTCACAGTTTCAGGAGTTTCACCAGGCAGACCATATATCAGATACACAAATGGAGCCATATCATGAGCTTTTGCAATTCTCACTGCGCGTAATACGTCGCCTGAGCTTCCACATTTTCCAATACTTCTCAGATGCTCATCAGACCCTGACTCAAGGCCAATATTGGGAGAGATGCCTTGCATTGATTCTGATAGGACAGTTGCAACCTCTTCGGTAAACAAGCAGGCCTTCATGTTCTCAATTGATAGATGTACGTTACCTTCCGCGACTTCCGGTAATGATACCAGTCTAAGAAGCAACCGACTTATGGCCTCGCTGTTAGCTGGTGGACTACAGGGATCAGTTAAACCATCTTGACCTCGATGATAGTCTAGGAAGTCAGGGGCTTCCAAGACGACTCGGTGCACTCCTAGTTCTATAAGCTCGGAAACATCACGCACAATTGCTTCTTCTGAACGACTTCTTGGTGGCCCCCAAGTGCCGGGCACACTGCAGAATCCACATCCAGGAGGAATGCTCTCGGGGCAGTCGAGTCTCGCTTCCAAGTCAGGCGAGTCACAGTTGCTGCAATCGGTGCATTCTTGACCGCTGGGAAGTGCGATTGTCGTTCGTCTGAAATTGGAACAGCCTCTTACAGTTTCTACATAAACCCGAGCAGCCTGATATGCATCATAGTCGACAATTCTTGTTGAAGAAGGCACAAATACCGAAGACAGCTCTTCGGGGGTGAGAAATCTCCTTGATGGAGTAATCTTGGGGGACCTCTTATCGAGGAATGCGACTCCTTGAACAACAGAACAATCAACATGTTCCTCAAGAAATCCGATGCTAACGAGCTCGTCCAGAGTGGCTTCTCCCTCTCCCAAGACCAGTATATCGGGTTTAACATCCTTCAGGGTTGTAACTGGCTTGGCTGTCACTGGGCCTCCTAAAAGTAGCCTCCCCTTTGGATTCATTCGTTTCCATTTCCCAGCTACCTTCCTAACAACTGGCAGGTCCATAGTCATGGCACTAATAGCAATGTGATCGAAACTTCTCATTTGTCTGGGATTCGAAAGTACGCTCTCTACTCTTGCAATGCGGCACGGAATCTCACGCCGCTCAAATACGCCTGCCACTGAACGTGGGCCGCAACCAATGGAGTCTCGTGAGCTGGTTCGGCGTCCCGTTCCAGCGCTCAGTGCATCTACAATTAAGACTCCACTCTGCATAGCTGAAATCGATATATTGAAGGTTCTTTACTCTTACCAATAACACCTATTCTCGCTCTAATTGATGTTCACCTTCATAGAACTTATATGTGTGAAAATAGCCATCTTTGTAAAACCAACTTTCAGGAGTATACTACTGCGTGAGCGATGAAGGTGGAATATGCCCAAATTGCGGATTGCCAGTTGACCTGTGTGTCTGTGAGACCATAGCTCAGGAAGAAGCCCGCATTACTGTGACTGTTGAACGAAGAAAATGGGGTCGTCTTACGACCGTGATTGAAGGTTTTGACAAGAATATTGATCTTGGAGACCTCGCTACAAAACTTAAAGGCAAGCTAGCCTGCGGTGGAGCTGCAAAACATGGCCATGTTGAATTGCAGGGAGACCACAGGGGCATCATCACTGATGTCTTGGCCAAGCTAGGTTTCCCTGAAGAGATGGTTCAGGTTGACTGGTCATTCACAGGTGGAGGACGGCGCTAGTTCTCTAGCCCAGGTCTGACCTAGACTTGGGTGAGCCACAGAATTACTGATACTAGTTGGAATTAGCCTAGAGCCATAGAGTCGATTCCTAGCTTGCGGACAATCTCTTTGTACCTATTCCTAACGGTCACTTCAGTAACCCTAGCAACCTCAGCAATCTCTCTCTGGGTTCTCCTTTCATCAAGCATGATTGAAGCCACATAGATTGCAGCTGCAGCGAGACCCAATGGGTCGCGTCCGATGGTCAGTCCTATGTCCCTACTCCGCTGAAGGATCTCAACAGTCCTCAACTGAACGGGGCTCGAGAGTGACAATTGAGAAGCAAAGCGGGAGATATAGTCGATTGGACTACTAAGGGGAATCTTGATGGCAAGACTTCTTAGAAGAAGGCGGTAGCACTGCCCCAGTTTCTTCTTGTCCACACGTGAAGCGTCAGCTACCTCATCGAGCGGTCTTGGCTTTTTCCGTATCCTACAAGCTGCATAGAGTGTTGCAGCTACCATGGCCTCGATGGATCGTCCTCTCACTAGTTTCTTGATTATGGACTTCCTGTACAAGAGAGCAGCTAGTTCGCGAATTGGTTTTGGGATGCCTAGTTGAGATGCAAGTCGTTCGAGTTCCGACATAGCTTGTGCCAGATTCCGATCCATTGAGCTATGAACACGGGACCTGATCTGCCACTTCCTTAGGCGGTAAATCTCAGAGCGTCGAGTAGGACTCAGCTTTCGCCCTGAGGTGTCGCGATCCCTCCAATCAATAACCGTTGAGAGACCTTTGTCATGTACGGTGTACCTCAGAGGCGCACCAACCCTACTTCGGGCATCGGCCTCTTCAGAGCTAAATGCCCTCCATTCCGCACCTGTATCGATTCTATGGTCAGATAGAACTAACCCGCATCCTCCACAGACACGTTCGCCCCGAGTGATGTCCTCTACGACTCCTGTTGAGCCGCACTCTGGACATGTCTGACTTTCAGGCTCACTCCTACTAAGACTAGCCCTCTCTTGAGCATCGCCACGCGCTCGATCCAATGCTGCTCCTCCGTCTCAATCAGGATGGATAAGAGCCTGCCAGAATTCATAGCAAAATCACTGCAGTAGAAGACAGTCTCCCGGGACCACCTCTTATCCAGATGGAAAAAAGGACTTTTAATTGTATGGAAATTTGGACGGTCGGATTCTGATTCGCTCCTAGCGGCAGAAAACATCAGACCATGGTGCTAGGTCGTCCGTTCAACACCATTCTCAGTTACTATGACAGTGTGCTCAGCCTGAGATACGAGTTCACCCTCTTCTTCCGTCAGAATGTGATGAGCGATCAAAGCCCCATTCTTCTGAAGTTCTCTTATACCAAGCTCCAGGTCCGCCTTTCGAAGTCTTTCCGCCATCCACCTCTTGGCAAAGGGGAATTCCTTGAACTCCTTGCGAGCAATGCCCAGAAACCTCTTTGTCCCCTTGAATCTCACAGGGACTCTAATTGGCAGCATTTGGAAAATCAGTGGCTCTGGTAGATCTGTGACATTCCCTGAGCCGGTGCTAGCAAAGGTTTCAATGGCATAGACCTCACCTTCCTCCACCAACACTTCTGACTTGCCTGATACACATGGAACTTGCTTCTCCCCATGCAGTTCATACTCATTCAATTGATGACCTGAGAGCTGTTTGATCGGCTCAAAACCGGCACTCTTGATAGTATCTTCAATCAACGCCCCGATGGTATTCAGTTTAGCTCCTGGTCGCATCATTCGGATAGCCACTTTGGTGGCTTCCTCAGATGCCTTCACTATGCTTTGGTGTTCTGGATTGAGAGCAATTGTGAACGCACTGTCAGATATACATCCATCGACGTGGGCTCCACAGTCCACGGTCACAAGATCGCCCTCAGCAATAACTGTTTCATCATTTAAAGGAGAGGTATAATGTGCAGCGATGTTATTGATGGCAACGTTGCACGGGAAGGAGATACCTGTGGCCTTCTCTCGAATATGACTCTCAACCGCTTCTACAATGTCAAGGACCTTTGTCCCGGGCTTTACCATTGGACGAGCAATATCAAGAGCTTCGCGAGCAACCACTCCTGCTTGTCTCCATTTAGCCCATGCATCCTCTGACTCTTCTTCCTCCTCGATTTTTTCCTCTTTTTCCTCGGGCAATCTACTCACTCGCACTTCCAGATGCCAATGCTGACAAATAAAAGAGTGACGGAATGAAGCCCTATCCGCCAAGAATATTCGCAATGCGTTTAGAGTGCCTTGCCATCATGAAGAACATATAGCCGACATTTGCACCTTTGGTTGTGAGGACTGCAAGTATCGCATCCTCTCCTGCATCGCAAACAATGACATACCCGGACTCACCCTCAATGAGCATCCTAACAAAAGGGCCCCGTTTGAGCTGCTTGAATACCTTGATGGTTTGTGATTCGATCTGTATGGCCCTGCCTGCGATAACATCCTCTTCAGGAACCATGGCCGAATCATCTGTAGGAGGAAAATGAGAGCAGATTGGTAGTCCTTGAGAACGGGAGATTATGACGCTGGCTTGGACATTACCTTGGGAGGCACGACTTAGGTCTTCAAGAAGTTCAGTAAGCATTTCAGTCTTTGAGGACACGGTGCTGGACCTCCCTTGGGGTACTCTTCGACAAAAAACCCTTCGGAGTATTTAAACTTAGGGCGAATCTCTATCCTATAGCTTCTTGGCACCTGCTTCCTTCAGTGCCTTCACTATCTTCTTCAAACCAGCTCCTTTGTCATCCTGAGCATATTTCTCTAGATATGTTCCCTGAACCACAATGGATGCTCCAGCTTCGACAGCCTTAACGACTGACTCAGCATCATTGAAACCACCACCTGTGATTATGGGGATGTCACAATACTGTGCCACTGTGGCAATGGTCTGGGTGGGAACTCCACCGCCCTCAGCGCCACTTCCAGCCTCAAGGTATACCAGCTTGAAACCAAGTAGCTCAGCAGCAAGAGCATACATCAAGACAAGTTTTGGTTTGTCCCGGGGAAAGCATTTGGCTTCGCCAACCCATGCTGCAGTCTTGCCTGGTTCAATCAAGAGGTATGCCATCGGAATTGGTTCAATATCTGAGAACTTGATACGTGGTGCTGCAAGAGCTTGGGCGCCAATTAGATAGTAAGGATTCGTGCTGTTTAGAAGACTCATGAAGAACATTGCATCTGCATACTCGCTGATACCAGTAATGTTACCGGGAAATAGAATTGTGGGTATATCGACTGAGTCAGTGATAGCTTTAACGGACTCATCAATATCACCAAATATTGTACTGCCACCGATCATTATGGCATCAGAACCAGAACTCTCTGCAATCTTTGCAAGCTTAACAACTGTTTCATTATTCATTGCCAGAGGGTCTGGGTCAAGCAGGGAGAAATGACAAGCACCTTCTGTTTCCAGCTTATCCGTGATGTATTTCCATACCTTACCAGGCATGTGGCTACCTCCTTGAAACAAAACCTCGACATTGAGCCCTGCTTTTTACGGTTTTGGTGTCCCAGCTCGCCTCATTATTCCTTCTCGTCAAGACCATGCCGTATCCAGTCTAAAGGCATTCTGATAGCCAGCCGTGGCCCTGAGAATCGCATCACTTGACGAATCTGCTCTCGCATCGATGGCTTATAGCAATGAACAGTGCACTTTCTGCAGGTCGGCTTATCTTCGCCGAACTGACAGTGGTCTAATCTATGCATTGAGTAGTCAAGAAGATCGTTACAAGCCTCACAGAGATTACCTCCTTTAATGCTGTGCTTTCGTTCACAATGGAATCTGATCATCTTCTCCACTGTGCGTTTCTCTCTAACTATTCTTGGGCCATCAGCGCTCTCTGTCATGTCGAAGTCATTCCTCGTGCCAAATGTACAGGCTTATCATGTCTTGGGTGCAGGACATGGGGTTGATACTTGATTCTAATCGCTAACTGCGTTTGCTTCTGAACTATATTGAATGAAATTGTCTACAATTCTCAAACTTTATTTAGCTCACACTTGTCCAGACTAGAAACAGGCGCGAGAACAGAATTGTCTCAATGCGGGACAAGGGAGTGGCTTAATGACCACAAGCGATCCAAAACCACAAGCTGAAACAGCTGACGAACCGACTGTCATTTCCGGAGACGGAGAGGTAAGGATAGGAGTGTTCCCCTGTGCGTGTGGGAAGAATATCGGAGCCGTTGTCGACATAGATGAGGTTGCCAAGTACGCAGAGACTCTGCCAAATGTGGTCTTTGTCCAGACCAATAGATACACTTGTGCGGATCCCGGACAGAACGAGATTCAGCAGGCCATAAAGGAACATGGACTAAATAGAGTGGTCGTGGCCTCTTGCTCCCCAACTATGCATGAGGACACGTTTCGGAAGACTGTCAAAGCTGCAGGATTGAATCCCTATCTCTGTATAATGGCGAATATCCGCGAACATGTTTCATGGGTCCATATGCATGAGCCAGAACAGGCCACTCTGAAAGCTAAGGAGCTCGTGGCCATGTCTGTGGCGAAGGCAAGAACTTTGGAGGCCCAACCAGAACTTGACGTTCCAGTCACACAAGCTGCAATGATTGTAGGAGCTGGAGTTGCAGGTATGCAAGCTGCACTAGACCTGGCTGAGTCAGGCTTCAAAGTCTACTTAATCGAGAGGGAGCCTACCATCGGGGGCATAATGGCGATTCTGGACAAGGTCTTCCCTCAGAACGACTGTTCCATTTGCATTCTGGGACCCAAGATGGTTGATGTGGCAAAGCATCCGAACATCAATCTCATTACAATGGCGGAGGTTGATGAGATCTCGGGGTATGTTGGCAATTTCAATGTACGAGTGAAGCAGAGGGCTAGATACGTGGATCCCGACAAGTGCACATCATGTGGCGATTGTGTCGAGGTCTGCCCTGTAGATGTACCTAGTCGAACAGATCAGAATCTCACATGGAACAAGGCCATAGGCATACCATTCCCCCAAGCAGTCCCCTCATCCTACTTCATCAACCCTGATGCATGTCTCGGAATGGACCTCATTCGTTGTGGAAAATGTATAGACAGGTGTGAACAGGAGGCAATAGTTCCCTCTGATAGAGACAAGATCATTGAGTTTGAGGTGGGAGTAATCATATTAGCAACAGGATTTTCTCCTGCCGATCCAAATAAGATTCCACGTTTAGGATGGGGAAGATATCCCAATGTCATCACCTCTTTAGAGTTCGAAAGACTGATCAACGCAGCTGGGCCAACTGAGGGACACCTAGTAAGGCCATCAGATGTTTCAAAGCCTAAGTCAGTCGCAATTGCTCAATGTGTCGGTTCACGCAGCATATCCACTAGAACAGGCTGCTCCAACTACTGTTGTGCGGAATCAGTGAAGTGCTCCTTGCTCATCAAAGAACATTATCCAGACACTGAGGTCACAATATACTATCAAGATCTCCGAATGCATGGCAAGTATTTCGAGGACCAATATCTCAAAGCGAGAGAAGAGGGTGTCAAGTTCATACGAGGACGTGTTGGAGAAATCCAACAGTACCCCGACACCAAGAATCTGAGAGTTGCAGTTGAGGACACGACACACAACAAGTTGCTCATGGTCGACTATGACATGGTCATTCTGTCGATGGGCGCAGAAGGTACCGCTGGAGATTTCCCATTACCGATATCTTGCACTGAAGACTCCTTTTACATCGAATCCCATCCCAAACTGCGACCCGTTGATACTAGCTCGGCTGGAATCTTCATATGCGGCGGTGCAGAGTCACCAAAAGACATCAGGGACTCAGTGATTCAAGCTAGTGCCGCAGCAGGACGTGCCTCAATTATACTGCAGAAGGGACGGTACCCCATTGAGGCGCTAAGCGCAAAGATTCTGCAGGACAAGTGTTCTAGGTGTGGCACATGTGTGAAGAGGTGTCCATATGGGGCTATTGTGGTAGATGGTGCAGGAAAGCACACGGTAGTAGGCGCTCTATGTCAGGCATGTGGCACCTGTGCAGGTGACTGTCCACAGGACGCCATCTACATGCCCAACTTCACAAATGAGCAATTGCATGCCCAAATAGAGATGGCACTTAAGGAGAATCCTTCGGACAAGATAGTCGCCTTTGCATGTACCTATTGCTCCTACCGCGGCTCAGACCTAGCTGGTGTTTCACGAATGCAGTATCCCACTAATGCAAGAGTGATACGTGCAATCTGCTCTGGCCGATACCACGTTCAATTTGCTCAAAAGGCATTCGAGCTTGGAGCTGGAGCAGTCTTGTACTCTGGTTGCCATTTGCCTGCAGACTGCCATTTCCAGACAGGAAACCATTGGATGGCAAAGCGTGAACCAAGAATCCGCAGATGGATGGAACGAAACGGAATCTCAGATGAACGCTTCAGAGTAGACTGGGTTTCGGCGAGTGAGGGGAAGAAGTGGCAAGGCATAATGCAAGATATGACAGATGTTGTTGAGAGGCACAATAAGGCAAGACCAGCACCAGAACCAAAGAGCAAACCAAAAGTAAAGCCAAAGACTTCGGCAACGAAGAAGACCAAGAAGAAAGCGCCTTCAAAGCCAAAGACGGCAACGAAGAAAGCAGCCAAACCAAAGAAAAAGCAGTCCAAAAAGTAGGTGGAACGATGACAGACGAAGCACAGAAACGCATCGAATATCTCAGGGAGGCTGCAAAGCCGTGTTTTCAATGCGGTATATGTTCCTCATCCTGTCCAGTATTCAGGGTGGCACCAGGAGTTAATCCGAGACTAGCTGTTGATGCAGTGGTATCAACCGGAGAGCTGACGGAGGAAGGCAATGAGTGGCTTTGTGCATATTGCCTCATGTGTGAACAAAGATGCCCAATGGGGGTTTCTCTAGCAGACATTCTGATTGAACTTAAGAACCTGTCAGCTGCCGAGGGCAAGGCACCCATGAGTATTGTACAGGCGGTGGAGTCTTTCTTCACTATCGGAGCGATAGCACCGGGTACTTCCGGAGTAGATAGAAAGCGAAGTAAACTTGGACTTCCAGAGATTCCAAAGCCAGATCCAGAACAGATCAAGACTCTGTTCGCGGGGACAGGAGCAATGGAGATATTGGAGAAGAATCTAGAAAAGGAGACCGTAGCTGAATGAAGTACGCGTTCTTCGTCGGATGCACTATGGCCTATCGACTTCCTTTTGCTGAGAAGTCCATCCGAATGGTTGCTCCCCATTTCGATATCGAGCTTGTGGACCTACCATTCACGTGCTGTCCAGAGCCCAATGGAGTACGATCCTTCTCAGATGAAACCTGGTTAGTCTTTGCAGCAAGGAACATTGCTCTAGCCGAAGCACACGGTCTCGATATCCTTACAGCTTGCGCAGGGTGCCACGAGTCATTGACCATGGCAAAACATGAGATGGATACCAAAGCAAATCGGAAAGAACTCGCAAACGAGCATCTGGCTGCGGTTGGGATGGAATATAAGGGCACTTCATCAATTGTTCATCTTCACCAGCTTCTCCATGATGAAATTGGCCCTGAAGAGATTGGCAAGAAGGTCGTAAAACCTGTGAACATGAGTGTGGTCACACACTCAGGATGTCACCTCCTAAGGCCCTCAGAGATACTGCAGGTCGATTCACCAGAGGCACCAGTCAAGCTCGACAAACTGGTTGAAACTCTTGGAATGGAGCCGCTGGAGTATATGGACAAAACAATGTGCTGTGGAGCAGGCATACGAGGGCAAGCCTCAGACACATCGTTCTCTGTTCTAAAGGAAAAGATGGATAGTATGATGATGGTCAATCCTGATGCTGCAGTTGTCTTCTGTCCAACATGCTTCATATCCTTTGAATCTGGACAGCGTATTGTCAACAGGACATATGGAACTGACTTCAAGTTACCAGTCTATTACTACACGGAGCTTCTTGCAGTGGCTCTAGACCTTCCTGATGTCGAGGAGGTACTATCGGGACATCGAGTGAAGCCTTCCTTCCCTCTTGTCATTGAGAGTTCCAACGACCGGCAGTTGGAGTCGGAGAGTCCTCCTTCTCAATGATTACTCCGTTTCATCAAGGAAGGGAAAAATCGACCAGTCCGTGACATATAGTCTTTGTATTGGTCTCCGAAGTGCTGAATCAGATGCTTTTCTTCTACCAATGAAACTAGGTAGTAGCCTGGGTAGCCTAGAAGCAGCAGAAGGGTGACCATTGACGGTAACATCAAGATTAGGCCAGCGAAGCTCATGAAATATGACGTATAAGATGGGTGCCGTATTTTGGAGTATGGGCCAGCTTCCACCAAATTGTGGCTAGTACTCATGGCCCAGGAAGAAGCCATCTCTTGGCGAACATAGCGGGACCACCCATGTAGGATAATTCCGAAGGCAAGGAGAATAAACCCTAGAACCCAAACAGACACGGGAGGATCGATGAGAGGGATGAGAAACAGAACAAGCTCACTTCCAGTCCCAAAGTACCATGCTAGGGGAATTAGAAGGGTCAATACAAAAGCAAGAAGTGTTGAAACTGTAGCCGCGCCCAATGCTGATGTGGAGATATTGGAACGGGGTTCTCTGAATATCCGCTCCTTAGTAGTCCTTGACTTCTTCACGTCAAGATACAGATGCAGTGCAACATCCATTGAAGCTAGCAAGCCAACAATTGGACCAGCTAGGAAGAAGTCAAGCATGCGTGGCGAATCTCGATGCAGAGATTTCTATTTTTGGATTGAGTTTGCTATTGATGCGGATAGTAGTTGAGCCATAGCACATCCTAATCGTCAGATTCAAGAGTAAGTCGATAGTCCGCTGGCACTAAAGAGAATGAGAAATTGCAAAATGAGTGACCAAGACTTGACAGTTGCAATTCTGGCTGGCGGGAACTCAGCTCGCTTCAAGTCAGAGAAGAGTCTTGCTAAATTCCGAGGTAGACCACTCATCGAACACATGGTTGCCATCGCCAAGAAGTTGTCTCCGCGGGTAATGATTGTAGCTTCAAGCGAAGAGAAGGGAGAAGCCCTAGTGAAACATGCTGAGGGCGTGCCTATAGTCGTTGATCCAGAGGACTCGGTCAGATGCGCACTCACCGGAGCCATCACGGCCTTCGAGTACACTGAAACGGAATATACACAATTACTGCCAGTTGATACGCCACTTGCCAGCGTGGATTTGTTGAAGACCATATATCAGCTCCGAAATAGTCATGGTGCAGTGGTCCCATCTTGGCCTTCAGGCTATATTGAGCCCCTTCATTCAGTATATCTCGCGGAGCATGCGTATGCCGCAGGGATTGAAACAGCGGATAGGAAAAGGTATCGAATGAGAGATTTGTTGGACAGACTGAGGAATGTGCTGTACGTTTCGACTCTCGTACTGTCTGAATTTGACTCAGATCTAGCGACATTCTCCAATGCGAATACTGAGAAAGAGTTGAGAGACCTTGAGAGGGTGCAGCGTGGCTAGAATTCCTGATGCTCATGCCTGATTCTGCATGTCCCTTCATGACCCACCATGCACGGACCATATGGATTCTCAGGAACACATCTATTGCCGAAGAGAGAACAATCGGATGGATTGGTGATGCCGAGGATGACCTCATGGCATTTGCAGCCGGGGAGAATATCTATCGATTCGATTGGAGGGAGGTCAAACTTCAGACGGGCATCATATCTATTGAACTGCTCTCGAAGGAAGTACCCTGAGTTCCTAATAGAACCTAGCCCTCTCCATGGAGCGTCTCCAAGTCGGAACACTCTCTCGAGAACATCTTGTGCCGCAGTGTTTCCCTCAGGCCGTACAACTCTAGTATACTCATTTTCTGATTCAGCACGGCCCTCCTTTATCTGCAATAGAATCATTCTGATTGATTCAAGTACATCAAGGGGCTCAAATCCAGCAGCCACACATGGAACTCGGTGTTTCTTTGCCAAAGGCTGGTACGAGTTGGTGCCGATAACCGCACTGACATGGCCGGGTGTTATGAAGCCATCTACATTAAATCCTTCAATATTGACAAGAACCTCCATAGCAGGAGGTATAACCTTCAGTGATGTAAGGAGCGAAAAGTTGCTCGGTGGTTTCTTCAATATCTCTACTGCCATGGTAGGGGCGGTAGTTTCAAAGCCTACTCCCATAAAGACGATCTCACGATCTGGATTCCTTTTAGCGATGTCCACCGCTTCATTGACCCCGTACACAATCCGAATATCGGCGCCCTCTGCACGCTCTTTGATGAGTGATGATGATGTGGAAGGAACACGTATCATGTCGCCAAATGTTGCGATTATGTGTCCCCTTCGGGAAAGCTCAATTGCGAAGTCGACATCCTCGGCGGCACATACGCAAACAGGGCAACCAGGACCTGCAACAAGAGAGATACTACTTGGAAGAAGTGATCTAAGCCCATGACGACTTATTGTATCCTCATGCGTTCCACAGACATGAACTATTCGAGTTGCTCTATCGGCGTTGAGATTCTCGATTTCACTAACCAGAGTCTTCGCATGTCGTGCATCTCTGAATTTAGTGTGCTCATACATGAACTCATCAAAGACATAGGACATGTGCGTCCATAAAAGAGAGCTTGTATGCATCTAGGAAAGACAATTTTAGGACTCTGACTTCACATCGTCAAGAATCACTATAGACTCTCCAAGGGTTATTGATAGTCTGGCTGCAAGCTCCTTCGGACTAATGTCTGGTTGCTGGCTCAGAATATGCTCTCTGGTATGGCCTGCAAGATTTGCATATCGAGGATTCTTTTGAGCGGTTTCCACTAATAAGTCCCAGAGCGGATGTGTTTTGAAGTCAGTGATGTTGATTTCAATGTGGCGAGTTGACCGTCTCTTGCGTCTAGGAGGCGATTTTGGAGAGTCAGCTTCTTTGTCCAGAGTATGGCTTGTCAATTTGTCTTGCTTCAAGTCCGCTTCCCTTACCTATTCCCGGCAGGAGGTCTCAGGCAGAGGCCCCTAGCTAAGGAGGCTTGACTGCGATATAAGCATTCGGACGTTAATCATGACTGAGTAACTATCAGCGCGTATCTTAGAGAAAATCATGCAAGATTGGAATGAAAAGGGTGAGAATGCTCTGTAGTAAGGTTTAACTATGACTTACCGAGGAGTGGGCCAAGAAACTCGGCATAAAAACCGACTTCGGGGTATGAGTTTATTGCCTCAAGGCATTAGAAGAATAGTTCTCGACGTATTGAAGCCTCACACACCTAGGCTCACTGATCTTGCGTTGATGCTCTCAAGAGATGAGCAGGTCAACGGATTAAACATCTCTCTGAAGGAAGTTGATCAAAACACAGAGAGCATAACAATAACTCTTGAGGGTGATAACCTGCAATATGAGTCAATCAAGGAGATTCTAGAGCAGGCAGGTGCAGTCATTCACTCTATAGATCAAGTAGTAGCTGGAAAGCGATTCGTGGAAGAAGTCACACTGCAGCCTGAAAACACATGATTAGGGTTTGCATCAGCGGCTCTCTAGCTGTCCCAGTAGACGCTTACTCTCTTCCTCAATCTTTCGTTGTACCAGACGATGGAGTTCATGTTCAAATGCAGATGGGACTATTCTGACAACACTGCATAGACGATCAACTATCTTGTCTGCCAGTGCTGTCGGTGATACAACTCCTCCTTTAACAATGCTCTTCACGACTTCTTCACCAACACCAGAACGGACAATCGAGTCCACAACACTAGCTATTGTTCCCTCTGGATCAAAGAAGTATGGATTGCGATTGCTGTCATGGAGAGTTATGAAATCTAGCTTCTCTATGATGCTCTCAGTATACCACTCAAGACTTGATTCCTTAATTCTGATTTTATTTGCAAAATCACCCTTTGTCAGTGGATTGGGATGACTCCACGGGTGCCTTGTAACAACAAAAAGAGAGGCGGCAAAGAAAGGGTCGACCTCTCTAGGCAGACCTTCATGGGATATATATCGTCGAATGAGATCCAACGCCATGTTCTCGTATCGCTCATCGATGTTGTTTTCCCTGAAAAACTCATGAGCGTCCCGAACCACATTGACTACCACCTGTGGACTAACTACCATCTTCTTCTCGAAATGGGACACTTGCATCAGCTCTCCTTCGCGAACGGGAATGGCGATTCCTCTCAATCTAGGCCAACATTAATACTTTTGCACTGGAAGACAAGGTAAGTGCTTGTTGGCGCCTTCATCGAGCCCGATATATCTTCTCAAGAGCCCATCGAAGAGTGTTCTGAATCTCGTTCAATCTGTTACCTTCTGCATAGTTACGGATAACGATCTGTTGTAGAACTCCATCATCGGCTTGCACTTCGAAATCAAATGCTTGTTCCCATTCAATCTCACCATTTTCAACTCGATGGCGATCCTCCTGCTGGAACTGACCGAGAATCCTTTCAACAAAGAATCGTGCAAAGGCGCCTCTTTTGATGTCATAGATGGCATGAGAGGCAGGGATGATTGTGAGGCTCTGTGGCTCCAATTCAATTGTAGCTAACTCTAGATCACCAGGTTTGTTCATTACCTGTATAGTTCGGGGCTCATCAGGTGTGAGGGCCGCTCTATCCTCTGCTTCACTCCTCAATGCGTCGGCAGTTGCTGCAGCTCCAATCGCAGCATCTGCGGTGACAAAGCTGCTGACGCCAATGACCGAGTCAAGAGCTTGAATGTACGACTCAAGTTGGTCAGCCTTTTCTCTGAGTTCATTCAGTTGCTCTTCCAGCTCCTTTCTCAACTCGAGAAGGACACGAATCTCTGGATTCTCCAATTGCCAACCTCACTATTGTGTTCAAGGACTCACAATCTATGGCGTCAGGTCCATTTTAGTTCATGTATTATTTGATTGATCATCGCTGACCACGGCTATCGCAAAGTCAGGACATTCCATCTCACAGATTCTGCACACTTTGCATGCAGCTAGATCAGCCACAATTGGCAGAAAGAACCCACGATTGTCCACCTCATCTGCCTTCTCAAGAACTGCGTGTGGACAAACGGAGATACAGATATGGCATCCTTTGCACATCTTGCTGTCAATGACTATCTTTTGTGCTTTTTTTGCCATAGAGGGGGGTCTCCAAGTTTCGTTCAATCTGAAGCCTGATATAACCATATTCATGCAGTCTATGAGAGTCGGGATTAAATAGCAAGGTAGCTGACAGTCTAACGGAGGCGCCGACAGTAATGCTGAAGCCATTTCTAGTTTTCAGGTGTTCGAAGTGCAGGAATTTCACTAATGCACCTGCAGGTCAGAAGAAACGTCGCTGCAGCTATTGCGGACATATAATCGACATCTCGAAAGCAGCGTGTGCCTTGTTCGATACTCCAGAAAAAGCGTCAACTGCTGTGAAGAAATTCAATGCTTCAAGGGGTGGTGACTCTTTTCTGAAGGCTGTTGAAGCAAGCAAAGAGAGAGTAAGAGGTCTTCTTCCTCCTGAGAAACTCAGCATGAAGGACGTGATTGACAAGTCAGAGGAGGAAATACCATCTGGTAAGTCGAAGAGATTGCTAGAACTCCTAAAGAGAGAGGCTAGTGATAGTGCGTGCTCGCTAGACACAATAGCTGAACTCTGCCCCGATTATCAGTTGGACTGGTTGTGGGTAGAAGACCAGCTCAATAAGCTGTCAAATCAAGGCACCTTGATATTTCCAAGACCTTGGACTGTTCAGTTGGTCGGTGTTCCGTCAAAGGAGAAAACCAAGCCCTCCTTAGTGGATGTGACAAAAGAGATTGTGGATTGGATTCAAAGGAAGGGCGGAGAAACTGAATTAGATGATGTTGTGGAGCATTTTGAAGAACTTGGAATCCCCAAGGAATCAGTTGAGGCTTCACTTGATCGTCTGATGAATCAGGGTGTGATTTACCTGCCGAAAGCAGGACTCATAGGGTTGGTGTAAAGGGCGATTCATTGAATAGCGTTGAATTCATCTGGAATGTGAGGAGAATGCCTGTTGTAGAGATAGTAGCAAAGAAGGCGTTACAGAATAACCCAGATCTCGACCTTGAAGTTGTTGATCTCATTGTCCTTCTCTGGCTATTCTCCAATCCCTATGACAGCAAAAGAAGACAGCTCAGCAGTATGCGAACCGTACTAAAGATGTGTGAAACGTTTCAGACACCTGGGAAAGGCATTGTCCTAACGGATTCAGAACTCACTCAAATTGTCCTCGCAAGCCTTCAGAAATTGAGGGCGAGGAATCTCGTATATGTGAGGTCAGCTGGAATACATTATATTAAGGCGACAATGACTGAGAAAGGAATCGACCTTGTTAAGAGCTCGATAAATACGCCGGTTCTAAGGCGCGTCACTGCCGAGTTTGGTGATAATCCTTAGCAAAAGAATTGCCTCGTTTCGCAACGTTTAAATGCAGACTTCACCCGGCGAACGCCAGTCGCTCTTAGGACGACTGTTTCAGAGCCGATGGATTCAGTGCAGGCCTCTAGTTCTGCGCGCAGAGTTAGCCTGCAGACGTGTGCCGGTTGGTTCTGGAGTGGTAGTTGAGCGTGTGACATCTTAGCACCTTGAACCAAAGCAGGCTAAGAGTAGTTAGAGCACTGGAAGTGAGCCGATATGCCAACATATGGATACTCGATCATAGGCATTGATCCGGATAGGACCGCAGTGGCGAGTGGAAGAAACATAAGATGTTCTCCAAAGCAAAGCAGAGAAGTCTGCAATGCCATCAGAGGCATGATGCTAGATAGAGCCATCGACCTATTAGAAAGAGTAGGCGAGGAGAAAGAATGGATTCCTTATAGACGCCACAAGAAGAAACGGGGACACCACTCTGGGATGAAGAAGTGGGGCCCAGGTGGTCATCCGGTAAAGGCATCTGAGAACATCCTGAGAGTTTTGAAGAATGCGGAAGCGAATGCTGATGCAAAGGGATTGGACATTGACAGACTCAGGATAGCCCATGCAGCTGCGCATAGAGGCCGCACTTACAAGAAGTACATTGAGAGGGCGTTTGGGCGAAGCACCCCATATTTCGAAAACACTACACACATTGAGATTGTATTGGAGGAAGTAGCATAATGTCCGCAGTCAAATACTTCATCGACCAGAACTCTCGCAGGCTAAAAGTTGACGAGTTCTTAGCGAGAGAACTAAACTCCGCTGGATATGGTGGTGTTGAGATTAGAAAAATGCCCATGAGGACAGAAGTTGTCATTCATGCTTCTCGACCTGGTGTTGTTATTGGTCGCCGCGGCTCCAAGATTAGAGAGCTGACAGAGATTTTGGAAACCGAGTTTGGAATAGAGAATGTCCAAGTAGAAGTCAGTGAAATTGAGAACCCCTGGCTCAATGCACAGGTCATGGCATCAAGGTTGGCACGACAGCTTGAACGCGGTGTTCGATTTAGAAGAATGGCATATTGGATTCTCAGACGAGTCATGCGCGCAGGTGCTCTAGGATGCGAGATTATAGTAAAGGGCAAGCTCTCCAGCAGGAGAGCAAGGTACCAGAAGTTCAAACAAGCCACGGTTGCAAAAACGGGTGAACCAGCTGACACATGGGTGGACGAGGCTGATGACACGGCTATTCTGAAGCCGGGTGCAATAGGCATCAAAGTTAGAATCATGCGCCCAGAGGCCAGACTGCCTGGTGTAATCAGTGTAAAGACACCCAAAGCAAGAAAAGTTGTCGAGCCTGAGGTTGTCAAAAGAGCCGAGGAGGAGGACTTAGAGGTTGTAGATGTCGAGGAAGGGCTTGAGGGAATCACCGACATCGAAGAACTAAGAGAACTTGAGGAACTGGACGGCTTGGAGCTAGTAGAGGAACCAGTCAAGATCGAGGATGAGCCTGAACCGGAACCCTCTAGCACTGATGCTGATAAAAAGACTCCTGAGGCTGAAGAAGCACCTACTCCAGAGGCAACAGAGGAGTCGTTGAAAGAGCTTGAAGAGCTTGATGATTTGGAAGAGGTGGGTGAATAGAGATGGCTCGTCTTACTGCAAAGGACATCAGAAAGCTGACTCCTCCTGAGCGTCAGAAAAGACTGGAAGAACTCTACAATGAACTCACAGAGATTAGAATCCAGATGGCAACGGGCGGAGGAACCGACAATCCCTATAGAATAAGAAACGTCAGACGGGCGATCGCGCGGATACTGACAATCCAGAGTGAAATGGAGCGTGAGGGACAGGCATGAAGATTACCCCAGCTAATCTAACCAGACATGAACTCATAGGACTTGAGGCGCATGTAGTACGATCCTCTGATCCAGGACACATCTGCAGACAGGGGCCCATAGTTGATGAGTCAAGAGAGATGATCCACATCTCCACTGAAAATGGAGAGATTATGGTTCCAAAGATGATTAGTGTGTTTGATTTCAAATTGCCCAATGGCACGGTCGTTAGAATTGAGGGATACAAGCTGAGAGGCACTCCTGAGAATCGAATAAAGAAGCGCCAGAGGAGGAGATGGTAGAATGCCAGAAGCGAAGATACGCAATATTGGGATACCCAACGTGGAGCCTCCTGAGAAAGTCTGTGAGGACCCGAATTGCCCGTTTCATGGTAACCTAGCTGTTCGTGGACGAGTCATGGAGGGCACAGTCACCAGCACCAAGATGCACAGGACAATAACGTTTCAGCAGGACTTTCTTAGCCTGATAAAGAAATACTCCAGGTACGAGAGAAGAAGAAGCAAGAAGCATGCACATCTTCCGCCTTGTATTGATGCGAGTGTAGGCGACACTGTCAAGGCTGTTGAATGTCGGCCGCTTAGCAAGACGGTGACTTGTGTGGTGGTGGCTGCCACACGCCAGGAAACAGACGAGGAGGAATAGACCATGTCGAGAAAAGTTGGTAGAGGTATCAGGAAATTTACTCCTAGGATAGCACGAGGTTTGCCTGTCGGAGCTAAAATTCTCTGTACTGATAACTCAGGTGCAAAGGAACTCCAAATCATCACCGTTTTCGGATACAAGGGAAAGCTCCGGAAGCTTGGAAAAGCAGGCATCGGCGACAAGGTCAATGTTTCTGTGACAAAAGGCAAGCAAGACCTCCGGAAACAAGTGCTTCAAGCGGTAATAGTACGGCAGAGAAAGCCGTACCGAAGACCTGATGGTACCTGGATGCAATTCGAAGATAATGCTGCGGTTCTGATCAAGCCGGGCGGTGAGCCACAAGGCTCTGAGCTTCGAGGACCTATGGCGAGAGAGGTCACACTGAGGTGGCCCCGTGTTTCAGCAATTGCATCCAAGATTGTGTGAGGTGTGTTGAATGACGAAGAAGATTAGCCCAAAGTCCCCAGGGAAGCAGAGAAGGCGCATCTACAAGTCGCCAATCCACTCACACAAGAAGAGATTGAAGTGTAGACTTGACGAGTTCCTCAGGGAGGAATACGGTCTAAGGTCACTGGTCGTAAAGAAAGGCGACCTTGTTCGAGTTATGCGTGGCCAGTTTAGAGATACTGAGGGAAAGGTCGTGAGAGTAGACTATGGTGCGGTTAGAGTCTATCTTGAGAGTGCTACAACGACAAAGGCTGATGGAAAGGAAGCTCAGATTCCTGTACATCCCTCGAATCTTATGCTTGTGAAGCTTGAACTCGATGATGACAGGAAGAGAATCATTGACAACAAAGTAGTCAAAACAGCGGAGAGTGATTAGATGGCAAGAAGAGGGCAGAAAAAGCACCTGAAACGATTGCCGGCACCAAGATATTGGCCAATCAAACGCAAGGAAGCCAAGTTCACAACTAGGCCTATTCCTGGACCACATCCAGGGGGTCACAGCCTGACACTCGCCATTGTACTCAGAGAGATGCTCGGCTATGCGGTAAACATGCGCGAAGTAAAAGCCATTCTGAATTCAGGCCAAGTTCGTGTCGATGGTCGGATACGAAAGGACCCCAGATATCCAATTGGAATGATGGATGTCCTTGAGATTCAAGGCTCTGAGGAGAAGTTCAGACTGATTCCAAAGAAGAATGGCGGGCTGCGTCTTGTCCAGATCGATGACAAGGAAGCCAGCTTCAAACTCTGCAGAGTTGAGAAGAAGATGATGGTCCCAGGAGGAAGACTTCAGATGACACTTCATGATGGCCGCAACCTCTTACTGCCATCTGGAGGCAAGCCTGCAGACTTCAACACCCTCGATACCATTCAGATATCGGTTCCGGACCAGAAGCATATGAAGACGATTCCAATGGAGAAAGGCTCCTATGCGGTTGTGAGCCAAGGAAAGAACGTTGGCATCGAAGGGAAGATCCTGGAGATAGAGAAACGCTTTGGGACTCATGCCAGTACAGTGACGATTGAAGACGCTGAAGGAAATCGATTCCAGACTGCGCTTGAATACGTATTCGTTCTTGGCAAGAAAACGTCTGAGGTTAGGATGGACTCAGGAGGTGCATCCCAGTGAGTACAACATCACACACAGCAGATAACGTAACCCCAAACGAACATCTCTTCCTTTCTGACTGGAAGGCACATCCAATGAAGGCCCCATTTGTGGCCAAAGTAGTAGTCGATATGTGTACAGGTGGAGGCGAGCCTCTCAATAGAGCTTCAGCAATCTTGGAGCAGCTCACTGGTCAAGCACCAGTGCAGTCTAGAGCTCGCCAGACTGTGCGAGATTTTGGAATTCGACGTAAGGAACCAATCGCAGTGAGAGTAACACTGCGGGACGAAAAGGCACACAAGTTCCTAGCAAGAGCCTTGGAGGCCAAGGAAAATGTGCTACTCATCAAAAACTGGGACGATGATGGCAATTTCGCTTTTGGCATCACTGAGCATATCGATATCCCTGATGTGAAGTATGACCCACAGCTCGGCATTCAAGGTATGAACATAACAGTGTGCATAGAACGCCCCGGTTTCCGGGTGAAGAGAAGAAGACGACGTAGGACAAAGGTCCCGTATAGACACCGACTAACACCGGAAGAGAGCATGGTTTTCATCAAGAACACCTTTGGTGTTGAAATCTTGGAGAAAGTCAGGGAGAGGACATACCTGTTCTGAGGGGAGCCATAATGAGTGTAAAGAAAGAACGCGTAAAGAGGCGCAAGAAAATGGGCAAAGGTAGTCGAAACTGTGTTCGTTGTGGCACCCATCAGGCAATAATCCGGTCATATGGGCTCAACATGTGCCGTCGGTGTTTTAGAGAGACCGCAGTGAAGCTGGGATTCAGAAAGTATAGTTAATGGAGGCCAAAGAGAAAATGACACTACTAGACCCATTGGCCGATGCGATGTCAAGCATCTACAACAGTGAGATAGTTGGAAAGCCTGAGGTAATCATTCAACCGGCTTCCAGTCTTATAGAGAGAGTTCTGCAGGTAATGCAGACACAGGGATACATTGGCGAATTCGAACGCATAGATGACGGGATGTCTGGCAGGTTCCGTATCCAGCTTATGGGACGGACAAACAAGTGTGGTGTGATTAAACCACGATTTCCTGTCAAGCGCGATGGATTCGAGAGATACGAGAAAAGATTCCTTCCAGCCTACAACTATGGCATTTTGATTGTGACTACTCCATTGGGAGTCATGACTCACAGAGATGCCAAGAACCGTGGGATTGGTGGAAGACTACTAGCTTATGTGTATTAGAAGGAGGTCTGACAAATGTCTTCAAGCTATGTATACGAGAAACGAATCGAAATACCCAGTGAATGTCAGGTCTCTCTCGAAGGAAGGACTGCTACCGTCACAGGTCCAAAAGGTTCTCTGACCCGGTTATTTCCTAATCCGCAGGCTGATATCAGGATGGATGGCAATGAAATAGTAGCTTCAACATCTATTAGCCGCAAGAGAACCAAGGCTCTTGTCGGCACAACAATTGCACATATTCGCAACATGCTCATCGGAGTTCAATATGGATATGTATACGAGATGAAGATTGTCTATAGTCACTTTCCAATGTCTGTTGAGATTCAGGGAAATCAAGTGCTAATCAAGAACTTCATTGGAGAAAGAGGCATTCGTCGAGCAAGACTGATTGGAGATGTTGAAGTAAAGACCACAGAAGACGAGGTCATCATTAGTGGTATCGACATTGAAGCTGTTTCTCAGAGTGCGGCAAACATTCAGTTGGCGACTAAGATCCGAAACAAGGACAGACGCGTGTTCCTTGATGGTATCTATGTCATTAGGAAGAAGAAGGGCGAGGTTGTAAAGTCGATTGTCTAAGGAGGATCAAATCATGTCGAAGAAACCTACACTCACTGATGTACCCGGACTGGGTCCAAAGATGGAGGAGAAGTTGAGAGAAGCAGGAGTCAAGACAGTCGCTAAGCTATCCAAGTCTGTGCCAGAGAAATTGGCAGCGAAGGTAGATGGACTCAGTGAATCTGGAGCTGACAAACTTATCAAATCTGCACAGAAGTTGGTTTCTCCACCCTCAAAGAAACCCAAGGCTGAGAAGCCAAAGAAGGAACCCAAAAAGCCCGTAGCTGAGCCCAAGCCAAAGAAAGTGAAGAAAAAGAAGAAGGCTGAGGAAGAGATCAAACCAAAGAAACCCGCGAAAAAGAAGGCTAAGCCAAAGAAGAGCAAGGAACCGAAAAGGGTTCTTCCTAGGGATGCGCTCATAGACCAGCGGCTGCTAAGAATCGCCAAGGAGAAGCGGAAGAAACAGCCAAAGTTCAGGCATGAGCAAGCTCATCGTTGGACACGAATCAGCGACTCATGGCGAAAAGTGAGAGGAATCGATAGCGCAACCAGAGAGAAACGCAAAGGTCGTATCGCAATGGTTTCTGCAGGATACCGAAAGCCAAAAGCTGTCAGAGGTTTGCATCCTTCAAGATTCATTGAGGTCTATGTTCATAGACCCACAGATATTGAGGGACTGGACCCGGAAATTCATGCAATACGTATCGGATCCACAGTTGGGCTCAGGAAGCGTCAAGAAATCATCAAGAAAGCTGATGCCATGGCTCTCAGAGTTCTGAACCCAGGAGCACCGGAGAGTATTGGCGAAGAGGATCTCTTTACAGACCTCGATGACTTGGAGTTGGACTGAATATGAAACTCGCTACACAGAAGAGACTTGCTGCTGAAGTCATGAAGGTTGGAGTGTCAAGGGTCTGGATAGACCCGGAGTTCGAGGACGAGGTCTCTCTAGCTATCACTAGAAATGATATCCGGCGATTGGTGGATGAAGGAGCTATTCAAAGTAAACAGAAGATTGGAGTAAGCAGAGGAAGAGCTCGTCACATTCTTCGTCAGAAGCGCAAGGGCCAAAGAAAAGGGCCAGGAAAGCGAAAAGGCAAACATACCTCGAAGCTGTCCAGCAAGGACCGCTGGATGATGAAGATACGCCCTATGCGAAAGGAGCTAAAGAAGCTAAGGGATGAGGGAAAAATCACAAGGAGAGTCTATCGTGATTTATACCTCAAAGCAAAAGGTAACGCGTTCAGGAACACTGCACACCTACGTACCTATATTGCTGATCACAAGTTGGGGGCGAAGAAATAATGGCGCATGGTCCAACATACAAGGTCAAGTTTAGACGCCGCAGAGAAGGAAAGACAAACTATTACAGAAGAAGAAGGCTCCTGCAGTCCAGGGGATCACGCCTTGTAGTCAGAAAGACAAACAACCGCGTAATCGTTCAGGTGATAGATGCGAAGGTAGTCGGAGACAATACCATAGCCTCTGCAATATCTACTGAGCTAGGAGGATTTGGCTGGTCTGCGGGAGTAGCGAATCTGCCTGCAGCTTATCTGACTGGATTCCTTGCAGGACTCAGAGCAAAGGCACGCGGCATTGACAAGGCGATTATGGATGTCGGATTACATCCACCTATTCGTGGCTCAAAGCTATATGCGGCCTTGAAAGGTGCAGTAGATGCAGGCCTGGAAGTGCCACACGATCCTGAAGTGCTTCCAGACGAGTCTAGGACATCCGGAGAACACATTATTCAAGCCTATCAATACGTGACTGAGAAGAAGAAGGATAGCTATCACTTCAGTATTGTGGGTAAAAAGAAGACAAGCATCACTACAATACCAAAGCAGTTTGATACGGCTAAGAATGCAATGCTAGAGATACCTAAGGAGAATCTCAAAAAGAAGAAGAAAAAGCCTGCAGCAAAGAAGGCCGCACCGAAGAAACCAGCAGCCAAGAAGGAGAAGAAGAAACCTGCTGAAAAGGCACCTCGTGCGGTACCTAGAAAGCCGAAACCCAAGAAGCTCGTGTCAAGAGGCAGGGGCAAGAAGAAGGGGAAGCGAAAGAAGTAGGAGATGAAAGGTGATGAGTAGTAGTCGAAGAAGAAATCGAAGGCCTCCACGAAGACAAGAGGTCAATCCCCTTGATGATTGGGTTCCTAAGACCGCCTTAGGAAATCTAGTCAAAGAAGGCCACATCAATAGCATAGAGGAGGTTTTCCTGAACAACTACATCATCCGTGAACCGGAGATTGTCGACATGTTGATTCCAGACCTCCGTCAAGAAGTTGTTGATGTCTCAATGGTCCAGAGACAATCAGATAGCGGTCAGCAGAAGAGCTTTAGAATCACCGTAGTCGTAGGGAACGGCGAGGGAGTCATTGGCATTGGAATAGGTAAGGCTGCGGAATTCGTTCCAGCAGTTCGTGCGGCAGAAGCTAGGGCAAAACTGAATGCAACAATCTTCCGTAGAGGTTGTGGCTCCTGGGAATGCAGGTGTCACGATCCTCACAGCATCCCCTTCCAGACAAAAGGCGAGTCTGGCTCTGTCAGCGTGACTCTCAGACCTGCACCCAAAGGAACGGGTCTTGTGACGGCAGATGTCGGCAAGATGGTTCTCAGAATTGCCGGGCTAAAGGATGTTTGGTCAATCACAAAGGGGCGAACAAGGACAGCATCAAACTTTGCAAAGGCGTACGTTGATGCCCTTACAGAAACCTACAGAATGCTACCTCCTCAGGAGTGGGCAGCATCAGGAGTGGCTGAAGAATGAGTTCAGAAGAGAAGGTCATTCTAGCGATACGGGTGAGAGGACAAGTCAGAGTACGACCTCAAATAGAAGACACTCTAGACAAGCTCCTGCTTGGTAGACTGCACCAGGCTAGAGTGTTGAAACTCACGCCAAGCTTGCAAGGAATGATAACGAAGGCAAAAGACTACATCACGTGGGGTGAGATTGACGAGGAAACCATCTTGTCCCTTCTCACGAAACGCGGCCGTCTGCCTGGAAACAAAAGGCTTAGTGAGGAATATCTAAGAAAGAACTCGAGCTACCGCACATTCAAATCACTTGCCAAGGCCATAGTTGAAGGAAAGGCAAGTATGAGCGATGTTGAGGGGCTAAAACCTGTGTTTAGACTCACTCCGCCCCGCAAGGGCTTCAAGGGAAAGAAGAATCTCCCAGTTGGAATGGGTGGAATAACTGGATATCGTGGTGCTGAAATAAATCAGCTCGCTAGTAAGATGATCTGAGGTGAAATGGTTGAGTTGGGATGATGACCCGTTTGATGAGGATCCTCGAAAGAAACTGAGGAAGTGGTTTGGAGAGTTCCTCCCTGAGGAGATATTCGATCAGATTGATGAGATGATGCGCCGAATGATGGAGGAGATGGACGGGGGAACCCTATTTGACATGGACTCCATCGAGGAATTTATGAGAGAAAACCCAGAGGGCACCAATCCATTCACCTTTGGTTTCTCAATCCGTCCTGGTCCTGATGGAAGACCAATTATCCAGAGGTTTGGAAATGCGCCGGATCCAGACGGTCATGGAATGACGCCTCAGCTCGAGCCATTAGTGGACGTCATTGACGAGGATGGCGAAATCATTGTGGTAGCTGAGCTACCTGGAGTTGAAAAGGACCAACTGAAAGTTCGGGTCAAGGGCAAGACCTTGACGATTGACGTGGACAATCCACAGAGGCCATATCACAAGGAGATAAGCCTCCCGGCGAAAGTCCGTAAAGAAGAAGCAAAATCATCAATGAGGAACGGAGTCCTCGAAGTGCGACTGAAGAAGGATTAGCGGAGAGAATTGTCATGCAGAAACGAAAAACCAAGAAGATTCACAAAATGCGCGGACGCCGAGCGGCTGGTTACGGCTTTAGTGCTGGTCATCGAGCTTCAGGTCAAAGAGGCGGCAAGGGCATGGCAGGCTCCAAGAAACATCATTACATCAAAGTAATGCAGGAGGATCCTCGTTACTTCGGGAAATGGGGGTTCAAGAGACCCCAGATGCTCATCAAGGACATGGTAACCCTCAATATAGGCGATATAGATGAGGCCCTTGATAGGCTCGTTGAACGTGGAGGGGCCATAAAGAAAGGCCGCAAATACACCGTGGATCTCTCACTCCTCGGTATAGACAAAATACTGGGATCCGGCAAAGTGACTCGTGCAATTGATTTGGTTGGAGTGAAGGCAATCTCCGCTCGAGCTCGAGAAAAGATCGAGGCGAATGGTGGTTCTGTCGACCTGCCTATGGAGTAGCACGATTCAATCTCTCAGACCTTTATCGAGCAAGATTCCGTATCTGTAATCCAACGTACAGAAGTGAAAGGCAAACCGCTACCAGTCCAAAAGCCACAGAAGTGGCTAGTGCAGCATCGGGATTGTTTGTGCTGATATAACCAAAATATCCAACAATGCATACAAGTGCAGAAACTAGGGCCATTGCTAGAAAGAGTCCCACTTCATCAACATCTTTATCCGGGCCAGATGCCATACGCTCAGAAATTGGTTCTTCTCTATCGGAACTCATGAACCTCCCCAACAAGACCATTCGAAATTGGGAAAATAAATGATTCTGACAGCCTGAAATGCCGCATACAAGCAAGACCCTAAGCTTTAAGTGGTGACCTCTAACTTTCGGTCGAAAAACCTGCAGGAGACGAAAACTTGACGTCTACATTCCTAAGGGCATTATCACCTTTTGTCCGGATAATGCCAGAAGTGAAGACTCCAGATCGAGAGGTATCGTTCAGAGAGAAGGCTGTCTGGACCATCGTAATCCTGATACTCTTCCTTCTAATGAGCCACATTCCTCTCTACGGAGTGGACAAGACAGTTGGAACTGACTATCTATGGGCACTGCGAGTCATCCTCGCAAGCACACGTGGTACCCTGATGGAGTTAGGAATTGGACCGATTGTCACTGCAGGACTGGTGATGCAGCTGCTCTCAGGGTCAAAAATCATCGATGTTGACTTTGGAGATCCTGATGACAGAGCCCTATTCACTGGTGGTCAGAAAGTCCTAGCTATGTTCATGACTGCGTTTCAGGCAATTGCCTACATTGTCGGTAACGCATATGGTGAACTAGCTCCTGAGGCTTCAGTGATTGTATTCATGCAGCTGTTCGTTGCAGGAATCGTTGTCATCCTCATGGACGAACTCGTCCAGAAGGGGTGGGGGCTTGGCTCTGGTGTGTCACTGTTCATCATGACCAATGTTGCAGGCCAAGTGATGTTCAATGCATTGAACTTCATTGACGTCGAGTCCGTTGGACCAGATCCTCTTTCACCAGTGGGCACTAATCTGCCAAAAGGTATCATCGCAGCACTGATTGGGAATCTGCTGAGATGGATAGGCATCGGTAGAGACGCTGGTGACCCTGTCGGATGGGACTGGCTAATGTTCAGGGATGGACTCACGCCAAGCATATTCACCCTTATCATTACAGTAGTCATCATGTTGGCTGTCATCTGGATGGAAACTGTCAGAGTTGAGATACCACTCCAGTATGCCAAGTATAGAGGCATGAAAGCGAGATATCCCATCAAGTTGCTCTATACTTCGAATATTCCAGTCATTCTGGCTCAAGCATTGTTTGCGAACATTCTGTTCTTCGGACAGATCATCTTCACGAATTTCAATTCGAATGGAACTAACCCGTTCCTGAACCTCATTGGCACATTTAGTCAAGATCCAAATAGTGCTAGAATGATAGCGGAATTTGGGCTGAGTCGCTATGTGACGCCTCCTCAAGGACTGTTCGCACTATTTGGTCCAGATGCGCCGCCGGATGGATTGCTGCATGTCGCGATCTATTCCTTCCTGATGATCCTCCTTTGTTGGGGCTTCTCCAAGATATGGGTGGACATCTCAGGAATTGCCCCTCGCGATGTTTCTCGACAGCTCCTAAACTCGGGCTACATCGTACCCGGCTTCAGGAGAAGTGAGAAGGTCTTGGAGAGACTGCTTGAGCGCTACATTCCAATTGTAGCCAGTTTGGGCGGGTTCCTTGTAGGAGTCCTCGCAGCAGCTGCAGATGTTATGGGTGCACTGGCAAGCGGGACTGGAATCCTGCTAATGGTATCAATCATAAAACAGTACTATGAGCAGATAGCCAAGGAGCAATTGGCCCAAATGGGCGGTGAAGGAATCCAGGGATTGCTTGGAATCATTTGAGGGCTGGCACATTCAGCCCTCATTCTTCTTTATGGTCTTCCCAGTCTGAGTCAACAAGAGAAACATGGGAAAGCGCTGCGATGCCAAGGAGTATAGCACAAGAATCTATTTCTTAATGGACTGCCGCAACACCCTCTTGCTCTCGGCCTCATCAGAAGCAAACATTCCCGAGGCTTAAGAGGTGTGGAAACATTGGAAGTTTCATTTTCAGCAAAACGACTTCGCCAATCTGCAACACTGGCGATTAATGAACTCATAACCACCCTCCGTGAACAGGGAGAACAAATCCTTCACCTAGGGTTCGGAGAGTCCCCATTTCCTGTTCATCAACTTGTTCGGAATGCGCTATGCGAGAACTCTTGGCGGCAGAAATATCTCTCCACGCAAGGGATTCTCCCCCTCCGAGAACAGGTTTCAGAATTCTATCAAGAGATGTTCGACCTGAAGTACTCAGCTGCACAAATCATTGTTGGCCCAGGGAGCAAGCCATTGATGTTCGCCGCCTTGGCTGCTCTTGCTGGTAATCTTTTCCTACCTGCACCCTCTTGGGTAAGTTATCAGCATATGGGCAAATATCTAGACCGCGAAATTCATCACATCACTACAAGTCTTGATGAGTCCTATCGCCTCACCCCTGAGGCGCTGTTGAAAGCTCTTGAAGAACAGAGTCCGATTTCATCAGAACAGAAAATCCTTGTCCTGAATTATCCATGCAATCCCACTGGACATAGCTTCTCTGCACAGCAGTTGAAAGCATTGGCCAGGGTGGCTCGAGAACACAACGTTATTGTCATATCGGATGAGATCTATGCTCTTACTCATTGTCGCGACCAAGAACACCATAGCATTGCTGAATACTATCCTGAGGGGACTATCATTACAGGAGGGCTCTCCAAAGACCGATCTCTTGGAGGCTATCGGCTTGGTGTTCTACTGCTTCCCCAAGATGAGATGGATCTCTTGAGAAGTATCTTGGCTGTTGGGAGCGAGGTCTGGTCGAGTGTATCCGCGCCAATACAGTATGCTGGAATTGAAGCATACCGAACTGACACCGAATTGGTGGGCTATATCCAAGACTGTGCAATTATACATGAATTGGTTACAAGGCATGTCCATCGCAGAATCCAAGCAGGTGGTATTTCATGTCCTCAACCAGCAGGTGGTTTCTATCTGTTTCCTGATTGGAACAAACACAAAGATGTGCTCAGAGCGCGAGGGATAGAAACATCTCGTGAATTGGCGAATCATCTGCTCAAAACCAGACTAGTTTCTAGCTTGCCGGGTTCAGAGTTTGGTATGCCATCAGACCATCTAAGTTTACGCCTAGCCACTGTTGATTACGATGGACAGACTGCAATTGAATCCTTCACAAAAGACAGAGATACTGCATTAGAAGATCCGGATCGATTTGCTATTTCCATCGCGCCTAATCTGGTGATGGCCAGCGACCGATTAATCGAGTTTACAACCAATCTATGAATCAACCATCATTGTAATCATTGATCATTTCAGCTGTTTCTCTTCCCGCAAGATATCTGTGGATTTCAGGCAAACCTAAAATGCATTGATGCAATCGGAAAAACGTCGAAATAGCTTGGTTTAGGGGTCGCATAGATGAGTAACACAAACAGTAGGATACGCTACCTTTTGCCTGTATTCCTATTCCTTCTGGGCGCATGGTTCACATGGGATATGATAACTGAGGTCACCGATGTGGTCAGTCCCGTCGCTGTTTTGCCCGTCATGAGCACATTTTGGCGTGTTGATGTGACTTTCTTTCTCTTTATTGCCATCCCTATATACATACTCGAGTACGCCATTATAGCTGTACCAGCTGCAGGTCTATTGCTGCTATATGCTAGCATTATCAGGTCGACTTCATATGAGATGAACATCATGAACATTGGAACGGAATTTGGTGGAGTTCGTATGGTACGCAGAGCAGTGGCCCCAGCTCTTTTCAGCCTCAGCTCATCCAATTTCCTTATTGTTCCGATTAAAGAATGGCTATTTGGTCCCGATCCTGCAATTCCAGCAGGTATGGGTATTGCCTTCAACTTTGCCCTCTCTTTGATGGCTGGCCTACTATTCCTCCTAGTAGCTCTTCCACTGTTTATGCCTACGTGGGTTCTCAATGATGCAGGAATAGTCACCCATCTAAAGGACGACAAGTTGAACATTCGTCAGTGTCCCGACACTCAGGGGGTGGGGAGATGGGTTGGCAATGTGCTGGGCGGATTTGCGATAATTGCATATCCAATCTCTGCATTCCAGAACTACTTCTTGAATCCACTATTGGAAGACCCGCTTGTTTTCACAGATTTCGACAGTCTAGTCGTCAGCCTGTTCTGGACAGTTGGACTCCCATTCCTCGTCATGGCGTTCATCTTGCCAGTAATCGCTGCGAATGAGTTGAATCAGAAAAGACTTAGACGCCAGATATCCGGAGTCGCAACAAAGATGGGGGCAACTGTAGTCCTGAAGCCACAAATCGAGAAGATAGACAGCGAGAAAGCATTGGCGGCCAGGAAGCGGGTGATAAAGAAGGAAGGCATTCTGGAAACGGAAGAGGTAGCCGAGATAATAACCTCTGCAAAAGGGATTAAGAAACCCAAGAAGAATGACAAGAGGAAGAAAAAGCCTGCTAAGAAGAAATAGTGCTTTTACAGAATCTATATAACGAGCACAGCAGGTCCACCAGCAAACTCAGTGCATGTCTGGATGGTTGGGTCCAATGGCCGAAGAAAGGAACGTTGTCATTGTTACAGGAATTGCAGGAGTTGGAAAGACCACTGTCATCAACACTGCCGTACAGATGATCAAGGATAAGCATGACGAAGAGGTTCTCATTCTCACTATCGGGACAGAGATGTTTGAGATAGCTTCTGAGCGCGGCTTCATCACGGATAGAGACGAGCTGAGAAAGATGCCTACAGCAAGGCAAAGAGAAGTCCAAAGGCTTGCGGGAGAGGAGATTGCCCGAAAGGCGAAGACCGCCAGAGTAATCGTTGACACGCATACTCTCATCCAAACAAAGAATGGCTTCCTCATTGGACTTCCTGAGTGGGTCGCGAAGCCTATTCAGCCAAAGACTGTTGTTCTGGTGGAAGCAGATCCAGAGAAGATAGCTGGTCGCAGGAAAACAGACGAAACCAGAACACGCGATGCTCAATTGACTGATGAGATTGACACACACCAGAGAATGTGTAGAGCCGCAGCAATCGCAGTGGGCACGATAACTGGAGCGACCGTTAGAATAATCAAGAATCGAGAGGGAAAGGTAGAAGAGGCCGCTTCCGAACTGGCAGCTACGTTGATGGAGTGAAGCAAATGCAAGATATCTTCGCCGGATTCCAGACTTGGTTCAACACAACCTTTGCTATTTTTCAAGAAGCCCCTATGGCTGCGCTGTTCATAATGATATTCTCGATAGGGATAACAACTATCAGTAATCTCGCTCAGAGACGGTTCACCGACACAAGACGGCTCAAGAGGTATCAGGCTGAAATTAAGCAACATCAGGAGATGCAGAAAGAGGCTGAAAAGACACAGAATGAGAAACTATTGAGGAAAGTGCGGAGAAGAAAAGCCTACATCGAGAGAATTCAGCGGGAAAGCATGACTGCACGCTGTAAGCCCTCCCTCTTGTTCTTCATCCCCTTTATCATCGTATTCCAAGTCCTTCGAGGATTTTACTTTGATACTGTTGCAGGTGTCGATAGGATTGTTGCAATAATACCATTCAGCATCCATAAGCTCCTGCCTTTCTTCGAGGGTTGGCTTGGATTCGCCCACCCCCTGGGCTTTGGGATGACCTATTTTGGATTCTACATGATGGTCGGACTTGGACTTGGACAGATACTCCAAAGGCTCATGGGCGTTTCACTTACTTAGAGAGCGTTAATACTTCATCAGAGTAGTGGATTCAGGCAAAACCCGATTGGAACGCAGGTTCATTTCAAACGACCGACCTGACGCACCGCTTTCCTTAAAAGGAGAAATCGAGGGCTCCTATGAAAAGCCACTGATTGCTGGTGGGTGATATTAGATGCCACGACCTGGTGAGCTGACGAGAGGAAGAGCAAATCGTACTATTAGGACTCCTGGTGGTCGTCGGGTGGTCCACAGAAGAAAGATCTACAGTGCCAGGGGAACATGCTCATTGACAGGCAACAAGATGCAGCTTCCCCAGAAGGCAAAGCAAAGAAAGACTGGCAGGTCAAGCCGCTCCTCCAAGAGACCAAATCGCCCATATGGTGGTTTTGCGACATCCAGAGCAGTAAGGCGATGGATAATACGAAAGGCGCGAGAACAGTAAGATGAAGCGCGTCGTCACTATCGGAGGGCTTCACGGAACCGGAAAGAGCTCTGTTGCTGATAGAATCTCCAAGGAGTTCAATCTGAGGAGGATTTCTGCAGGCATCATTTTTCGAAGACTAGCTGAGGAGAGAGGACTTACTCTTGAGGAGTTCAGCCGAGTAGCTGAGCAGGATGAGCAGATCGACCGACTTCTTGACAATACTCTCAGGGAAGAAGCGGAGAAGGGCAATGCTGTAATTGATGGCCAGCTAGCCGCATGGATGGCTGGAGAGCATGCAGACTTCAAGATTCTACTCACAGCTCCACTCGATGTTCGGGTAAGGAGAATCTCAGAACGAGATGGCACCGACTATGAGTATGCGAAACGTGAGACCATTGCTCGAGAAGGTAGCGAGAGTGCTAGGTACAAGGAGTTCTATGGAGTCGACATCTCTGACAAGTCAATATATGACCTGATTCTAAGAACTGACAAATATGACCTTGAAGGAGTTGTTAAGATTCTCTCGACCGCAATTCAGACCTTTTTCGACCAGAATGAATAGATGGCGGAAGCGCAAGGCTGATATGTCAATCAGCGGTCGAAAGTCTGTTCTCCCAGTCCAAAGGGATGAGACCGCGAGGCGACTTGCGGCCCCAGCTGGACCAAGGACCGGCGAGGTGTAGTGAAATGACTCTGTATAATGTTGGACGAGTTTGCATTAAGACAGTAGGAAGAGAAACAGGTAGCTATTGCGTGATAGTGGATGAGATGGAAGGCCGATTTGTTGTTGTGACTGGTCCCAAACATCTTAGCAGTGTGCGACGACGCAAGTGTAACATTCGTCACTTAGAACCCCTGGAAACTGTGATTCCTATTGAGAAGGGTGCAGATGACGAAACTGTGGAAAAGGCGCTTGGTGAGGCTGGGCTGACTGATAGGTTCAGGGAGAAGATACGGCTGCCTGAGTAGCTAGCCACTCGTGGTGGTTCAATGGAGGATAGGCAATGACAGGCCTTCTGCCAGCGGACCAGCCCCGTGAAGTTCTCTTGAAGTCAGAGGACTCAACAGACCCTGATTTCGGTTTTTCAGACCTTGAGAAGCTCCCCATTGAGCATCTTTTGGAAAATGGTGTGATTTCACTGGATAAACCTGCTGGACCAACAAGCCATGAAGTTGCAACATGGGTCAGGAAGATTTTAGGTGCGGAACGTGTAGGTCACGGTGGCACGCTGGATCCCGGAGTCACAGGGATTCTTCCAACTGGCGTTGGCAATGCTACAAAGGTTATGCAATCTCTTCTTCCAGCTGGCAAAGAGTATGTATGTGTAATGGAACTCCATCATTTGGTTGGCGAGGATGAAATCAGAACCGTTGTGGAGGAGTTCACAGGCAAAATCTACCAACGACCGCCATTGCGGTCCGCCGTTAAGAGAGTGCTCAGAGTAAGAGAGATTTACTATAACGACATCTTAGAAATCGAAGGCAGACTAGTGCTTTTTAGAGTGGGATGCGAAGCGGGGACATATATTCGCAAGCTATGCTCAGATATCGGAGAAGCATTGGGAGTGGGAGGGCATATGAAAGAACTCAGACGCACTCGTGTGGGTCCGTTTCGGGAAGATGAGCACCTTTGCACACTCTACGATCTCAAGGACGCCTACGAATTCTGGAATGAGGACGGAGATGAAGCCGAGCTTCGCAGGTATCTTCTACCAATCGAGTTTGCTATGAGTCATCTCCCGAGCATCTCAGTTCGCGATAGTGCTGTCGATGCTATATGCCATGGAGCGAACCTTGCGGCTAGCGGCATTGTCAGTCTAAGCTCTGGAATGAAGAAGGATGACATGGTCCTATTCAAGACTCTGAAGGGAGAGGCGATTGGCATAGGCACCTGCAACAAGACGTCTGATGCCATTCTCAAAGCGAAGAGTGGAATTGTAGCTACCACTGAACGGGTATTCATGGAAAGGGGACGATATCCAGTGATGTGGAAGAAGAGAGCAACTGATTGAGGTTGGACCAGCTTTTTATGATAACTTGTACATAACTGCCAAGTGGCTCTGGAGCGAAAGAGCGACTGACGGTACTTGTCCTCGGACAAGAGCTGAGGAAGTTCCCGACTGCAAGTCGACACCGGTCCCGTTGACGCGGGGAGGTGAGAACCTCGCTCTGGAAACAGAAACGAAACCCCCAGGTCAGATTCGACAATGATGCAGCAATTCAAGCTGTTGAGGACTGGTCTGGATTGGTTGAAACGGTCCATCACCGGGCAGCAATCTCAAGATTTTGCCGTTGATTGTCGACAGGAGGCAAAGGGTAGAGAGCTTAGTCTGATGTCGCAAGACTCCAACTTGGCGACGAGATGGAGTGGAACAGAATCGGGGCTATTCTTCGGACCAGAGCCACGCTTCATTCATTATTCCAATCTCTGATGTTCATTCATTATCTCAGCTTGAACCTTTACAATCTCTGAGCTATTGGTACATGATGCATAGGAGTCTAACCATTCTCTGTTCAGTGTAATGAATGAAGGCCCCCACTTAAAGACGGACAATATGTCATCAGCGCCATCAATGTCGCCAAGAATATAGAGTGCAGCGGCAATAGCTTCCGCTGTTGAGAGCTTAATCGGTTTATACGTATTGATTGGATTGGCTGCGATTAGGTATGGAAGAGATCTTTGGTTGTCTCCTCGAGATCTGTTGAAGACTGCTTCGGCTTGCTTCCAAGAACAGTCTAATGCAACCAAGCCTGATCTGTGCACGTATTCATAGTCAGCAGGAGAGAATGCTATTTCTGACACAGGATTGAGAACCACAGCACCTCTAGGAGTTCGTCGTAGGTCCTTGACTATCGTTGCTCTTTTCATTCTACCTAAGCGTAATCCAGTGCATTTCTTTGGGTCACATTGTGCAGCGTGATAGATGATGATTCTTGGGGAATTGAAACTGCGCTCCATGACAGTGTTACGTAGTTGCGCAACAGATTTCAGGCTTCCTCTTGATTCTCGGAATGGATGAACGAGTTGATACGCTTTACTCCTGGTGGTTCATGTGAAAGCTGCGGAGCAGATACTGCAGATCTCGGAAAGTGCGATATGTGTGGGGCATTTTGCTGTAAGGAATGTACAGCTGATGGAATATGTTTCACATGCATAGAGGCTCGATGTTTCATCTGTAAGGAGCAGCTCTCATCACGTGCATGCAATGAGTGTGGTCGGCTGGTCTGTGAAGACCACGGCACCAAGGAAAATGAGGTGACAATCTGTCAACTGTGTCAGGCGAAGTAATCATGATGTCCAAAGAGATACATCTCGGAATGGATGACATTGATAGCCCCAGAGGCGGTTGCACTACCCACTTCGCTAGTCTTGTTGTTGAGATGCTTACAGAGCGGGGAGCACAATGGATAGACTACCCCAATCTAATTCGTCTAAACCCGAATATCCCCTTCAGAACCCGAGGAAATGGAGCAGTTGCCTTAAGATTCAGAATTGGAGCAGACAAAGCCGCAGATCTTCTCCCGGTATTGAAGAAAATGATTCACAAGTATGTAGAATTGGAATATCCAAATACTAATCCAGGAGTGGTCCTCGTGGAGGGAACAATTCCAAGAGAAGTTCATGATTTCTCTGAGAGAGCTATTTGGCGGACAATATCGATTGCCATCGCAAGGCGAATTCTCGAGAGATATAGCATCCAACATATCTGGGATGGAAATGGGCGGGGTCTAATTGGTGCCCTTGCTGCAGTTGGGAATCAACTTCCTCAAGACCACACATACGAGTTTATAGCTTATCGCCCTCTGGAGATATCAGACATGCCGCGTGGTGTTTATGACAACTCAGTAGCTGAGATGAATCGTGTAATGGGAGAGCAACTGTTCTCTAGCATTGATCTGGGGACAGATAGAACGCTTATTGCACCTCATGGTCCGGATCCAGTTCTATACGGAATCCGGGGGGAAAATTCAGAGGATGTGATATCTGCTGCGTCCTATGTCCGGAGTGAGTCTTCAATTGAGAGATGGATGGTCTTTAGAAGTAATCAAGGCACAGGAGCACATCTGAAGAATGTCGTCTATATCTCCGATTTGAGACCGTATATGGCAGCAATTGTACATGGCGTGATAGAGAGAGACCCTAAGATGATTGAGGGGGGGCATGCAATCTTCGGAATTAGCGACTGCTCTGGGCATATTGATTGTGCTGCCTATGAGCCAACTGGGGAGTTCAGAGATATTGTAGCTAGATTGGCAAGAGGTGATCAGCTACTTGTTCATGCTGCAGTACGTCCGGCCTCAAGAACACATGGTCCTACTTTGAATGTAGAAGGAATCGAGATTATCAGGCTCGTGAAGAGAATCAAGATGCTCAATCCACTCTGCCCCAATTGCTCTAAGAGAATGAAGAGTGCTGGAAAAGGACAGGGCTACAAATGTATCAAGTGCGGCTTCAAGGACCCCCTCGGTACTAAAACGGAGGTTGCCCTTGAAAGGGAGCTTGAAGAGAAGGTCTATCTCCCTCCTCTGAGAGCACAGAGGCATTTGACGAGACCCCTTGAAAGGATGAATCGCAGAAATGCGGGTATTCCGGAGGGTCTAGTGGATAATTGGCATTTTCCGTGAGCAGGAACCAATATGCAATTCAAACGATTGGGGGCTAGACACGTCTGCCTCGGCGTCCGCCAGGCTTCCTTGTGCCATCATGAGGAATGGGTGTTACCTCGTCAATGATTCCAATTCTCAGACCTGCTCTACTCAATGCCCGTATTGCAGCTTGAGCGCCAGGCCCTGGTGTCTTTGGACCACTTCCACCAGGAGCTCGTACTCGGATGTGAATTCCATAAACTCCCTTGTCTTTGGCTTCTCTCGCGGCCTGAAAGGCTGCTTGCATGGCCGCATGTGGGGAGGATTCATTTCGGTCTGCTTTGACCATCATCCCACCACTGTATCTAGCAATGGTTTCAGCACCTGTTATGTCAGTGATGTGAACAATAGTATCGTTATATGATGCGAAAATATGAGCCACTGCCCATTTGTCACGCTCTTCCTTTCTGCTCAATCTCTATCACCTCTCCCACGCCTTTCATCAGGTCCTGGCTTTGAGTCCCTGAACTCGCCAGAGTCAGGCATACGCCTACGCTCTCGAGGAGGACGCCCTTCCTCTTCATAGTCGTCCTCTGTAGCCTCAGCAGTTATCCTTTGAGCCGCAGCAGAGGCTGCAATGCGTGCTGGATGTGATTCATCGTTCAAGGCAGATTTTGCAGTATATCTGATGCGGTCTTCTTCTGCAACTGTGATGAGCCTCGAAGGAGTGGTAACCTTTGCCTGATCAAGGGCAACATGTCCATGAGTAACGAGTTGTCTAGCATGATGTGCTGAGCTAGCCATGCCTTTTCTGAAGACAATTGTCTGCAATCGTCGCTCAAGTAGATTCTCAAGTGTAAGGTCAAGTACACTGTCTAGAGTCTGCTCACCTGTGAGTGCTCCAAGGCGGACAAGCTTCCCAATGAGATCAGATTCCAGAGTGGCTCGCTCGTCAGCTGTCAGAGCCAGGAGGTTTCGGGCCTGCCTCCTGTAGCGGGACAGCTCTGTCTTATGTCTCCATAGTTCTCTCTTGTTTCTAAGCCCATAAGTACCAATAAACTGTAATTCACTTTCGAACCTGTCGCTATCGAACGGGCGCTTAGGGCTTACGTACTTCTTCTTCTGGCGCCTCGGATCTCCCATTATATTCTGACCTCAATGAACTATGCTTTCTTTCGTGATACTCCTACAGCTGCTCCACCACGACCAGTTGTCCGGGTATGCTGACCTCTCACCTTCAGACCAAGTGAATGACGAACTCCTCTCCATGACCGGATGCGTTTGAGGCGGTCGATGTCGCTTCTGTGGGCAAACTCCAAGTCCGGGCCTGTTAAATGCAGGTTCCTTCCGCTTGTGCGATCGCGTGACCTGTTGACATACCAATGTGGCAATCCAATTCCTACAGGATCCTTGACAATCTTCTCAATCTCGCTGATTTGGTCATCAGTTATGTAGCCCAGTCTGCTGTATGGATCAAGTTTGAGCTGGGTGAGAATCGCCTTTGATAGTCTAAGGCCCACTCCACTGATCCGGGTGAGACCTTGGAGTAGATTCTCTTGACCGTCGATGTCACGACCGGCCACACGTACGATATGTCGATATTCCTCTGCCATGGTCTATAACCTCATCTGGACTGGTCTGAGGCTATCTCGCCTTTTGGAGTTGCCTTATAATAGTTGCCATCAAGCCACGCTTTCTGATGTGCTTTAGACGTGATAGAGCATATCCTGTTTTTGGAGGAGTTCAAATTGGACTGTATATACTAGCAACTAGCAGGTAACGCGAGGCAGCAGGAGGACTGATTGATGACTGACGCACGTCCAAAGCAAACTAGCATAGAAGCTGAAAGAAGAGCCACACCCTCAGCAATGGCAGATCTTCCGATTATACTTAAGGGGCTGCTTTTAGGATCTGTTAACAGTGCGCAACGAAGGAAATCAGTCCTATTGTCATCAAACAGCCTCGCCAACAGGTTTATCCTGGAAAAATGGGGAATTCGTCCTTCTCAGAGAAAGCGGAACAAGAATCTATTCTCAATCTCCAGAAAACACGCACGCAGGCTATTTCGTCGACTATTGAACCGAGGTCGATTCGAATGGACCACATCTGAAGGCGAAGTGGCATTCGGAGTGTACAGGTATGATGAGATACGGGGAAATCTGATTTTGGCATTTGTAAAATTGGACCCAGAGTCACCTTGGAATATATAATTTGGAACTCAAGGGAGAAAGTTCGAAAGTCAAAGGCTATGCTTCCCAGAAGATTAGCCTCTTTAGCAACCACTTCCCTATACAAACCACCATGCTATTGTCTGGCTTGATTGGAGTGCTTTTCGGCAGATATCTCTCAGACAAGAAGTATTTTCTCATCATAGCATTGGCAATTGGATTTGTGTTCGGAGTCTTCGGAGAAATGGGATTGGTATATCCATTCTATATTAAATTGAATCCAGAGTTTACACATTACGAGCTCTTCTTCTTGGATGCCAACTTCAAGCTCTTCGAGATCCCGACATTGACTAGCCCTCTATTTGCGATCCCTCCGATTGTATATGCCATATTTGTGACTGCAAGTATGGGGGGAGTCCTACTTGGATATGCAATTGGGAATAAACTAAAGCCTCCTATGAGAGTGAGTGATTGAGAAATCAAAAGGGAAGTGGCGCCGAGGATGAGATTTGAACTCATGCCTCCTATTGGAGAACAGCTGTCTATACGACAATCATAAGACGACTGTGGGTTCCAGGCTGTCGCCGTGAACCGGGCTTGGCTACCTCGGCATAGCAGCTCTCTGCTTGGTTAGTGTGGTTTTAAGGGTGACGCTGATTACGTTCACTCGAGTGTGAACTGCCTATTGAATATGCTATTTCTATAACAGGCTTGGATACACTTTCCGCACACATCATGTGTGAGGCCCTCGGACTGGAGATGCACGATATACTTCCGACAGTTCTCTCTGTAGTTGGGCAATTTCTCGCGGTTCTTGATGAATGTGCAGACATCTTCACACGCATGGCACTTGCCACATTGCGAATCCATTTTTCCTGGAGCTGTTAGCGGATATGTGGTCAGCACTGAGGCGAATCGAATAGCACAACTGAACTTCTCGTTTATGAGCAGGCCATTCTTCCCTCTCCATCCCAAGCCTGCCATCTCAGCTACCACACGATGGGAAATTGTGAGACCATAGTAGTCAGTGACATGCTTGACTTTGTCTGTGATCCCTTGAAGAGTTGCAGTAATCGGGATGCCGTCGAATCGATCTGCAACTGCATGTGATGTTTGGTCTAGTAGTCGATTTAGTCGCGCATACTCTCTGCTGTAAAAGTTCCAGAGCTCATAATCAGTTCGGCCATCTGTTGCTATGTTTATAGCATCAATTGCGGCATCTTGATAGACTATTCCGAATGAGATTATCGATCCAGAATCCATCAGTTCATCAAACTTGTCTGCCGCTATGTCCACAAGCTTCTCCTTCTGAATAGGCATAAGCTCATCATACACGTCCTTGAACACTGCAAATCCAACGACACCCTTGCAGGAGATGCTCTCAAGATAGTCTTCCACGAAGGTTCGTATAGCGTCCTCCATATCCATATTGCTCACATTCACGTACCCTTGTATCCGCTCTGTCCTAGAAAAGTGATTTCTCCAACATAGTCAGTTGTCATCATTTTTCGTACTTGATCCGGCTCGCTCGTTCTACCGAGAATCCAAGCCAGTTTAACTACTGCCGCTTCCGAGGTCATGTCATAAGCACTCATCGCACCAGCTTCCGCAGCAACCCACCCGACTTCATACATCGAAAGGTCTGCCTGACCAAAAGCACATTGTGAACTGATAACGACAAAGCAACCACGACTCACAGCCTTTCTAATTGCCCCGGCAATTGCATTCTCTTCGGAGGGGATGTTTCCTGCTCCAAAGCCTTCAATCACAATACCTTTGTATCCCATTTCAAGTATCATGGGAAGAATATCTGGTTGGAGACCTGGGAATACTTTTAGAAGCCAGACTCTGTCGCTGAGTCGTGTATCAAACTTGGGGACTAGATTGCTACGCTTCTTTCTCCCCTCATATAGGATGATATCACGCGCAAGCACCCCGAGGGGCGTAGGATCCATTGAATCAAAGGCATCGTATGAGTTGACTCGCAGCTTTTTGATTCGCGTGCCCCTGTGAATTTCACCGTTGAATACAATGCATGTTTCACCGATGTCCCCAAAAGCAGCAACCCTGATTGCATCTATGAGGTTGCGTGGACCATCACTCCATGGAATGGTAGCAGGTATCTGCGCTCCGGTGAAGACGATTGGCTTCCCGAAATCTCTGACCATGAAACTCACAGCTGCTGCGGAGTATGCCATTGTGTCTGTGCCATGAGACACAACGATGCCTTGAAGATCTGGCATCTCCTCATGTATGTCCATGATAGCAGATGCGAGCTCCTGCCAATGATGAGGCTGTGCGTTGGCTGAATCAAGCTGAAAGAGCTCTCTTTGAACAACCTCTACATTGCCCATGCCTTTAGGAAGACTCTCAAGCAGCGCAGGAACAGAGAGTCCTGGTCTCAGTGCCTGTGTCTGGGGATCATATACACTTGAGATTGTACCCCCGGTGGTGATTAGACATACTTTGGCATTCACGCTCTCTGACAACATCTTCACCGAACAGGGAGATATTGATATGATTTATTGCTGTTGTGATACTTCTAATGAGCACCGCTTGGTGATTTTCTATGCATGATCTCGTGATTGTTGGAGGAGGGCCAGCTGGAGCATCATGTGCTAGAGCTGCGGCGCTGGGCGGTCTAGATGTACTCCTGATAGAGAAAGAAGTTCATCCGCGAGATAAGCTGTGTGCTGGCGTTCTCACGCATCGAGTTGCGGACTTAGTGGACTTTGATATTGAACCAGCCACAGAGCTGCGTTTTTCTGGAGGAAGAGTATATTCTGGAAAAGGGACCTATTTTGAATTCACAATTGATGAGCGGTTCGCAGGATATCTTGTGAAGCGACGGACTTTTGACAAGTACCTTATTGAGAGAGCCATCGATGCTGGGGCGGAGGTTATTCAGGGCACAAAGGCGGTTGGTGTTGAACAGACACGGTCAGGAATACGAGTGTTAACCGTTGGCGACTCCTATAAGGCACAATTGCTAGTTGGTGCAGACGGTGTAAATGGAATTGTAGCTAGACAAGTGGGCTTGCGTGATAGGTGGGAATCAGACAAAGTCGGACTCTGCATTTCTGCAGACATTCCTGTTGGAGAAAATGAAATCAAACGTTGTATGTCCCTCTCTGACTTTGAGAAATCAATTGGAGTCGATGTTCATTTTGGATTAATCCAATGGGGTTACGGATGGTGTTTCCCAAAGAAAGATGAGTTGAGTGTGGGAATTGGGACGCGATTGGACCTATCTTCGAATCTCAAAGACCATTGGAAGTCCTTTGTGAAGAGGGTGGAAGAAGCAAAGGGTCTGAAGTTAGACCTATCTCGACAGAGTGCGTTCAGAGTTCCTCTGGGAATCCCCAAGACATCACTTGTGGCTAGAAGGACAATGCTGGTAGGAGACGCAGCAGGACTAGTATCGTCGCTATCTGGGGAGGGAATATTCTATGCAATGGAATCAGGCATCATTGCTGCGAAAGTAGCTTGTGAGGCTGCAGAGAAGAAGAAACCATCACATGTGATGGAATATGGAAAAATTGTCAAGGAGAGCATATTGAGCGATTTGGCTGCAGCTGAGTATCTAGCAAAAATCCTATACAAGTCAATTGAGAACATAGACGTTATGCTACAAATCATTAGCGAGGATCTTATCATGCGCAAACATCTCATTGACATTCTGGCAGGAGTCAGGCCTTTTGTTGACATAAGGAAAGACATGATGAAACGAATGCTTATGAAATACCCACTGAAAGCCCTCAAATTGAGATTCTAGTCAGGATTAGTCGAGTCTATAACTGAGCTTTCTCCACTAGCATTCAATGTAATGCGCATCATATCACTAGCAAGTATTGTTTGTGGAAAGATAGACCGGGCCTCTTCAAGTATCTGCTCGCCATTCTCATATCTGGGACTATAATGTGTGAGAACAAGCAGGTGAACTCCTGAATATTTAGCGACCTCAGCAGCTGAGGCTGCAGTCATATGGCCTCGTTCCTCTGCAAGATCTGAATGTTCAGAAGTATACATGGCTTCTGAGATCAAAATGTCCGCACCTCTTGCAGCATCGCGTAGTGTGTCACAAGCTCTGGTGTCTCCAGAATATACAATCTTCAATGGTCTGGGTTTGGGAGCGGTGACATCTTCAGGCCTGATTTCTGTCCCATTGGCAAGAGTAACTGGATTGCCATCTGCAAGTTGTCCCCATAGCGGACCTTTAGGTACACCCATCTTCCTAGCCATCTCAGGTTTAAACTCTCCAGTAGGCCGCTGATATGTCAGTTCATAACCAAATGCCAGACCTCGATGGTCCACTTCAAACGCTCGAACCTGTAAGTTATCAGCATCAAAGAGGGTTCCACTACTGATACCGTAGACTGTTGTCTTGAATGTGGTTCCTAGATTTATTGTGGCCTGGTTCATTTTGACATAGGGGATTAGCTCAGGTGGTCCATAGATTTCTAGGGGTTTGATTCTACCTAGGAGGGAGAATCTAAGTAGCAGACCCCCTAGGCCGAGGACATGGTCTCCATGCATATGGGTTATGAGTATTGACATCTTCTTGTTTTGCCCCAGACTGGCAAGCTCAAACTGCCTCTGAGCATCCTCTCCGCAGTCCAGCATCAGATTCCATCCACTATGACGAACAACAATCGCAGGATGATTTCTTCCAGCAGTTGGTATTGAACCACCAGTGCCCAAGAAGACAATGTCAATCAATTTGCCACCGCACGAATCGGTCAATAACGAACCAAGATATGAGTTGTGACTATGGCGGCATCTATGCTAGATCGACTGGAATTGTTCCCTTATCGGCCTCTCGACGGGTACGACGGAATGAACGTACATCAAAGAAGTCGCCCTGATTCCATTTCCATGCTCTTTCACGGCGATCGAACATCGCGTCCGCCTTGAACACCTCCTCTGTGCCAGCTGATATTATGTGCGCTGAATAATCATCTACACGAGACATCCAGTTTGCCAGGGCTTCAATAAGCCCTTCGGAAGTTCCAGGAGGCAATGAAGCCATCTGGAGAACTCTTTTCTCCGAGGTTTCTAGATTTACGATTCTTGTAAGATATGTTACCGGGAGAAGCCGCCACGCAGTTAGAATATTGCCAGCACATTCTGGGTCTGACAGAACCAGGACCCTATCCTTTAGGTGGGGCACTCTCACCCGAGTCCTGGGAACAACAACCCTTTCCTCCAGTAGAGAAGCCCTCTTCCGAAAGGCAGTGCTGTCGGACAAACCAGTGGCATCGACTATCTCATTTGCTGTTGCATCAAAATTGACGACTAGTTCGTCGATTATCTTCAGGTCCGCAGGTGTGAAGCGGATTCGCTCCTCAATGGGAGCTGAGTCGCTGACGATAATCTCACTATCATTCTTTCTTATCTGGGTAGACCAATGGAACTTGTCAAATTCCCAACCGACTCGGGGTTTACAGTACGTTCCATCAAATCTCGACTGACCAGCTGAGAGTCTCCAAGCAGAAGCTTTTGATGATGTGCTTCTCAATGATCGTATCATGTCCAGAAGGTCACCTATCCTCTCACTGGGGAGAGTGGCTACCAACAGGACGAGTGGCTCAGACCCATCAACAAAGAGAGCCTTGGTGATATATGGGGAAGACAGGACTAATTCCGGAGCTTCAAGAAGCACCAACACGCGTTCAAGTCCTAACTTGGAAGCATTGAGAGCCCCTTCCATTCGAAGAACCTCGGCTCTTCTAAGACGCTGGACAGCACGTCTGGCTTGTGAGTAGCTCAATCCAGCACGGCTGGCAAGTTCTCTGACTCCAATTCCTGGCTCAAAGAGACTCTCTCCAAGAACTGATTGTTCCGTGGAACTGAGAATTGACACATTTCGATGCCAGATTTCCTCGATGAGTGTCCACACATCTTTCTGCGTGATGGACTCGACACCGCCAAGCGCCTCCACTTCATTGAGCCGAGCCTTTAGAGCCATACAGAGACTCCCACGATGACTCTCAGCGATTTGGATTAATCGGTCGATCTCTGGTCCGTGTTGAAACAAATCAAGCTCTTTCTTCTCCTCCAATCCACATACTATTTTGATGAGGGTTCTGGCATCGTGAGAGAAATTCATTGTCTTGACTTCCGCTGAAATCAGCACGATAGATGACCTCCAAAGCAGTTTGTAATATACCCAGAACTGCGTTCTGGTGGAACAATAAAAGGTCCACAGAGAGGTTAGACTGGCTGAGAATCACTCCATAGGGATTCAAAGTAGGCTGATGCCATCGCTGCGAATACGGGTGCTGAAGAATAGATTCCCAAAAACTCCCCTTCAGTGTCACTTGCCGCTAGCATAATCAGTGTCTGCCTGTTGTCGATGACTAATCCAGCACCAAACACTCTATCACGCGTGCGGACCTCAAAGCCACTAGGGATGATTGACTTGAGAGACGACTCAACTCCAGATGTGAGGACTCGCACACGACTTGCTTTCACATAAAGTACCTTGTCAATTACAGGGGAAATATCCTCAGCCTCTAAGGCGAGGGTTGGAACTGACAACAGGACTGAGTCCCGGGATGAATCGAGCATTTCTAATGCCTTGGCTAGAATTGACGCCCTTCCATGCAATAGCCACACATCTCTGGTGGTGGCAGTCGTTTCCTGTTCAAAGAGGGGTTGGAGTTCATCTATTACCTGCTTGCTTGCCAGGTCTATTCTATGTTCTATATCTAGTCGCACAAGTTGAACAATCTCAGTCGGGGACTTTGCTGTGTAGAGCGTTGGCCTTCCTTTACTGACAGTTATGAAGCCCTTCTCTTCGAGTCGCCCAAGCACATCATATATTCTTGAATAGGGCACCTGAGACCTGGAACTGATATCAGATGCAGCCATCTGCGGACCACCCGAAATCATAGACAGATAGGCATTGGTTTCATACTCTGTGAGACCCAGCTCCTTCAGTGCCTTCAGAGTTGCGTCACTGACCGACATTATCACCACTGTGAGTGGTAAAATAGCATGACCTATTAAGTGATTCCGACCCGCTAATACTTCTCAACGTACCATTCAAGGAACTTTCGAAAGGCTTCAGTTCGATGAGATATCTTGATCTTCTCATCCATGGATAGCTGAGCATAGGTCTTGGTTTCGCCTTCGGGGATGAATATTGGATCGTAGCCAAATCCTTTGTCACCAGCAGGAGCAGTCGTGATATCTCCATAGACAGAGCCGACAAAGTATCTGAAGACCCAACCATTTGCAAAACCGACTGCAGTGTCAAAACTCGCGTCCCTATTCTCTACACCCTCCATCAGTTTCAGAACGCCCTCAATGCCAATTGTTTCCAATACGTAGGCAGCAGTTGGACCTGGAAATCCATTGAGTGCTTCAATATAGAGACCAGTATCATCCACAGCAACTGGGCGCTTGAGTTTGGAGTATGCATATTTGGCTGCATCCATCGCAACGTTCCCTACGCTGTTTGATCGAACCTCATATTTGGCCAAGTCAGTTGTTTCAAAGGGAACATCATATTCTTCGAACAGTGGTGTGAGTTCGCGTATCTTATGTTCATTCTGCGTCACTAAGACTATACTATCCCTTGACATATTCCAATATCTCCTTCAACACCTTGTACGAACTTCGAACACGCTCAAGATCGAACATGCCGGTGAGGTTCCAAAGAATGATATGATTCATTCCAGCCCGCGTATACTCCTCGAGCTTCTTGATTATTGTTTCTGCATTTCCAGCTATGTAGAACCAATCGAGGACTTCCTTCGGGACCTGTTCAATAGCTTGCATCGTTTCCTCTCTGTTGTATCGCATTGGAATGTAATCGGTGACTGCGTTGAAGTCATCTCCGAAAGGATGATCATATCCCAATCGTTTCCACCCTTCTAAGGGCATTGTCAGCGCAAATGCCTTCGCGATTGGATTCTGCTTCAGTTCTTCGATAGCGGAAGAATCCTCATCTAGGATACACCAGTTCCAGAGTGCGGCTGTAAAGGGTCCGTTCTTATCGAGTTTCTTTCTGTGGCTGTTAATCTCGTTGAGCCTCTTGCCATACTCCTGGGGAGGCAGGACTGCGGGTATCCATCCGTCACCAAACTCAGCAGTAATCTTGAGCATCTTGGGTCCATGACCTGCAATCCAGATTGGAGGAGGACGGTTAGGGTCAAGGGGACGGAGTGACATCACCGCATTCTTCATCTTCCAGAACTTTCCATCGAAATCGAACGGGTCAGGGGTTTCCCATACCCTTCTGATGATCTTAAGCGCTTCTCTGAGCTTGCCAACCTGGCCTGAATATCGAAGTCCGTACGGCTCGATGTTCTCGATTTCACCAGCACCTATGCCCAAAATGGCCCTGCCATTACTGATGTGGTCCAAGGTCAGGAATGCCTGTGCCAGGAGCATCGGATGTCTTCGAATTGGCTCAGTGACAGAAGATAACAGTTTGACATTCTCTGTGGCTGTTGCACAGGCAGCCATGATAGTGAATAGTTCATAGAACGTATGAGGCGACTTCTGTAGGAACGATAGAGGCGTCACATCTCCAGTCCAAATGCTCTCCGGAACGAATCCTGCAAAATGGTCGGGAAAAGCCATGCTAGCATATCCCAACGAATCTATTGTCTTGGCATTTCTTACCACATTCTCATAGGGCGGGAGGAATGGTCCTGGTGCCCCAATCTCCAAGTCGTGTATGTCTGTCATCTAATCACCTCTTTCAGCAAAAGCGATGAGTGCATCTTTCACACTCTCATAGTCAGAAAGGTGCATGAACTCATCAAGCCCATGGTAGTTGTTGTCATCTCGTAGCGTCCCAAAGCAAGCTGTTGGAATACCGACCTCCGTAAAGAAATGACCGTCATTGCCACCTAGATCAGCCGCAATTGGAATATCAGGGCCTACTGCCTCTTTCACGGCTTTATGAAACCTTTGGATGAATTCATTCTCTGGATCTGAACTCCATCCATGAACATTCATCTTGAACTCGATACTGGCCTCTACTCCGGTCTCTTCCTTTGCCTTCTCTAGAAACTCCTCGATGCTCTTCTTGACCTCATCAGGGTCTTCTTCAGGGACCAATCTGCAATCGAATGTTATCTCAGCCTTTCCGGGTATCACGTTTGATTTGCTGCCCGATTCAAACATTGTCATCGAGAACCGTCCCCAGAGGTTCTGATGGGGTGTGCCTGGAGGCGCAGGTAGTTGCGATTCAACTTTTCGTCGTACATCTACATAATCCAGCATTACAGTGAGCAAGGGTATAGAAAGGTGAATTGCATTGGCATATGCAAATGGATAGCCAGCATGACCCTGGCTACCACGAACGGTAATTGTACCTGAAACTATTCCACTGGCGCCAATGCTGACATACTCTGGGCCCGAGTCAACAACTATTCCAAAATCACCCCTAATCTTTGGCTTGTCATTGATCAGGTAATCTATGCCCCATGCGCCTCCAATCTCTTCATTTGGAGAGATAAGTATCTTCCAGTTGATCTTCGATGTCCCCTTCGTAATCAGTTCTTTTGCAGCACTGACGCATGCAACGATGTTCCCCTTATTGTCAGACACTCCACGACCAAAGGCCTTCCCGTTCTCGATTGCAAACTTGAAGGGAGGCCTCTTCCAAGCCTCTATATCCCCTGCTGGGACCACATCATAGTGCGTGCATAAAAGCGCAGTTTTCTTTGCACCTGCGTCAAGTGTCGCCACAATATTCGGCTGAGACACCCCATCATGATTGGAATCAAATACTTCCACATCTAGGCCAGCCTCTTCACAATACTTCTTCACAACTTGGGCACATTCTGAGTAGTTCCTCTTCTCGTCGCTATTGGTGTCCAGTTCCACTAGCTCCCGCAGAAAGCTCGCTTCCCACTTATCCATTTGACTTCGGTCTCCGGGTGGCAATTGGATAGAAGACTGATAGATTAGTATTCCGTATTACTTCTGACAGGTCTGACAATAGTTCGTCTTGAACCGGTTGGCGGTGATCTCAGACACTCGACCTCCGCAGAGTGGACAAATTCCCCCACCCCTATTATGGATCATGAGGAAGTCTCGTTTCTCTGTACCTAGTTCACTGAGGCTTCTGTTGGAAATGATCTCAAGGACTCTTGCAAGGACCGTTCTCATTGACTCAAACAGTTTCAAAACCTCCTCATCACTCAAACTCGAACGCTTTCTGAAGGGAAGAATCCCTGCATAGAGCAATATCTCATCCGCGTACGCATTCCCTATGCCCTTCACAAATCTCTGATTTCGTAGGACGTTCTTGATCTGTCCTCTATGTCGGCGAAGACGTTCTTTGAATACTCTGAGAGTGAGTGATGGGTCCAATGCTGAAGGTCCTCGTCCAGAGAACCCAGCTATATTTGAGTAGTCACCTCTTGCCACCAGGTAAGCACGACCCATTCGCTTTCGGTCATAGTACCATAGAGTACCAGTGTTGGTTGTCACTGAGAACATGTCAGTCTTTGTAGGAATGCGAGGCTTCTCAAGTAGACGAAACCGGCCTGTTAGCATTGGATTTACAACAAGATCATGTTCGTCCAGTTCCATTATGATGAACTTGCCATCAGGTCTAAATGACCGAAAAGATTCACCTACTGAGCTGGCCTCAAATTCACCAGCGGTCAGACCATGAATGACTATGTGGTCGTGTACTTTCACGCTCTGAACTTTGGAGCCAGTGATTCGCTCAGCGAGTCTGTTTGCGATTACTTCAAGCTCAGGTAGTTCAGGCATTTTTGACACCAGAGTCAGACAATTCGTTTCAGGTGTCAATACTCTCTGATATAAACGTCAGCTACAGAGGTCAGGACATTGTCTTTGTGATTCCACCTACACAGGAAGGGGGATAAGCGATAGAGGTGTATCATAGGCGTCGTGGTGTTGTTTTCATGGAGTCGAAGGGAACTGCTGCATTGATATTGATAGTAACTGTAGCTGGTCTTTTCCTGGCATATCCGCTGCTTATCGGCTTGGGAAATGGAAGAAGCACAAGTGAAACTGGTATCGTGTACATCTCTGTGATTGGGAATACCACGGACATAGTCTATCCTGAGCTAGGTCAAGCTAAGTTCATACCTGAAAGTATTGGCGGCTGGTCTATTGATGTGGAGATGGTTAATGACTCCGAAGGGTTTGAAAATGTCAGTGTCCATCAAATTTCATTCACTGCCAGCAATGAAGAAATCAATCAGATTCGCAGTGCCCTGTTTCTTGCCCTAAATGGGTCCCTCGTTTCTGAGAGAACCACCTATGACCTCCTGAATGCCAATGTTTCAATCGGATTCCTAGTGGACATGATATTTGACGACAATACGTGGATTCATGTATACACCTTTCAGGGACAGACAGAGTTTCTGCTTTTGAATGGGTCTTATACAGGCACCTTCGACTATCAAACAGAGTTCCCGACTTGGAACATTAACAGAGATACAAACATGCTCAATGGAATTTGCTTGGAATCGATAGATGTTCTAGATTCTTTTGTCGATACCCTTCATGCATTCTTTACTAGTCACTTGGGATGAGTGATAGATGGGCTGAGTCAACATTTGATTTGTACAGCATAGCTCTTTCTATGCTCCTATCGTCTATTTTATCTTGAAACCATTAGGCCGCCCGTTCATTCAAACGGATGCGAAGACTTGGTAGTGACAAGGAATGGAAAGCGAAGATGCAATGAACTCGAATCATAGACGATTCAGCAAGATATCACAGTGGACCTTCTTGACCTTATCATTGATAGCCCTGCAGCTAATTGCTGGTGGCCCTTTCATGCCACACACAGCTGCAATCGCGGCACTGATTGCCGCATTGGTTAGCATGGTATTGATGGTCATACTTCGCTTCATAGAAGAGATACTCTCCTTATTATCGATGGGTGGCATGGTACTGGGAGCCCTCTTCATTCTCGGATTCCTCTATGGCGGCTTTATGATTGTGATTCTAGGCGCCATTGTGGTTCTAGGCGGTGGCCGTTGGGTTGGAATTCTCGTGCCTGACATCGTTCTGTTCTCAGGCCAGTACTGGATTCTGATATTGGCCATTGTATTTGAAATTGGCATGGCGATATGGAATCTGGATTTCGTCACCAAGATCATAGGCATGCTTCATATAACGCGCTGAAACACTCCAAATCATACTAGATATCTCCGGCGACGTGCGTGAAAACCACACCAGACTGTGTCACGAGGGCATTCGCGACTCTCCGTGAAAGATGTAAGCTGCTAGGATTCCAAGTATGATATTCAAAGAATAGTGAATTACAATGATCAAGATTAGCCAAGGATTGTATAGGGAAATGAAGTTGACGAATTGCATTGTGAAAAAGATGGTGTTCCATCCTATGAGCAGAAGAGCATAGATTCGGACTGCTCTGGGATTGAATAACTGTTCGTGAACCTTGTGCAACCCAATTCCAACCAAAATTGAGTTGAATACAATAATGTATAGAGCTGGGAAGTGCATCAATGCATATGCTGGGACATTGAACCATGCTATCAGCACGGCGATCCCATAGATTGACAGGACGAAAGGAAGTGTCATTATACCAGCGGCTATTCTGAGATATCCCTGATGGTATTTATTGGATAGACCGTAGTATCCTCCCGCGAGGAGTGGTGCGCTGAATGGGATGAAGAGTCCATATATGAATGAAAAGTGGAACATGTAACCGTTCACGTCCAAGTATCCAAGCGGCAGAGTCAAGAGATAGTACGTTAATGCTGCGAGGTAGCTAATGCTGGCAACGACACTCCCCACCATCCCAGAGTATAGGAACTTCTTTTGTTCAGTGGGACTATTCGGATGAGAGGAAGCCTCGTCCTCTCCAATACCCCCGCTCATGACTTGGTTTCCTCCACCTGTCAGCAAATTATGCGCAGTAGTCTGTGTGAAAATGATGTTCGTGCTTTTGCATCTTTCGGAGATAGGACAGACATCGCCCAAGTGATGCCAAGGAGTCGTTGTTCAAGCGGCTTAGAAAATCCGAACCGCCTGAATACGCCAGACGAGGGCTTAGATTCAGAGGCTCCAAAGATTTTAGGAAATGCGAGGGGTGTCTCAAGACTTATAGCCTATTGAAACATGTTCCTATTGGTGCCTGATATATGGGTAAGTTCGAGAAGACTCTTTTCGATTCTGTCAACTCCAGCATAAGGGAACATGAACTGGTGGAGATTGTCAGAGAGGAGCCTAGAATCGTGGTGGTCTATACTACGGCTTCTGCGTCTCTTGATTCTCTCAATGAGATAGAGGACCGAATTTCAAAACGGTTTCAGGAATACTCCGATGCCAAACTCCTATTCAAGAACATCGTCGTTGCTCCGCATTCTCATGATAGAGTGGCAGTGAAGGTTGAGATTCGTGCGTCAGCAGGTCCAGCGTTCTAAGACCTTTCTGTTCTGAAGTGTTCTTGCGTAGCGAGTCAACATCCCCCAGTATAGTTTCCCGAACACTGCTCCTGAGATAGTTCCTCAGCTCATCCATCGACTTACTCTCAAGATTCAATATTCAAGTGGCCAAGAGAAACCGAATCTTTGTGAATATGTCTGACGTTAATTTAAGGCTAGAATAGATCATCAATTTCGACATGGAGCCAACAGTTTTCCACATTCAGAAAGGCCGCCTGGTGAGAATGAAAGACCCAGGCGCATTTGGGAGAGGTGACTGCTATCTCGTTGATGCAGGTCCCAAAATCTATCTCTGGATAGGTCCCAACTCCTCAGTTGATGAGAAGTTCCTCACTGCAGCATCGGCAGTCTTCAAGGACACCGAAAGAAAAGGTCATGCTGACATTGATCGGATTGATGGAGGTCAAGAACCTGACGAGTTCAAGGCACTCTTTGATGACTTCCAGCTGACTGATGAAGATACAGAAGGCATCCTGAAGAAAGTGCAACTGGAAACCCATGAACACAGACTATGGAGAGTCCATCGTGAAGGAGATGAAACATATTTCGCTGAGGTCCCTGTGACCCGAGATTCGTTAAGGAGCGATGATGTATTCCTCCTAGATGCATGGGATGACATCTATGTCTGGCGAGGGTCGGATGCTAGTGCCAGAGAGAAGTTCGATGGTACAATTCTCGCTAGGCAATACGATGCGGAAAGAGTGGGAGTTCAAGAGATAGAACTCATTGAGGAAGGAAGTGAACCAGACGATTTCTGGAGGTCCTTCTGACCATATGGCCTTTACACCAGCCTATAATGACCGACTCGGGGTTCGTAGAGAACCCCGCTATCTTTCATCTTCTCTAGTGCTTCAGCTGCAACATGTCGTTCTACACCAGCCTCTGCAGCAATCTCGTCCAATGTAGGACCAAGGAATCCACTTGCGCCAGTGTCCAGCTTCTTCAAAGCGCGAAGTACCTTAGTGTTGAACCTGTGAATTGGTCGATCCTTGCCCCAATCTCGTTCAGTCTCACTCTTGAGTTGAGTGAGTTCCATGAATTCCTTCAACGCGGGCTCGAGCACTCTGTCCCACGATCGTTTGATATCTGCAGTTGCTATCTTATCTTTCCAATATGCCCTTGCTGTAGAACGGGCAAGTCGTATTGCTCCAAGGGGCCTTCCATAAGCATCTGCATCCAAGATATGGCCTCTAGCAAATGCAGAGTCGTCAAGCCCAAAGCTCTCCTTTAGACCTTCTAGCTTGGACAGGATGTGCCTTGTGCTAGACTCAATACTCCGCTTTGATATCGCAGGGGTCATCATTTGAAAAGTAATTGCTGACTTTAGTATCGGGAGCCTGAGATGGGATGGGTTTGTGGTTTCAATCCAGAAGTCCTCTGATGCCAAAGCAATCGGCACATCAGGCAAGGCCGCGGTTTCTTGAGTTGTGAGGGCGCCCAAGGAAACCTCCCTAAAACCAGATCTATCTTGCCGACTCACACAAAGCTCTTCCATTCCCTTTTTGCCAGGATGCCCAATGTCCAGTCTCCATATCCGGGGAGTGGACACCCTGATGCCACTCACGTTCCGAGTTTCAGCCCACTTTCCGCGAAAGGTAGCGGGCAAGATTTGACTCATGAACCTCATTAGTCGTTGAACCTGGCGTTTGGACGCTATTGCTTGAATTCCTGCGGTAAGACCTCCGATACTCTCCTGAAAGGGAGGGCTTGATACAAATAGACGAGCGAACACCTGCTTGCTCGCTTCAGCCATACCGACATTTTCAAACAAGAGACGAGAGAGACCCGTGAGATTCATAGGCGGATGTATGTCTGCTAGATAATCTTCTGTCGATTGCTCAAAGAAGTCTGCCAATATTGCGGCTGGAGAAGGCTTGCTATGTTCCAGGTAGTCTGGAAAAGCAATCCGTTTACCTGTGACCTCAATCCTTGCACCTTCATCAGGGGGTTCAACATCATCAGGCAGTTGGACGAAAATACCTTCAACTAGCCATGGACTTGGGGTCAGAAGAATGCGATACTTATCAGAGGTGTATCGAACAAACCCATGATAGTGATATCTAGCTCCGGATAATCGATGCGTGAACTGCTGTTGCAGCTCAAGCTCCCATTTAGCCAGCTCAGAACCAAATTGTCGGTTGAAGACATCACTCGCTGCACTCACATCTGACAGCCTATCTTCTGATTTGCCAAGAAGGTTGTAGATGTCTTCAACGCTCATTGCCTGGCCTCCAAGCTATTCATCTGTTATCGTTCACATTCGTAATCATGTGCAACGATTTACCTTTTCTCCTCCTTCTCTCTTCGAAGGTACTCACGATAGGCGATTGGATATTCCTCCGCCAGCTCTTCGATTGTTGGAAGACGACTGGCATAAGGAGTATAGGATTCGCCTTGTGTCACTGAGGATATTTCAGAGTCAATCACTGGCTTGAGCCTCTCGTTAATCTCATAACCGATATAGTGCCTCCAGCTAGACCTAGCAGCAACAGCTGTGGTGCCATTGCCCATGAAAGGATCAAGAATTAGGTCTCCGGGCTTAGAGGAGTAGTCAATGCATCTGGCAACTACTTCTAAAGGAAGTTTAGTGCTGTTCTTGATTTCCCTGGCTCTATACCTGCGTTTTACTGGCCATACATCCTCAGGATAGTGTTCTATCTTGTTGAAGAAGTAACTTCTTAGATTCTTGACCAATAGCAGGACATGGTAATGACTAGTGACGAATCGCCTCTTGGTGAATACTCCGAATGGATAGTGCCAGACAATGTGATTCAGTGTGGAGAGTCCAACCTCTCTTGCACTTCTCAACACGGGTTCTAGATTCGTCCACCCACTGAAAATGTAGACAGATCCCTCCTCCTTGAGAACTCGTGGCAACTCGCCGATCCATCTTTTCGTGAATTCAACATAGGATCCATTTACTTCTTCATAGTCTTCTACAACTAGCCGCTCATCTCTGTTGTATACACTACTCTTCCCGTTGAAATCAATACCAAATGGAGGATCAGCTATAACTAGGTCAATGGAACCTTCTGGAAGCTCTCCCATGCCCTGAATGCAGTCCTCATAGAGTACTGTGTTTAACTCAAATTCCTGCACCGCTCCAACACGAGCATCATAGAGTGCTCTGGCCTCATCTATTGACCAGTCATAGGTGGGTTCAAAGTAGAACTCAGCAAGATTCGGTATGTACCGTTTTGACCGCCGCCGAGCAGGTGATTTTTCTTCTCCTTCTTCAGAGTGGACTGTCATAAGGAGTCTCGCTCCTTTGTCACTCATAGACCTCTTAAAGCATGTGTCTTGTTATAGCAATGAGCGCTGTTTACATGAGTTCTGACGGGTCGACTCCTCTTGAAATCGCTTTTCCTGTCATCCAGTCCATGAATTTCTCCGGTGGTACCTTTTCACCCCTATCCGGTCGTGCCCCAAGGTGAAGAGCATCCTCAGGGCATGATATGGCACATACTCCGCATCCAACACAGCGATCTGCATTTACAACACTAATGTCCTCAGGAACATCAAGTGCCGCAAATTGACATCTATCCACACATGTGCCGCACCCTGTGCAAAGGTCATTATCGACCTCAATCATGAAGTCTGATTTGACGAATGCGTAGGGCTGATCATGCTGCGTCAGTCCTCTTAGTACACCGCAACAGCAGGTACAGCAGTTGCAGATGTATGTCTGACCGGTCTGAATATTCATACTGCAGTGAACAAGTCCAGCCTCCTCTGCATCTTTCAGAATTTTCAAGGCTTCCTCTTTGGTGACTACTTTCGTCAGCTCGTCATCATCATAGGCATTCTCTTTCTTGGGAGCAAACATGAGACAAACAGAAGTCGGGTATTTGCAGGGCTCACCCACAAGTTCTTTCTGCCTCTTACAGATACACTCCCTTACACCCCATGACTTTGCGGTTTCAATGAGATGCTCCGCCCTCTCATATGGATAGATCTCAAGGTCAGTTTCCACAGCGCTGTTGACGGGTATTACCTTGAAGATGGGAGGATCTGTAGAGAACATATCGCCAATTCCTTTCGCTGCATTGTAATAGTCCTCATAAAGCTGGGCAAACTCCTTGTCCATTCTGCCTAGCTGCTCTTCGTATATTCCTACAGCAAACGGAATCAGAGCGTATCTTCTTCCAGTGCTGGAATTCCAAGCACGAATCTGGCCTTTATGTGCCATTGTTTCCAATTGTTCCTTTAGAGCCGCAGGATCCCGGTCGAGTCGGGTACCTAGGTCTTCAATGGTTTCACCCATCAGCTTCATCTGGCTAGCCAAATCGGCTTCAGACTCCTCAAAAATCCACTTGAGTAGCCTGATGTGACTCCTATCTGGGACCGGGGGAAACCCATTTGGGATTTTATCTAGTGTTGCTGCAAGTCGTTCATATGCTTCATCTGACATTTTTGCGCTCTCCTCTTTCTTGCTATTATGGGCATTCCAATGTAATTCCTAGAGGGCTTAGTTCCTCATTGACTTTGACTAGGGTTTCTTGGCAGCTATGACCTTTGCCTAGCAGCACATGCGTCAAGGTCATCTGATATGGTGGCAGAAAGGGAATATCACTGGTGTTTAAAATGCTCTGGTATTCGTGTCTTATCTTCTCATCCTGGAGAAAGGCTTCCATTTGCGGTAGAGTGCTCCCATTCTCCAATAGCATGTTTCTGATTTTTTCTAGGAAAAGGTCCTTTGGAACATTTACAGACTCTCCGTAGAGCCGTTTGACATTCTTCTCAAACCATTCACGAACTCGATCAACTCTGCAATATGGAAGTACCACTACCTCTTCTTCACCATAAGGCATTATGCGGACAAGGCTTCTCTTCTCCGCAGAGAATACAAAATCGGGCAGATTACTGAAGCCTACTTCTGAGATGTCCAAGCCTCTTTCTTGGAGTTCTTCATTTAGTTTGGGTAATGTGAAAGGGTGTCCTTCGTCAATTCCTTCCTCGACTACCCGAACAAGGAAGTCAAACGCCTCTCTATTCTCTTCAGAGAGTTTCGACATCTCATCTGAGAGCGTGTCAGGGAGCTTCAAAATAGTCCCTGGTAGTTCTCCCTCCTTGACGATGTAGCCCTCAGATTCAGCCCATCCAACAAACTCATTCCAACTCAGAAATCCGAGCTCTCTCTCGTTAAAGCCTGGATTGAGTGAGGAAATGACATACTTCACATTTCCAATGCCTGGCTTATTCCCTGCCTCTATTATTGTCTGGATTGCATCATGAAGCTTCCCGCCCATAATGCGTCGCATCTCAGTGATGCTTCGAACTCGCTCTTTGCAATCTCCGACATCAGGACAGTCCAATGAGATTCTCCTGAAAGAATGTATGTCAGTATACTTGGTTGCCAAGTCAGTGAGCTCGCTTGCCGTGATGATTGGATTACTTATGATCCAAAGACCAAGCCCGCGTTGCCGAATTGCTCCTGCAATGAGCTTGAAATCGCCATCACCTGTGATCATGACATAGCAGGTTGTTTCGGGGTAATGGACCATATGATCCATGATGTATGCGGCCATCTTGTAATCCGCAGCATTGTCTCTGCTATCAGGCACATGGATTACATCGTAGCCTAGGTTATGTAGCTCCTCCGCCATCCGTCTTCGATTAGTCCAATCAGCAAAGGCGTAAGCCTTGACGAGTGTTCCAGCTTCACGAATCCTATCAGTCAACTCTCTATGTGTGCCAAAGTCTTCATGGACGTTCTCAAAGTCCCAGAAGACAGAGAGATGATTTCTGGATTCAGCATCAGACATCAATTGCCACCAATCATGGAGCAGGAGTGGATTGGCCTATAAACACTACTGCACCCTTGAAATAGGTACAACATGAAAGAGTCATTTGTCAGGCGTAATGTGCAAATACATAGCTACTCCCTGCAGTCGATGTCCTCTGAAACACAATGAGTTGGATGATTCACACATTCCAAGAACTGCTTGAATGTGATAGGCGGATATCCCATCTCATGACGGCGAGTATTATCCAAGAGAAATGCCTCATAGACTTCAAGCTCATGGACTCGATTGTCCATGGCGGACTCAATAGCTTGTTCTCTGTCAGAATAGAATGTCCACATTGCACCACATCCCTCATATCCCCAGACTTTCTTTGGTACAGGAGAGTGAGGGCTGGCTTGGTGTGGGGCTTTGTCCTGAGCGTGTTTCATCACGTTCGTCCTGCCTTGCGTCCTAGCTTCATACAGTGCACTTCATACAGTAATAAGGTGTAAGCTAGAGGAACTTTCACGTGGACTTCGGGCAACAGTTAAGAACATCACAAGCTCTTCTCAAAGCATGGACCTCGAACAACGCTTCGAATTAATCGCCGGAGTTGGCGAAGAGATAGTCACTAGGGAAGAGCTTCGGCAATTGCTGGAAGAGAAGAAGAATCCAATTGCATATGATGGGTTTGAACCATCAGGCATGGCCCATCTTCCATTCGGGGTGTATCGACCACTCTTGCTGAAGGACCTCATCAAGGCCGGAGTCAGATTCAAGATTTGGCTTGCTGATTGGTTCGCATGGATCAACAACAAGATGGGTGGTGACCTAGATAGAATAAAGACCACAGGAGAATACTTCATCGAGGTCTGGAAAGCTGCAGGTGTTCCTAGCAACAAGGTCGAGTTCCTGTTTGCGTCCGATGCGATGGACTCCATCGACTATTGGGAGAGAGTAGTGAGGATTGCAAAAGTCACTACTATAGCTAGAGCAACACGTGCGTTGACAATCATGGGAAGGAGAGAAGGAGAGATGTCAGAAGTTGCACAGTACTTCTATCCAGTGATGCAAGCGTCAGACATCTTTCATCTTGAGGCTGACATTACCCAACTTGGTATGGATCAACGGAGAGCAAATATACTTGCGCGGGAGGTCGGCCCAAAGCTTGGTCTTTGGAAGCCCGTTGTGATAAGCCATCATATGTTGATCAATCTCGAGGGAGCAATTGAGCCCGATGGACTTGATGAAGCAGAACGAGACTGGCATATGATACAGTCGAAGATGAGTAAGAGCAAACCTTCCTCAAGCATATTTGTCCATGACACGCTGGATGAGATTCGTTCGAAGATAATGGGAGCTTACTGTCCCCCGAAAGAAGTTGAAGGCAATCCCTTGCTTGATTATGCAAAACACATAGTCTTCAGGGCATTCGACTCAATGGCTGTAGAAAGAAAGTCGAAGTTTGGGGGAGATGTCGAGTTCACAAACTATCAGGACTTGGAGAAGAGCTATGTAGCTGGAGATCTCCATCCACTGGACCTAAAGAATGCCATGACTATCTATCTGGATAAGGCAGTTCAACCAATTCGAGAGCACTTTGAGAAGAAGGGAAGCGCTAACAGGTTATACGAACAGGTCAAGAGCTATCAGATCACACGTTAAATCGCTCTTGGACTTGTACTAGCCTTACTTAATGAGGGACGACCCCCGTCGAAGCAATATGTTATCTGTAAGTATCCCCACCCCTGAGGCATGTCAGAAGAGTCGAAGGAACTAATAACGCTGGATAGACGGGGAGACTTGTGTCCTCGAGTTGCCTTCTTGTTCTCGATGATGGACAAAACGCGCGGGCGACTCCTCCGCTTGGTGGATGGCCTTTCAGATGATGAGCTAGACTATTCTCCAGACATGGAACATATTGAAACAATTGGCACTCTTCTCCTTCATATAGCAGCTGTAGAATGGTCATGGATCTTCGAGGATATCGATGGAGAGGAGATGGATTATGAGAAATGGAAGCATGCATTTGCTCTGAGAGAAGAGGGTCTCCCACAATTGACAAAACAAGGTCTTCAATTCTATATCCACCGACTCGTAGAGGTTCGAAGCCAGGTCTTTCTCAGACTAAGAAACCTAGACGATTCCAATCTTCACGTTCTAGTCGACGTAGGTAGCGCTGAAGTAAGCATTGAATGGATTCTGTTCCATATTTTGGAGCATGAAGCCATGCACATCGGCCAAATATCAGTTCTAAAAAGGCTGGCAAAGAATAGCCGGAATTAATCTTAGAAACCGTTAGTTCAGCTAGGAGGCAAGCCTTATGGATGCATCAGAGATCAGGGAGTTCCTGGAGTTTGCAGTCGATGCGGCGGTGGAGGCTGGGAAGATCACAATGGATTACTTCCTTGAGTCTTTGGACATTGATATCAAGACTGATGACACCCCTGTTACTGAGGCCGATAGAGAGGCTGAGAAGTATATCCGAGAGCGCCTAGAGGCGGTTTATCCAACTCACTCGATTCTTGGGGAAGAGGGAGGGGCGAAGGAAAGAGAGGCGGACTTTAGGTGGATTATAGATCCTATTGATGGGACCCAGTCATTCATTCGTGGAGTGCCCCTATACACTGTGCTTATCGCCTTGGAGATGAAGGGAGAACCGCTTTTGGGGGTGATACACAATCCCCCGCTTCAGGAAACCGTGGCCGCAGGAATAGGATTTGGCTGCTTCTACAATGGAAACCCTTGCCAAGTCAGTTCTACATCAAAACTGGAGAGAGCTTGGGTACAGGTCACAGACTATGCTGATCTCTTTAGACGGAGGCCTAGATTTGCTACACATCTTCTTGAGAACACATATTCCTGCCGCACATGGGGAGATGCGTATGGCTACCTTCTTGTTGCAACAGGAAGAGTAGATGTGATGATTGACCCAATTATGAAGGTATGGGACATTGCACCTCTGAAACCCATTATTACTGAATCGAAGGGGGTCTTCACGGACCTTAATGGTAGTCCAAATGCAATGGGAGATTCTTCTATTGCGTGTAATGAGATACTACATAGGCAAATAATGCAACTTATGTAACTGCTTTTTACCTGAATACTTATCAGAAAACCTTTACAGTATTCATTTCGTACTGCTGGGGGTGCGATGACTTGGGGATGATAAACGTTGATAACATGTGCCAAATGTGGGAAAGCAAACCTTCCAACCAGAAAATACTGTCTGCGCTGCGGAGCATCACTCATTTCGACTCCGACGCCAGAACCTGAAAAGCCCGCTCCTACACAGAAGGCGGCCGCTCCCGCAACTCCAGCCAGCGAAGTCAGCGCCACAACAGATGACAAATGGGTCAGGCCAAGTGAAGTTTCAACGGATCGAGTGCGAACAAGTGCCCCAAAGATGAAATCAGAGCTGGAAAAGGCGCGGGAGGCATTTGCCAGAGCTGAAGAGGTCGGGATAGAAGAGGGTGATGAGGGCATTGTCGAAACTAGAATGCTAAGAGCGAGTGAAGTAAGGGAGCTGTTAGAGTCTGCTGCAGAATACGAGGCCCAGGCTCCTCCAATGCCGACACCGCCAGACACAACTGAACCCGGAGCGCCCCCGCAGCCAGCACCGCCGACAATACCGACCCCAAAAGACCTTGAAGAGGGAATATTAGGCTCACAATCGTCGCTTGTTGAAAAACCAGCTCCCCCTGTAGCACCTGCACCGCCTCCGGAAACAACAGGTGTACCTCCTGGGGGCCCACCAGCTCCTGCAGCTCCTACACCTCCTGCAGCTCCCACACCTCCACCTACATCTACACCTAAGCCGAAACCTCCTGCTCCGGCTGCGAAACCGCCGCCAACCGTCCCTGCTCCTGCTCCAGTAGCGGCACCGCCACCAAGCGTGCCCGTTGCTCAACAGGTAATCCCAGAGGTAGAAGTAATTGAGATGAAGATATCCGACCCTGAATATCTCAAGGACAAGAAAATTAGCGGCACACTGACAGACCTTAGACATCTCCACCTTGAACTAAAGCAGGCAAATGCGGATCTTGAAACTGTAGCCGCACATCTTGAGAATGATGTTCAGAATTGCAGAAATTCTTCTGAAGTCAAGAGGATTCATTATGAGAGTATTCAGGAGCAGTCTCGTCTAGCAAAGGAGGAGTGGAGTGCTGCGGAGAAAGAATATAGTGCTGCTCAAGACCGCCAGAAGAAAGAGATCTCGACCAGACAGAAGAGAATCGACAAGATTCAGAAGAGCATCAACAAAGCAGAGTCTGTTGTAGAGAAACGTGTTCGAGACCTCGATAAAGAGAAGGAGAAACTAGCAGCACAGGAAAAGACCTAACACCTAAGTCCAAAATAACGTTTTATCAAACAAAGCGCATTATTTTGGTGAATTGACAGACGAAAAATCAAGCCTAGTGAAATTGGCAGTCATTGGAGCAATCAATGCAGGCAAAAGTACATTGATTGCCAAATTGGTCACGGGTTCGTTCATCGATTCATCAATTGCACCGGACGTTGACGTGTCATCTTGGTTGATTTCTGTTGATGAATTCACCTCAATTGAAGCTTCGATTTTTGAGTTCGATGAGCACGAGGAATTCGAGTTCTTTCAGGCGGCTGCTGTGACTGGAGCAAAGATAGCTATAGTCATCTTCGACTGCTCATCATTTGAGTCATTGCTATCCGTTGATAAGTGGGTAGGCATGACTTCAAATCTACCCAATGATAGAAAGCTCTTCGTGGGAACGAAACTCGATCTGTGCGATGATGTTGACTATGATGGAATCCATGAGATCACATCGCGTCATGGAATTGACTTCCTATTGGTGAGTTCAAAAGAGGGGACCAATATAGGCACACTGGCTCGACGATTGGGTGAGATGGCTCAACGATTATGAATTGATGTGGATTGTTCTAGCTGGATTTGGTTTCTGGATATTTGACCTAGGTATGATGCTTGCTCACCATATAATCGATTGCAAAGGCTCATTGCCAAAGATACGCCAGGCATTGATTGAGGGACATAAAAGAACGAGTGTATTGCCGGAATCAAATCTTGAATACCTTGACCTCTTCACTGCCGCACGCTTGGCACAGCTCATGTTCTTCTATCAGGGACTGGCGTTGATATATCCTCAGTATGGAGATCAGTCCTTGAGAGAGATCAACCAATCTGTAAGACATCTCAAACGTATTCTCAAGAGGATCTCATGAATTCACATCATCCTAAAGGGCATTCATCGAGCCTCTTCTTTAATAGCAAGTATCTCCCAATTGTCAAACAGAGCTGAATATCGGAGGTTTCGATTCTGGAACAAGTTATAATACCTGATTGGCTTCGAGCGATTGATATTCTAGTGGGTGCACTTTCGATTGCACTGTGTAGCTTTGTGCTCATAGGATTCGTACCTTCCAGCGTGGCAATACTCATTCTACTGATAATAACACTGTTCATGGTAGGGCTTGCTAGATTTGCCAGAGCTGCTGCTGTAAAGGCCAAGGGGACATCACGGCGTGCGATAAATCTAGTTGCAGGGATTGTCGGGATTGGAGCTGCTTCGCTGCTCATATTCAACATTCAGCTACCTGAAGAAACCATTTTGATTCTACTTGCAACCGCATGGATGATAATGGGACTGGCGAGGATTTCTATTGGATTGATTGAAAGGGACGTGCCTCTTTGGGCACGAATACTACAGATTGTGGTTGGTTTGACTACTATGGCCCTTACGAGTGTGGTTGTAATTTTCCCTGTAACTGATTTCTCAACTATTCTGCTATTCCTTCTAATAACCGTCATTGCGAATGGCTTTGCAAGAACCTCGAGGGGCTACGTCGGAGTCTAGCAGAAGCTAATCCACAAAAACGGATGGTTCTAGAATTGCATCTTCAATAGCCGCCTCTTCGATTCTGATGAAGGGATCTCGAAGCCAGCTTATTAATCCCCAAATGGAAGGGACAAGAGAGATTGTCATAAGGATTATCGAGAATGTGATGACCGTTGCGTAGTCGATTCCCATTGCTCCGAGTACAATCAGAAGAATCCCCTCCCTCACACCAATTCCTTGAATTGAAATAGGTACTGTTACAAACATCGCAGTTATTGTTGCAGCCAAGGCTACAGAAATCCAAGGAAGCTGGATATTTAGAGCTCTTGCCAGAAGCACACTTTGCATTGCGTAGAGCAGCCAGGCCCCACCAGCCAGCATGAGCGCCAAGAGCAGTGAATTCCACCCTGCAAGACGGAGGGATTCGCTAATTCCAGCACTATGCGCTCCAGGAATCCCTTTCTTCTTCAATCTCCTTATTCGCACACCTATCAGCCAAGGGGAGAGCAAGAATTTCAAAACTCTGTAAGTGACATAGGAAGCTAACAGAAAAACAGCAACAAACCCAAGTACGGCCAATGCAAAGAGGTAATCGATTTCTAGTATTGCAAGTACGGCGATTGTGGTTATCAAATAAGGTACAAAGGACGCAATGATGGCATCTAGAAACACACTCATTATCGAACGCTCAGTCGTATTGCCTCTACCCTTCAAATATGGTACTCTAACAAGGTCGCCGAGCGCTCCGGGCACTGCGAAGCTCATCATCTGGGCAATGCACAGGCCATCAACTGCTTCCAGAACATCTAGGCGCAAATCCAGTGCAGATGTAATTACATGCCACCGAGCTCCCTTCAGAATCATAACTGGCACTACCAATGCGGCGGCTAATAGGACTGAAGCTCCATCAAGTGTTAGTGCCAACTGAGCAACCTGAGTAAAGTCGATACGAAGCAAAAGAAAGAGGAAGAGGATGATTCCAATGAAACGAATCAGATGACGTGCAAGATTTCTTCGTTTCATTGAATCTTCACCTATTCGGGTCAGTCAGTCGAATCTTATCTCCGCAGTGTGCCAATGCAAACTTGGTAGAAATATTAGTGCTGTTGCATGCAAAGCAGAATTGTGAATAGACCCCTGATAATCTCATCGGGTGTGGACTGACAATTGATACCTCTTAACCCCTGCTTTTCATGATTTTATGTTGGATGCACTCTGGTGTACTCATGGAGGAGTCCAGTCTAAAGGAATGATTCCAGCGAGAGTTTGTATCAGTTCCTTTGTCCTCTTATCGTCAAATCTGCAGCTCTCCCAGACCTTTTGCTCAAACACCAGATCATCTTTGTCCCTAATTGAAAATGTGAGCACCGCAGCATTCGGAAGAGCCCTCTCTGTGCAATTCTGCAAGTCCCATATCTTCTTCTTTGATAACTCTCCAATGAAGGCAGACAGGTCATCATTGGAAAAAGCTGTCTCTCTCTTCTTAGCTGCCTTAGTTTCATTCTTGATATCGACTGGTGTTCCCTTCGGTATTTTCCAATGTGTAATCTTATCAGAGGTCACAGTGATTCTGAGTCGCGAATAATATGCAGTGTGCCCGGATTGGTATTCGAATGAGAAGTTCGCTAATTCGGCTTTTCCTTTTAGCAGGTCCTTTAGGTAGTTCCTCAATTCCTTCTTGGTATATGTCACATACCTCTACCTCAACCTCATTGGGTCTTTGATTCAAGTCAAAGAAGTCAGGTTCCATAATAAGCTCATTTGCGACAAAATGCAGTTCAAAGAAATAGAAGTTTGAAGGAGGGCTTTGCGGCCCTACCTTCAGAGACTGTTGGTCTAGATGCACCTATGAATGACTTCGGGTCCTGCTTCCTCGAACTCCTTTCTGGAAACCCACATCTTCTGGAAGGTCTTCAGCGAGGCAAGGATGCTTCCACCAATCCAGACAGAGTACTGCCTCTCGGGCGGAGCAATAATTCGGACCTCGATGTTCTCTGGGACTAGCTCAGTGATCTCCTTGTGGAGCCGCTCCTTGAGTCCTGGGAACATGGTAGAACCACCGGACAACACAACGTTGGCATATAGGTCACGTCGCAGGTCGACGTCACATGCCTTTATTGACTCAACAATGTGGTCGTCTAGTGGTTGGGTGTCAAGACCGATCGCGCTTGGATTGAAGAACAGCTCGGGTGCCTGGAACCTCTCTGCTCCAACAGTAATCACCTCACCGTCTGGTAGCATGTAAGGCTTGTCGACACCGGCCTTGTCGGCTACGGTTCGCTCTCTCTCAGGATCAAGGGCTACGTAACATAGCTTCTCCTTGACATCCCTGACAATTTCCTTCTCTGCACCGCTGACAAAGGAGTAACCCCTCTGTCTGAGCAGTCTGCGCAGATACTCGGTGATGTCACGGCCTGCGAGGTCGATTCTTTTGATGGCGTGGGTGATAGCAAAGCCCTCGTAAATCGGGACAATGTGTGTCACACCATCTCCAGAGTCAATAACTAGCCCCGTCGTTCTTCCGGACGCGTATAGCGAAAGCACTGCCTGTGTGGCAACGTACACTGCTGGAACACCAAAATTGTCAAACATTACTGAGGCCATTCTCTCACGGTTCTCACGTGGGTTGAATGGTGCTTCAGTCAGTAGGACTGGGTTCTCACTAGGGTCTACTTTGAGGTCATTATAGAACGTGTAGCTCCATATCTTCTCAATAGCGTCCCAGTCATCAATCACACCGTGTGTGATAGGATAGACCAGTCGCAGAACACCACGCAGGTTGATGGCTTCCTCACCGATGTAGTAGTCTCTGGTATAGTGATCAACATCGGTCATGATTGATTCGTATCTTGGATATCCAATCAGTGTGGGCCAAACACTTCGTGGCTGATCTTCGCCGGCGTATCCGTTCTTGCTAAGGCCAGTGCCGTTGTCAATGACAATGGGCTTCGCGCCAAGGAACTCGTCTTCAGCCATTTTTTTCGGTCCTCTTTTTCTGGTTAATGAGTAGATCTCAGAACCTAGATTCTAACTCAGAGTTCACGGAACTCTTCGCTGATGTACTGTTGCCTTTCGACCATATTTAAGACTATTCTGTCTTAGTCTCTTTAATTCAAAGAATTATCTTATGTATATTCGATTGCTACGAGACCTACATAGGTCATGTATTTCTGGCGCTTTTACTAGCTTTGAAATGCTTCTCTAAAGGCGGTATATACATCATTAGGCATATATTTGTTTTAATCAATAGTGCAGGAAATAACATTACATAGACGGAATATATATATAATATATGTCTTTGAAGTAAAGTGGCGCGAAACGATGTTCTGGGAAACTGCAGACACGGTCATCAGACGGGAGATTCAGATTGACGCCAGAAGGATAATACTTGATCTGTTAGAAGGTGGTCCGAAGACAGGGATAGAACTGCGGGAAGCCATCAAGCGATTCAAACAGACCCAAGAGATGGACAAGGCTAGAGAGGAGAAGCGAAAGCTCACCAAGAAGCAGATACAAGCCATCAATGTAACCGACCCGCACCTGTATCACAATACGAAACACCTGGAGAATCTCCAAATAATCACTAGCAGGAAGAGCTCAAGAATACGGCTCTTTGGACTGGTGCCATGGGCAATCCAACCTGTGAGAAGAGTTCTAGGGATAACTCGCCCAGTGGCTCTCATTACCTCGATGTCACGCCCCGAAGATCAGAGACCATTCATCACTTGGCTGAATGACCAAAAAGATTTCGACGTGAGAGCACTCCATGTCATAGTCGAAGATCGAACCTTTGCAAGAGGCTCGTCAAGGGATCTGGCAAGATACCTGCCTGAAAAGGCCGAGCCTAGGTGGGAGATACAGTGGCACGACTTGCCCGTCGACTCTGCAGGCAACTATGACACAAATATCCCCGGCGATGTTATGCTCACCCAGCGAGAGATTGAGAACATAATAACTGACAACATCACTCAGTATGATCTTGTTATTGATCTCTCGACAGGACCACCCCTGATTGTGCTTGCACTCTCACTCTTGGCCATGCATTACTCGCTAAGTGCCATATTCGTGAATCACAAGGATGGTAGCAATATCATAACTCGAGTGTTGCCAAGGGGCTGAGCCAAGTTGGAGCAGGGTAGAGAGCTTTCTTGGGAACCAATAGGTCTCGAGAGCACACTGAATGAGATGGTCAACATTGTCAGAGAAATAGAGGAAACTACTCCATCTCACAGCAAGCGGACGCTCCGTAAGACAAGGAAATGGATTCAACAGCTCAGCGAGGTTTTAGATTCTCTGGACAAGATTCGGACTGAGCTGAAGCCTCGACTTGAGGATGCGCTGTGTCTTTCGATCAGGGATATGGAATTGCTCCAAGTAGCCATGTTTCAGCCAAGTACAAAGAATCTCTTCAGCGAGCTGCAAATTCAGCTATCGATGGACGAGAGAAGTCCACTTGACAAAGAGGACTACGATATTCTTGTGTCACTAAGCGAGATTGCGCAGTCATTGGCGTTGGTGGGCGATGCGGCAATCTCGATGGCAGTATTGCATTACATCTGGCAACCAAAGGCCACAGATGTTGGAACGTTGACTCAACGTCGAGCTGATATTGTGAGTAATGAGCATCTGGCAAAGGTCTGTGACTCTTGGGGGCTTTATGAAGAACGCATCCATTTCGACCCTGCGAGTTCCAGCAAGTCAGAGATGAACCATGACAAAGGCACCCTTGTTGAAGCAATCTACGGGATAATTTACATTGAGAATGGGTTCAGCAAAGTCAGAGAACTGATTCCACTACTAGTCGGGTGATGACATGCACTTATGCTTCGGTCATGTCATATTCGGCTCTTAGATCCTTTGCTCCTTCTGTTCCAGGAAACATCTGGAGAAACCGTTTCCGAATTGCCTTTGCATCCTCGGGATCCGAATATACGCGAACTGATGGGATAGTTTCCTTTTGCTTGTTGAGGATTTGCATGAGGGGTTGGCCCTCCTCAATTGAATCAAGCGTTACTGTATCAAGACTTGTGGTTTCTCCACCAACTAGGAGAGGAATTTTACCAAGAATATCCTCGCCTAGCTTTGGGTTCACTACATCAATGATGACTTTACCAATATCTCCTGCGACATCGGCCTCCATGTCAATCAGTTTATCAATATCTGTCAGGGTCGCTAGCAATGCGTCTTTTGAAGCCTGTTCAAAGGATGATAGTGACCGTGACAGTACTACCTTGAACATTCTCCGGTGTCTAATTCTTCTTGCATAATCTCTCACGAACTCAATCTCTGAATTCTTAAACCACAGATATAGATCAGCGTCTGTCATTCGGGTAAATAGTCCAAAACATTCGTTCCTTGATAGTCCTTCTTCTCGTACTCGGAAGTATGTTGCCTTCGATGTTATGGCTTCAGCAAGCTTAACAGCGTGATGGAGGTAAAGATCACTAAACATCCAGTTCCTACTCATGATTAAGGATTCCAAAGAATGCAGGGCCTTAAGCATGAATGCCCTCACATATTTACCATCGGGCATTCTGACCACGCGATTTGTCAACATGACTCGCTCTGCAGGAAAGATACCTAGTTGGACTCCGCTGAAGTGGGCATCTCGAATCAGATAGTCTGTCTTGTCTATATCCAGGGGATGATCAAGAAAATCAGACAGAAGCATCCAAACTGGATCCTTTGCTTTTCTACGAAAAACATCAACAACCGTACTTGGCTCAATGCCATTCTCCTTCAAGATATCAGATAGGCCACTGTGCTTAATGAGATACTCACCTAAGTCCAAGTGGTCGATACCAGCCCAACTCTGGAGAGCATACTCGATAGTATGCGATGTTGGAGGATGACCAACATCATGAAGAAGAGCCGCTGCTCTGAATACCTTCTGCTGGTAGTCATCAAGGAGATTGGATAGCGGATAGAAGCAAGGCTTATCCAGGTCGTCACAGTAGTTGACAACGCGTATGCACTTCTGCGCCAAGAAGTTGGTTCCAACACAGTGGAGAAACCTAGTGTGAGTTGCTCCGGGATAAACCAGATGTGCTGGGCCTAGCTGTTTGATAAAGCGAAGTCGCAGCATCTCAATGCTGGAGAGGATGTCTAGTTCCCAGGGGTCAAAAATGATTGCACCATGTACTGGATCTTGGATGGCTTTCTGACGTGTGTGCTTTTCCTCAACTGACCATAAACGCCTGCGTCGTTCTATCTTATTATGTATCTCATCCCAAGCATCACCTCTTGCAGACTTTGCCTCGGCAATAGCTCGCTCTCGAAAACCTGTCAACCGAATCAATTCAGCCATTTCGACATCAAGGCCTTTAACTGCTGAACTCTCTCCTTTGGTAATCTCCTTTCACCTGCATATTCCATATGCCTCCGTTATTTAAGCAATGGCCATGATAGAGAGAATTCTACTGAGGGGAGAGGTCTCGGGATCTCTTGACTCTCTCACGAGCGCCACTATAGTCCAGTGTATTCTCACGTTCCATTGCCTCACAATACTCATCAGGTTTGCAGTAGTCCCAGCCCTGCAAGGTCTTGCACCAGGGAGCTGAATGCACCTTGTAGAAGGGTGGATCAATAAGGTTAGCAACTACGAGAAAGTCAGCAACAACTTTAATCGCGTTGTTCTTGAATGCTTCTTGAATACAAGGTGGAGCTCGTTCGACTATCCTAGGGTTTATCCGAAAAAGTCTGCTCCAGAGAAGACACTTTTTGGCGATATAGAGAAAATCGCACTTTGGACAAAGACTGGCACGAATTGAGAGCCTGCATAATTCATTTCTACTCTTTTTTGTCAGTCCTGATTCACGCAGTACATGAAACTTGATGTCTACAAACCACTCAGGCGTAAATGCACCAAATTCGTCTATGAATGATTGAAGCTCAGACTGGACTTCATCTTCCGTAGAGGCCCAGTGTTCTTCGGTAAGGAGTGGCTTTCGCGTTTTTTCAACCATAGAATATTCATCCTCATATCCCGCAAAGGTCATCTTAAACGCATCAGTTGGATTGAGCAATCCAGTTGGAAAGATTCAAAGCTTGTTGGAGCAACTCTTAAATCAGGGAATCGGCGTTCCTGCCTTACAGCGCCTCTTCTGACGAGGTCACGGCCAGATGACCAAACTTAGCCTACTATCCGAACACTCCCTAAGAGAGGGAGTCACATCACTCGAAGTTGTGGACCTAACCGGTAGTGGAAAAGCTAACGTTGTAGTATCAACCATGAACGGAGACCTCAGAGTTTTTGAGCTGACCAAAGGAAAGACGCCAAAGCTAAGGGAGATAGCTAACACAAGTGACCTTCCGCCAGTTGCTGCTTTAGACGTTGGAGATGTCCTAGGCAATGGTGTTCCTGACTTTGTTGTAGCGGGACTCGACAATCATCTCCGACTACTTGTGTTTATGGACAACAAGTTACAGGTGAAGAGTTCGACTCCTGTGGGAGCCATTCCGACGTCCTTGGTGGTTGCCAATGTACTTAGTGACAAGAGCGCAGAAGTCATTGTATCCACAACTGACCAAGCCCTCAGGTGTTACGGATGGTTTGACGTAGTTCTGGATAAGTTGGCACACAAGGTCGTGGACAATCCAGTCCTTTCGATGCGACGATTGTCAATAGAGAACGTCCCCTACAGTAGGTTCGTTTTCGGAGATGAAAATGGCAACCTCTTCGTATATCAGTACGCTGACGATAGGCTTCACGAAGTATGGAGAATGAAGGTAGGGAAGGAAGTCTATCATATTGCCACTGGTAATATCGCTGGCGGAAGATATGACGAAATCGTAAGTGTTTCAGACAAACGTACAATAACGCTTCTAAGAGTCGAACAACAGGCGCTTGAAAAGGTGCTATCAATCAAGGCTCCCGATCCAGTAACTGCAGTGAGAATGGGTAGAATTCTCCAAGACACACCAGCAGGACAGATTCTACTCAGTCTTCAGGACTCCACGATATTACTGCTAGGCTTCAATGGCATTGAATTGATAGAGCTAGCCTCTCTCAGGACTGCTTCGAAATCTGCAGAGTCCATGGTAGCTTTTGGAGACCTTACTGGCGATTCAAGAAATGAGATCGTTCAAGCGATAGGAAACAAGATATTTATCGTTACGATTGATGAGACGGCATGAAACTTACAGCTCGGGCATGAAGACTTCGTTTGGTTGAAGCACTTCAATCATCCTGACCGAAGCTTTGGATTTGATGCGAGGAACTACTTCCGTATCAAGCCAGGCCTTCACATTTGCCCGTGCCATCTCGATATTCTCTGCCTCTGCATTCATATCGAACCTGATGAATAAGTTGTAGGGCTCCCTCTCTGACACATCCTTTTTGATCATCGCCCAGAAGGCCTTAGAACCAGCAGGGATATCGATTCGACCAAGGATTTCCGACCAAGATTTACCTTCCAATCTCTTTGACACTATGGCCAGATCCTTCAATTCTGGGAGTTCCTTAAGGGCATCAAGAATAAGCTGGCCTGAGGTCTTAGTATCCTTGATTTCTTCGAACTCTGCTATCAAGTAATGATCGGCTCTGAACTTGGGCATGGGCATTTGCTCCATCCATGTGATGAGGCCGCCTGTCTGCGCTCTACTCTTAAATATGATGGTCCTCAGGGTCATCACTGGCAGCAAGAAGCTCTTGCTTGTAATGATAGAATCGATAGGCTGCAGTACAGAGACCCATGATTGTAACGACCACAAGGCCCCATATGACGAAGCCAAATAATGCAAAAATCACCAGAGTGAGTAGGCGTTCTGACCTGGCACCCAGTCCCACATCAAGGTCCGTCACTCCTAGACTCTCTGCACGTGATCTGCTATAGCTGGTCAAGAGCCATCCGGTAATGCAGAGAAGCGCCCAGAATGCAATTGAAACTCCAAATAGAGAGAACGATTCGTAGGCCATCGCGATACCAAAAAGCAGAATGACTTCAGATACTTTGTCTATGAATGAGTCAGTGAGTGCACCCGCTTTTGATGCCAGATTACCCTCTCTTGCAACTACTCCATCCACGCCGTCCAGAAATCCTACGAGAAACACTAGCAGCCCGTAGATTGGCTCTGAATTCAAAATGGTCAAAGCAAGAAGGGCAAGAATAGCTATTAGTACTGTGAAGTAGGTGATAGAGTCAGGTCGCACATTGCGCTTCACAAGTGGTTTTGCTGCTGCAGTGACTACACCTCTAAAAATGCCTCTGACTCTGAATTTGCTTGGTGAGATACTAATCACCCTCCTTGGTAATGATTTTGCTTCCATACACAATGGCATCTTTGATCTGATCTCTTGCTTTGACTCGGGCTGATTCAATGAGTAGGCAGTTTTCGATAGTGACCTCTGGGGATAGCTTAGTATCATGCTCCATGCTTACACTCGGCCCAACTCTGCATCCCTCTTCAATGCTGCATTCAGGACCTATGAATGCTGGTCCCGTTATGCTCACACCCGATGCCAAAAGTGTTCCAGATGCGATTTCGACCTGATCACCTATCTCAATGGTGTCGCCAGGTGGTACAATGATACACCCCTCAATTGGCTCAATTTGTTCGGACAGAATCAGCTCCATTACATCAAGTAGATTCGTGATTGAGTCAATATCCGCCCATTTGCCAGCCACTTTGGCTGCATATACATTCATTCGTTGGGATATCATTTGATTTATCGCAGCCACCACAGTCTTCTCTCCGGATGCATGAGCAGCACGGAAATGACTGATTGAGTCCGGATTAGCAGCCACAAGCATGGCGCTGTGATACATCGAATCGAAATCCATCAGAGGTGTGCCTATGCCAGCAACTAGACCATCATCACGAATATACGTGGGGGATTCATTGGATGATTCCGAGGTCACACTGATTGTTAACATGCGAGAGTTCCCACCACTCTCATGTTGCTCTATGAGTTGCATGACAATGGACGGTGAAACGACATAATCGACTGGGCATATCAGGAATGATTCATCGTCATAGTGGTCGAGAACTGAAGACAAAGTATGAAGAGGGCCTTTCTCAATTGACGAGACCTCAACCATTTCTATGGACATGGAATAAGAGTCAGCAATTGCATGCAGGTGTTTCTTGAATAGGTCGTGTTTCCAACCGACCCCCACGTGTATAGAATGTACGCCTGACTCAGCCAAGACACTAAGTAGCCGTGCTAGAATTGTCTTGCCTGCTAAAGGGATAAGTCCCTTAGGTATTGACTCACTTAGGGCACCCATTCGTGACCCGCGGCCAGCAGCCAGAATTATGGCGTGTATGCCTATTCCTCCTTTTAGCCACCCAAATAACATGGTTCATATCAGTGTTTGTAAGGATAGGAGGTGGTAACTAATATTGACATCTAGAATCCTTACTGTTAAGGATGAGGACAGCTGTGACCCTGTTATTCAGGAAGCGGTAAGAATCATTCAAGATGGCGGACTGGTAGTTTATCCGACAGATACAAGTTATGGCATTGCTTGTGACCCCATGCAAGAACAGGCACTTGAACGATTGATCGCTGCAAAGAAGAGAGACAAAGGGGTTGGTGTGCCACTTCTTTTTTCAGACATTCGTCAATGTGAGAGTTATCATGACTTCGGGAATCTAGAGAAAGTCCTGGCGCGGCTCTTCTGGCCTGGCGCATTGACATTGATAGTGACAGTAAAGGAGACAATTCCAGCCTACATCACTGGTGGCAGAGCATCCGCAGCAATAAGAGTCCCTGATCATTTCATTCCACGAAGGATTGCCAAAGAATTAGGAGTGCCAATAGTTGGCACAAGTGCAAATCTGAGTGGTGGCGAATCTCCCTTTAAAATGTCCACAGCAAGAGAACAGTTGGGAGACGAGGTGGACCTCTATATTGATGGCGGACCATCCTCTGCAAATGCCAACTCATCAATTCTAGGAGTTGAAGAAACTGGAACTGACGGGCTATTGAATATTAAGATCTATCGTGAGGGGAGTCTGAGTGTGGAAAGGATAACAGATAGCCTTAGAATTGATTCAGATGCACTGCGATTTTGGACAAATCGTATCATCTATCCTAAAATGTGAGGCGAGCGGTCTGCACAATTACAATCTACTAGTGGGTTGTCCCAGGGATAGGGAAAGAGCCGCAAAATCCGAGGTGATGTACTTCATTGGTGACCTTCTTGAAGACACTGAGCTTCGAGTATATCGAACACCAATCTCGGGCTTGCTTGCAGCCTTAACAACTCTAGACCCCTTTGATGTTGTTCACAGATTGAAAGAGTTCGCCATAGAGAACGCCTATCAATTTCGATTCGCAATACGTTTCACACCAATCGAAAAATGCGTTTCAACATCAATAGAAGAAATAGTAAAAGCAACAGAAGAATTGAGCGATAAGATAGATGAGAATGACTCATTCAGAGTGACAGTACGGCGGCGTCATACAGAGTTGGAAAACATGGAGGTTGTGAATGCTGCTGCTGCTGTGATCTCCAGACGAGTTGACCTAAACCAGCCTGATAAGACTGTGTGGATCGAGATTGTAGGTGAATGGACAGGAGTTTCTGTTCTAAACCAGAACGATGACATTCTCTCGATTATGACCATGCGGGATGACATGTATTAGTCCTGAGCTACGCTTCAAGAGAAACCATTGATACCCTGCTTATCACACAGCCTGAAAGGGCCTGGTATCTTGCCTCGAGTGAGTCTGATGATGAAAGTGCAGTGAGTTCGGCGTCATTAATCCCAAAATGCATCATTATGAGCTGTATCCGTTCCTCTGTGGGAACAAAAGGTTGCTGAACAAATGACCCTATCTTATCGACGATGTAGTCAGCATGACTCTTCAGATTATTCTCATCTATACCCATGACGACTGCAGCAACAGATGTTGTTTCATCATTGACACCTAGCTTTTCTAGTGCAACTCCGATTTGATGTTGGCCTGATGCATAGAGTAGTATCTCAACGGCGAGGTTTCTTGAAATCGCATAATTCCCCCTCCAAGCATTCAACGCATTTTGTGCAGCTGAAAGAAGGTGCACCTCTCCTGCTACAAGAGTTGAGTCAAGCAATTGTACTGCTATGATTCCTTCAATTTGCTCAGAGGCTAGAGAGATTATTTCCTCCTTTTTCAAGAGTTTGACATTGGTAATTTCCCCAACGGCTACATGAAAGACTTCATCATCGTAAGTCAGGGTTTCCAGACGCATTTTCATCCACACTTCTTCAGTCTAGAGTCTCTTGATGAAATAGTCTGCGACGGTTGGCTCGAATCCCACCTCAAAGACGAGCTTATTGCGAATTTGCTTGAGGTCCATTGAAGGATCTTCCTTCTTGAACACTTTTACCAATGCGATGATTGATTCCCGCAATTCCCACGGATATACTGTCCACCTCTCGGTCTGCACCATATAGAAATCTGGTTTGACTCGCGACCAAGGCTTCCAGTGCAGCACTGCTGTCTTTACTTCACCCGCTCCCAAGCCCTGAACATGTTCGATTGCATGATAGAGACTATCCCCTGTGTCGGCGACCTCATCCACCAGCAATATGCTCTTGCCTTCCATTGATCCTGTGATTGGTTGGGTAATTTTGGGCTCGCGTCCTTTCTGACCTACATCACTGTAGTATTCTATGCGGATATTCTGAAGACTATCTGCATAGAGTACATCGGAAAGCACTCTGGCTGGTATCCAACCACCTCTTGCTATTCCTACCACTACGTCAGGCTTGAAACCGCTCTCAACCACACGCTCTGAAAGTCGAAGCGTAAGATTGTACACGTCTTCCCAAGTTAGAATTAGATACTCCATTCTACTCCATGACCCCACATGGGCTTTGCAGCTCAGTGTACTTCCTCCATAATAACAGTACTGCTGAGAGACCCTTCAGCACAATGTAGATTTAGGACGGGTTGTTTTCCACTCAATGTGAATAGAAATGAAGCCCGACATTGTCCTCTCCCATATCGCTCAACTTGCTACTCTCAAAGGACATAGCACAGCGCCAAAGAGAGGAGAGAGCTTGAAGGATTTGTCTATAATTGAGGATGGAGCTGTTGCCATTCAAGATGGGAAGATCATAGCGGTTGGAACGACTAGAGAAATCATGTCAAGCCTCAGCGGTGAGCCAAAACTTCCGCCAATCGAGTTTCCCAGTATGCTGGCAATTCCGGGTTTTGTAGACAGTCATACGCATCTAGCATTTGGAGGTTCAAGAGAGAATGACTTTGCTATGAAGCTTGCAGGCAAGACCTACATGGAGATATTGGAGGGTGGTGGGGGCATACTAAACACCCTGAAAGCGACACGTGCAGCGACTCAAGATGAACTAATCTCCAATGCGTTCTCATATGCTGAGAGCATGATCGCATCTGGGACTACAGCAATCGAGGCCAAGAGTGGTTATGGCCTTGATGTAGAGAATGAATTGAAGCTGCTTCGTGTTCCAGAGGCATTAAGGGACAAATTGCCCTCAGAGTTTGTATCAACGTTCATGGGAGCACACGCGATTCCTCCTGAGTATAAGGGCAGCACAGACGATTATGTCAGTCTTGTAATCAACGAAATGATTCCATCTGTTGCGAAACAAAATCTGGCAGAGTTCTGTGATGTCTTCTGTGAAGAAGGTGTATTCAGTGTTGAGCAGTCGAGAGAGATTCTTCAAGCAGCAAAAGGCAAGGGCATGAAGCTGAAGGTTCACGCGGACGAGATTGTTCAACTTGGAGGGGCGGGCCTTGCAGCAGAAGTGGGGGCAATCTCTGCAGACCATCTTTTGATGTCTTCCAATGATGATTTGGAAGCCATGCGAAAAGCTGGAACCATTGCAACCTTACTACCCGGAACTGCATTTAGTCTTGACACTGAATATGCTGATGCTCGCAAGATGATAGAAATGGGGCTTCCTGTGGCACTTGCCACTGACTTCAATCCAAATTGCGCAAACGAGTCCATGTTCTTCACGATATCTTTGGCCTGTTACAAGATGAAGATGCATCCCCGAGAAGCGATCTCTGCGGCGACGATAAATGGGGCTCATGCTCTTGGAAAAAGTGAAACATTGGGAAGCATAGAACAGGGCAAGCGTGCAGACATCCTCATATTGGACTGCCCAAATCCAGAGTATCTATCGTGGAGGTTCGGAGTCAATCTGATACATACAGTTGTTGCCAATGGCCAGGTTGTGCATACTAAGCTTGGGCCTTAGGACAGGCATTCTTCAGGACGAGTTCCTGATTCCTGAAACTCTTTGAAGTGTTCGAGCCACCTTGGGCTCTTTGGGGCACCTTTCACCCACTCCACGAATTGCGTGAGTTTCTCTACAGTTTCTGGATTTGCGATGTGCTCAAATTCACAAGCATCATCATCCGCAATCTCTTCATCTATGCCAATCATGCAGAAGAACCACTTGATGGTCTTGTGAGCACGATCGAGGTGCTCTGCGATCTCCTCCCCCTTGGGTGTCAGACTGACACTGCGATAACGCTCATAATTTACGAGCCCAATCTTCTTGAGCTTCTGAAGAACGTATGTCACGCTAGGTGCCTTCACACCTCTCATCTCGGCTATATCAGTGACATTTGCAGAACCATATTTCTGTTGCAACTCGTATATTGACTCAAGGTACTGCTCCATGGCTTTTGTCATGCCTTTCAAGACCCGTTCACACACCCTAGATACAAAGCAAAATACTATTTGGAAGACAGATAAAGCTTGACGAGTGCCCGGCTTTAGCCTTCTAATAGAGTTCCTGTGAGTCTCTCAACACTCGCGACAATGGTTCCCGAGTCTATCTTCTCTCGAATCTTTTCAATATCAGGATGCAGCGGCCGGTCGTCATCTAGTTGTGGAACGATTTCTCTGATTGCTCCAAACGCCAGTTTGAGAGGCTCAGACGGTTGCAGGGGTAATAATAGACTAAGTCCCTGTGCCGCACACATGTATTCTATAGCAATGACGTTCTTCACATTGTCAAGTATATCTGCAGCCTTCCGAGCTGAGATGGTTCCCATGCTCACATGATCCTCTTGGTCAGCGCTGGTTGGAATGGAATCGATGCTTGCTGGATGGGCTAGAACCTTGTTTTCTGATACAAGAGCGGCAGCTGTATATTGAGCAATCATCAAGCCAGTTTCAAGCCCGCCTTCAGTTGTCAAGAATGGAGGTAAACCACTCAGATTGGGATTGACAAGTCGATTCACTCTTCGTTCTGATATGTTAGCAATCTCTGATAGTGCAATACCCACGAAATCCATAGCTAGAGCAATGGGCTGACCGTGGAAGTTCCCCCCAGAAATTACCTCATTATCATCAGGAAACACTAGAGGGTTATCACTTGCTGAATTGATCTCGATTTCGAGTGTGGTCTGCGCATACCTAAGAGCATCAAGTGACGCACCAAGTACTTGGGGAATGCAACGCAATGAATAGGCATCATGCACGATACCACAATCTGCATGAGATTGATTTAGCTCGCTGTCTCTGAGTATCTCAAGCATTGCACGAGCAACATCAGTCTGACCCTCGTGGCGTCTTACATTATGAATGCGTTCATCAAACGCAGTACGTGTTCCTCTTAGTGCTTCAAGACTCATTGAGGCGGCGATACATGCATCCTTGAGGAGAGTCAAAGCGTCATAGACGACTATTGAGCCAACTGCACACATCGGTTGAGTCCCATTAATCAGAGCTACCCCTTCCTTTGCCTGTAGCACTAGAGGTTTAATTCCTGCTCGATTAAGACCATCTGCTCCATCAATTTGCTCACCCTTGTAGTATGCTTTACCCTCACCAATCATGACTAAAGCCATGTGCGCAAGCGGAGCAAGATCTCCGCTAGAGCCGACTGAACCTTGCTGCGGAACTACAGGAGTCACTCCAGTATTAAGCATGTCAATGAGCATCTCAATGACATCCAATCGCACTCCCGAGTATCCCTTTGCAAGAGCATTAGCTCGCAAGAGCATCATTCCTCTCACTACTTCAATGGAGAAGGGAGGACCAACTCCAGCGCAGTGACTTCGAATAAGGTTGACTTGCAGCTTCGCCAAATCCTTGGAGTCTATGCAGACATCTGACAGGTCTCCGAAGCCTGTGTTCACACCATATACAATCCGACCTTCCTTCACGGCCTTCTCGATAACATCTCTGCTACTCAGAATACCGTCAAGCGCAGCTTCGGCTAGCTCCACAGGCTCATCATTGCGAGCCACCTTCACAACATCCTCGATGGATAGACTAATGCCATCAATGACCACAGTCATGGATTCACCTCGTGACTCCGTGCCCTTTCCTAAGGCATGTGGTCCTGCTTTAGTAATTACCGGAGAATGCTTCAAAGCGTCAATGTATCGACTGACGCAACATAATATCGAATTTGATCTGAATTTGACTGACACATACCAGGATTCACTGACTGTACTCGCGGGTTCGCCAGAGGAAAGACCGTTCATAATCTGATCTATATGAGGCAGTCTTCATCAACCTCTCACTTGTAAATCGAGTTGCAGAGGTCAGATAGCCCTTAGCACCAGAATCATGCACATTCGACTCATAGATCACATCTCGAATGTAGTTGAGATGGAATCTGTCTTGGAAAGACTCGGTGATTTCCCTCACACTCATCCTTCTTGGTCCGGTCATTCCAGGTTGCTTGACAGAGAAGCTCAACATGAAGTATGAGCCTCTGGGCCTCAGAACTCTAGCAACCTGTTCGACGTATAGCTGTCGCTCCTCATCAGTCAGAGTATGAAAAAGTCCCGAGTCAAGCACTACATCAAACTCAGCTTCGCGGAAGTAATAGTCCAGTTCCAACACGTCACCCACTAGAAATTCGACGTCCACATCCCTCTCGAAGGCCTTCACTTGTGCTATCTCTATTGCTCTAGGAGTGAAGTCTATGCCCACAACATCAGAGCCATTGGTAGCCAGAAATATCGCATTCTCGCCGGTCCCGCAACCTACATCCAAGATTCTTCCTGATAACTCTCGGCTATCATGAAGGTCAACAATAGCCCGTTGTGGGCGACCTATATCCCAAGGGGGAGTTTTTTCGTAAGCACCGGTCCATCCGCTCAATCTCAAACACAGGTCTTGCAGCCCGAACAATAGTTAATATTCTTTGGTTAGGGGATGCAACAATGATTATCGAAGCATTTTCTTCACAATACTCTCTACAAGTCCTTCTTCTGGCACGTAGGGCAGAGTAATCTGACCTTTGTTGCTCATCAACTTGTTCCATTCAATCACAGTTTCAATCGAATGGTCATTTCTAGCCCATGCCCGTCTAGCGACTCCTCCCATCACATCCCAATCAAGGCCAAGGCGGATAATGTTGTCTACTCTCTCACTTCCATCAAGCACAAGGCCAAAGCCGCCATTGATGGCTTTCCCGGTACCTACGCCGCCTCCATTTGATAGAACACAGAGAGTCATTCCTCTTGCTGCGTTCCCAGCCCAGATTTGATGAGCCATGTCACTTGTTACATTGCTTCCATCATGAATGTTCGCAGTTTCTCTGAAAGGAGAGTCTGTACCACCTGTATCATGATGGTCCCTCCCCATCATGACAGGGCCAATCTCACCCTCGCGGACCTCCTTATTGAACTCCAACGCAATTCTGACTCGTCCAGCCGCATCAGCATAGAGAATTCTTGCCTGAGAGCCAACAACCAAATCGTTCTTCTCAGCATCTCGAATCCAGACGAAATTATCTCGATCCTGACCTCTTCTTGCTGGGTCTATACAAGACATAGCAGTCTGGTCGGTCTTAATCAAGTCTTCATGCTTGCCGCTCAGACATACCCAACGAAATGGGCCATACCCATAGTCGAAACAGATCGGTCCCATGATGTCTTCCACATAAGAGGGGAATATGAAACCGTCATCAGGATTCTTACCGTTCTTTGCGATGGCTGTCACCCCAGCGTCGAACACTGCTTTCATGAAGCTATTGCCATAGTCCCAGAAGAATGAGCCTCGTTTCGTAATCTTCTGAATGAGTTCAAACTGCAGTTTCAGTGATTTGTCAACGAGAACCTTGAATTCTGCTCGATCTGTTCTCAGTAGCTCTCGACCCTGTTCAAAGGTCAGTCCTTGGGGAGTGTATCCACCATTATAGACATCATGACAGGATGTCTGGTCCGAAGAGAGATCAATTGGTATCTCATTATCTGCAACATACTTCCATAGATCGACAACATTTCCATAGTAGCCAATCGAGATAGGCTCGTTCTGTTCCTTGTATTCTTCAACCCATTCGAAAATCTCTGCCAAATCAGCAGAATACTTGCTCAGCCAACCCTGTTCGTGGCGGGTTTCAATGCGACTTTTATCCACTTCTGCAATAAGACCTATGCCACCTGCAATCTCGATTGCTTTCGCCTGGGCACCGCTCATCCCACCAAGCCCTGAGGTCAAAAACGTCCGACCTCGAAGGTCTCTGTCTTCAGGTAGTTCCAAATATAGCCTTCCGGCATTGAGTAATGTAATGTAGGTCCCATGGACTATACCTTGCGGACCAATATACATCCAGCCTCCAGCTGTCATCTGCCCGTAATTTGCGACCCCCATCGCTGCAGCTCTGTGGAACCCATCGAGGGTGTCATACATGCCAACCATGAGCCCGTTTGTCGTGATTGCACGCGGAGCAAGCTTGTGAGAAGGGAATAGACCGACCGGATGGCCGGAACTTACAACAAGAGTCTGTTCATCTGTCATTGTTTCCAGATACTGCTTGATGAGCCTGTACTGCATCCAGTTCTGGCAGACCTGTCCGCTCTCTCCATAAGTCACGAGTTCGTAGGGATATAGCGCTACATCGAAGTCCAAGTTATTGTCAATCATGACTTGTAGTGCTCTGGCTTCTAGGATTCCCTTGTACTCTTCTACTGGCAGCGCTTTGATGGGCCCTGGAGGACGATAACGGTACCCATAGATCCGCCCTCTGGTCATCAACTCATTCAAGAATTCTGGAGCGAGTGTTTCGTGAAGATTTGCTGGAATGTATCTAAGAGCGTTCTTAAGCGCTATCACAGTATCAGATTCGGATAGAGTGTATCCTCTATTCGGGGCTCTCCTGTATCGTACATCAAACTCTGGATATGGGGGTAGCTCTTGAGGGAGCTTAATGGTCATCGCCTTGGACACATCAAATGTCACAATATCACATCCCGCAGTGAGGTTCTCAATATGCACTTCCTCATAAACAAGTCGTCTATTGGTATATCAGTTGAATGTGCCAGAGAAAGAGAGTATGACCCCACATGAAGCCATTTGCCTGCATGCACAGGCGTATCCTGTGGGGCTTATACCGGGACTCTGCCGTGCCTAAGAAAGACCGCTCTGGCCCGCTCATTGTCAGCAATATATAGGGGCTGACGCATGTCACTCAGATTGGGAATTCTGCGACATAGCTGTCCCTTTCGCAAATGGCGTAGGGCAAAGGAAACCGTCCTAAGTGGAAGGTTGGCCTTCTTGCTTATCACTTTAGGCGAGTGGGGGCCTCTCTTTGTAAGAAAATCGAGTACTATCAGCGCACTCATAGGCAACTCCATAGTCATTTTTTAACCACCTTTCACTTTATGATGTATACTTGAATGGGGAGATGACAGAACTCTCAGCACTCCATGGAACACATTCAGAAGGAGGAGAAAGTAATTCGAAGAATTCCTGACGGGGGGATTCCTGAAGGTCTCTAGACGCTGTCCAGAGACATTCTTGTCCGATTAACTCAAGAGTGAATCCTTCATCCTGGAGAAGTGTCATATAACGAAGATGCTCAATAACTTGATCTGCAAGCACCTTTGTGTCTGCTTCTTTCAAATCATCCTTTTCGCGAATACCTGTTGACACCTTTGTGCTTCGCGCAGGAAGTGACAGTTCAACCTCGATTGAAACCAGATTAGCAGGATCTTGACGCTGAATCACGAGGATACGAACCCATTCAGACTGACAGAGTATAGCCACTGATTCACCATGCTCGTTGAATCTCAGCTCCTTTATTGGAGTCGCAAGGATTTGCTCGTATCTCTTGTTCAATTCTGAGGGGTCTGTCATCTCTTTTCCCGTTACAAGATAACTCATGGAAAGAATATCTATGCTCGGGAGATGTGGGATTCCTGTTTGTGCGTGCCAGCATATGAAAAAAGCAAGAATCCGAATTCGCTGGTTCGGAAATAGGCAATTAGACTATATCCTTGATGATGGTGTTGTCTTGAATTGTCCCCCACGCACAGAATCTCAGTCTTTGCCATCTGGAGAACACATCATCGGCTCCTAGGAGATCTGCAAAATGCATTGAAAGAACTAGTCCATGAGAGATGAGGAGCCCCTCTCTGAAACTGCCCTCGTTTGTTATTCGCTCTAGTCCTGATTGAAAGCGGTTCAAGGCCTGCTCTCCCGATTCCCAGCCAGGTACTTTAATCGATTCTTTCAGAGTCCGCTCCACGGAATGCAGGTATTCCGTGTTGGAGAGAAGTTCCTTTCCTCTGTCAAGCTCCCTAAGCTCAGAATATTCCAGAATCTCAATTCCGAGTCTATCAGCAAAAGGGCGTGCTGTCTGTAATGCTTTGCCTTCAGTAGACGAAAAGATGCAATCGACAGAATCAAAGATGCCCGCTGAGGCAAGCGACTCAGCCTGGTGAAGGCCTTCCTTGGTGAGCAGCCAATCAGAGGCTTGAACTTTATGGTCAACCGCTGTTTCAGCATGCCTCATTAGATGTAGGATTTGAGTCATGATAGGTGTCATCAAGGCATCGGCAAAGCCGCCAAATGATTGTATCGTTCACCTTTGGATTTATCATTTGGATTGATTGAAGAAAGGCTTTGACTGATACGGAGGTGATAGGATGGCCGGAATCATATTCTTTCGAACCAAAGATCTTGATACAATAATTCAGTTCTATACAGAAAGACTGGGGATGATTGTCTGGCTTGAGCAGAAAGGGTGCACGATTCTGAATCATGGCAATCTTCTGCTCGGATTCTGCCAAAAGGACGTGTGTGAATCCGAAGGTGTGATCACTTTCTTTGTAGAAGATAAAGAAGAAATAGACACAATATACAATGATCTTCAGGACATTGCTACAACATTACCGGTGGAAAATCATCTGTATAAGATATACCAATTCTATGCCTTGGATCCAGAGGGTAGGACCTTAGAGTTTCAATCGTTCCTGCATGAGCTAGAACCGATTAATGTTGAGCAATTCCTGCATTAATTATCGGAAAATGTCTAGAGAGCAACAAAGGCACTTGTGGCACTATCCCAGCCAAGATTCTTTGCCTTCTTGAAGGCCTCACTGGATTCCTTATGCTTCCCAAGAAGCCAAAGAACAAGCCGTAGTTTATTCCAAAGGTCGGGATTATTTGGGTCGCCCTTGATTTCTTTTCTCACACCTTTCTCAATTTCCTTGTAGGTCTTGATCTCCATCTTGCGCTCGCTCTTAGCAGCTTCGAGAACTCCATGGATATGATCTGGCGAACGCACAAACTGGTAGGATAGAAACTCCGCAGGAGCGCCCTTTATTGCGCTATTGAGTGCGGACTGGGGAGTGTCAGCAGCTCGCCATAGTTCACCATCAACCAATTGTTTCTCACAGCCTCCTTGCATGAACTCAAGAAGTAACTCCAAATGCGTAGTGACTGGATGGTCCTCTCCCAACAAGTGTTGAGCTTGAGACCACTCAAAATAGACTACTTCGCGACCGATATTGTCAAGAACTCTGGGAGAGCAACCTATCTTCTTCAAATCAGCGACTAGATTCTTGACTGTATACTTCTTCCTCTTCGTGAGTTTGGCAGACTTTTTCTTGGACAAGCTCCTCACCTACTGAAGCACTCTATCAATTACTTCTAGGATTAGATAAATGAAATCCATATGGACTATAAACACTAGAACGGCAACTGAAACAGCATCCATAATGGAAGTGGAACAAAAAACTTAACGTAGATACCACCCATTAGCACGAAAAGTGATACAAGTAGGACCGCCCAGTCCCTTCTTCTGAATCTCAATAGCTCCATATATGTTCGGTTCCCACTTGCTCCGAATCCCCTCGATTCCATACTCTCAGCCACAGACAATGCTCTTCTTATTGAAACAATAATCAGGGGAACAATGATTGGTACTATATTGCGAATGCGCTTCAGAATGTTGCCTTTGTCCAATTCCACCCCACGAGCCTTCTGCGCATCCATGATTGCATAGGCTTCCTGTCCGAGGGTAGGAACATACCGCATCGCCATACTCATAGCAAATGCGAACTCGAATCGAACCCGCATCTGAATAAGGGATTGAGCAAGTTGGTCGGGATGCACTGTCAAAAAGAAGATTGAGAAGGAAGTCATCAACGCAAGAAGTCTGATGGCTAATGCTATTGAATGCGAGAATGGATTTTCAACAGTTGAAAGTAGTGTGTTAAAGATGACAATGAAGAGCAAGAGATAGGACATTCCCTTCATGCTGCGTGCCCATCTTCGGAGGGATTTAGCTGCAGCGAGAACGGGAATCATTGTCATTAGAATGATTATCAGTGGAACAATGTTCAGAAAGAGGAGAGAGATGACAGCAAGAGTGAAAGCTAACATCATTTTTGACCGTGGATCTAGATCATGGACAAGAGAAGCTTGGCGAGTATACTGAAACACTTCAAGAAATGACATCATGTCGTACCTCCTAGTATCTCAGAAACCGTGTCCTCCAATTCTGATAGCAGCGATAGACGTTCAGGCACCTGTGGAAAAACTCTATGAAGCGCTCGTGCTGCGACTGTTAGTTGTGGTGGTGTCAGAGAACAGCGCTCCAGAACATCATCGTTACTCAAGACAGCACCGGTCGAACCGTCCGCGACAATTCTTCCCTCAGCCATTGCTATGGTTCTTGGAAAGTTTTCAATAACGAACTCAACATCATGAGTCACAACAATAACAGTGCGACCTCGTTCATTGAGGTCCATCAACATACGAGCAAGTCGTTCTTTCTGGTGTGCATCCTGTCCAATGGTTGGTTCGTCTAGTGCAAGAACTCCTGGCTCCGTCGCTAATACTGTTGCTAATGCCACACGCTTTCTCTCGCCTCCGGAAAGAGCAAAGGGAGATCTCTCTGCAAAACCCTCCAGTCCAAGATCTCGAAGTGTCTTGACACACTGTTCCTCGGCCTCCTCTGGAGTAAAGCCCAGGTTCTTCAGTCCAAATTCAATCTCTTTCTTCACACTATCAAGGAACAGCTGGTGGTCCGGGTTCTGCCAGACAAGTCCAACAGTCCTAGAGAGTTCTGCGATTGAGAGAAACTTTGCATCGACACCATCCACGATTACCCTCCCTTCCTGAGGTCGTAGAAGCCCATTCATATGCTTGATTAGAGTCGTTTTTCCTGCTCCATTAGTTCCCATAATTGCAACTCTTTCGCCCTTCTCAATCTGTAAAGAGACTCCTCGGAGAGCTGTATAGATGCCATCATAGGAGTAATGCACATCCTCCACAATTATCAATGATGGCGCACCTCCCCGACTAACGCTGCAAGCTCTTCACCAGTGAGAGGAACTCGGCCTAATTCTATGCCCTTAGCCTGAAGTCGCCTGTACACCTGAGTTGCTTTTGGAATCCCTATTCCAATCTCCATTGAGATGTCCATAGGCAGAATATCTCGCGGTGGTCCATCAGCCACAATTTGCCCCTTATCCATCAGGATTACTCTAGATGCATCCTTAGCCACCAGGTCAAGTCTATGCTCCACGAGAAGGACTGTCATTCCATTTCGTTTGTTAAGCTCTGCAATGATATCTAGTATCAGTTCAGCACTCTTTGGATCCAGATTTGAAGTTGGCTCATCAGCCACTAACACTTTGGGCTTGAGAGCCAATGTTGCAGCCATAGCGAGTCGCTGCTGTTCGCCTCCGCTCATCTCATGTGGATGTTTCTCTCGTAGATGTTCAAGATTCAGAAGGTCAATAATCTCCTCGACACGCGTTCTGACCTCCTGTGGAGACACACCAAGATTCTCGGGTCCAAATGCAATCTCCTTCTCCACATTCAGTGTGACTAGCTGGTTGGCTGGATTTTGAAAAACCAAGCCTACTGTTGAGGCCAGTTGAGCAACAGTTGCTTCGCGTGTGTTTTGCCCGTCCACGTACACATTACCTGCAATATATCCTCGATGAAAATGCGGCACCAGCCCGTTGATAGCTCGACACAGAGTAGTTTTGCCACATCCAGATGGCCCCGTTATAACAACATATTCCCCTTCATTGACTGATGCATTCACCTTACGCAGAGCAAGGAAATCAGCTCCCAGATATTTAAAGCTGAAATCCGCGAACTCGACCAAGGCCATCAACCAACGCCTCCTAGCTAGCCTTCACTCCTACGCTTTTCTCTATTGCCAATCGGAGAAGCTCAAGTGCCTTTACCAGCCCCTTACTTCGATTCTTTGTACCATTTGCCCCTGCTGCATTGACGTGGCCTCCACCCTCACCCCCGATGATTGACCCGATAGGCTCCATTACATCTGTCCCCAAGTTGACACCGGTCTCTGAGGAGAATTGTCGACTACTTCGAGAGCTGAATCTAACGACTCCCTTGGAGGTCTTTCCTGCAACAATGGCAACATCCGCACCAATTTCAATCAAAGCTCTACATGCGCTTGCCTCATAGGCTCCTATCTTGGAAACGGCAACTATCCAACCACCCATATCATGAATCTGCAGTCGTCCAGCAGCTTTCAGTCTAGCGATTCTCTCAGATCGGTCTGGCTTGATTACCAAGGCTCTTACGCACAAGTCATAGTCAGCCCCAGCATCCATGAGCTTCATAGCCAATTGAAAAGACTCACGTCCTGAGTGGAAGAAACGACGAGTATCAAAAATCATGCCAGCAAGAAGGAGATTGGCTACACTGGGCGAGAGTGGGATTCCTAGGTCATCATATAGGCCAATGACAAGCTCACATGTGGATGAGGCATTACTATCCACAATCTGGTGCATCGCTATTGATGACAGCTCCGGATTCTCTTCATGGTGGTCAATAGCAAGGGTTCTCGAGGGGTCAGTAAGAAGGGTTCTCACACGAGGACCCAGCTGAAATTCACTATTTGTATCCAAGAGAATAACAAGATCATGAGGGCCCTCTGAATAATCAAAAAAAGGAACATCAAGTGAGAAACGACTCAACACCTGATTGGACAAGCGGCTAACGTCATCACACACAAGTGTCACGTTACCATCCGGGCGAATTGCGAGGTAGAGGTTTCTTACTGCAACCATGGAACAAACAGCATCAGGATCTGCATTCTGATGACCCAGTATTAGGGGGTTCGATGACTCAGCAAGAAGAGATCTGAATCTCAATTGGTCTTCAGCTCCTTCAGGCGCTTTTCCAACCACTCAGTACCATATCGCGTTGCATCATCCAGAATCTCGTCTAGTTGATTTCCAGTGTCGTAGCTCTGCTCCAAATCTATCTGAATATCAACATCAAGCTCTTCATCAAAGTCTAGAATGCAACTAACAGAGAGTTCTGCCACGCTCTTCTTGGGAATCTTGCCAAGAATGAATTTGATTAGCTCGTCCTCACACTCCTCAGCGAGACTCTCTATCTGCTGATCATCAAGATTGGGCAATCCAATCTCAGTTGGTGTGGGACACATGTGATTCACTGAACCTTTAGGTTTCGCTTGGATATATCAAGCTGAATCTGCGCGTTTAGCTCTTCAATTTCCTTTCTGTCCTTTTCAGCGGCTTTCGTCTTAAGCTCAAGCCATTCCCGGAGATTAGCCACTCTATTAGTGAGCTCGTTCTGAAGCTGTGCCTTGTCAACTTTGAACATGATTTGACCTACAGTCTTGTATGTGACTGTTTCATCAGGATACTTCTTCATCTCTTCAATAGTGGCTTCTGCCTCTCTCAATTCGGCCTGCCGTGTCTGAATTGCAGCCATCAGCTGTTCGAGCTGTTGCTGTTTTATTACTAGCTTTCTTACCTCGTTTTCGACTTCTGGTGGAATTGGCTGTGCCATCTTTATCTTCTCCCTCTTAATGTGAGGTTTACTTCGCCTGCGCCTTCTGGCAAGCGACTTAAGGATTTTGGCCTAGGACAGCATCTATCGTGTCAAGACTCGCTGAAACCCATGCAATATACGAATTCAGTGCAGCCCTCAAAGAGGTCAAGTCACCAGATGAAATTTGAATGACTAGGACTGAGCCGCGTACAATCACTTCAACACGAGCTCTATCTGATGGAGCAGAGTGAGTTTCGGGACTTATTGCAGAACGAATTGTTTCAGCGAGCTCTTCTGATTCCATTGGGATTTCGATAACTGCCTGTCCATGCTCTATCAAGAGATTCCCCTCCAGACTTTTGAGATTCGAATGCGTGGACCTATCTCCAGTCCATTCTGCGCATGATAAAATGTCCAAAGGAGCTTGCCTCCACTAAGGTCGGAAACTCGTATCTCGACCATGCCAGAGGCCTCTTCATCTAGAACTACAGGCTGTTGTTCGCTCTTCACGTCAATCTCAAGCATTGATGCAATAACTGATGCAAGCTCTCGGGCATTCTTTGAACAATTCTCTTCAACGGTCACTCCAAGAATGGCATGTATTCTAGGCCCCTTATTGTCAGAAACCTCTCTTCTAAGAGCTGCACTCTCAACTTTGATTTCCAGCGCATCATCATCGTGTGGGTATAGAAACCGGATAGTCCTTGGATTGCCCTTCCAGATTGTAACGATGAGGGCGAGTCTAGCACCTGACTGTACTACTCTTGACCGTAACTCATCAAGACTCATCCCTCCTCGGTTGAACCTTTCAGTGCCGGGGAGTACAGACCAGAGATCACGTACAAAAGAGCGAACTCGATTTGATGTTTTTCGAGATGTAGTGATCAATGCTTGGGGCAATGCGTTTCACTGCCCTGTGAATTGCTATTCACTAGCCTCAGGTTCCTCGACAGGAACATCTGAGTCCTCATCAACGGAGACCGCTACGACCGCTTCCTCCTCAATATTCGGAAGGAACTCGGAAGGATTGACAATCTCGTCTTCATCTCTTAACGCAAGAAAGTCACCCGAAACTCTCTGTGCTATGGCACGCTTAGCAGCCTTGCCTGCATCGGTAAATGGAACATATGCTCCACCAGCAAAACTCAGACCACACTTCTTGCAGCTCCACAGACCAACAGCTTCTCTGGTCAGTGCTCTTGTAGCACAGGACGGGCATCGCTGTGGGTCAGCACGACGTCTTTCGATATCAAGGACTCTGCGTCGTAGTTTTGCGCCGTACCTAGCACCAAACCTTCCAGTGCTGCCAACTTTCTTTGTCTTTTTTCCCAAACCGGTATTCTCCTGGTGTGGTCATTAGGAGCGCCGGACTTGGCGCTCCGAGTCTATCAGTCGCCCACCGACTTCACTTATTAGCATATCTATCGGTGAAGAGAATAGAAGGTGTCCCAGACTAGCTGAAACACGCATTTGCCCCTATTCTTCGGTCTTCATTGATTCAGTTATAAGTTCTCGAATCTCTTTTGCTCTGTCAAGAGCCATGCCCATTGAATGGTCAATCATCTCAAGAGACATAGGACCTACGCCTCCACCCTTCTGCATAGCTGTGAAATTATCGTTTTTGTCAACCGCCATGGTTAGACGGCAATCCATGACCATTTCTTCTTTGATGATAGGATCAATGACTACGTGCTCTCCAATCTTGGCGACAGTGTGTTCTATAGCCATATTCTGGAGGGGTAGAGCGAGCATCTTGCCAGTGGTTACCTCCTCACCATCTTCCAGCTTGACTTCTGGAAATCTGGTTCCTAGGAGCGCAGCATTAACTGCTATTGATGACGCATCAATCAGATTGCCATCATATTCGAGTGTATAGACGTCTGCAAAGACCATATACACAAGTTTACCTGGCTCAATGCAAAGGGCCTTGGCATCCATTGTTTCTGACTCGCGGACTCCTCTGTCAACAACTCTTGCTAGTTCGATGGCGGGTTCCTTAGGAGGACCCAGCTCGAATAGAGGAGAAGCCATGGGTGCCAGTTCGGCTGTTACCATCGTCACACCTTCATCGGGTGTGTCTGGATAAGGTGCTCCGGTAAGTACCTTCACACCAGCAACGACAGATGTTCCGCCAATCCGTACAATTGCTGATCCTTCTGCTTTTGCAGCCACGGGATTGGGTTCGATGGTAATTTCTCGATATTCGTCAAAGGCTCGACTGTCAACCCTTTCACCCTTGTTCAGCAGGTCTGCAACATAGCCCCTGTCAATATGGCTGATAATCTCTGAACTAAAATCAGTCATTCTACTCATCCTCCATTATCTCGGCTTCGCCAAGGTCAGTTTCAAGATCGTCGTCGTAGTCGTCCATCTCTTCATCATCGCCCTCGGGAGCCTTTTTCGAGTACGACCGCTTCAGAGCGTCTTTCTGCAGCTCATGTAGATATTTGCAGGCGTTTATTCCCATCTGCATTGCCTCAACTAGTTCCTCACGTGTGAAGGACCCATCCTGTTGCAGTAGAGTCAATTCATGTGTACCAGGAAGAATAGCCAATGGAACATCACCCTGCCCGTATTTGTCCTCTTCATCACCAAGATCTACAATAAGTGTGCCTTCAGCTTTGCCCACGGCAACAGAAGGAACTAGAGACCTCATCGGAATTCCTGCATCAGCTAATGCAAGTGAGGCTGCGTTAATGGCTGCGCATCTTGTGCCACCATCGGCTTGGATGACTTGTATGAATACATCAATGACAGCCTTCGGATATTGCTCCAAGAACAGCACTGGTTGCAGTGCGTTAGCAATGACCATCGAGATCTCGCGTTCTCGCCGAGATGGCGCAGGTCTCTTTCTGTCCGGAACTGAGAATGTAGCCATTCTGTAGACAACTCTGAGATATGCACGGTCATTCAACGTTAAATGTCGAGGATGTAGCTCTCTTGGACCATAGACTGCGGCTATGATATAGGTCTTGCCTTGCCTAATAGAGGCTGAACCATCAGCAGTCTTGAGCACTCCAACCTCCATTTGGATTGGCCTTAGCTCGTCTAATCTTCTGCCATCAACTCGTAAGCCCTCAGCATTAAGCAAGGAGTCAGGTTTCACTTCAGGACTCATTATTCACTCACTTCCTCCGTAGTTTCAGTTTCAGTCTCTTTGGACTCGGTTTCTTCTTCTTTAGCATCTTCAGGTGAGTCTTCAATTGCCTCATCAGCAACATCAGTTTCAAGAGGCTCTTCAGTCACCACAGGCTCCTCACCTTCAGCCGTGTCCTCTTCTTTGATATCTTCAACAGGTTCGGCAGAGTCTTCAGATTCCTCAGAATCCTCCATCTCCATCGATTCCTCAGACATTTCCTCTCTAGGCTCATCACCATGAATCTTAGTCATTTCTTCCTCAAGCATCTCCTTCACACGATCGGTGAGTTTTGATGTGTGAGCCTGGACCTCAATCATCTTGAACGCCTTTATTGCTAGACGCAAGAGATCGGTATTGGATGTACGAATCCAAATCCGACCATTCTGACCAACCATGGTTTGGATTTTGAGGATGTCCTGAATCATGTTGATCATTGATCCCCGTCTCCCAATCACGCGTGGAATCTTTGCCGGACGGATTTCAAGAATCATCCCGGAGTCTAGGCGTCTAAGCCCTCTTCCTTTCATTCCGAGGAATGGTCCTGTCACCCTGTCGAATGCAATTACTTCAGCAGCAATGACATCACCTATGTCCATGTATCTGCTGATATCGTCATCATATGGTCGTCGTAGAGCATTGTTTGCATGAAGAGATGCTAAGTATGGCCCTCCGATGTCCACCTTCCAATTATTCCCCGTCACCATTGTGATGGTTCCGAGGACCAGATCGCCCTCGCGAGGGATGTAAACCCCCTCAAGCGCAACCACTTTCACGGTATTGCCGCGCAGTTCAGCGAGGCCTACCAATGCGGAGTATATTTTGTCTCCGTCGTCATAGGTCCCAAAGGAGGCACGGTATCTGCCTTCAGCCAATAATTGTCCTGGGACCACTACTTCTCGTTTTTGAAAGTATACAGCCAATGTATTCCCTCATTTCTAATTTTTATCATCAATATTCTCAACCGCTATCGAACGGTTTCTATCTTTACTTGTCCTTTGCAGAGCTTGTTCAGATCATCATAGAGCTCTTGTCGTTTTGATGCAGGAATTTCAACCAAGCCAGACCACTCCCCGTTCTGTGCCCACGCCTCGGATTTGATTAGTCCAGCCTTTGCAACTACGTTGTAGCCCTTCCCTGAGAAGGCTGCTGGAAGAGTTATCTGAAGCTTGACGCTCTCAAATGAGATGGGGATTATCACCAGGAGAGCCTTCACGATTCCAGGGATTTGTTCGTCCGCCTTGATGAAGGGGTCAACATGGACTTTTGCCTCCTCCATCGCCTGTCTAATTCTGTCAGGCGGATGAGGATGTCCTGTCTGTGGATTCATTGCCCGCTTGGAAATGCTCTCAATTATTGCTTCAGTCTTTTCCTTTACCAGCTGATTACGCTGCTCATGGGTAAGTCGGAACTCTCCATCTTTGAGTATAATCGGCGCTATCTTAAATACATCAGACGAGCCAAACTCCTCTTCCGCAAGATCTTCAGATGCACGCTCTCCTCTCTTGGCATCTTCGTAAAGGTCATAGCTCTTCAAGATCTCTTCAATCGGGATGTTTTCACCTCGTCTATATTCAAAGGCCAGATCCGGATCGACAAATAGCTCAAATCGCAGGTGACCCTTTTGAATTCCAATCACGACTGCATCAAGTTCAAGCCACTTCTCGCCAGATTTCTTCCCTGAACCCATCAAGCCCTAGCCCACTCCTATTCTTTATCCACTTTACTGGAGGGATCCAAAATGGCCTGTGTTTCAGATCTGCTGAGCTTCTCGAATTTCCGGGTGCTCACAGGAATCTTGGCGATTTCTACATTGTCAGCAGAAAGATCTGCTTCCGTGGCTTGGCGAAGCGCTTCAAGTGCAAGTTGAATGGCTTGATTAAGAGTCTGTTTCTTGCTCAGGTCATACTTGCCTTCCAGGTACTCGCCAGCTCTTGCGCTTCCTCGACCAATTACTACTGCCAAATATCCCCAATAAGTGCCCACTGGATCAGTCACATAGAGGCGTGGCGTATCATCATGATCTGCTGAGCCAATAATCATAGCAACACCGTAAGGTCTTGCTCCACCTCCCTGAGTAAACTGGGCTTTCACATCACAGATATGCTCAGCTAGAACTTCTCCAGGAATTGGCTCCTCGTAGGTCAGCCAATATGACTGCGCCTTGATTCTTGCCTCCTGAATCAGTTTTCGCGCATCTGCCATGAGTCCAGACGTCGCTACACCGATGTGCTCATCGATCTTTGAAATCTTCTCTATGCTTTCTGGCTCTTGAAGATCCTTGATGTTCTTCTCTGCGAGCAGTACAATTCCTTCATTCACAAGGATTCCAATCGATGTAGCTCCTTGTTCGACGGCTTTCTTAGCATATTCTGCCGCGAAAATTCGTCCTTCAGGGCTGAAGATGCTGGTTGACATATCATACCCCGCACCAGATATCCCAAACACGGTGTTTTCCTCCAAGTAGTCAACCTGTCTCTATCCGGAAGTCAGAGCCTCACAGTGGGCAACGCCTGACAATTCTGAATAGTTACTGTCAAACTCCTTTGTTTTACCAGCCCTCGGCATTTCTGCATCCCAGGCTCAATTGGCCTTCGTTGACCTAGACTCATAAAGCTTCTGGTGTGAATGTAGAAACTTTGCACGCAATCACTCTTGCAGCATGTATAGATACACAACAATCGCCAATGAAAGCAATAGCGTGACTATGGCCACACCAGATTCAAACATCAGGAAGGTCATCACAAAGACTACGATGATGAGGAGAATTAGCTCCGTCCATCCTGCTCGAATCTGAGTCATATAGAGGCGAATATTGACAACCGTGATTGTGAGAAAGAGAAACATCCCTGACATGACCAGTATCTCGATTATGAGAGCAAGAAAGGGATTCATGTTATTCAGCGCGCCAACGGGACTTGTATTAATGACATCTGGAGCAGACCATGCCCAAAGCATCAATCCAAGGCTCAAGAGAACCACTGTAAGAATAACTGTGATGATAGTGGACCGTACAATTTCGCTTCTTTCAGGAATCTCGTCGCTCAATATCTCTCACACCGGGCCTTGGAGTCCGAGATGTTTCCGTGTCACACTTAAAGATACCGACCGATTCAAGGTTGTTCCCCTTTTGAGAACATGAATGAATGCAAGCGCTTGATGTGAAATGAATTTAAGAAAGGCTCCTGCCTGACAATGCGTGGGTGCATGGCGTGGGCAGAATCACATCGTACTTCGGTCTACCTGATGATAAACCAGATGTGATTAGACTCACCAGTATTGCGTTATCACTGAGCACTTTCATGGAAGCCACAATTACAATCTCAACGACGTTCTATCTCATTTTTGTAGCAGAGGCTCTAGGACAAGGAGATTTCATAGCTGGCATGACCCTTGTTGCTGTTCTGGTGATAATACAAATGGCTGTTCAGACCATTTTCGACTATCCAACAGGAGTCATTGGCGACTGGATAGGCCAACGTTACATTCTAGCCACATCATACTTCACATACGCAGCTGCATTCTACGTTGTGTCGCTAGTGACAAGCACGACTCCAATCACATTGCTTGTCCTCGTCTACATTCTAATGGGCTTCGCTGGTTCGCAACAGAGCGGAGCGCTCGGCAGTTGGTTTGATAACAACTGGAGAGTCGCGATGCCTGAAGATGAAGGCCGCAAGCAGTATGGGGTGCTTCAAGGCAAGTGGGGAATGATATCTTGGCTTACAAATGTCCTCATTCTCATTCCAGGAGGCATTCTGGCTACACTGTTTGCTCGTGCATGGGTATTTCAAGTGCAATCAGTGCTTTGTATCGTCATAGCCCTTGCATCATGGAGATTAGTACGGAATCTTCCTGAAGCTGATCAGAACAGGCAGACAAAGCCGGACTTGGGCGAATATATCTCGCTATTGAAGGAAGGTGTAACATATCTGTTTAGCAGTCAGTACGTGAAGTATCTCTTACTTGGTTCAATGCTTGTCAACAGCGTTATTGCAGTATGGGGCAACCTCATTCTCTTCCCGATGTACTATACATACTTAGTATCCGACGTGGCTGTGGCTAGCTTCCGCACGATTGTCATGGTTCCTCTTGTGGTATATAGCGAGAGAAGTGGAAACTGGGCAAAGAAATACGAACCGGAGAGGTGGATACCTCGTTTCAGATTCATTCAGACGTGCGGAGCTGTGTTCTTCTGGATGTTTGCAGTATTGATGATTGTGTTTCAGCCGCCTCCTGCGAACTCACCAATGATAGACTACATCCTACCGGGTACGGACATTCTATTGCTGAGAGTCCCTGTAGCATCACTAGTGCCAGTGTTCCTAATGATTGCCATGTTCTTTGTCTGTGGCGCTTTCCTCCAACTAGGAGGGGTTCTGACTGCACGTGTCTTCGTTGATGCGATTCCAAACAGAGTGAGGAACGGCGTTTACTCTCTGTTCCCAACTGTGGTGTTGATTTTCGCAATACCTCAGATTGCGTTCTTTGGATGGTTGATTCCATTGATGGGGATTTCAGCCACTCTTTTCCTATGTGGATGCATATCGACAATAGGCGTGTTGATGATTCGTAAGGGTCTAAGCTGTCCGAAACCATGGATTCAAGACCCTGATTATCATCCAGAGCAGGAGCCTGACCAACAGGCCGAGGAGGAGCTTTAGAACTCGACAGAGGTGCCAAGTCGCATGTTATAGACTTGGAACTCTAGTTCAGTCAGTTCATCCTGAAGCCTGCGATACTTCTTATCGAATTCGTCTTGACCGATGGTTCCGGCCTTCTTCTCCATCACAAGTCTCTTTAGCTCGCTTTGACGCTCTCTTATCTTCTCCTTAATCTCTTCCCAGTGACTACGGTGGGTGGAAACCGATTTGCCCCAGCTCTCACTCGACTTAGAATCCTGCTCGAGCTTGTCAACTACTTCATCAAGAGAGCTCTTAATTTTCTCAGCATCTTTGCTGTCCTCTTTCAGGCTCAACACCACCTTCACCTCGATTTTGATTCGATATATGCGTTGAGATGAGGCTGTAAACGGTTCATCCAAGCAAGAAGGGTAGTATCGGCACCACCGGGAGAAGGAGAAGGGTCCCTATTGTAACCGCCGTTGCTGCTGATTCTGTGTCCAGCTTTAGACCACCAGCGAAGACTACAGTAAACACTGCAGGTGGCATGAGCGCCTCAATGATAACGACCTTCGTCGCCAAATCTGAGAGGGAAAGAAGGAGAAGCAGAATACCAATCATGATTGGAACAATCAATTGCCGGACTGCTGCCACTTCCAGACCGCCTATTACATCAACCTTGGAGAATCGTGTGCCAATGCCAAGTCCAACAGTGACTAACGAGAGGTAGGTTGTGATGATTCCGTTGAATGAGAGGAGGGAAACGACTTCTGACGGCAATGTAACTCCGACAAGCAATAGCAGAATCACGAGCAGGACAGCGATGAATGGAGGGAACTTTAGCCATTGTTCTGCCATGCTCCTCCAATTGGTACCAGTATCACTATATCTCGAACCAATCATCGATCCGAAGCTGACTAGGAGAAGCATCTGTGTCAGCGAGAACATGATAACAAATGGCACAGCCTGTTCCCCAATGAATAGAATTGCCAATGGGAGAGGGATGAACAGAGCATTTTGAAATGTGGAGCAGAGCAGCAGAACCCCTTTTCTCCTGTTCTCAATTGTGCTGTTTCTGAGCCGAATATACATGATTAGCGTGCCAGAGAGATGCACAATCAATGCAGCCAAGAGGACCAGAGGAATTTCAACCAAGGTTTCTAGAGAAGAGGTGAGTAGGGAGTAAATGACAAGAATGGGTACCAGTAGGTTCACAAGAAGCGCTATCAGGTATTTGTTTACCTCTTGCCCCCGACCTGAAATCTTGGCGATGGCATAGCCTATGACAATCGAACCATAGAAAGAGCCCAAGTTCACTAGAAGGTCGATAACCTGCAACTATTTTCACCCATCAGATGATTCCTGTTTCTAGAGTCCCAACCTCTCTAGGGTTTCCGTAGTAGGTGCTCCTGATTCTCGGTCCCATCCTCTATATTCATAGTAGTCGCTTAGTTGAATCTCCATGTCAGGCACAAAATCATCTGTGGCATAATCCGGCAATGGCTTCAATAGCGGTGCTGGAAGTCGGTCATCCTGGGGCTTGAGTCCACACTTGAGATTGAACAGGCGTTTCATTGTGACTGCCCGAGTACCTATCAACAGGACATCCTCAGTAGTTATTGTCAGCCCCGTCGCCTTGCTCACAAGTTCAAGAATTGTTTCAAATGGGACCTGCGCGAAGTGACACATCATTATAGAGTCAAAGAAGGCTCTGAAGTCTTGTGCACGTGCGGCTGTACTTCCTTTACCCTCGTTGTCCAATCGATCACCGGAATTGATACCAATCTCGCGCACTTCCACACCCATGTCGACGCTGTACATGTCACCCTCTAGGTGAGTTGCACCGCGTGAGGCTGTTGCATATACTGTGGCCATTCCTCCAAATGCTCTCGGGTCATGGTTTGGTACCTCTTGGCCCTTAACATGAATGACCAATTCAGATGCATCGTGGTTCTTCGCGAACCGTACTGAGCCCTCAGCCAACTCATCTCCAACGCCTGACCGTGCTGCAATCGCATGAACAAGCTTGATTGCCTTATCCGGATCCCCCCATTTCAGACCAAGATCCAGTTTGCCAAGGTCACAGAGATGTGTTGCGAATGCAATTGTACTACCGCAACTAATGGTGTCCAGTCCGTACTGGTTGCATAGATTGTTGATGACTGACACCTTCTTGAGGTCAGAAACCATCAGATTGGACCCAAATGCCGCAATTGTCTGGAACTCAGGTCCTGCTACCTTTTCGAGACCGTGCTGTGGCAAGGTAATCACTCGCCCGCAAGCAATAGGACACGAATAGCAGGCTTTTCTGCCAGTCAGGAACTCTTTCATCGCTGTAGAAGTCAATGAATCGTATTCAAACTCAGTTTCCTGGAAATACTTGATGGGCATGTCATTGAACATCATCCCGACTTCAACGTACATAGATGTGCCTGAATCACGAAGATGATGCATAACTTCGCCTAGAATCTTTGATGATTCTCTGGCGAGACTCGTGAATCCCTCAGGATCAGCCACTTGCACTCTCTTCGAGCCTGCAATTGTGATTGCTTTCAATTTCTTCGAACCCATCACTGCCCCCAATCCACATCTAGCTGCAGCTCTCTCATCCGTCAAGATGGCAGCGAATTTGACGAGATTCTCTCCTGCAGGGCCTATACAGGCTACACGAACGCGTCCGAGTTTCTTCTTCAGAGCCTTCTGAACTTCATCCGTCTTCATGCCCCATAATTCTTCGGCGGGGGCAATCTCAGCTTCACCTTCATTGATGTGAACAACAACCGGTTCGTCAGATTTCCCCTTGATGAGGATTCCATCAAAGCCAGAGAACTTCAGATTCGCACCGAAATGTCCACCAACATGTGCTTCACCCCAGATGCCAGTCAAAGGGGATTTCCCACAGACTACAAGCCGGCCGGTGCTTGGAGCCAGGGTGCCTGTCAGAGGACCAGTCATAAACAATAGCATATTCTCTGAACCTAAAGGGTCAACAGAAGGGTCCATGATATCATGCAGGAGCTTGCTTGCATAGCCACTGCCACCGATGAATTTTGAGGCAATCTGCTCATCGATGGGAAGACGGGATGTCGTCTTTTCTGTAAGGTCAACTACAAGTATTTGACCCATATACCCATGCATGTCCATCTCTCCTAGAAATCCCTCATGATTTCCCAAAGGTCCTCCTCGTCTTCGACAACATCCTCTGGAAGAGGAATGGGCTCACCAGCCCTCAGTGCCAGCAGATAGATCCGGCAGGTTCTCTCGAGAAGGATAGCATTGTCAAGGGCCTTTCTGATATTGTTCCCGCAAGTTACTGCACCATGATTAGCTATGAGCACCGCACTTCTCCGATCCATGGCTTCGACGACGTTCTTAGCCAAGTCCTTTGTACCTGGCATTGCATAGGATGTGACGCGAATCTCACCACCTAGCTTTGGAACTACCTCATCCAGTATTGGAGGAAGAGGCCTTTGGAGAACAGCTAGGGCTGTGGCATAGACGCTGTGAGAATGGACGACTGCATTTGCATCATCTCGCTGTTTATATATCTCAAGATGCGTGGGGGTTTCGATACTAGCATTACGATCAGCTTCAATGACATCACCCTCCATATTTGCCACAACTATATCATCCATCGTCATCTTGGCGTAGGGAACTGAGCTTGGCGTTATTACAACATGCTCATCATTCACTCGGATGCTTGCATTGCCAGCTGAGATGATGACTAGGCCCTCTCTGATCATCTCACCACAAGCCGCTAGAAGTTCCTTTTTTTCCTTCTCATACATTATTCGTCACTTCCTAGAGACCATATCTCTTTCCAGCGGGAGTAGTAGAAATTATACTCAGACGCCCGCTCATCAGGTATCAGTGTTGGTTGCCAAGATACCATTGCTTCTGAGGCCTTCCTGAGGTCAGGATACCAGCCTGCTCCAACTGCAGCACAGATGGCGGCTCCGACGAGGCTGCCCTCGAACTCTATAGGACTCATCACTGGCTTGCCTATGGCATTACTAAGAATCTGTCGCCAGACTTGCGACCTTGAGATACCACCAATTGCCTTGACAACTGGCGGATTCTTATATTCCTGCAACTGCTCAATGTTTCCCCTTACTGCAAACGCGATGTTCTCAAGAACTGCATGAATCAGACTAGCAGAATCGAGAGGTTTGACTTGGGGCAATGCTGGCTGCGGAAAATGAAGTCGAGCCATGGGTATGTCAGCCATTCTAGTTGAGTCCATGATTCTGGGCCCTAAACCAGCAAAAACCTCGTTGCTTCCTGGGGGAATGTTCTTGAGCATCTCTGGCAAACTTTCAAAGGTCTTCTCTCTGCATCTATCAGGATTTTCGGAGAGCTCGCACAAAAGAGCAATGACCCATTCGATATATGCCCCAGTGAGCATTGCATTACTCTCTAATGTCCACATGCCTGGAACCATATGACAAGAAGACCATAGTGTCTGTTCAGAGGAGCAGACATGGCTGTCCAATGTGAGCATCACAGGAGTTGTACTGCCTGCAATTACTGTAATCTCTCCAGGACTAGCTTGCGCGGCAAGGAGAGCACAATGTGTGTCAGAACCACCTTGGATGACAGGCAGACCCTCAGGAAGCCCTGAATCCTTGGCTGCATTGGGCGTGATACTTCCAACAGCCTCACCAGCTTTTCTTAGGCTGGGAAGAATGCCTTTGTCAATACCCAACGCTGAGAGTATCTCTTCACTCCAATTCTGAGCCTTAATGTCGTAGCATCCAGTAGCACTGGCTGAGGCTGGCTCTGTGACATACTCACTGCTGAGCCTAAAAGTAATCCAGTCGTTGATTGGAAGAACGTGCGCCACAGCCTCACGAATCTCAGGCTCCTCCTCCTCAAACCAAGCCATTCTCGCAGGAGTAAACATCATGGGAGGCCAGCAACCTGTGACCTCCAAAAACTTCTTTCCTAGAGCTTCTTCGACTACATACTGGGACATGGCGCCCCGTGCATCTATGTTTGGACCACTGTAAAGCTCCTTTCCATCAGCATCTAAGAATACTATTCCATGACGCTGACTCGTGGTGGCCACGCTTTCAATCTTTGAAGAAGGCAGTCCAGAAGCCTTCACTGCCTCCTTGGTCACTGTGCATATCAAATCCCAAAAGTGAGAGGGGTCGAACTCTTTTGCTATCTCAAGAAACTCAGGGGTTTCATATCCCCACGTCCTCCTTCCAAGACCTAAGACCTCTCCTCGTTTTCCAACAATCATACAACGAACGCCAGTCGTACCAGCATCTATCGCAGCAACAGGCACTCTAGGTCACCCCCTTCTTCAGGACTTCAGGATTAAGCACGTTCTCTGGACGATCACCCTTGAGGATTGCTCTAATGTCCCTTGCAATCATCATGGACTGTCGCTCAATCGTGTCAACAGTATTGCCTCCAATATGCGGAGTCACAATAACATTTTCCAATTCCAGAAACTCATTATCACAGTCCACTGGTTCCATTGAGAATACATCGAGACCAGCACCTGCAATTGATCCTGACTCCAATGCTTGACGAAGTGCATACTCATCTGTGATTGATGCACGCGCAGTGTTTATGAAGATCGCACTCTTCTTCATCATTCCAAACTGCTCGCCTCCAAGCATTCCCTTGGTTTCATCTGTCGGCGGGCAGTGGACTGTCACTATGTCTGATTCCCTCAGAAGCTCCTCCAACGACACTTGCTTTGCATCCACTTCATTCAGTCTTTCTTGAGGCACATAGGGATCAAAGACTATAATCTCGACACCAAAGGCTTGCAGCCGCTTTGCAACTTCGTGTCCGATTTTTCCTAGACCAATGATTCCAACAGTCCTTCCATGCAGTTCGAAACCTGTTGTGGTCATGTACATGCGAGCAAAGTCAGAATAGTCATCAACCATGAAGTCATTCTTCAGTAGACGGTCCGCTGTCACGATTCGACGTGCTTGACTTAACATCAGAGTGATGGTCAGCTCGGCTACCGCAATTGTGTTTCTGCCTGGTGCTCCAATCACTGGTATGTTCTTGGCTGTAGCTGCAGAGATCGAAACATTGTTGGGATTGTCTCTGGCGGAAGCAATGATACTCAGATTTGTACCATCAATAACCTCCTCCTTCACCTCGTCACCCTCAACAATGACAATATCGTAGCCACCATCTTTGATGACGGGAAGGAGCTTGTCCCCAAGGTAAAGCTTGCCGGTTTCAAGCCAACTCTCATGTTGAACCTCTAGTCCTGCATCCTCAAGCAGTTTCAACCCCGACTCTGAGAAGGGCGCGGTGATTAGCACCTTCATGGTCATGGTCCCCTAGATATCCAGCAGAGAGAGCGGTCTTAGCTACAGCATCAGCTTCTGTAGCTTGAGAAGGTCTGGAACCTCTCCCTTGGTCTTGAGCTTCCCAGCTTGATAGGCAGCCATAGGACTCTCACTCTTGTCCATAATCTTGAGAAAGACTATCGAGTCCATAGTCACAGTCATCTCAGCTTCTACGGTTCCCTCGGCAAGCTCCACTAGCTCGGCATCGCCTATCTTCATGTACATCTGAGCATCAATGTCAGGGAAGATGAACTGGAGAGTCTTATGGAAATCCCTGAAACGCCGCTTAATCTTGGGATCTTCAAACCGCGTTCCCAGTTCTTTCAATTGCGCCAAAATCTCATCCTTAGTCATTCAAGCACCACCCAGAATCGCGTGCATTATGCGATATATCTTGTGCGTATATGGACTGGATTTGGACGAAAAGTGAGTTTGCCGCACAAACTGCTTTGACCGACAAAAAGATTCCATATATTATATGCATTCTATGCGCGTGTTTATCCATGTCAATTACAAAATCTGAACATGCGATAAAGATAGAGAACCTGACCAAGAAGTTTGAGAAGGTCACAGCAGTTGATGACCTTAGTCTTGAAATTGGTTGGGGTGAACTCTTTGGTCTGCTTGGGCCTAATGGTGCAGGTAAGACCACTGTAATCAATATCCTGAGTACTCTACTAGAACCTACTGAAGGGGTCGCAGCGGTAGCAGATCATGATGTCGTATTTGATGCTGATGAAGTACGAAAGATAATCGGAGTCTGCCCTCAGGAACCAGCATTCTATGAACACCTCACTGGAAGAGAGAATATCGAGCTCTTTGGAGTCCTCCATGATGTACCAAGAGATGTACTGAAGGAACGAGTCGAGAACATGCTCGAAAAAATCGGGATGGTAGAGGATGCAGACCGACATGCTGGTCAATACAGCGGTGGAATGATACGCCGGGTCAGCACAGTGATGGCTCTCATTAGTGACCCAAGAGTTGCTCTACTTGACGAGCCTACAGTAGCCATGGATCCTGTTTCGAGGCGTGCAGTGTGGGACTTCATCCGCGAGCTGAAAAGAAACGGGAAAGCTATCATCCTGACGACTCACTACATGGAAGAAGCTGAAGAGCTCTGTGACAGGGTTGGAATCATTGACCAAGGAAAGCTCATCGCCTTGGGCACTCCAAATGAACTGATGGAACAGCACAATGCTAAGGATCTCGAAGAGGTCTTCATCAAACTCACTGGAAAGCAACTTAGGGAGGCGGTCTAAATGGGTTTCCGACGTGTGACAGCCCTCACTAAGAAGAACGTCAAGATGTTCGTAAGACAGCCGGCGGTTCTATTCCTGCTCCTGTTATTCCCCCTAATTGTTACTGCAACCTTTGGAATGGCCTTTGGTGGCATGGGTGAAGGGGGAGTGACCAACTTCGATGTGGGATTGCTGAATCTAGACGCTGCCACAACAGAACCTCAATGGGCTGACAGCTTCGAAGGGAATCTTTCAGAACTTGAGGGCATCACAGTGATTCATTACGAAGCCAACGAAACTGGTCAAGCAGAGCTACTTCAAGGAAATCTTGATGCATTCATTATCATTCCTGGAGGCTTTGGTGACAGCTGCACGTCATACTGGGACTCACCATTCGACGGAAGCTCTTGGACCAATACAACTGTCGAGCTCTACGTGGACAGTGGTTCTATGATTGCAAGCAGTGCAATTCCGCCTCTTGTGCAACAGGTTGTCTTGACGACTATGTTTGGAAGCGAAGCAACCACTCTGGACCTGCCTGTGGGAATAGGGAGGCCATCCATGGTAGACGCAAGCACCTTCTCGCAGTGGGACTTCATGGCTCCTGGGATATTTGCCTTTGCTAGCATCTTCATGATAATGATAGTTGCACAGTCATTGACGGGAGAACGAGATGGTGGACTGCTGAAGAGGATGGGTACGACTCCACTAAAGTCACATGAGTTCATGTTGAGTTATGTGATTTCGTACATGATTATTGCAGTCGTCCAAGTTCTTCTTGTGTTCACCACGTCATATGCAATAGGCTATCGACCTGCCACTGATGTCAGTGGATTGGCATTTGCTTTTGCGATGTTGCTCGCCTTCTCTCTTGTAAACGTCGGCTTTGGCCTGATTGCAGCCACTATCTCCAAGTCAGCCGAAATAGCCTCTGGTATATCGTTCGTATTCATCATGCCACAGATGTTTCTGGGCACTTTCATGCCTCTTGCTGGAGCGACTGAAGTCATTGCACAGTTCATGCCAAGCAATTATGTGACTGAGGCCTTGACGACCCTGTTCCTACGTGGAGCTTCTGTAACGACTGTTTCTATCTGGACGGATCTGGCTCTGGTGTCAATCATTGGCGTCGTGCTCCTTCTTATCGGTATAGCCCTCTTTCGTCGATTTGGAACAAGGTAGACATCTGGTTAGAGAAGGGATTAGAGTCCCTTCTCATTCCTTTTTTCATATTTCCCGCAATCAAAGAGTAGTCTTTATCAGGAAGAAGTCGGAAGTGCGTTCTTTGTGGAGAGGATGTGAGAAATGGCTTCTGAAGACCAATCAATAAAAACTGAACCGGCCCCACCTGAAAGGAAATCTAGAGCGGCATACATCCTTTGGATTGGAGGAATCGCATTCGCATTTGGATTCACTTTTCTAATCTGGTTCTTTGGTCCCCTTCTTGATCGATTTGTATTGGGTCCAGACCAAGGTCCTGCATGGTACTACTGGCAGCTCCCCTCCCCTGATGCAATTGCCCAGTTCATAGTATGGACCTTCTATCTCGCCCATCAGTTTGTTGTCTGGTTTACGATTTATTGGGCGCAGAAGAACCTGATAGAACAGAAGACAAGGCCCACAACATCATTGACCAGGTACAACTGGGCCATGGTTGTTATCAGTGTCTTCTTTGTAACACTGCATCTTATTCAAACCCATATTTGGTTCGATGGACTAGCCCAGGACGTTCCCATTTGGACCAGTCAGGGCTCAGTCATTATAATGTTAGTTCTCATCCTTGTAATTGAGAATCCCAGACGAGGCATATTTCTTGGAAAGCGGGCTGGGAAGCCATTTACTGCACGCGTGTCAGGTCTTGTGCGGCGCATACACATGTACCCAATTGCATGGGCGCTTGTTTACACATTCTGGTTCCATCCAATGTTCTATGACCCACAGCTAGTAACAGGCTTCTTCTACATGTTCCTTCTGTTCACACAGATGACGGTGGCGTACACGTCTGTGCATATTGATAAGAGGTGGGTTATCACTGTTGAGGGCTTTGTTGGCGTCCATGCTTTGGTAGTCGCGATATTCAACACATTGGACCACGGAAGCACAGACATGTGGGCAATGTTCCTGTCTGGATTCGTGTTCATGTGGGTCTTCACGTACATGTACGCTCTGAATGTTAGAAGAGAAGTGAAAGCTCTTGTCACACTGCTTTACTTCGTATTCCTAGCTTGGATCTACATCCCCGTACCATTTGGATATGGAAGAGATATTTCGTATCTGTTGCGATTTGAGATGCTGTGGATACCTATCATCTTGTATCTCCTAGCTGCGGTTGTGGCAGGAATTGGCTATGTCTACCTGAAGGCTACCAAAAAGACGGAATAAGGAACCTCCCGCTGCCATATGATTCGTCCATTCCATTCAATAACACAAGAATCTACTGCCTGCTATGCGGGTGGTAGAGTGGAAAGGCCGAAGTTGAGATTGAAGCGTGGGAATGCAAAGCTCGTTGGAATGGTATTAATCATGATCCTAATAGGTTCATTCTTGATAGTCTTTAGTCCTCGTCCACACTACTCTGTTCCACGTGAACAAACACCGCGCGCTCATCCTGTTTCTTTCAACGTTTCATTAGATGACTCTGAGCGATATTATCCAATTGAACCACTCACCTACCCTAACATGATTAGTCAAATTGGAATTACTGACATGGAAACAAATGGGACTTCGGTTGGACTTTCCATTCAGAATAGGAACAATGTGACCATTTTCGCAATATCTAGTGTTAGTCTGATTTCCAATAGCTCTCTGGTCGTTCAAGCTTCAGGAGACTCTAGAATCGTTGTGACGAGAGAAACTGGAAATGCTAATGGTAGTTTCGTGATATTGATATGGGAAATAGTGCCCCCGCCAACTATCGATCCTGTGGTCATTGGCGTCTATATTAACACCTTTCCCCTCCTAGCATTTGCAGCGTATGTTTTTTGGAAAATAGTCACAATGAAGACAGCTCGCAAAAGTATTCGACCCGCCTGGGTAGTTGTCTTGGTGCTAATTGGTCTTGCACTAATAACTCCATACATTTTCGGATCTCTTGGGGGTTTCTTCACTCCCACAGCTGTGACGGAGCAGATCTATTCTGATACGAGAACTCTAGAATTGAATGATTCAAACCCCAACAGGCTTTTGCCCTTTGGCAATGAAATCTCAAATAACACAAAATCATTCAGAATACATTCGTTTGAGGATGATAACAAGAGGTATCATTTTGAACTGCTTGGTGCCTCTGGCGAGGTTGTTCTCTCTGCAACTCATGAAAATTCGTCTATAGCTTGGGAGATTATTGGGGGATCTGTAATTCAAGACCATAGTTTGAGTCTTGATAGGGTGGATAGCGATGTTGAAGTTAGACTCTCTATTGAAGCTAATGCCACGATTGTAAGAGTCCCAGTCGATCCATTACGAGACTCAATTCTAGCAATCATCGGGTTCATTGCACTAATCCTGGCAGTGGTAACAAGCCTAGCGGTTCAAACGGTGGAAAAAGTCGGACAGAACTGGTGAAATGGCATTCCTACATTTAGTTGGCTAAATCAAGAATGATTCATCCATACAATTCATTCACTCCATTCAATACACATTGAACATCATATTGAATTGACTTGGTCGTGATTTGAGGGCGGATTGGTCTTGAGTCAATGGGTAGTAAGAACCAAGGTAATCGGATTCTCAATGATGATCCTAATTGGAGGAACCATGACAGTAGCACTCCTGGGGTATCCATACTACTCCTATTCATTTTCTGAGCAGATAGAATCGTATCCCTTCTCCTTCACTGTCACCAGTGAAGTGCCACAATGGAACAGAACGGCGGACAGATACTTCATTTCACGAATAGGTATTACTGACTTGGAATCAAACAGTACTCCAGTGAATCTGATGCTTCTGGAATCGGATGGACAGGTTGCACTATTCCTCGCCAACGTTACAAAAATCAGCGATATCGTTGTAACCAGTTACATTTCTAGAGAGTCTTCAGTCATTGTCGAGCGAATAGATGGTGATGCTGAGGTCAACATCACAATTTTGGAGTACCTTGAGATTCCTCCTCCTCCAGTAGATATTATATCGCCCATGCCAGCCATTATCTTTTGGTTCTTTTTTGCGTCCGCTGGTTTTCTGATGCTAGTCTTCATGAAAGTTCATAGGAATAAAGCCAGGCAGACTACAAGTAGATGGCAGAATTTTCGTCGCAGTATTCATCCCGCATGGATTGGCTTCCTTGTTCTGCTTTCTATTATTCTCATGGCCGCATATATCACTGGATCGTTGGACGGGTCCTTTGCCCCCGTGGAAAGAGATGAAAGCTTCGACAGTGGATCTCAGTTGTTCACCCTTGATTCGATGACTCCCACTTACAATCTGGAGATTGGAGAAGGAATAGAAGAAACCTCATACAGATTCATAATCAGTGCTCATTACTACCCCGAAAAGAGGTATCAAATGACGTTTCAGGACTCCCTTGGAGGTGTTCTTTTAGAGGCAACTCACATAAACAGTACAGCTGGTTATAGAATTGAGGGAAATACTACTACAGGTGCCAATTACACACTGATGCTTGAGAGAAGTGGCAGCAATGTCGAGATAGGATTCAGCTATGATTTGATTAGGACTATCATAAGGCCGGATATAGACCCCACAATGAGCACATATGGGGTGATTGCAGGAGTAGGAATCCTCCTGATGTCAATCATCCTTGGACTTATCATAGAAGTGAATGATGAACCGACGCAGAACTAGCCAAATCTGGTCATGACAGAAGGAATCTCAAGTATACCAAAAGAAACCGAGGCGGCATTATTGCCGCCACTTGGTTGATTCTATATTCTATAGACCTATTCTTTCTTTGACACCTTTTCCATAGTCGGGATCAGCCTTTGTGAAATGCTCAACCATGCGCTTTTGGATTTCCTTTGGAACAGTACTTAGCGGTTCAGCAATGTTGTCCATCAACCTTCCCTGCTCTTCAGCAGACATGAGACGAAACAGGTTTCCTGGCTGTACATAGTCATCATCGACCCCTCTAGGCTGGTCATATCTATCAGCATCGCCAGAGATTTTCAGAGGTGGCTCACGATAGGCAGGGTCAGCCTTGGGCCCTCCGAAGCTGTCAGGTTCGTAGTTATACCCCGGACCTCCGTCCATATACCTCATGTATCCATCTCGCTGATTAGAGGCAACTTCAGCATTCTTTGCTTGATTCACAGGTAGTTGCTGGTGATTTACCCCCAGTCTGTATCTATGAGCATCAGCATATGAGAAGATTCTAGCTTGAAGCATTTTATCTGGCGAAAAGGATATACCAGGCACAATATTCGAAGGGGCAAAGGCTGCTTGCTCGATGTCTGTGAAGTAATTCGCTGGATTCTTGTTGAGTTCCATAACTCCTACGTCAATTAGAGGATAGTCCTCATGAGGCCACACCTTTGTAAGGTCGAAGGGATTCCAGCGGTAGTCAACAGCCTCCTCTTCTGGCATGATCTGCACTTTGAAGTTCCACTTGGGATAATCTCCTTGTTCAATCCTGTCAAAAAGTTCTCTTGTAGCCCAATCAGGATCTTCTGCAGTCAGTCTAGCTGCTTCCTCTGCATAGAAGTTCTCTATGCCTTGAGCAGTCTTGAAATGGAACTTCACCCAGAATCTTTCATCCTTAGCGTTGATGAAGCTATAAGTATGACTTCCATAGCCGTTGACATGGGCATATCCCTTTGGTGTTCCTCGATCTGAGAATAGGATTGTTACTTGATGCAATGATTCTGGCACTAATGACCAAAAGTCCCATTGCATCTCATTAGACCTCAGATTCGTTTGCGGGACTCGTTTTTGCGTATGAATGAAGTCAGGGAACTTCAGTGGATCGCGAATGAAGAAAACAGGAGTATTATTCCCCACAAGATCCCAGTTGCCCTCCTCAGTATAGAACTTGACCGCAAATCCACGAACGTCACGAACAGTATCTGCTGAACCTTTTTCTCCTGCCACTGTTGAGAAACGGACCACAAGGTCAGTCTTCTTGCCAACTTTCGAGAACATCTTTGCCTTGGTGTATTTGGTGATGTCATGTGTGACAGTAAAAGTGCCAAAAGCACCTGCACCTTTGGCATGTACCACTCGCTCTGGTATACGTTCTCGATTGAAGTGCGCTAGCTTCTCAAGAAGATGAAAGTCCTGCAATAATACTGGTCCTCTCTCTCCTGCGGTGAGAGTATTTTGATTATCTGCAACAGGAATTCCTGATGCAGTTGTCATTCTCTTTTCCTTTGGCATATGATTACACGTCCCTTTGGCATTCCATCATATCATGTAAATAGTAATAGTTACTAACTAGTAATGGTTATATTTAACCGTTTTGTCGTATAGCTAGCAATTAAAAGAAGAGTTCGGAAGTTACAGAGTGAAACAAGTATGACACTGACCGAAGACCAACTCATCTCGATTTTGAGGGATAGTGGGCATAAGGTCACACCACAGCGACTTGCAATCTGCAATTACATTCTCTCGAGTAGAGACCACCCAACTGCTGAACAAATTCATTCTGAGGTATTGAAGAAACACCCTGCAATCAGCTTGAATACGATTTATCAAACAATGGACATGCTCAAGAGGTTGAATCTTATACAAGAATTGACCCTGAATAGCAATGCTTCTAGATTCGATCCAAACACATCAATTCATATCAATGTCATTTGTCAGAAATGCAGCAAGATTCGAGATTTCGAATCAGAGAATATCACGAAACTGTGGTCACAAATAGTGAGTGAAATTGATTCAAGCCCAGTCGGACAGCGTCTTGATGTCTATGTAATCTGCGACGACTGCAAGAAATGACTAATGGTACATGACAGAAAGGTTATATCGCCTGTCCGTTGAAGCCCCCAGTACAACTGCAGCTTGGGGACTTAAGGATGGCCACAACATCATCAAAGAAGTCGACACCTGCTAGCAAGCCAACTGACGTCTTAGTAATTGGCGCAGGAATGGCTGGTATCAATGCAGCTCTTTCTTTAGCCGAAGGAGGACATCATGCGCATGTCATTGAGAAATCGGTGAACATTGGTGGCAACTATGTGGCAGTGTACAAGATATTCCCAATGTTAGAATGCAGTGCATGCGTAATGACCCCACTGACCTCATATGTAGGCAAACACCCCAACATCTCCGTTCATGCTCTGTCAACAGTTGAGAAAGTCACAGGCTCGCAAGGCAATTTCACAGTCACGGTGAGAAAGAAGGCACGCTATGTCAATGAGGAAACCTGCACAGGATGTCAGAAGTGCATTGCAAACTGTCCTGTCGAGGTGCCATCAGAGTACGACCACGGTCTTTCTTTGCGAAAGGCCATCTACATGAATTTCCCCCAGCAGGTCCCTCTCGTCGCAACGATTGATAGGGAGAATTGTATTGGTTGTGGAACTTGCGCAGCGGTTTGTCCGCAGGACTGCATCAGCTACGATGATGAGGACAGGGTATTCGATATTAATGTGGGTTCGATTGTTGTTGCCACAGGATTTCAAGAATACAAGCCAGAAGACTATAGTGAGTATGGCTATGGCGTCTTTCCGAACGTAGTCACAAGTATGGAATATGATCGGATGACCCATCCGACAGGGCCTACTGACGCACATATGATTCGGCCCTCTGACGGAAAAGAGCCTGAGAAGATTCTGTTCATCAACTGCGTGGGAAGCAGGGATGTCCGTGAGAACATCGGAGGATACAGTAAGCACTGCAACAAGGTCTGTTGTTCATTTGGCCTTAAACTAGCTCAAGTCACACGGATGCATTATCCAGAGGACCACTGTGAGATAATTTACACCTACATGGACATGCGGACTGCTGGAAAGGCTCTAGAGGAGTTCCTATGGGACTCAGAACGAAACCATGCCATCAACTTCGTCCGAGGTCGAGTAGCGGAGGTTTCTGAAGACCCAGACACTCACGACCTCTATGTCAAAATGGAAGACACTGAGAAAGGGGAAATCATCGAGATTGACAAGATCTCAATGGTCGTACTTAATGCAAGCTTTAGGCCAAATAATGGACAAGAGGAACTCGCAAAGATTCTGAAGATTGACATAGACGAGAATGGGTGGGTGAAGACTGCCCATGCGAACTCAGGCGGATTAGAAACCACCAGAAAAGGGATCTTTGTTGCTGGCTGTGCAACGGGACCGAAGGATGGTACTGATAGTGTGAATGAAGGTAAAGGCGCGGGCATGGCATCTCACTCTCTTCTGCCAATACCAACACCTGCAATACCTGAAGAGATTCCTCCAGCTGAACTTGGTGATGAACCCCGTGTAGGTGTATTCATCTGTCATTGTGGCGGTATCATTGGTAATGTCATAGATTCACCCGGACTGGCTGAATGGGCAAAGGAAATCCCAAATGTAGCGTATGCGACCGATTATCTATTCATGTGTTCAGACCCGGGACAGGAGTTGATTGTTGAAGCCATAAAAGAACACAAGCTGAACCGGATTGTGGTCGGATCGTGTTCTCCGCTTCAACACCAGGAAACATTCAGAAGAGCCTTAATTGCCGCCGGTCTTTCACCCTATTACTTTGTTGGACCTGTTGGCCTTAGAGAACAGCTTTCTCTTGTGAATGCCAATGCACCTCTTGACGAGCGTCAGGAAAAAGCTCAGGACATGATTCGTAGTGCAGTGGCTCAGGCAGTGAATTCTGAAGTGGTTCCTGTCAAGGAGGTCGAGGTTACCCGAGTCAGCATGGTAGTCGGAGGCGGAGTATCCGGAATGACTGCTGCACTGGACCTTGCTCGAAAAGGCTTTGATGTCATACTAGTGGAGAAACAAGACAAACTTGGCGGTCGGTTAAACGACCTCCACCATCTCTTCCCTAAAATGGAATCAGCGAAAGAGATTGTTGACAGTTTGGTTGCAGAGGTAGAGAATGAGAAACGGATCAAGATCATACTCAACTCCAAAGTTGTGAACCGTGATGGCTCATATGGCAATTATGACATCGAGGTCGAGCATGTAGAATCAGGTGAGAAGAATAACTACCAAATTGGATCGATGGTGGTGGCAATTGGCACCGAAACCTATACTCCGAGGGATGGGGAGTATGGTTATGGCGAGGTGCCAGCTGTCATATCTACACTTGACCTTGAAAGAAAACTCAGAAATGGCGAACTCAAGAAAGCTCCAAAGAATCCTGTCTTCATTCACTGTGTGGGCTCCAGACAGAATCCAGGTGAAGGTTTCAGACATTGCTCAAGAGTCTGCTGCTCAGCAATCGTCACCATGCAGCATGAGTTGAAGGAGATGTTCCCTGAGATAAAGATCTTTTCAGCTTACAAGGAACATATTCGTCCATACGCAAATGGAATGGAAGAGATGTGGCGCGAAAACAGGCAGATGGGCGTATCCTATCTTCGTTGGGTCAGAGACAGACCAGTTACTGTTGAGAATGACCCAGGAAGTGGCGATGCTATTGTCACAATCTATGACACGCTGGCGCAGGAAACCTTCAAGATAAGGTCAGACATGGTCGTCCTCGCTCTAGGCCTTCATGCTCCAGATGATGTTAATGAGCTGGCAAAGGCACTTGGGATAAATCGTGGAGCTGATGGATTCCTCGCTGAGATGCACATGAAATACCGTCCAGTAGAAACCACCGTGCCGGGAGTGTTTCTAGGTGTCACCTACGCTAAGAATGTTGCAGACTCGATAAACCAGGCCAGAGGGGCCGCAGGTGAAGCCGCAGTCCCGTTGAACCTAGGTACTGTGGGAATCGAGCTTGAAACTGCAGACGTGGACCAAGACCTATGTGTGGGGTGTGACCTCTGTCACTATTCTGACATCTGCCCCTATGACGCGGTTTCAATGATTGAGATTGAGCCAGGAGTCAAGAAGAGCGTCACTGATGAGATGCGTTGTGAAGGTTGTGGTGCCTGTACTGCAATCTGTCCTACTGGAGCTCGCGACCTACGATGGTGGCGTGAAGGCAGCTTCATGGAACAGATTGAAGAAATGCTCAAGGAGTGAGCGCATTGGTGAGTATAGACGGTCTTCGTGCAGGATGGACCGTGTTGAATGACCTTCTGGGAGAGCTCCGAGCAAAGGGTGTGTTCATCCCAGACCTCACCTATGCAGACCTGCGCAACTCAAAGATGGTGATAGAGTATCTCTCAAGTTTTGAAGGCGACCTCAGAAGCTCAGACAATGCAGATGAGAAACTCAGGATCGAGATGGAAACAAAGATCATGAGCCTTCGTGAAACCATGATGGTGTGGGCTGAGGAGAGGGATGGCATCGGATACAGGCAAGTATGGGAAGAGAAATTTCAGCGGGCTTTGGATGAGAAAGCCGAGTATATTGAAGAGGAGAAGACTCCTATCTCTGATATACCCAGGGAGAAGGATATAGGCTTCTTCAGAATCAGACTTCCAGATGAGATTCCAGTGGAAATCATATCAGAATTGGCTGAAGACTGTGGAGTTCTCATATCGCTAGACGGCGATAGACATCTGCAGGTTAGTGGAAAGAAAGACTGTGTCAGGGATGCGATGAAACGACTTGGTGAGATATTCTACGGAGATAGTAAACTGAAGAAATAGCATCGCCTCAAATGTCACTCTTTATCTGTTCGCTCAACCCAGAATAATTTGTATGGCCATTGAAAACTTGGACAGAATGGAGCGTGCGAATCTCTCACTCATTGGATTATCGGTTGGAGATGCTTTTGGAGAGAGTTTCTTTGACTCTCGCCATCAATTAGTGAATCGGATAGCTGAACGCAAGAGTCCTCCAGGTAGATGGCCCTTTACTGATGACACGATGATGGCCCTATCGATAGTTTCTGTTCTAAAGGAATACAAGGAGATTAATCAAGACGCCCTAGCGGCAAGCTTTGCGAGAAACTACGATCCAATTCGGGGCTATGGCCTCGCAATGCATCACGCACTGCCGAGGATGGCTGCTGGAGAGAGATGGTCCACCGTGGCATCCGACCTGTTTGGAGGAGAGGGCTCTTTCGGGAATGGAGCGTCAATGCGAGTACCACCAGTGGGCGGATATTTCGCTGATGACATTCTTGAGGTAAGAAGGAATGCAGCCTTGTCCGCAGAAGTCACGCATAAACATCCTGAAGCTGCAGCAGGTGCGATAGCAGTTGGACTAGCTGCTGCTTGGGCTGCCAGAATGAGAAATACCGAAGTCCCAACACCTAGCGAATTCATTGAAAAAGTAGTGAAGGGAGTACCTGATAGTATGACCAGGAGAGGAATTCTGAAAGCACAGGAAGTTCCTCCTCTTGCTACACCTTCTGATGCTGCCGCCATTCTGGGGTGCGGGCAACAAATTACGACTCAGGACACTGTCCCATTTGTCATTTGGTGCGCTGCACATTATTTGGAAGACTATGAGAATGCCCTCTGGAACACTGTAAGTGCGTTTGGGGATATGGATACGACATGTGCAATGGTTGGTGGTATTGTGGTTCTGTATACTGGAATAGAAGGCATACCTAAACAATGGCTGGCTCAGCGAGAAACCCTTCCAGATCTGCCAATCTAGATGCCAAGAATGTCACTAATCGGGTCCAAAGAGATTCTATTCAGCTCAAGGCCCAGCTGTTCCTGATCAAGACCCATCGCTAGTCCGAGAATCTGAGTGACAAACATGGCTGGGAGTTCGAGGGACTCGCCATTATCATCCTTCATCCCAATCAACTGCACATCAAACTGTGTATGGCACGCTGGACAGTTGGTCACGAGAACATTGGCTCGGCCTTCTTTCGCCGAAATCATCTTGTCCTTCAGAACATCTGTAGCTACTTCTTCACTTGCAATCAAAAGAGGGGACCCACAGCAGTTGAGCTTTGCACCCCATGGAACGCTTTGCGCACCAGTGAGTTCAAGGAGTTCGTCTACCTTTCTAGGGAGTTCTGGATCATCAAAGCCTGCTACGTTTGATGGACGAATGAGATGACACCCGGGGTGAAATGCGATTCTGAGCCCAGTGAGGGGTTTCACAATCCTTGACTTAATGTCATCTTTCATATCATAAAGGACCTCGACAAAATGGCGTATCTTGGTCTTTCCTGTGTATTCAAGTCCCAATGTCTTCAGGGCGCCATTGACTTTCTTTCGATAGGTTTCGTCATCGTGTAGTACATGATCTGTATCCTTGAGAGAACCAAAACAACCGTTGCAGGGAGTGACAATATCATGACCTCTGCTCTCTGCTAGAGCAATGTTCCTGCCCGACATAGAGAGCCAACTATTCTCGTCAATCGACTTCAGGACAACCGTACCGCAACAGGATGCGCCTTCGAAGTCGATGAGCTTCACACCGAGTTCCTTGGCCACTGCACGCATCGATGCCTCATAGTTGTTGAAGCGGTTGGGGATTGCACACCCTAGGAATACTTCGTAGGTCTGGGCCATCTCACTCACCCTCCTCCAACTTCATTAGACCCATTTTGTCCAAGACTTTACGTGTGTCCTCGACATTCAGCTCTGGCACGTCATCGAGCTCTAGGTCCTCACGTTCCCATTCAGTAGGTTCGTACAGTTTGCCAGTGTCATAGAGTGACTTTCTTGCAGCGACATAACCGGGTGGTGCTATTTTCTTCTTGAATGCCATGTTCTTTAGGCCAAAGATGATGTCAGTGATATCTATGCCTTGAGGGCATCGCTCCTGACAGGTATAGCAAGTCGTGCACAACCATACCATGTCGGTTTCTAGAACTTCTTTTAATCCGAAGAGAAGCATCCGCATCAACTCGTGCACCTGTATGTTCACCTTGTCACTCACTGGACAGCCAGCACTGCACTTGGCACACTGGAAGCAGGCGGTAAGGTCCTTTCCACCAAGCAGTCCGGAAACCTCCTTTGTGAACTCTGCATCTAGAGCCTTGAACTTCTTACCCTCAAAAGACTTGAACTGGCCCCACGACTCTGTCATATCTTATCGCCTCCTCGGTCTTAGCGGGCTTGGGCCCAGTTTATCCGCGACCTCAGTCAGCTTCTTGACAGTTTCCGCCCAGATTGGGCCTTCGCTGGCACTTATTTGGGTGAACTGGAGCCGCTCAGGCTCGAGACCTGCTTTCTCAATAATCTTCCTTGCGATGGCGAACCTTCGCTCAAAGGACACGTTCCCATCTACATAGTGACAGTCTCCGAAGTGGCAGCCCGAAACCCACACCATGTCAGCACCCAATCTGAAAGCCTGCAGCATGTGAGTCACGCTGACTCTCCCTGTACACATCACACGGATGTCACGGACCGTGGTCGGCTGTTGGAACCTGGATACACCTGCGCTGTCAGCACCTGCATACGAACACCAATTACAGAGAATCGTCAATATCCTCGACTCAGTGGCGGGCATGTCCTCCAAAGCTGAACGAACCTGAGCCAGTATTTGGTCGTCAGTGAAATGCTTCATGGTGATGGCTCCAGCGGGGCATCCAGCAGCGCATTTACCGCATCCTGCACAGAGAACCGGATTGGAAACCGCGTAGTCAGAGCCGCCGTCACCGGGCACGACCTCGATGGCATTGTAAGCACAGTTTATCTCACACGTACCACAACCAACGCAGACCTCAGGATCTACAACTGACACTATGGCCTCAGCCTTCCGTATGCCGCTGGCCAGAGGGATTAGTGCTCTTGATGCAGCACCTCGACCCTGAGCTACGGATTCAGCAATTGTCTTTGGAGCGGTAGCAGTCCCAGCGACATAAACACCGTCTGTCTGGAAATCTACTGGCCTGAGCTTTGGATGTGCCTCCATGAAGAACCCAGACATATTGAGTGGGACCTTGAATAGCTCCGAGATTTCCTTGTTCTTCTCCCGTGGAATCATAGCAGTTGAGAGAACGACATGGTCAACATCAAATGTTACCTCGGCACCGAAGACTTGGTCCATGACCTCTACACGCAGCGCCTTGTCCTTGCCTTTCTTCACGCTGGGTGGACTAGCCTGATCAAACCTGAGAAATACAACCCCCTTCTCTCGAGCCTCTCTGTATTTGTCCTCATCCTCATAGGACACCCTGATGTCACGATAGATATGGAAGACCCTGGAGTTGGGATACTTGTCAAGCAGTTCCAGTGTGTGCTCTAGGGCGATTGTACAGCATATTCCGGAACACCAAGTCCGACCACCTTCGAGGGACTCCTCCTCGCGAGAACCGGCACAATGAATTACCGCAAAGGTCTGACCGTCCTCGATTCCTTTACCGTCTGCGACCTTGTGATTGAACTCGACCTCTGTGATAACATTCTCAAGCTTCTTCAGGCCGTAAAGACCCTTTTCAGTGAGTTCAGTGGCACCCGTGGCAACAATGACAACTCCGACCTTGACCTCTTGCTTCTCCTTTCCTGTCTTTATCGTGATATCAAAATCACCAATTGAGCCTTTAGCATCAATCACCTCGGAGTTCATCATCAACCGGATGTTCGGATTGCCTGTGACTGCCGCCTCGAACTCCTTCACTATCTCTGCGCTTGGTCTGTGATCAAAATTGACTGTTCGAAGCTCATTCAGAAAGCCTCCGACCTTGTCCTCCTTCTCGACAAGAACCACCTTGAATCCCTTCTGAGCGATAAGGTCGGCTGCAGCCATTCCGGATACTCCGGCACCAATGACCAGTACAGTTGGTTCAATCTGGGTGACTGCCTCTTCCTGAGCCTCCAGAAGTCTTGCTCGTGCCACGGACATTCGTACAAGGTCGTTTGCCTTTGATGTTGCCTCATCCTTTGCAGCCTGATGCACCCATGAACAGTGTTCTCTGATGTTTGCGAGCTCAAACAGATACTTGTTGAGGCCGGCTTCTTCGATTGTGGCACGGAACAGAGGTTCATGCGTTCGGGGCGTGCAAGAGGCGACGACCAAGCGGTTTAGGTTATGCTCCTTGATAGCTTCCTTGATTACATCTTGAGCGTCTGATGAACATGAGTAGAGAAGGTTCTCTGAATAGACTACACCGGGGAGAGTACTTGCGTACTCTGTGACTTCTGCAACATCAACAGTTCCAGCGATGTTGATTCCACACGAGCAAATAATCACGCCAATCCGCGGCTCTGCAGCTATGAGTTCCAAGTCTGCTTCAGTAAGGGCTTCGCTCTCTGATGCTTCGGGCAAGACAATATCCATTGCAGCCATTGCCGCTGCTGCGCTCCCCTGAGCTACAGAGTCAGGGATGTCCTTGGGAAAATTGCATGCTCCACACATGTGCACACCAGGAACGCCTGTCTGAACCGAATCGACTCCATCTCCCTTACCTTTGATGAACCCATACTGATCTAGTTCAATCCCCAGCTTCTCCATTAATTCTGAATTCTTGTTTGGCACCATAGCAGGACAAAGGACCACAAGGTCGTAACTGTCCTTCAAGATCTCGTGTCCCTTTGCATCACTATGTCGGACGATTAGGTTCTGGGTTTCAGGCACTTCAGTGATGTAGCTAGGCAGGCCCTTGACATAGTTGATCCCGTACTCTGTTTCTCCTCTAACCACAAACTCTTCGAAACCCTTTCCAAAAGCTCTCATGTCATTGTAGAGGATGTCAATATGGACCTCAGGAGTATGCTCTTTGGTGATGATCGCTTCTTTGGTAGCATACGTACAACATATTCTCGAGCAATATGCGCAGTGGTTTACATCTCGGCTACCCACGCATTGAATAAACGCAATATGATGAGGCTCCTTTCCGTCGGAGGGACGCATAACAATCCCTTTTGTGGGACCACTGGCTGAGACCATTCGTTCATACTCAAGTGCGGTCACAACATTTGGAAATCGACCATACCCATACTCCGCGACTGAGGATGCATCAAGTAGGTCATACCCCGTGGCAACAATTATCGACCCTGCGTTGATATTCACAATCTCATCAGGAATCTCAAAATCAATAGCCTCTGCCTTGCAGGTCTTAACACAGGTCATGCACTCAATACAGTTCTCCATATCAATAGTAGCAATATTAGGCACGGCCTGAGGAAACGGAATGTAGGCCGCCTTTCTCATCTTCAGACCCATGTCATACTCGTTTCTCACTTCGATAGGACAGACACGCTCGCAGTCACCGCACCCAGTGCACTTGTCCAAGTCCACCCTTCTTGTGTGCTTCATAACCTTGACCATGAAATTACCAGGCTCTCCAGAAACATCAGTGACTTCTGAATAAGCTAATAGCTCAATATTGCGATGACGAGAGCAATCAACCATCCATGGACCTTGAATGCACATTGAACAGTCAAGTGTGGGGAATGTCTTGTCCAGTTGGGACATATGACCCCCAATTGAGGGATTCTTCTCGACCATGTAGACTTGGACGCCCATTTCAGCGAGATCAAGTGCAGCGCGCATTCCTGCAATACCCGCGCCGATGATGACAACTGGCTTTGTAGCAGACTCGGCCATTCGTTAGTCCACTCCGACGTAACAATGCGCATCGGTTCAATGGCATGATAAAATGTTTGTTATCGGACGATGAAATCAGACCCATAGGTTTTGGGCCAGGCTATTCGAGTAGTCCTATGATTTGTGGACTCTTTGGAATGAGGGCTCTCTGAATCCTGATAGCACGCACTGGGCATTGAAACTCACAAGAGGTGCAATCAATGCATCTTTTCGGATTTACAAGCTCAGCCTTCCTTTTACTCTGGCTGAACCCCCAGACTCCTCTTGGACACACCTTCAAGCAGTCTTGGCAACCGGAACAGGCCTCATAGTCATAGATTATCATGTCGTTCACCTCAAATGATGCCCCAAGGATAGTAGAATCCCAGGAAAAAGATAACAATCAACGACCCAATACCCGCGATTATATCACGAATCATCTGGTCCTCTCCCAACTGAGGAGTAGAGCCTCCCCAATTGAATCCCACAAACAACGACAGTCCGATTATCGCGAGACCACTTGTATCTAGCCATGCCCATTCGGTGAGTACAGTCAGGTATGTGTCTGAGAGAAACGCGACTATTAACCAAATGATCTTCCATACGAATAGCGCGATTACTCCAGTTATCGCACCCCTCACATAGCCCGAGGAAGTTGGCATCTTCGGATCGACCATGGCCATAAACGTGCCCAGAATCCATGCTCCAAAAATGAACAGTAAAAGGTTCGGGATCCAATAGCTCGACCAAGACAGGAAAATTCCACCCATAAAACCCAGTATCCAGAAAATGGGCGTCATCATCAGAAACATTGTAGTTTCAAAGATGAGATGAGCAAGATTGCACTCCATTCGCTTGTGGAAACCGAACTTGACAATGCTCTGTTCCAGCGACTTTTTGTTTTCATTTTCAATGAATTCAGCAACATCTGCAATTTCCACGGGTCCAAAGACAGCATGCCACCCGTTATCGGATAAAACAGCCTTTGAAACTGAGCTTGCCGCTAGTTGAGGGAGGATGAGATTTCTATGAGAAACAATACTCTCTAGTTTTGTTGATCTGATTGCAGCTAGTACCGAGTCAGTGTTCACATGACTGCCTCTGCTTCCACACCACACATTAATCCCATGACCATCAACAACGAGGAGATGACATCTCAAGTTCTGCTTCTCAATCTCCTCAGTCACTCTGAACACAGTCATATAATAGTCAGTCGTGACAAGCACTGGTGCATCTTGGTCCGCTCCATTGAATGAGAGCAAACCTTGGGCAGACTTGAGAGACAATGCAGGCCACATTAATTGTGAGCCCAGCAGACATGCGTAGTACTTCCAACCTTTCCTCATATTCATGCCTCCGCCACAAAGAGCTCATAGAGGCCGCCCATTAGATTCACTCGATATTTGGGAGTTAAACCAACAGATTTCATAGCAGCAGGAATGTTGTGATGAGGATGTGATTCAACATCACTCAATCGCGAAACCAATCTGAAGCTTAATCTCCGAATCAGTCCAAAGAAAGCCCCTATTAGCCTACTTTCTGGAATGCCCTCTCCCCCAACAACCACTTGGCCCCCAGGAACAGCAACCCTCGCTGCTTCTTTTAGGAAGACCTTCAGCTGGCTTGTTTTCAATTCGCTAACCATTAGTGTGCTCACCACTGCATCAAAGGCTTTGTCATCAAACTCAAGCGAAGTGGCATCTCCATATCTGAAATCAATGCGTCTTGCCAGGTTATGTTTTTTGAGGCGCTCTTCAGCAACCTCAAGCATCTCCTTGTTGGTGTCTACTCCGATTCCCCGAATACCTCGCCTTCCAGCTTCTATGAGTAATTTCCCTGTGCCGCAGCCCACATCTAGCAGAGTGCCTTTTCTTGGCAGGAGATGCTCAATGATATAATTGCGGAGAGCTAAATCTTGCCTGAACGTGAGGAAGGATATCCATCTATCATACTGAGACACGGCTTTGTCCTCTGATAGCTTCATCAGTATGGTGGCCATGATGGATACTCCACATATGCCTAGGAAGACTAGACTATATCAGGATGTTGCAATTCTAGACAATCTTCAACCCTTGACAATCATCGGTGCGACGAATGTCCACAGTCCTACCCCAAGCAATAGAAGGTAGTCCAGATCTCCCAGACTAATGTCCAATATTCTCATGCTTGATAGACTGACATATAGCATCGATGTCACAAATGAAATGACGAGTTGGGGTCGAAGGTCAACCTTCTGATCCCGAATCTCGAAGTGCCAAAACAGTATAATTGCTGCTATTAGAACCATCACGACACTAATGACTTGATAAGCGACATCCAATGTGGCAAATGGGGCCAGCAGCCCCTCCATGGTAGTCATAAGCGCAATTATGTAAATCGGCGTCAGTTTGCCGAGCCTGTGGATATAGCTATCTTCTGCATTGATATTTGTCAATCCTAATTCCTCCTGGCCAGACCTGCCTTGGTCTGAACAAGTCTATTCCCTCTGCAGGCAAAAAGAAATTGCACCTGGTTAGCAATTAGGCTATCGAAAAAGGCCAAAATCGGCTGCTGTGTTTGATCTCGGGAGCATCATATGCATCGATTGGCGCCAAACCATTTTTGGGTTTCCGACTTAACTATTTCAAATAGGTGACCTCATATATTACAGGGATAACGTCCGATTCGGGAGACGCAGATGAAGTGCAG
>JBHLLF010000005.1:0-131546 GCA_048885865.1 Candidatus Hermodarchaeota archaeon
ACCCATAGATGAGGAGAATGAGTCCTATGGCGAAGATACCCACATTCGCCAATGCGAGAACCAGCTGCATCGCCATTGTCTGAAACCCTACTGTTTCATTCGATTGAGTTCTTTTTGCTATTTCAGGTCTATGAAGATATCTGAATGACCTTGGGTGTAATCCAGATTCAATTTAAGAGAGGGTTTCACCAGTTGGCACATTACTCGCTAATCCAGTACTCTCCTCTGCCACTACTGGAAGAGAGAGATTGAACATAGGAGGTCTGCTGAGAGTGACAGCAGAAACGACTGGAAATGGGAAGAATCTACCATCAAGGGCAACCAGAGTTCTGCGGCCTGTAGTCCTGATAGCCGGTGTTCTGACAATTCACATGTTCTTCTTCAGTTTCATAGCTCTGATTATCGGTGTAGCCTTCTTTCTACTATCCAAAGAGCCAGTATGGAAGCGTCATGGAATAATCATGGCAGCCTGTGCGAGTGTCAGTACCTATATTGCGGATCACGGACTGGGCTTATCTCCATTGAAGCTGGCCTTCTTTTATGGTACCATTCCGTTTGTGGCCTACCTGGCAGTCCATGTTGTGTGGGAGATCTTTCTGAGGAAACGGGTTGACACGTCGCGATGGACAGACAGGTTGTATGCTTCCGCAAAATCCCTGCCGCGACTAGCAAAAATGGTGGCTATGCTTCTCATTGTCCTGGCACCAGTCACACTCTGGTCAAGCGTAAACATCAATCTTGGAGTCATGTTTGACAACAGACCCCGGCTGCTATGGGTGAACGTTCCATCCGTTGCAGACACTGGCTCTGAGTTTACCATCACTGTTGAGGCTTGGGATGCATATGAAAGACTGAGTGCTGTCTATAAGGGCACAGTCCAGTTCTCACTCGAGTCGTATAACCTGACCACCTATGGAGCGGTTCACGGTGTATCTGCGGACCTACCCAATACCTATACCTTCTCTGGGCAGACTTTCGGGTCTGACATCGCTTATGAGATTAATGATGGAAAAGACAATGGCATGCATATGTTTACAGCAGCCATAGACACCCCTGGCATTCATTATCTACTGGTAGAGGACTCCGTGACTGAGAACATCTACTACAGCAATCCCATAGTTGTAAGGGACTTGCTTGATACTGACCCCCGCATCTATTGGGGTGACTTGCATGCACATTCAGAGTTATCTGATGGTACAGGCACTGCAAGACACTCCTTCTACTACGGAAGATATGTCGCATGCCTGGACTTCATGGCACTCACTGATCACGGGGAGATCATGATGTGGACCCCTTGGTCAGTCGATATACTTGAAGCTGAAACAAACATGGCATATGACCCAGGGCATTTCGTCACATTTCAGGGGACAGAGTGGACCGATGTTGTGACTGGGCACTATACCTGCATATTCAACGGTGACCAATTGATCAAAGACCCAGTTCTCTCCTACCTCTCCCTTCCAACGCCTGATACACTCTGGGCCGCTCTTGATGACTTCACAGAAGCCACCAGCTGCAGCGCGCTAGCACTTCCCCATCACACAACACAACTGGCCTACATCCAAGACTGGACATATATGAATCCTAAATACGTCAAGATTGCAGAGGTTGCCTCAGTACATGGGGCATTTCTCTATGAGCAGAGGCACTCATTGAATTATGTGGGCGCAATTGATCCTCCACCCGAGTATGTGAACGGATCCTCCATCATGGATGCCTTCAGGATGGGCTATCGAATGACTCTTTATGCATCAAGTGATGAACACGATGGACATCCAGGACATTCTCTGAGCCACACGCCTGCATATGTCGGACACCAACGGCCTTGGAGCATGTGGCAAACGCGCAACGAGCACCCCTATCCTGGAGGGCTTGTTGCTGTCTATGCAGAGAATCTCACTCGAGAGTCCGTCTTCTTCGGACTGGATGCTCAGCGTGTCTTTGCAAACTCGGACCATGGTCGCCCAATCATTGACTTCTCAATAAACGGCACACGAGTTGGCGATGGTTCAACTCTAGTGGCAGCTAATGAGCTAGACCATCGAGAAATCACTGTGTTCTTGGCTCAGGATGGAGCACCTGCAGGATCGGAAAGCACCGCCACTTCAGTGACACCTGACTGGAGTCCTGATTGGGGCGCTACAATTGAGATAATCAAGAACGGAGAAATCCTTACCCAAATTCCCGTCACCAGTCCTGTAATCAATGTCACCTATGTTGATACCACAACAATAACTGGAACTTCCTACACGGATAGCTGTGTTCTGAGAAATGGACAATACTATATCAACAGCTACAGTGAAAACCCCATTGACCCCCTGGAGCTTCACACAGGCGGCATGGATTTCTATCTAATCCGCGTCGTAGCCAACAATGGCCGAATCAGCTATGCAGGTCCAATCTGGGTCGAAGTGTCAAGCTAGATCCGGTCGAACGAAATTGAAGCCGTAGTTCAATGAGACTAAATGCACCGAGGGCTCTACCGAAAGGCTATTAACAATTGTTAATAGATTGATAAACATGATAGTTGCTCCGACGATTGTATCCCTCAGAGAAGGTATTGAGGCCGCACTGGTAATCGCCATCATGCTCTCATACCTACGCAAATCTGGGCGAGATGATCTAAGACAGTTTGTTCTTGGAGGAGCTTTTACTGCAATCCTCGCCAGTGTTGGGGTTGCACTCGTGATGGGCTTAGTCTGGGGCATTCTTGAAGGCCCAATCCTAGCTACCTTTGAGGGGGTCGTTGTTCTCATAGCGGCACTTCTATTGACAACCATGATTATATGGATGTGGAAAGCGGGTCCTAATGTTTCTTCAGAAATAGAGGAGTCGGTTGAGAGAAGATCTCTTAGCCAGAGTGGTATTGGAGTTGCACTCCTGAGCTTTGCTCTTGTGATGCGGGAGGGCGTTGAGTTGGTCCTATTCAGCATGGCTCTGGTAATTCAGGAAGGGCTACAGGTGTATCTAGGAGTGTCTCTTGGACTATTGATTGCTGCAATCATAGGATTGGGAATCTATCAGGGTTCGTTGAGAATCAGTCTGAGGTCGTTCTTCAAATGGACCTCAGCCTTTCTCATCCTGGTTGCCGCAGGGATGGTAGCCTATGGCATCCATGAACTGCAAGAGGCTGGTCTACTTCTTATTGGACCCATTGAGGTGTGGAACATCAATCCTCCAGTACTTCCTGATGGGAGTTATCCATTGCTCCATGACAAGGGTCTGATTGGTGGGTTGCTAAAAGCCATGTTTGGATACAATGGAAATCCATCATTTCTGGAAGTGACTGCCTATGTCCTGTATCTGCTGATACTCGCCGGATATTATGCATATCAGCAGCGTGCATCATCGGCGAACATTGCAATCAAGACTCACGCGGAAGCTGCGCCCCAAGTTCCTGCCTGATGTTTTCAAAGCTCATCAATCCATACATAGAAATACACAGATTCGCACAACCAGAATGAACTAGAGAGTAAACTGATTACTTTGTGTTCTTCATTACATGTTAGGAACACTCAAGCCTTGTAATTTGTGTCCAGTTGGGATACCAGAATAGAAAGGCACTCAAGTTGCACCTCTAAAATCAAATCATAATGAGGGGAAAAATAAAGATGAAAGTAAAACAACGGAGAGAGGGTGCTAGACAAATGACAAAAGCCCAAAGACCGAGGCTCACCCTGAAGGAGAGAGTGCGCAAGGAATTGGAGCAGAATGAATTATGCGCTATTGCCTTTGACGAACTTGAGAACGACATAGAGGTCCAAGCTCTACTTGAAGATTCAAACCGTATGGCCATAGATAGGATGGGCTATTCAGATCATGGCCATACTCACTCGTTGATTGTGGCACAGAATGGAGTCCGCCTTTTCAGAGCACTTGTCAAGGGGCTTCAACCTTCAATTGTACAGGAGGAAACAGGCACACAACAGGATGCAGAGTTAATCGTCTTTGTTGGCTGTTACCTTCATGACATAGGAATGGTAGTGGCCCGCGAAAATCATGATATATTCACTGTGTTTTTGGCCACGCCCATACTCGATAGAATCTTAGAGAAAGCATACCCAAAGGATCGCCACAAACAGGTCCATGTTCGTGGACACATTCAGCATGCGATCTATACCCATGACATTGCAGCTCCGCCTCTGACTGTCGAAGCTGGCATTGTGGGAATCGCGGATGCACTCGACATGACGAAAGGCCGTGCAAGAATCCCGTTTGAGGCTGGAAGTGTTAATATCCACTCTGCGTCAGCCATGGCAATTGAACGAGTGAATATTCGCCAAGGTGAGGAGAAGACGGTTCGAATTGAGGTCATCATGAATAATGCATCGGGAATCTTCCAGATTCAGGAGCTACTGGAAAAGAAGGTGAGAAGCTCTCCTGCACTTCTGGAGCATATAGAGCTCTATGCTGTCATGTCAGCCAAAGAAGAGTCAATCTTGGAAGAAGAACTCAAGGTTTTGTAAAACAGTCATAGATTTGAGAGTGTTGAGTCGTTATTCGGCGATTTCGAACGCCTTCAATTCCGAGTTCGTTCATAGCAGCTAATATATATGTACGATAGCGCGCATCCCTTGCTGACTCTTCGTCCATCATAATGGAGCTTGTTACCAATGACACTTGACGATATTGACGAGAAAATCATCTCGATGCTACAGGACGACGGACGCCGATCGTATAGTGAAATCGCTGAAGCCGCAAAGAGGACTGAAGTGACCATTCGTCGCCGAGTAAAACGACTCATCGATGAGGGATACATCAAGAAATTCACTGTTATCTTAGACCCCATGAAAATGGGACGCAAAATCCGTGCCATCATTCGAGTTAAGACAGTGATGAAAGAGGCCACAGTTATCTCTAAGAAAGTCCAGCATTTCAGCGAAGTGGACGAGGCCTATTTCTTGGATGGCGCATGTGGAATAATGCTCAAGGTCACCGTAGACGACCTAGCAAACCTTAGAGAGTTTCTCGAACTGAAACTTGGCAAGGTCCCCGGTGTAGGCGAAATAGAAACTTGCATTGTTCTTGAAGACATCAAGCCTCCATACTAATGGTAGAGCGTGGTGATTTCTGGTGCAACTTGTGCTGCGCCTGTCTGAGGATGATCTGAACAAACTACATGCGCATGCTGAGCAGAGTCTGCCGCTTGAAGCCGCAGCTCTTCTGTTTGGTTTTGCTAAGGATAATGATGTAGTTGTAAGTCATATTGAACTTGTGCCGAATACTGCGAAGTCAAGAACGTCTTTCTCAGTAGATCCCGAAACAGAATACAGGTTTCTTGTAGAGGCCGAAGAACGGGGAGAGGACTTAGTTGGCATTTTTCACTCACATCCCGCACCTCCTAGACCCTCCTCCAGTGACCTGCGAAATATGTCTCTGAATCCAGTAGTCTGGGTGATCTCCTCAAAATTAACAGGGAATTGGGCAAGTCGTGCATTCATTCTAGATGAAGACAACTTGGAAGAAGTTGAACTAGACCTGAAAAAGCTCACGTCTTGAGTCCCTTATGTGTGCCTGATGTTTTCTTGGGCTCGAACGACACTCTGGTCCTTCCTATTGACCCTATTAGAACCGCCGAGGTTATCACCTGTTCCAGTAACGCTGCATTGCATTGGAGTATGCCAATCCCATTGTCTTCGTTGTACTCGCTCAGATATAGTCTGGAGTCAGCAACTGCTACCTCACCATAAAGAGAGAGCAGGTTCTTCCTAATTTCTGTAACAAGCTGTTTGTCATTGACTGGATTGCCTTCCCTATGCAGACAGAACCGAAGATAGCGCTTTCTTCGACCTTTCATTCGGTTCCACCTCTTTTGACCACCTCAATGCCGGGTGCTATGAAATCTGGACTCAATCGCTTTCTGTTTCTGTCAATGATACCTTGTGGTCCCTCATGAACCGCCGTCTTTGTATAGCGCCAATCCAAGCCAAGCAGTAGTCCTGCATATCGCATTGCAGTCGGCGATCTCATGGACGTCACGTTCTTTGAGCCGCTTGAGAGAATCACCTGCATTTTAGCTCCCACAGCAGTGTTCACATTCTCTCTGAAGACTTTGATAATTTTGGACCTTGCCAAGCCAGATGACTTTAGAAGTGGTCTTATAGGGATTTCAAGTGCCGTGCCTGAAACAGCAGCTAGTTTTGCAGTACTCTCTCGCAAGATACACTCATTATTGGGCTTGTCAAGGGTCAAGAGGTCTATACGCTCATCCTCAGCAGCCCAGTTTGCAATATCTACTCCTCGTAGAGGGATTGCGACCACGGCCGCGCTTGAACGCGCCTCTTTTACAGATTTCTTTGCAGCTCTGAGACCGCTCTCTGGCAAGTCTGCTCGTGTAAATAGATTCATACCACTTTCCAGAGTCACAAAGGGCTCGTCCCTGTCCAGAGATGTGGTGAATCCAGTCCATCCAAGTTTTGCTGCCATTTTGACAAAAGAGTCCAAGTTCTTTGAGGTTGGGCTCACATTCAAGTCAATTGGCATCAGTTCACCTCGACGCTATTGCAGACAGTCAGTCAGGAATATCTCTGCATCTGAGCGAAGACATCTTGGATATTCTCTCAGATGAACTCTAACACTGATTACGTCAGAGTTACTTGCCAGCCTTATTTCACCAAGATACGATGCCTGCTTATCAATCCTGAGAAAGAGAACACATTGGTCGTCTAGTCTTCGAGAGAGTGTCCTCCTTAGGGTCTTTCTCTCCTTTTCTGAAAGACTCTCAATAATTCTGGCGAAGGTCTGCGCACAATATGCCTTCTTCTCAATGGAAGCGAGAATGACGATTATCTCGGTATTCTTGTGACTTTCTGTTGCTTCAGCCTCAATCTCAACTGAATCTCGCAGTTCTTCAGGATAGAGATTCAGGACTGCCTCAGTTACCCTCTCGACTATTTCAGTGCCCCTTGAGTACGCACGCGCCTCAATTTTGCTGATAAATGGCATTCACGAGTCCCCAGTGGGAGTCTAATGTACTATTTGCCGACGTTACCCTTTGCACCAAGGGACGGCCTGATCTTTTCAGCACCTCTTCCCTTTCTTCTAAGTCCTCTACTACGCTTTCCAGATGATGTGAGTCCGCGGCTCTCCCTGCCTTTCTGAACAGGATCGCAAATCCAATTGATTTCTGGATCGTTGTAGATGACTGGATGATTTGGGTCGACCAGAATGACCTCGTGCCAAACCCACTTGTGATCGGAGCCTACCCAGTAGGAGTTTAGAACACGGAGGTTTGGATACTTTCGAGCTGCTCTCTCTTCAGCAATCCACCGACGGGATTTCTGTGGCGTATACTTAGTGACACCCATACTTCTTGGCTTTCTTCCCATTCGTGGCCTTGGTTTCTCTCTTGGCCCTCTTCCAGTCTTGATTCTCGCGACTACATAGCCCTGCTTTGCTTTGTAGCCAAGCGACCGTGCACGGCCTAGCCTTGTAGGCCTATCCAGCTTTACAATGGCGCCTTGTTTTCTCCAGACAATCAGTCTGCTCTTTACTATCTCGGAACGCTCTTGCTGTTCCTTAATCCAACTCTCATTCATGTGCCTGTATGCTGTAGGCATGAAACTACCATCCTTTGTTGTAATTCATTCGCTTTGTTTGTGGTTCAGCCTCTATGGGCCACATCCCTTGCGGACGTATCCGCCTAAACAAAGGAAATGGTTTGGCTTTTCAGCCACTGTCTTTCCCATGTAATTCGCTTTTAGGTGTAGCGATTGGTCTCCCAGTGCATCATTTGAACTCTGCAATCACTTTCTCTGCTGTAAGCTCCCCAACTCTGACCTGAGCCTCTGAGGTAGATGATGATACATGCGGAGTGGCAATCACCTTTGGATGCTTGACTAGTCTCCAATCGACAGGCGGCTCTTTCTCAAAGACATCAAGCGCAGCACCAGCGATTTTGTTCTCGTCCAGGGCCTTGAGCAGAGCCTGTTCGTCTACGACTCCTCCTCGGGCTGTATTGATGAGAAAGGCTGACTCCTTCATCATCTCTAATTCCTTCTTGTCAATCAACCCTCTCGTTGCAGGAACAAGGGGGACATGCAAGGTAACATAGTCCGCTCGCTTGAGTAAGTCCTCCATTTCTGTTCTTTCAGCACCATACTCTACACATGCCAAGTCAATGTCCACGACATCACAGGCTAGAACTTCCATATCGAGCGCTCTTGCTCTCCTTGCCACTTCGCATCCTATTCTACCAAAACCTATGATGCCCAATGTCTTCTGCCAAAGCTCAGTGCCCTTTAGCTTCTTCTTTTCCCACCGTTCATCCTTCATTGAGCTGTCTGCGAAAGTCACGTTTCTTGATAATGCGAACATGAAAGCAATGACCATTTCCGCAACTGATACCGTTGGTGCTTCAGGAGTGTTCAGTACCTTGACACCCTTGTCCTTTGCAGCCTCAAGGTCGACATTGTCTAACCCCACGCCTGCCCTGACAACAAGCTTCAACGCATCCGCTGCATCGATGACGTCTCTGGTCACTTTTGTGGCACTGCGTACCACAATGCAATCGAATCCCTTTATCTGGTCTTCAACCGGACCGTCGGTTTCACTATTCCTAATCACCACATCATGTCCCGCATTCTTCATCTTGGCAACAGCGGAATCTGCAACCGGATCGGCAATGAGTATACGTACCATTGTATGATACTCTCCAAACAATAGAGTGAGCTTGGGCCGTAGGAGGTTCATCTTAAGTTTGGTGGCCACGACATTTACTTAAGCATCAAATATCTCCCCCAGCGTCATGAAGATAGAATGGAGGCCAACCACTGCAGTGGTGCCTTGTCCTGTAATTCTCCTCAGTGTAGCGGGCGAAGACCGACCAAACATCATCACATTATCTTGGGTCGCGAATGTATGCAGCAATCCTCCTACAGTTGTTGTTGGAATTAGAACCCAGCGACACAGCTATGAGCTGGTGAAGAACGCTGGCGAATTTGTCCTCAACATTCCGTCCATTGCTCAATTGGATGCTGCAGAGTTTGCAGGAACCAAGTCCGGGCGTAACCATGACAAGTTCAAGGAATGCAATTTAACGCCTGTTCCTGCGACGAAGGTCAATTCGCCAATGATTGAGGAATGCCCCATCAATATCGAATGCAAGGTCATCAAGGTTGAGAGCGCTGGCGTACATGACGTATTTACAGCTGAGGTCGTTGCCGTCCATATAGATGATTCCGTTCTTGATGAGAATGGACGATTCGTCACATCCAGAGCGCAGCTTTTTACATATCTGCCATTGAATGGAGAATACTGGTCTCTAGGCAAGCTTTTGCAGGCATGAGGGCTTTATGGTGTACTGATCCGTACATTAATGCCCTCTGACTCCTCCTCGTCATAGAATCTAGGAGATTGCAGCTGGCGTACAGATGTTTCTCCGTCTGAATCGAGGATAATCCAAGCCCCTCTAGGGACATGATCTTCCTTCAAAAAGACATCAAAGGTGATTCCGGGGAATTCAACGATTATTGGTTCATGTCCAAGCAGATTAAACAACCCACAAGCCTCTTGAGCTCGGCTGACACTGTCCAGTCGTGTAAGGATTGGTATCCATTCGTCAGTGGCTCCTGACCACTTTAGTATAGGATGTGAATTTGGCGGCGGCCACATGCCTTTTCGCACTGCGGCATACTCTCCTGTACCAAGTTCATAGATTGTAGGTGCTCTACCTGCTCTTGCAAGAAAAGTACCGTGTGCCTTAGCATCAACAAGTGTAAGAAAAATCTCCATTTACTTCACCGTTGTGTGTACTCGACAGCACTTTGTTGTTGCAGAAACTGAGAAATCACACATCATCTGATATGCTCAGAATTGTCACAAAATTGCAAAAGGAAAGCCAGAGATTGTGATTCGTCTGCATTTTCCCACAGGAGTTTAAATTGGACGATACGTCACAGTTGTGGTTTGCCTGATAGGTTCTGATTTATCACTATGCTCACTTTGCTGATACCACACAGATGACATCGCGGTCCTTGAGCACATGTTTGTCTGAGATTCTCATCTTTGTACGAGCATCTATTGCATGAATGAATGATTCCATCAGATCTGTATGAATGTGCCCAGCGAATTCCTTTGCCGTTGTTCCTTCAGGGACGAGATATACATCGGGTAGAACATTCCCATCACCATCCGTCAATGAATTTGCGTCCTGAACAGGATAGACAGTAATCATGTTGAGATATTCGAACACAGCCTTGTTCAGAATGTTTTGAACCCCCGTGCCCCCATATTTCTTGAGTATATACTCTCTGAGTTTCTCAAGCTGTTCAACTTCTGCATCCTTCAAGTCCTCTCTTTTGAGAATCTCAAAGTCATCGTCACCTGGAATGTATTTTATTACAGATTTCTTCTCCAAGTCTTTGAGCACCTTTTCAGCGAGGGCACTGACTGGCACAATGAGAAGGTCTGGGAATGTTTCTTTCAGCCTCTCATAGTTCTCTTCTGCCTTTGGTCTGTCAATCTTATTTGCCGCAATTATCAAGGGCTTAGCGACATGCCAGAGAGTCGATGCAAAGTTCCTCAGCTCCTCCTCTGACCATTGGTCGGCAGCCTCGGCCTTGAGTTCTGAGTCACGAATAGCCTTCAGGATATGTTTACGGGCGACCTTCAATCCAGATAGCTTCTCTAGCAGAATCTCATCCAATCTCGCTCCTTCTGCCCTGACACGGCCAGCTATTCTTCGCCAGTCCTTCTGGATGATTGCTAATACCCACTCGGTGATCTCTTCCTCCAGAAATTTCACATCATCAATTGGATTGTGGCTTCCAGCGGCAACCTCTTGTCCTTCTGCATCCAAGGCGCCGCTAGCATCTACAATATGTATCAAAACATCAGCCTGCCTCAAGTCGTCTAGGAACTGATTGCCCATCCCCCGCCCCTCATGGGCGCCAGGCACAAGACCTGCGACATCAATCAGTTTGATTGGAACTAGTCGAATTCGTTCAATACAGACTGAGTTCTGTGGATTATCATCTACATCAAAATCTCCACACGCGCATGGAGTCCTAACATGGGTCACACCCACATTTGCTTGGATAGTTGTGAATGGATAGCTCCCTTCCTTGAAATTCGTCATACAGGCGGCATTAGTGAATGAGGTCTTTCCACATGACGGTTTTCCTACAATCCCCACACTGAATCCCATTCTTCTTCTCTCCACACATACACAGCTCATAAGCCGGATTAAACTGTTCAGGTTCGTTTCTACCGAATGATTTTTATGAATTAGGATTCATAATTAATATTGAATCAGGATTCATTATTCTGATGGACGACCTATGAATGTGAGAATATGACCAAGATTTGTGTGACCTCTCAGGGTGACGAAATGGACGCACCTATGGATCCCAGGTTCGGAAGATGCAGCTACTTCATATTTGTAAATTCAGATTCAGGGGAATTCAGTGCGGTTGGAAATGACGCTGTTTCTCGTGCACATGGGGCTGGCATAAGGGCTGCTCAGACTGTAGTTTCAAATGGTGCAAATGTGGTGATAACTGGCACCCTAGGCCCAAATGCCTACCCAGCTCTGCGTAACGCTGGCATCAGAATACTGGCTGCAACATCAGGTTCGGTTAGAGATGTAATTGAATCATACAAGAAAGGTTCTCTCAACGAGATAGCATCTCCCGGTCCTGCACATATGGGAATTGGTGGAGGTATGGGTCGCGGAAGAGGTCGTGGTGGACGTAGAGGAAGAGGAGGATACTAGGATTGAAACGCAGACTACTGTTTCCGTGCGAAGATCCAAGTGGTCAATATATCGCCGCTCATTTCGGCCGTGCGCCCTATTTTGTGGCTGTCGACCTTGATGAGAGCGGCGCCGTCATGGAAAAGTCAGTTCATCCCAATACTGGAGAGCATACTGGCGGTAAGGGTCATGCCCACAGCAATGTTATGAGCCTAGACCCAAACGTGGTGATTGTACATGGCATGGGGCCTCGAGGGCTAACAAGTTTCCAGAGCAGGGACATTGCAGTATTACAGGCCAATAGCAGTCTTGTCGATAATCTAGTGGATGCATACAAACGAAATGAGCTTCGAGAGCTCACAGAGGGCTGCTCACAGGCGCACCATAAATGAATGAACACGGGCTAGAGGCCGGCAGTCTTGATTATAACAGTTGCATCTGGAAAAGGTGGTACAGGCAAGACCACCGTCGCTGTGAACATGGCTTTGTCACTAGGAGATACAACTCTTCTTGATTGTGATGTAGAGGAACCCAACGTACACGCACTACTCCATCCTGAGAAAACGCACTCCGAACCTGTGATGGTACCAACCCCTCTTATTGACATGGACAGATGCACGCTCTGTGCAACATGTGCTGAGTTCTGCGAGTTTAACGCAATATTCGTTGGCAAGAGCGTACTTGTTTACCCAGAGATCTGTCATTCATGTGGAGGCTGCTCCCTAGTCTGTCCTGAGGGTGCTATTGAGGAAAAGCCTCGTCAAGTTGGAAATCTATACAGAACGGGAGTAGATGGGATCCATCTTGCATACGGAGAGCTCAATGTTGGAGAGCCTGTAGCAATCCCTGTTATCAAAGCAGTCAAGAAGATGATGGACCAAGAGGGAATCACGATTCTTGATGCCCCACCAGGCACTGCCTGTCCAGTCATTGAAACGATGCAGGACAGTGACTTTGTTGTATTAGTGACTGAGCCCACACCCTTTGGACTTCATGATCTTTCAATGACGGTTGATGTCATTAAGGAACTTGATATTCCCCATGGCGTTGTATTGAATCGTGTGGGGATTGGAAATGATGAGGTGAGAGAGTTCTGTAGAACAAAGGGTATTCCCGTCTTACTTGAGATTCCATTTGATAGAAAGATAGCTGAACTGTATTCCAAGGGAGTGCCCTTTGTCCAAGAGATGCCGGTCTGGAGAGAACGATTCATACATCTGTTCGAGGTCATAAAGGAGATGTCAAGAAGTGGCAATTGAGATTGCAATTGTCAGTGGAAAAGGCGGTACAGGTAAGACCACGATAGCAGCAGCATTCGCAGCAATCTCACAAGACCTTGTGACTGCTGATTGTGATGTGGATGCTCCAGATTTGCACATCCTTCTACAACCTGATAGGACAAAGACTGAGGAGTTTCAAAGCTCGAAAGTTGCATTGATTAAACTGGATACATGTACAGGATGTGGCCTGTGTGCAGAGAAGTGTCGTTTCGAAGCAATCAACCCTCCGGAGATTAACACAATAGCGTGTGAGGGATGTGGAGTCTGTGCATACGTCTGTCCTGAAAAGGCGATAGATATGACTCCCCGTACTTCAGGGTTCCTCCATGAATCCATGACTCGTTTTGGTCCTATGTCTCATGCGAAACTGTTGCCTGGTGAAGGCAACTCTGGCAAGCTAGTGACCGAAGTTCGGAGGCAGGCCCAGAAACTTGCCGACAAGAATGGTCAGGACATTACTCTGATAGATGGGTCTCCAGGAATCGGCTGCCCTGTGATCGCTACAGTCAGTGGCATAAAATTGGGAGTGATAGTGACTGAACCCACCATGTCTGGCATTCATGATATGGAACGAGTCATAGCACTCCTGGAGCGGTTCAAGGTTCATACAATGGTTCTAGTCAACAAATATGACCTCAATCCCGAGAACACTCTGCGAATTGAGCAGATATGTACTGAGAATGGAGTGGACTTTCTGGGCACAGTCCCATTTGATCCAGTCATGACCGAATCAATGGTGGCTGCTAAGACATTGCCCGAGTTTGTCCCCGATCACAAGATAACCCACTTGTTGAAGAGCATGTGGGGCAAAATCACTCAAGCTGTATCGATTGAATAGAGTGGGGGTGTAACACCCCTCTCATTCCTTTGCTTCTATCTCAGTGAGTCGTTTCTCGATTCTCTGAAAGGCTTCTTGGATTGATTTCAGCTGACTTTCTAACATGTCTCTCTGATACTGTAGCGCTTCACGCTCTTCTGTTGGAGTTATTTGACCTGCAATCGGAGGTCTCACTCCATAATCTCTCCAATATCCAAGCGTCCAGCAAGAGCCGGGTCCATAGAGCCATCCTGGTCTCTCCCATGGAGGGAGATTTCGGAAAGGCCCATTTCCAGGCCATCTGCCGCCACGACCCCCGCTACCTCTACGTCCATATCCATACATATGATTGCTCAACTCGTTATGTTATTTTGTGCATATGCACAACATTATTTATGTGCATACGAACGAATATAAGCATATTGGACTGACAAAGCTTGAAGCAAATCTGTTTGACAGAGTGGCTGGTGACAGATGCATCGAAGAAGAAGGGGTCGTCGTGGGCGAATGCCAGTCCAACCACGACTAGGAGCACGATTCAAAGCAAATCGCATGAATCCTGAACCAAAGGCCGATGAACGACCCGTATATATCGATCCCGCAGAGGCAGAAGTCCTGCGACTTGTGGATCTTGAAGGTTTGTATCAAGAGCATGCTGGGGATGCAATGGGTGTGTCTAGAGGCACTATCTGGCGGCTTCTTGAGAGTGCTCGAAGAAAAGTGGTCAGATCACTCTTTGAAGGAAGACCCCTCATCATTGGTCACTCACCCGATGAGGACTGACAAGTTGGATGCTATAGGCCATATAGCCAATGCAACTCGTTTGACCGTTTGTTAAGCGCTCAAAAAACTGTTCTTCACTTCTGACTCTACGCATTACACACATTCTTGTATCTTAAAACCCGTCTTCTCAGAAAGTGCTTAGGGGCCTTCTAGGTCTCATTCCAGAGCACCAAATTGTGCGATGCTCCCTTATATGCCAATTCGCCAATCTGTCTAAATGGAGAGGACAACTAACCATGCAGACTGTACCCTCAGGACCCATCAGCGACCCAATTCTGGTCAGAAGACCTGCATTTCCACGATGGTGGGATCCGATTGCCAGACCTCATGTTGCTATTGTTGTACGTGACCCTATTTCTGGACAGGACATCAGATACTACCTTTCACAGAGGGGCCATGGAAACACGAATGGAAGAGAACTGCTTGAAGTTGCTGACATAGATGGACTTGATGAGGGTACATTACTAGAGGTCCGATATAGTGCCACAAAGGCCAATCTTTACCGACTTGAACTGGTAGATGGCGTGTCCTGTTGGAGATGGATGGCTCGTTGTAGAGAGCTACCCGACTTCAATTATCCTGCTGAGATTCGATGGAACGGTCTTTTGGAAAACTCACCGATTGATATCAGCGATTCCTTGTCATATAAGATTCAGACGAACTGAAGCCCTAGAATATGACTGATAGGCAAGTGAGGGCTCCCTCACACTTCTCGAACTCGCTCATGTCTAGCGGTATGACTTCGAATCCGGCTTCTGTAACAAAAGTCTGAGTCTTGTGATGCCTTTTAGACACCAATACTGCATTACCAACAGTCAAGGTGTTTGCGGCATAGCCCTCTTCTCTTGGGACAACTATCTTGTCAAAGCCATGTAGTGTTGGATGACTTTCGAAATCTTCAGTCACAACTATGGTGTTTCTATCCAAGTATGTGACATGACTCTTCAGATGAATGACGGACTCATCTTCAATAGTGTCAGACTTGATGCTTAGCCATCTTGACATCTGTTTCACACCTTTTGCATTGGTCCTCTGGGTGATTCCTGTAATCAATCGATTAGGGAGATGAATGACATCGCCGCCCTCTATTGTGGCCGGCTTTCTGGCAAATCCTAGTTCAAGATAGTCCTTTAGCATCTCTGCCACTGCAAACTCTTCACCTCTGCGGCTTCCTTCTGCAAATCTTGTCATGAAGCCCCTGTTTCCATGAACAACTACAGTGTCTTCTACGAAACATGAATCAGGATGCGTTTCATCCGGAGGGAGTCTGATTAGCTTCAGTCCCAGACTGGACAATGTTTGACAATATTCAGCATGTTGTTCTTGAGCTAGGGGCAGGTTCAGAGCATGATGCGCTGGGTGAGCCGAGATGCACCGTCTAAATGCACTGCTTGGTGGTCTAACAATCGCTTGCTTCATCACCTGAAACCATGAAGCCAGTGTCTTATTACTTAGCTGGGAACCATAGCTTTAAATGTAAAGTTTACTTTACGTAAAATGAACTTTACATCCAAATAAGGTGATCAGTATGATTGTGAACAGGCTGCGGGAACTCCGAGAAGCCAAGATGGAAACGTCAGAGCAACCTGAGCTATGGACTCAGGAGGGAACGGCGAAGCGTCTCGGAGTCACGAGGCAGACAATCATATCTATGGAGAAGAGGACGTATAATCCCTCTCTTACACTTGCCTTCAAGCTGGCGCGTCTATTTGGATTGAAGATTGAAGACATATTCGAGTTTACGAGTGATGAGAATGAATCGTAGTGTATTGGCTGGTCTGGGTATTGTGGTTGTGGTAATCATAGTGTTCACCATCATGTGGATTCTGGACATAGCTTCTCTAGCTGGCATTATGGGAGCCATTGGCGGTATGGTCGGCGGAATCCTTGGTGCTTCTTATATGAAGAGGTTCCACGATGAGAGGTTCTCTCTAATCACGAAGAAGTCCGCGAGCAATGCCTATTGGTTTGTCATGATAGCTCTGCCTCTTAGTTGGATTGTGATGATACGAGCAGAAACAATCACAATTTCACTGGCTTTAGGGCTGGCCCTCGCAATCTGGATGTTGTCTTTCGTCGTACTCTACATTTCACTGTTCTACTACTATAGGAAATAACTCGCCTCTTCAATCGATTTGATGAAGGAAGTGGAATGGAATAGGAACGGACAGAATCAGGAAGGCAGATGCTCCATGCAGTTCAAGGCGCTTCCAACCTGAACTCTTACTAGTTTCTGGATAGGAATTACTTCGAAATTTGTCCCCTTCAGGGTCCTTTTCACTGTGGACTCGACGTACTCGTTCAATTCGCTCTTGATTTCTGACAGCATCTTGCTTTGGTTTGGATGTATCAGCATGGCTTCATCACACAATCTAGCTGTCATTGCGGGTCTAAAAGCACCATAGTATCTAGAAGCAGTCTTGGAGTCAAAGGCTTGAGCTACTGTTGCCTTTCCCTCATACATCGAGTCAGTCTTGGCGTGATGCATTTGAGGGGCAATTCGTTTCTCAAAGTTATCAATTGCATCTGCCACAGAACTGAAGATCTTAGACTTGGGGTCACAGAGGTTTCTAAATCGATTAAACCTCTCCTTGGTATATTTGTGAACTTCTATGAAGAAATCATATGAGTCTAGAACCAGCTTGCGACGGTCCTCTTCGGTAGGGGAGTCATCATCTAAATCCCGGTCATAGAAATAGGGCATCTCACAGACGAGAGTGAAACCACGATTGCTAGTCACTCTTTTGAGATAGTCGTCTGATGATGTGCCACACAGAATGAGTTCCTGTGGGTTTTCTACCCCGTTTGCTTCGTAGAAGTCATAGTTCTCCGATATGCCAAACATTTGATAGATGCCAGGATGAAACTCCTTTAGGTAGGGCGCTTCAGGCTCTCCTTGATGTAGGGGCAGTTTTTCACGTTTTACAAGATTCACAAGTCCTGAAAACATCTCCTCGATTCGATGGCTGATGTAGTAGTAGACTCCACAGAATCCTGCATTATGAAGGCTGAACATGAAATCAGGCTTGGTTTCATCAATGATACGCATCAAGGCCCGTGTTTCCGGTGGGGAGTCAGTGAATTTGAGTTTCTTGTATTCGATAGGGAATGTCCACTCCATCTGCTCATGTGAAGCAGGCCTATAGTAGTGCTTTGCGTACTTAACGGGATCAAAATCGCCCTTGAACCAACCCTCGTTCAGTGCTGCTCCATCAGGGTCAATCACCTTGATCAAGTGCCAAGTGAATCCTGTCTTCTTAGTGAAATCGGGGTTTTCGGCCAGATACTTGGACAGAAACTCCACAGTCATGCTGCCGATTGGCTCATTGGGATGAGGAAATGCAAAGAGCAGCGCGTTTCGGTCACCCGTGCCTATCTTCAGACATGATATTGGTCTTCCCTCCCTAGACTCTCCTATTTTCTCGAGAGTGACCTCTGAGAAATCTTCTGCGAGTTTCTTACTTGAGTTATCGAGTTCTTCAACCGTCATGAACTCTCTATATGTCGGAACTGCATCTAGGACCTCATCAAAATTCAACAGTCTATCCTCCGCTGGCTGATGCTCTGTATGCAGAGACACGAACCCTCCTTATATTTGCGGAGTTTCATCTCGAATAAGCCACAAGGAGAGGACCGGAACCCTGAAACGGTTTCGGGATATAATCCACCTGAGAATATAGATTGATTGTAGTCTATCTGATGGTGCTAGGTATCCTGATCGGGCTGGCTTTCTATAGCTACATCCGTTTCATCCGGGCATCAGATCGACCTAGTTACCAACCGACTGAAGTAAGTACCATGATTGGTGGTCGAGTGGAGCATATCACTACAGGAGCCGTACCCAAGCTTATGCCCCGTCACTTGATGAGTGAGTCGGAACGGGATGAAGAGTGGCAGCTCGAGCAATGACTCCTAATCTGAGAAGTGGTAGCAGGTAGATGCTCCATTGAGTTGGTATTTGAATCCTTCAGGGGTTTTTCAAGGCTAATCATCTGACCAATCCCCTGAGGATATGTCAGCCAAGGATTTTCTCTTCTGTCTACTCATGCGATACAGAATGACACTCATAAGCATCGGAGTCAACACCATCAGGACTATCAACAACAGAACTTCATCCTGCGTAAGTGAGTAATAAGGCGCTAGAATGGATTGTATCACTGCCGAGAGCATAAAGACAGCTACAAAGGCGCAGCATATGGAACATCCCCTATACATCACTCTAGCAGTCGCGTCCAAACCTTCTCCCGTTGCAGTGGCCATGTCAATCCCACAACACTAGATTCTACGCCTTTCAGATAGAAATTGTGGTTTCAAAGAAGATGGCTCTAATCTTAATTCTAATATGACATGTAATCCATGGTTGCCCAGATGGAGATTATGCAACTACCAAGAATGAAGATAACCGTAGTACGAAGGTACAGTCCAGAGGAAGTGTTTGGACATCCAATGACTCAGTCCTCGTCAGGCAAAGCGATACCAGCCTGCCGAATCTTGGAAGATGGACAGGAGTTCATTGCTGATAACAGCTTCACGATGCCTGAAGGTTTCTGCGGATGGGCCTGGAGGGACTTGACTGTCCGATTCACTAAATTCGACCTAGTCGATATGGATTGGCCTGGTCCAAATGTGACCTATGTGGCATGTGGGGATGGCGTGAGGCCAGTTATCTTTCGACTGGAGAAGCTTGATGATTGATGTCGACTATGGAGGCAACTCACAGAAAACAAACAGAGAAGAAGTCGTAGTGGATGAGTGACCGTTTCACTGGCTCTCTGAGTTCGAGTCTTGTACCAGTTCTTTGGTCCATACTAACTGGATTTGTAGAGATCCGTACTAAGGTACTTGACACCTGAATCAACCAGCAACGTGACAACTGTGGCACCAGGTCCCAGTCTCTTGGCTATTCTGATTGCTGCCGCTACATTTGCTCCTGATGAGGTACCTGCACAGAGCCCCTCTTCTCTTGCCAGCCGTCTTGCCATCTCCTTGGCCTCTTTGGTGGGAATGCGAACAATCTCATCGACTAGACTACTATCCCATAGGGGTGGAAGAAATCCTATCCCAATGCCCTCTATATCATGTGAACCACTCTCCCCTCCCGACAACACCGGGGACTCGTCCGGTTCAACAGCGACAATTCTCACCCGTGAGTTGCGTTCTCTCAACGTTCTGGAGGTACCAATAATAGAACCAGCAGTCCCAGCCACATGCACGAAGGCATCGACTAGGCCATTCGTCTGTTCCCATATCTCTTCACCCAATTGGAGATAGCCAGACACATTGTCCTTATTGTACAGTTGATTTGTCCAGTAAGTACCTGGTTCATCACTCAGCTCTCGGGCGGCCTCTATCATCTTCTCGATTAGTTCTTTCCTGATCCCAAGACCCTCGCTTGGAATAATTGTGACTTCTGCACCAAGAGCCCTCATGTGGTCTAGTTTCTCTTGACTAAACGCATCAGAGGAAACAACACGAAAACGATATCCTTTGATAGCACAGATAAATGCCAGCGATGTTCCTGTGCTCCCTCCAGTATATTCCACCACCGTGCTACCAGGACCTAATCTCCCGTCTTCCTCTGCTTTTTCAATCATGGCTTGAGCCATGCGATCTTTCATACTTCCCGTGGGATTCTCCCATTCTAGCTTGACTAGCACTCTACCATGGTCTTGAGGAACCACCTTTTTCAACTGCACTAAGGATGTATTCCCAATCGCATCCAAGGCATCTTCGGCAATCTTCACGCTCACACTTCCTGCACCCCAATGAGCTACACGTCTATAACATATTCGCCTCAGAGCAAAGATTGCCTGGATTATAACGACACCAATTGTGGATGAATGAGCGGGTAGATGGCGGGCTTCGGAAATCTTATGTTGGATATCAGCGCATAGTTCTAGTTCAGAGTGTTGTCATATCTATGACACAGCCTCAAAATTCTCTGTTTGTCTAAGAGAATACAGCGACTTCTTACATTCCAACACCATTGGGAGGAGAATAATGGAAAGAAATCAAATGACTGCCATGGTAATGGTTGTAATCGTGATTATGGGAGTTGGACTAGGCTACGTTCTCATGACTCAGCCAACAAGGCCGCCGATTGACGAGTACATCTATGAAACAATAGGCAATCCCATCAGTATGGACCCACACGTCAATTACGAGAGTCTTGGTGTCTTCGTACAGGAACAAGTCTATGAAACACTATACTACTACCCATTTAGTGCGAATAGTACAATGCCCTCCATGCCTCTATTGGCATCTGCGGCTCCAGTCATTTCGGCAGATGGTCGACAATACAACATCTCCCTTCGTCAGAACGTCATCTTCCATGATGGTACACCATTCAATGCCAGTGTGGTCAGATGGAATGTCGAGAGGGCAGTAAAGACTTTCCGTCTCGCGGGTCAAGTCTGGATGATCATTAAGCCACTCAGAGGCGGCTTGGCAGTGGAGGAAGCTGCCTATGGTGAAGGGACTGATTCACAGGCGTTTACTGATGCATTTGACGACTGGGTCGCCAACTCCGGCGCAATCGTCGTTCTAGACACCTACACCATCCAGTTTAACCTTGAGGAAGCATTCGCTCCATTCATTGCAGCGATGACCTTCAGAGTAGGAGCTATGATGAGTCCTACCTATGTCCTGTCCAACCCGTGTAACGACTCAGTTCCCGTTGGTGGCGACTGGAGAGAACACTATGGCAATGATTATGGCGAGTGGGAATCCACCTGGATGGAGAACCACACCTGTGGTACAGGTCCATATATGCTAGAAGAGTGGAAACCAAACGAGTATATCCACCTACGCCTGTTTGAGGACTACTGGAGAGCTGATGCCACGGAAGCAGCTATAAGACCACCAGCCTATGCGGGTTCAGTCAAGCACATCTGGTGCAGGAACAACGAAAACTGGACACTCAGGAAAGAGAATCTCGTGACTGGTGTTGTTGACGATACGTATTGGCCGACTACGTACTGGGAAGAGATCTATGACAAAGACACGCAGGGCAGCAAGGATCCAAACATCTTTGTCAGAACCGGCGGTGTTTCATTCACAGTGATGGCACTCTCGTTCCAGATGGGAATAATGAACTGGTCTCTTACCAATGGGTCCAGCGTCGAGACTTACGCTCCGAGTCACTGGAGAGAGTTTCGGAACATGATGGCATATCTCCTAGACTATGATGCCTGCATCCAAGCGGTCTACGAAGGTTGGACTGTCAAGGCACAGGGCCCAATTCCGATTGAAATGCACTACCATAACGCAAGCTATTGGACCGAACATTATGACCTACAGATTGCAGTCGAGTACTGGAACGAGGCCATGCAGGACCCAGGCTTTGTGGGCGTCATGAACACAATCGAGGGTGACATCAAGCTCTACTACAACGAAGGCAGCGCCACACGAGAGCCGGTCTTTCTGCTTGTGAAGGAGTGCTTCGAAGACATGAAACAGCTGCCTCAAATGAACACAACAGGACTGGACTACGAACCAAAGTTCACGCCCATCGGACTCCCCTGGTCCCCCAGTCTCATGACAGGGAGCGACCCTGAGCTGTCGATGTGGGTCACAGGCTGGATACCGGACTACTCAGACCCTGACAACATTTTGACACCATTCTTGCACTCTGAAGGTGTGTTTGCGCAGATGTTTGGCTACAGCAACAGTGTGATGGATGACTTGATTGTGCAAGGCAGGGCCGAGACCGACCCAGTTGCTAGGCAGCAGATCTACAACCAGATCCAGAAACTGGCCGCCTATGACCGTCCATCGTTGTGGCTGTACTCGCCATCGGAGTTTACAGTATTCAGGGCATGGCTGAAGGGAACTGGGTTGAGATACCAACCAGCGTCCTCGTATTACTACATCTACCACGTGTACAAGGACTACGAGAACTACTAGTGCCTCCTGGAGTTCTGCAGTATACCATATATGCAGAAGAAGTGGTGGCGGATAGATGGCGGGCTTCGGAAATCTTATGTTGGAACCCAGCGCATAGTTCTAGTTCATAGTGTTGTCATATCTATGATGCAGCCTCAAAGTTCTCTGTTTGTCTGAGAGAATGCAGCGACTTCTTTCATTCTAGCACTAGTAGGAGGAGAGTGATTGCGAAGAGAGCAATTGACCGCCATCATATTGATTGCAGTCATGGCTGTGGGAGCTGGCGCCGTCATTGCCTTTGCCACTCAGTCTACTAGACCACCAGTTGATTCGTTTGTGTATGAATATCCTCCTGGTCCTTACCTTTTGGACCCGCATATCTATTGGGGGAGTGAACAAATCGAACAGGTCTATGAAACGCTGTATACGTACCCATGGGGAAGCGGGGAACGTGGAGGTCATCCTGAGAGCACTCCAACCATACCCCTCTTGGCTGCAGGTGCTCCAGTCATCACAGAGAATGGAACCGTGTACACCATACCACTTAGGCAAGGCATAACCTTCCATGATGGAACTCCTTTCAATGCCAGTGCAGCTGTCTGGAACTTCAAGAGAGCCATGAAGATGTTCGCCTACGGTTCCGTAGGAGCAATTGCCGATGCTATCAAGGGCGGCATGCAAGTGAGGGATGCCGCCTCGACATACGGCACGGCCTCAGATGAGTTCAAGGCCGCATTCGATGTCTGGGAGGTCACGGACGCAGTAGAGGCTACCAACACTTACGAGGTCACCTACAGACTGGAACAACCAGCTGCCCACTTCATACCAGCGATGACCAACGGGTTGGGTCGCATGATGAGTCCTACATTCGCCGAGAAGCATGCATCCACTCCTGGAGCCTCATTCGGAGTTGACTACGGCGAGGAACTCACCTACATGTACAACCACACCTGTGGGACCGGCCCCTACCAGGTCGTTGAGATGAAGCAGCATGAGTACGTCCACATGACCCTTAATGAGGACTACTGGAGAGCTGACGCGACTGAGGCCGCAATCGCGCCTCCGTCTTACGCTGGCTCCATAAAGGAAATCTGGAGCAAGGTCAACGCCGACTTGATAAACAAGAAAGAGAACCTTCTGAATGGATTCGTTGATGCCTTCTTCTGGCCGCCAGGATGGCATACGGACGAGATCTACGACAGCGTCACATTGGGTAGCAAGGACCCTAACATATTCTTCAGGACCGGTGGTGTGCGGTATCACGTGGTAGGAATATCATTCGAGATGGGATTGGTGAACTGGACTGGATCACCGGACTTCGAGGCCTACTCCCCATTCCACTGGAGAGCACTCAGGAACATGCTGGCATGGTTTCTCGACTACGATGCCATTATCCAAGCGCGTTACGGTGACTTGGCGGTCCGAGCAGAAGGTCCAATCCCGGTTGGTACGCCCTACCAGAACAGTAGCTATTGGACTAAACAGTCCGATCCAGAAACTGCAGTTGAGTATTGGAACGAGGCTATGCAAGACCCTGATTTCATAGACACAATGAATACAATTGGGTGCGAGATCCCGTTCGCCCTAAGTCATTGGAACGATACAACAACACATCTGGTTTCTCTACAGCTGAAGGAAGGGTTCGATGCCATGAAACAGATGCCCCAAATGAACATGACAGGATTGAACCATGAACCCGAGATTAGCCTGTATCCTCCATCCCATCCGTGGTTCCCGTCTTCTTTCCCGATAGATAGAGAGCTGATACATACATGGAGCAGTAGAGCTCACTACGCCGATACTGACGCCTTTGTATTTCCATGTCTACACTCTTCTGTGGCTCGATGGTACGGCTACAACAACAGCGTGATGGACGACCTGATCATGCAAGGCAGGGCCGAGACCGACCCAGTTGCAAGACAGCAGATCTACAACCAGATCCAGGAACTGGCCGCCAACGACCGGCCATTCCTGTGGCTGTGCTGGCCTAGAGAGTTCACCACGTTCAGAGCTTGGCTGAAGGGTATTGGCTTGAGATTCCAGCCATGGACGTGGCATTACATCTACCATGTGTACAAGGAATATACGACGACCACAACATATACGACGACAACGGGCGCGACAACTTTCACATCGCCAGAGCTTTCCGACATTGGCTCACTAGTGCCTATCTACTTTCTAGCAGGACTCGGATGGGCAGTGGTTGTTGTTCTTCTCATTGCATTTCATAGATGGAAACCTAGAGCACAAAGTACAGTAAACTATTAGGCAGCCATCCAGTGTAGAAGGACTATGGATTCTAGAAAGAAGTAGTTGCAGATAGACGGCGGGCTTCGCAAATCTTATGTCGAAACCCAGCACATAGTTCTAGATCACAGTGTTGTCATATCCATGACACAGCCTCAAAGTTCTCTCTTTTTGTCTGAGAGAATGCAGCGACCTCTCACGTTCCAACACTAGTAGGAGGAGAACACTTGGGAAGAGACCAGCTGACCGCAATCGTATTGATCGTAGTTATGATTGTGGGAGCTGGTAGTGTCCTTGTCTTAGCCACTCAGCCTACTAGACCACCAATTGACTCGTATGTATATGAGATGGAACCATATAATGGGTACTTTATCGTGTCTATCGATCCTCACTATCATTATGGCGACGATGGAAGTATTGCAGTGATTGAACAGGTCTACGAAACCTTGTATACCTATCCATGGGGAAGCGGCGAACGTGGGGGCCATCCTGAAAGCACTCCAACCATACCACTCTTGGCTGCGGGTCCGCCGACGATATCTGAGAATGGTACTGTCTACACTATAGAACTGAGGCAAGGCGTCACCTTCCATGATGGGACTCCATTTAATGCCAGCGCAGCAGTGTGGAACTTCAAGAGAGCCATGAAGATGGGTCTGCGTTATGCCGAACTGATCAAGGGTGGGACGGAAATGAAGGATGTTGCCCGGGCATATGGCTCGACTTCAGATGAGTTCAAGGATGTGTTTGAAGCCTGGGAAGCCACAGACGCAGTAGAGGCTAGCGGTACATATGAAATCACCTACAGACTGGAAGAAGCGGTCGCATTCTTCATTCCAGTAATGACCGATCCAACTTTCTGCATGATGAGCCCTACCTTCGCCGAGAAACATGCAGTGAATCATAGCGATTCATTCGGAGTAGAATACGGCGAGATATTCACCTACATGTGCAACCACACTTGTGGGACTGGCCCCTACAAGGTGGTTGAGTTGAAGAGAAGTGAGCACGTCCGCATGACACTCAACCAGAACTACTGGAGAGCTGAAGCGACTGAGGCTACGATTGCACCTCCACTCTATGCTGGCTCGATAAGGGAGATTTGGTTCAAGGCTAACGAAGACCAGACAAGCATGAACCTGAACCTCAAGAATGGAGTCGCTGACGACACTTACTGGCCGTCATCGTATGCGGACGAGATCTATGACAGCGTTACACTTGGTAGCAAAGACCCTAACATCTTCTTCAGAACCGGTGGTGTGTCCTCTTACATGAGTGGATTCCGGTTCCAGATGGGAATAATGAACTGGACTATCGGGTCGGACACCTTTGAGATTTACTCCCCATTCCACTGGAGAGGGCTCAGGAAGGCCATGGCGTATCTCCTCGACTACGATGCCTATATCCAATCGGTAACCAGTGGCTGGAACGTCAAGGCACAAGGACCGATTCCGGCTTGGATGCCTTACCATAACTCGAGTCATTGGACTGAGCATTATGAACCAGAGATTGCAGTCGGGTATTGGAATGACGCCATGCAAGATCCCGATTTCGTGGCTGTCATGAACGCAATCAGGGGCAAGATCATACTCCCCTACCATGTCTTCCAAAACCCCCTAGAACTGATCTCGTTGCTGCTGAAGGACGGTTTCGATGCCATGAAACTACTGCCTGAGATGAACACCACGGGATTGGACTACGAGCCAATGATCACGCCTGCGCCCTCCTATATCGGCCTTCCTCGTGAAGAGCCGCTGCTACTGTCAAATCAATGGATTGCTAGGTACGCTGACCCTCACGACCTCGTATTCTTCTACCTACACTCCAGAGGTTATTCTTCACAGTTGCAGGGTTACAACAACAGCGTGATGGACAACCTAATCATGCAAGGCAGGGCCGAAACTGACCCAGTCGTCAGACAGGACATCTATAACCAGATTCAGGAACTAGCTGCCTACGACCAACCATTCTTGGGGCTGTACTCGCCCAAGGAGTTCACCACGTTCAGAGCTTGGCTGAAGGGCATTGGTCTGAGATACCAGCCATTATGCTCGTATTATTACATCTACCACGTGTACAAGGATTATACGACAACGGACACGACGACCACACCCGGAGATCAGATTACAACTGGCACTCCACTCCCCACATCGCCAGAGCTTCCCGACATCGGCTCACTAGTGCCTATCTACTTTCTAGCAGGACTCGGATGGGCAGTGGTTGTTGTTCTTCTCATTGCATTTCATAGATGGGAATCTTGAGCACAAAGTGCGGGGTTCATTGCGAGAGCAATCTGAAATGCTGGAGAGGGTTTGAGAAGAAGTGGTAGCGGGTAGATGGCGGGCTTCGGAAATCTTATGTTGGAAATCAGGGCATAGTTCTAGTTCAGAGTGTTGTCATATCTATGACACAGCTTCAATGCTCTCTCTGTTCGTCTGAGAGGGTGCAGCGACTTCTTACATTCCAACACTAGTAGGAGGAGAACACTTGAGAAGAGACCAGCTGACCGCCATCATATTGATCGGAGTCATGATTGTGGGAGCTGGCGGTGTCCTTGTCTTCGCCACTCAGCCCACTAGACCACCAGTTGATGCATACGTGTATGATATAGGAGAAGGTCCCAACACCTTGGACCCGTACACTACTTTTTGGGGTAGCATGATCGAACAGGTCTATGAAACGCTGTATACGTACCCATGGGGAAGCGGGGAACATGGAGACCATCCCGAAATCACTCCAAGCATACCCCTCTTGGCTGCAGGCGCTCCAGTCATAACAGAGAACGGCACCGTGTACACCATACCCCTCAGGCAAGGCATCAATTTCCATGATGGTACTCCGTTCAATGCCAGTGCAGCTGTCTGGAATTTAAAGAGAGCCATGAAGATGTTCCACATTTCGAGTCTCATTGTCGATGTTATCAAGGGTGGTATGCAAGTGAAGGATGCTGCCTCGACATACGGCACGACCTCAGATGAGTTCAAGGCCGCATTCGATGCCTGGGATGCCACAGACGCAGTAGAGGCTACTGACACCTACGAGGTCACCTACAGACTGGAACAACCGGCAGCTCACTTCATTCCAGCGATGACCAACACGTTCGGTTGCATGATAAGTCCCACATTCGCCGAGAAGCATGCAACGAGTCCCGGAGTCTCATTCGGAGTCGACTACGGCGAGGAAATCACCTACATGTATAACCACACTTGCGGAACCGGCCCCTACCAAGTTGTCGAGTGGAAGACAGGCGAGTATGTCCACATGACCCTGAATGAGGACTACTGGAGAGCCGACGCGACTGAGGCCGCAATCGCACCGCCATCCTACGCCGGCTCGATAAAGGATATCTGGTGCAGGATAGACGAAGACTGGACAATCACGAGCCTGTGCAATGACTTTCGGAATGGAGTCGTTGATGCCCTCAACTGGCCATGGTCGCAGAAGGATGAGATCTACGACAGCGTCACAATGAGTAGCAAGGACCCGAACATCTTCATCAGGACCGATGGTGTGGACTCTTTCATCGAGGGAATAAGGTTCGAGATGGGATTGTTGAACTGGACCGGCCACTCGGAGGACTACGAGGCTTACTCCCCATTCCACTGGAGAGCACTCAGGAACATGGTGGCGTATCTTCTCGACTACGATGCCATTGTCCAAGGGGCATACGGTTTCTGGGCGTTACGAGCAGAAGGGCCAATTCCGATTGGAATGTGCTACCATAACGCGAGCTATTGGACTGAACACTATGATCCAGAGATTGCAGTCGAATACTGGAACGAGGCCATGCAGGATCCCGAATTTATAGACACTATGAACACGATCGGATGCCAAATCCCGCTCGCCTGCAGCTATTCGAACAGTACGCTAGATCTGGTCTATCTACAGTTGAGGGACGGCTTCGAGGCCATGAAACAACTGCCCCAAATGAACACCACAGGCTTGGATTGCGAACCAAAGATCCGCTTCTGGACCCCATGGCTCTATATCTATAGGTACTACGATGTTCCGATAGGAAACAGAGGGCTGATAGGGCATTCCTGGTGTGTATCGAGCTATGCCGACCCTGACGGCTTTCTATTATCGTGCCTATACTCCAGATGCATTCAGGCTCAGCAGGTCGGTTACAACAACAGCGTGATGGACGACCTGATCATGCAAGGCAGGGCTGAAACTGACCCTGTTGCGAGACAAGACATCTACAATCAGATCCAGGAACTGGCTGCCTACGATAGTCCATACCTGTGGCTGTACTCGTTCAAGGAGTTCAGCACATTCGGAGCGTGGCTGAAGGGCATAGGCATGAGATACCAGCCTATGTCACGTTACTATTACATCTACCACGTGTACAAGGATTATACCGGGTGTTGGTGGGATTATACGACGACAACGGACACGACAACAACGGACACAACAACCACAACGGGCCCAACAGGTGATCAGGAGCCACAGCCCCTGGGGCTGTATCCACTTGTTCTAGGAGGTTCAGGTGTCGTTATAGCAGTGGCTGCGGTCTACATTATCTATCGTAAAAGATCGGATATTGCAGCTGCTACCGAAGCAGTCCTCTGGGGAACTTAATGATCTGCCACAGCATCAGCATAAGTATCCGTTGTATCGACCCGTTCAAAACAATCACTTCTTGGTCATCCTATGAAAACCCTTAATACCCTCATCGCGGCAAATGCAGCTTGCAGCGGGTTGGGGAAGCCAGGCCAATCCCGCAGGGCTCATAACCCTGAGATCGGAAGTTCAAATCTTCCACCCGCTACCATTTCTTTCTCCAATATTGCAAGAAAATGAATTCCTGGCTTCCACGATGAAGGCATCAATTATACTCATGGGAGGAAGCCAGGTCCGGCTGTTTCTCAAAATGGCTCCGGCGGTGGAGTAAATGGTTTCAAACCCCTGGGTTCTTGAGGAGGAGCAAATAGTTTGTTACTAACTAGTTCTTTTTGCCGTAGTATCATTGCGATCAAAATGAGATGCGGTTTTCTTGGCAGAATCCCATTCAGCAGTTCATTGCATTTTGAACCCGCTCTACAGTTCAGTTCTTAGCAAAATGACGCCTTTGAGAGTGAGGGTTCTTATAGGGACTTAATAAGTCCCAGGTGTCAATTTCTCAAGAAACTCAATGAAGATATAGCCAGTAGTGCGCACGGAGTTCTGACCAGGAAAATCTGGAAGGGTTACAAATGCAAGTGTTCGTAGAAGTTTCATTGTTGACTGCAATCTATGCAGTCTGGATCTTGCTTCTGGTCAACGCCATGGTGTCCAGTGAAGAGGTATCCCTTACCATCGCCACACTTCCATTCATAGTCACTTTCCCAATCGCACTACTTCTTGCCGCGTCAGCTGAAGTCTTCATGCCGGGTGTCCTTGGAGTTGACATCCTTCTCACTGTAATCATGGGAGTCCTTCTGTTTGTGAGATGGGTGATGGCAATCGTTGGTGAGTAACCTACAGAACTCACTAAAGATGGGAAAATGAACAATAATCAAGAACTCGAAGGCTACTTCTGACCCTTACGCTTGAACTCTGTGTATCCACAGCGGCCACATGCGAAGCGATCAAAATGTTCAGCCATATAGGTCCCCTTCTCACATCGAGGGCAGGTTCTCTTGTTGGGTGTGACCTTTCCAGTCTTCGAGTCTACCTTGTACATTTTGTGCGCCATCTAGGACTCCTCTCCTGCCTTCTTTGCCCCATGCCTCTTTACGATGTGATTAAGCTCGACCCTCTTCATCTGCTCGGGATCAGAGTATATCCTTGCAGACCCCTCTGTCATTCCAGCACCAAACTTGGTGTCAAGACTTCGGATGACCACTGTGTCTGCATCTGCATCAAACTGAGCCACTATCTTGGCCTTTACGTCAGCCCTACTAGGAGTGGTTTCACCGATATGTTCCACTCTGAAGTCTATCTCTTTCCTAGCGAGAGGTCTGTTTTCTTTCTCTTGAAGAATCTCAATCTTCATTTGCATCACTCTTTACATCTGGACTGACCTCTGAGGTGAGTCAGCCATTCGACCTTGGGTTGTCTAATAAAGCTTTCACCACAGACAATCTGAAATCACTGTCTAGCGAACTTTCAGAGCGTATTTGCCAGGTCTGTCAATGTTAAGCCGTTCAGCTATGTAGGAACTATTTCGTGGGTCTTCGTTCTTATTTCGCCCTGGGAGAATCACCACAATTCCAGTGTATGAAGTAGACAGACTAGTGCTTTTACAGTTGGGACACTGGTCCTCATTTGTCAGAAAATGGCAGGACCTACAGGCTCTTTGCTTTGCCATGGAATCTCCTCAGCTACTTCTTCTTGTCCTTCTTTGACTTCTCCCCACGGGCACTTCTGACATCATCCTCTACCCATGAGTTCTGTGGGCCAATCTTGCCCAGGAAAGGTTGCCGCATGGTGAGACCCAGCTTTCCAGATCTGTTACCAGACTCGAAGCTGATTGAAGTGATACGAGCTCTGACACTATCTCCCTCAGCAAGGGTCCTTCCGGTTTCCTTACCCAGCAATGCACTGCCCTTAGAGTCTTGAGTAATGAAATCATCACATATCTGGCTCACGTGACAGAGACCGTCTAGAGGCCCCATTCTGATGAATGCCCCAAAGTCCATCAGCTCGACTACATTCCCTTCCACAAGTTCCCCTCTTATCGGTTTGAACACTAGAACCTGGTAGGTGACTGAATGATAGGTAGCACCGTCGCCTGGCATGAGTCGTCCCTGGCCAATGTCATCGATACCAATGACCGCGATCATGAGTCCGACATCTCTGTCTAGGACATTCTCATGCTGCTTGCGTAAATGGACCATTGCAGCATCTTCTATCTGAGAACCAAACTCCTTTGGAGGAATTCGGACGACATCTCTTACTGTGACAACGCTGTATATCTTAATCACCGACCTGGACAATCATAGAATAATCAGACTATCGCCTAGATGCATTAGTCTGGACCCAACGGCTCAGCGGTGCAACCATTTGGTAAACATAAAAAGATTGTGAATAGGTCTATGATACATCTCCTTCGAGAGCAAGCCGCTTCCTGCCTCTGAGAAGCAACACAGGAAGCCCCTTCACTCGCGCACGGGCCCGCAGGTCCTTGTCATTTGTTGCCAACACGCCGCCAGCCTGGGATGTGTATTCTATAAGCTGGTCATCAACGGTCATTTCTGAAAGCGTGTCTTGAACGTCTACTTTCCTGCAATTCTCAGCCAGTTCCAAAGCTATTCGAAAGGCTCGTTTATCACTACCCTTCGCTGTTTTCGCAAGTTTGTTGATTTCTTCCAAAACAGAATCAAGGATCACGAATTCCACTCGTTGTTCCAGAATCGTTTCAGCCTCAGAGAAGACATCCACGCTAAACTGGGGGGGCACGGTGAGGAAGTTGGTATCAACCACGACAAGAATGACCACTTTGTTCACGAGCTTTTCTTTCAAGTTTCTGCATACCCAATGAGTCGCCACTTGTTCTCGACTCTGCGTCCAATGGCAATCCGTTGTCCTTTCTCCACAGCCACAGGTCTCTTGAGTTCAAGCTCGATCTCTTTTCCGTGAAGTCTAGTAATCACACCCACAGTGGCTGCAGTCCCAACAACAAGCATGAGGGGCTCATTGTGTCTGAGATTCCCTACATCTCTCTCGGATTCCATTCCCACAACCCTCTCCATCAGAATGGGCTCGATCATTAGCTTGTCAATGGTCTTTGGCATCTTGCCGGCTCTACCAACAACATTTCCTACAAGCCTGTCTGCGCGAGTAGACGCAGGGTCAAGAGCGGTTCCAACACCAATCAGGCCTCCCGGTCGAGCCTCAGATAGTTCATTTCCACTTCCTGAGAGCAGACTAGTTATCTTTGCTCGAATTGGCTGAAATCCTTTCTCTCCTCGAGCTCCTGGCGCTATCTCTATCTCATCCCCTACCGACAAAACGCCCCTGACAATGGAACCACCAACTACGCCGCCTCGCAGCTGGTCTGGTAGACTTCCTGGCTTGTTGATATCAAATGATCTGGCCACAAACATCTTTGGGACCGCATCTGCATCTCTTTCAGGAGTCGGAATCACTTCCTCTATCTTCTGGATTAGCAGGTCTGTGTTTGCTCCAAACACCGCAGAAACAGGGACTATTGGTGCCTCTTCAGCTGTTGTACCCTTGACAAATGCCTTGATCTGATTGTAGTGGTCTATGGCTTCTTCTTTCGAAACCAGTTCGATCTTGTTTTGAACGATGATTATCTTCTTAACGCCGACAATCTCCAGAGCGCGAAGGTGTTCAGAGGTCTGTGGCATTGGACAGGGCTCATTGGCTGCTATAACAAGGATTGCGCCATCCATGAGGCTTGCTCCACTAAGACAGGTTGCCATCAAGGACTCGTGACCAGGACTGTCTACAAACGATATCTCACGGATGGTTTCCAATTTTCCTTGACATTTCGGACACTCTCCATCCTTTGCTAAGTGGGATGTTGTGTATGCCTGTGGTTCTGAGCATTTTGTACACTTCATGAGCGTGGTCGCTGCATACCCAAGCCTGATTGAGATTCCCCTTCTTACCTCGTCTGAATGACGATCCGTCCACTCTCCAGTGAGGTATTCCACAAGGGTCGTCTTACCATGGTCGACGTGGCCCAAGGTACCAATGCTTATCTCAGATTGTCCTTCATACACCTAATCGTCACTTCCAAGTGTCCTGGTCTAATATGCTCTGAAACATCCGAAGGTGGTTTAAAGTCTGTGGTTGGCCCACAGTAAAACCCGTTATGCAGCCTTCATCACGAGCTCTTCGAGTGGAGTGCTGCCTTTCTCCTCAATTCTCATGTTGACCTGAGATATGTCCAAGTTAAGTTCTCTGCCCCGAACAGTCTTTCTCTTTGCCATTCCTTTTCTCTTGGACCTGAAACCCGGAGGGCCCTTAATCAAAATTCTCTTCTTTCCGCTACCATGAACATCTGGGCGTATCGGAAAGCCTGATGCATCACTCCCCCCAGTTATCTTCAACTTGTATCCGGGGAGACCGAGCACATCACCTTCAACCACATCGCCCACACTCTTACCAACTAATGCGTTGGTCTTGGCATCATCTAGCTCATATTGGATTGCCTTTCCTTCTTCAGGGTCGGAGATTACTAACTTGAATGGCAACTAACTGTTCGCCTACCTTGAAACTATACTAGGATGGTCCTAGGCCTGTTCGGCGGCGTAGCCAGAGTGCATCACTTTATGAGGATTGTGGTCGAACCCAGTAGAATGCGACTTGACCCAGCCTTGTTGTAATTGGCCTAGGACACAACCATTATAACCTCCACCCCTCCTGACCCAAAGAACCACCCCACGAGACTTGAACAGCATGGACCCCCTCATCTTTCTAGCAATTGCAGCAGTCATCTGGATTCTCGTCTTCATCCTCGCTCAGTATATTGGTTTTGAGAAGCTCAACCAACGGGGTATTGAGGCTAGCACACCGTTCTTCCTCCTCATCAAGACAGAGAGATTGAATGCATTTCTCACAAAGTGGGGGAAGAAGTTCCCACGAGTCTTTTGGAATGCCGGGATAGTTGTTGGCTTCGGAGGAATGATTGTCGGTTTCTACATCTTTGCTGATAACTTCATCAAGTTCTTCATCCAGCCTGCCCAGGCTGGCGGGGTTGTGCCAATCATTCCTGGAGTGACAATCACTGGTCTTCCTCTAATCTACATGCTGATCGGCCTTGCTGTGACTCTTATCACCCACGAGTTCGCTCATGGACTGGCTTCATCGCGTGAAGACATTCCGATAAAGAGCTCAGGCCTTCTCTTCTTCTATGTGATATTTGGAGGATTCGTCGAGCCTGACGAAGAAACGTTTGAGCAAAAGGCTGGACCAAAGTCAAGGATGCGAATGCTTGCCGCAGGGTCCTTTGCCAACCTAATCACCGGACTCATAGTCTTCATACTGATAGCTAACTTCAATCCTATAGCGTCGATTGCCTATAATCCACCAAACGGAGCTTACATCTATGAAACGCAGGCAGGGTCACCAGGGGCTGCAGCTCTACAGATTGGTGATGTCATTGTCGGGCTTAATGACACAGAGATAGCCACATGGGGTGACGTTGATCGATTCATGGATAATGCGACATCCGGGTCTTTGCTTACCATATATACCACGAACCCGTTGACGAATGACACGACGATAATTCTTGCTGAAAATCCTTCCAATGCATCGCAGGGTTATATCGGAATCTTTGGCGCAGACTATTGGGAACCAAAGCCGGGCTGGGATGTGATACTCACGCCTCTCACTGTATTCCATGCGCAACAGATTCTCATCTGGCTGTGGATCATTCTGGTTTCCATAGGGTTGCTCAATCTTCTCCCAATACCTGCGTTTGATGGGGACAAGCTGCTGAGCAATGCGCTGAGTCTTGTCACCGATGATGAGAAGAAGATTAAGTACGTGATGTGGCCGGCACGAATACTCTCTATCACAATTCTCCTCGGCAGCATTATCCTCAGTCTAGTCTTAGGGAAGGCAATATTCTAGGTCAGTTTATGTACAGAATCTAATTATCGGACCTAAAAAGGGACCATTTGGACAATTCACCGATGCAATATGATTTCAGCACAGATAGGTACAATGCAAAATGTTCGTGAGAAGGCCCGTAAGGCACTAACTGACTATCTCACAATGTATCTTCCAGGTACTTGGACTGAAGCCCTCGCAAGATTGAAGCTGCTCCTTCAATCAAATTCTGATATTGACTGGGAAGCCCTCAAAGGTCATGCTTTGTTCTTCTTCGATGAGAAACGACTCTCAAATGACAGAGTGGAGTGCCTTGCTCGAGTTGAGCGGTTGGGCGAGGCCCTCAAAGAGATACATGGTGCACTTTCGCCAGCGGAATGGCACAAGACGGTTGATGACATAGCTCACGCAGCAAACTTCAGGGTCTCAAAGGCCGCAATTCAAGCTACCAAACTACATGGGGTAGAAGAGCCAAAGGAAAAGGATACAAAGAGGCCTGAACGACCCAAAGCCTGATTATAACCCACTCAAAAGCCAGGTCAAACGGATGGCTATTAGCCGAGAAAACCAATAGATGGCACTATAGCAGCCTGTCTCTAGATGAGAGTCTTTAACTGCGATTCCTGTCACAGTCTGCTAGGAGTACCCATACATGTCTGTCAAGTGCTCGAAGTGTGGAAAGCCTGCAGTATATCTGAGAAGGTACACCGCCGAGCGGCTTTGCAAGGCTTGTCTGACATCTACAACACTACAAAGAGTAAGACGGACTATAAACAGAGAGAAAATGTTACTTGAAGATGATCGAATAGCTGTTGCGATCTCAGGGGGGAAGGACAGCGCAGTTCTATTGGACGTCTTGTCCCGAATCGAACAAGATTTTCCCAGTGTTGAACTAGTTCCCATTACAATTGACGAAGGAATACAGGGATATCGTGACAAAGCACTAGTAGCTGCTAAGGAATTAACAGCCAAACTGAACCTGAAACTTGAAGTGCAGGACTTTTCAAGTATCTTTGGTCGGTCATTGGATGAGATTGTGACCAGTCGTGATGATAACTCAGTGGGTCCATGCTCATACTGTGGTGTTCTAAGAAGAAGAGCTATAAACACAACAGCGAAAGAACTGGCGGCTGATGTTGTCGTTACGGGACACAATTTGGACGACGAGGCACAGACAATCATGATGAACATGATGCGCGGTGACAGCCGTAGAATAGCTCGTACCAATAGGTCCAGAGCGAATCCAATAGATGGCCTTGTTCCTCGCGTCAAGCCCATCAAGGAGCTCTCTGAGAGGGACATCGTTGCTTATACTCATCATCTCTCACTTCCATACCATGATGTACCCTGTCCATATGCTGTAGAGGCCTATCGAAACGATATTCGTGAGTTTCTGAATCGGATGGAGCATAAGCGTCCCGGTACGCTTCTAGCGATTCTGCGATCATCTGAATCAATAGCTGAGGCATTTGAACAGAGTGCTGACGAGTCGAATCTCCAGACATGCGATACATGTGGAGATCCAAGTTCTTCAAGAATCTGCAAAGTTTGCTCAATGCTTGATGCTCTAAGAGCTGAGTGAAATGACAAAACGACCTGAAACCCTGCATGAAACTCGAGAGGTTGTCTACGATGAAGATCACTGGAGTCTGCTAGGATCGTTGCGCGAGAAGGCATTGAAGGTTATGCAGAAGCTTGATGATGCAGGTATGAGATCTTTCACCTATGGGTCTATTGCACGCGGAGATGTACACAAGTCTTCAGACATCGACGTGATTGTGCCATATCCCGTATCAAGCTATAAAATCGAAGTGAGTATCGGGAGAGGAGTCCATAGAGAACTTGTGCAGGCAACCCCCTCAACAGTGATCAAGGGTCATATTCATCTAAGTAATGATTTGGTTGTGACTTTTCCACTCTTCAAGCTCATGCCTAGGGAAGAGGAGTTCTATCAGTGGGGTGGGCAGGTGAATATTGACCAGATTCATGATGAGGTTCGTGTGCCAGGTGTCGACAAACGACTGGTCCTGATAGACCCTACGGAAACTGGTCATATCGAACATGGTGTCATTGGCTACGAACATGAAGTTGCCAAGAGAATTGGGGTAAGCATCGCAATTGCTCAGGAGCGTGTACGTGTGCTGAGGAGACGCAATAATGTGGGAAGAACTGGAGTGTACCTCACTAGACCACTCTCTGAGGACGAGAGCTTTGAAACTGTGGCTAAGAGTCTGAAGGACAGTGATCCAGCTATAAGACGAACAATAGGGCGAAGAGGGGAATAGAGGTGCCACACTGATGCGTTCAGTTCACAAGACCAAGGGAGAATCATTGCTTGTAGGCAAGATGCCAGCTGGCTGCAAAATGTGCGCTCTAGGCACCAAGATGGTCCTGTTTGTCACTGGCTTATGCGAAAGTGCCTGTTTCTACTGTCCATTATCCCAAGATAAGGCGGGAAATGATGTTGTGTTTGCTGATGAAATGCCGGTACATAATGACAATGATATCCTTGAAGAATTGGAGGCGATAGGTGCTGAAGGGGCAGGTTTTAGCGGAGGCGATCCACTCTGTCGATTACAAAGAACGCTAGGATACATTTCACTCCTAAAGGACTCTCAGGGCGATGATTTCCATATACACCTCTATACCTCTCAGTCTGATGCTGATATGCAGCAAATCAAGAACCTATATGAAGCCGGCTTGGACGAGATTAGATTCCATCCAATGACCGATAATTGGTCTGCTGTCGAAACAGCCGTGAGTCTTGGAATGGAAGTAGGGATTGAAGTTCCAGCTATTCCAGGTGAGATTGAATTACTGAAGAAGACAGCTAAGAGAGCAGAAGCAATTGGAGTTTCATATCTAAATATCAATGAACTGGAGAGCAGTGAGACCAACTTCGAATCGCTCAGTTCCCTTGGACTAAGATTAAGAAACATGGAGTCTGCATCTATTGCAGGGAGCGCGGAGTTAGCTGAGGAAATCATCAAGTGGTCTGCAGAAGAGCTGGAAACGATTTCAGTCCACTACTGTTCAGCCCATTTCAAAGATGCTATACAGATGCGTAATCGTCTGGAACGCCGTCTTGAGAGAACCGCGAGAGAGTTTGAAGAACGTGCAGACGACGACCCTCTCCTGATACTTGGAGTGATCAGAGCGCCTTTTGGAGAAGAACTAGACAATGAAATGCTGAGTCAGATAAGAAACGTCCTGGAATCACAATTTGATGTTCCATCAACTCAGTTGAATATCGACTTACCTAGAAGGAGAATCGAGATGGCTGGATGGATACTTGCAGAGATTGCACAAGATCTCAGGTCATCTGTGAAGAATGGCGATGCTCTAGAGATTGGTATTGCATACGAGTATCCATCATGGGACCGTCTTCAGACGCTTTTCGACCCTCTATGATTGGTCAATCTTGAATCTCAAAATGGCAGCAACACCTCCAAGATTCTGGAGTTGGTCGCCAGCTGGATGGTCTGTGGACACGATATGGAATTGACCGCGTGTTTTCTCGGTGTTTCGAATTAGATTGTCCATCCAATGTCGCTGCTCCTCATCGCCTTCTCTTAGCCTCTTGTCTGTAATCAGGAGATGTTCTACTGCTCCATACTGGACTGCGGCTCTTACTTCCTTATCACCATAGGCCCCAAGGCCGTCACCCTTTGCAATGTGCTCTATTAATCCCTCAATAAGCTGCGTTTCAACCTCGAGTTTCAGACCCTCTATAGCTTTTGAGATCACTCCTCTGAACAGAATCTCTTTTGCACCTGGATATCCTATCGAGTTCAAGCTCTCAACAGATACAGGTGGTTGGTCTTTAATCTTCATTCCACGAAGGAACTCGCTAAAGTGGTCTTTCACAAATCCTGGTCCTGCAATTATGATGATTGCTATCTCATTCTGCTCCAATTGGGAACGGATAGCAACTCCTACATTTGAGAAGAAATCCCGCATGGTGGCATCATACGCCTTCTGGTCTCCACGCTTTCTAGATATGCTTGTTCGCACGCGAACAGCCTCTCGTATTCCAAAATCTGCAACAAGGAACAGCTCGGCAACTCCATCCTCTATTGTCACCAGCAGAGCAACCGGACTCTGAGCTTTCTTCTCTGCCTCCTTTATTCGTTCCAGCATGAAATGGGGCCAGTGCTCCTTGATTATCGTCAGGGTACTTCCTTCTTCCACATTGAATGTGTGATACGAGCCTATGTTGACTAAATCTCCGGGCCCCTCCAGAATGATGCCCTTTAGCCTCACGCGATTGGAGAATGCATGAAACATGACATCCTCGACCTTCAAGACTAGTGTCATCGGCTTGCGCACACTATCCTGTTTTCTAGCATCCTCATCGCCAACTTTGACCCTTCGAGTCGTTCTGGAAACAACGGTATCACCAGGACTGACTAGATTATACAAATGCCAGAGATCATCAAGGGTCTCTATCTTGAGGGCGATTTTTCCCTCTTTCAGATTGCGCTTCAATACCTTCACGGTGACACCATCAAAGGAACATCTGTTTCAGAAGAAATAGTCTCCGTAGTTACTTTGAGAAATATTATCTCCCTGACCAACACCACGAGGATTGTACGAATCCAAGCCCTTTGTCAATGATTCAGCTCTCTTGATATGCAACGGTTTCACGTATTCCGAGGATTCCTGGACGGCTAGGTCTCCCGCAACGCGAATCAGTCCTCCAAGCTCACGAAGTCTAAGAGTCAAAGCACTACTCGCCCCATCCAGCTTCTGTGCCATAGACTCAGCAGCTTTCAAGACCGAGATAATCGCCTCTGTGTTTAGATGAGGAATCCTAGCATCTTCTCTCACTGTCTGAGCCATGAACCTCACGATATCTCTCGTAGTTTCCGGTGTCTTTGCCATCCATGAGTCAAGCATAATCTCGTAGCCGTAGCCCCGTATTCGCGACCTCAGAGGTACCAATATCTTGTGCAAGTCTTCCACATTGCACGCTCCAAACAAGACAAACCTGCAGGGCACGTCGTCCACACGGACAGCAGCTCCGGAGCTGTGAGGATTTCGTCCAGCAATTGGAAAGGTGCCATCTTGCATCGCCGTGAGCAAATGCTTTTGATACTGACCTAAGGCAGCAATCTCATCCACGTATAGAATTCCCTCGTGCGCCTCGTGAATTGCACCAGGAATCACTCTGAGATATGGTGCTTTTCCCAATGACTCTGCGCTTCCATATGGATCATGTTCAACATCACCAAGTAGCTCCACAGGACTAGCTCCGCTAGCCCTCACAAAACGGCTGGAGGCATGTGAAACCAATACATGATTTGGGGAATCTCCTGGGGGGGCCTGGGGACTAGTTGAATCGTGCACATATTGGACACTGATGGTGTCGTCCTGGGTTCTTTCATATGTGGCAACCATAGATACTCCTTTGATTACCTCATGTTGCACAACTGTTGTTAGCGCAGGGTCATCTAACAAATCCAAGGTTCGAAAGAGTCCAGAGAAAGACGTACTGTCTGTTTCTCCAAAAGTCCAGTCACAACGTTTTATCGCATCGCACTCCATGCATACGCTCTGACTGGGCAGAGAAAGGCTTCCACATCTTGAACATCGATACCCCATCTTTACCGCTACTTCAAAAGGCGCGTTGTCTGGTCTGATGTAAATCGAGTCTAGCACAGTAGTCGGAATTCCTTCGTCCTGATTCTCGTCAATCCGCTCAATAACAACTTCCGGGCGATTAGGGCGAGAAGGATTGTGCCGCAGCGATATTTGCTCTTCAGGCTGAGGCAGGAGTGAGGCTGCAGCATTTGCTAGCATCGATTTTCCGACGCCAGGCACACCACAGAGCAAAACATGTCTCCGTTGTTTCACTGCAGAGCGCACAAGTACTACAGCCCGTTCTTGGCCTATAATCCTCTCAAAAGGGTCACTCGGCGTTGAAACTTCCTCCGTCGAGTCGATATCCTCAACTATGGCTATGTCTTCATTGAGCCTCAAGTCTCTCCTGATACCGTCCTAGATGCAAATGATAACAGTGAGTATTACTATTCCATCAGGTCATCGAATGTGGCTATCTGAAGACCGCGTGGGCGCTTATCGAGGTCTGCAACAGCAGCTCCAATGAGAAGTTTGACATTCTTCGTGGAAGCTGAGTCCGCAAGACGCTGGGTCACTACACCATCGAACACAATAGCATCAGCATTGTCGATGCTCTCAAGAGTCTTTGCAAGGTCTGCGACACTGCACTCTGCTACAATATTCTTTTCAGCATCAAAGACCACAGCCTTGAAGGTTTCCTTTATCTCGTCTATCTGACCCAGATACGTATCGTCTACCTCAAGTACAGGTCTACGTGGAGGCTTTTCTCTTCTCGGCTCTCGATATACCGGTCTTTCATACTCTTCGCTGGGTCGACGGTCTTCTCTTCTTGTTCTCGGTTCTCTTTTTGGTCTCTTGACGGATGTCTTCTTTCTCTCTGAGGGCTTCCTGTCGCTTACCAATGCCAATGCTTGATCAGCTGGAATCCGTGTCTGAAGAGCCTTATCAACCTCCAGCCGAGAAAGTTCTTCCACCTCTTTACCTTCCGGAGCTCTTGCTATATAGTCAATCTTGGCAACTTGCATCAGTTCTCGCAGAATCAGGTCTCCCCCTCTATCCCCGTCAAGGAATGCGATGACCTTCTTGCCACGTTTCCTTGTCAGGTCTGCAATGCTCTTTGGAATATGGGTTCCTTCCACAGCAACTGTGTTATTAATCCCATATTTCATGAGATTGAGAATATCGGCTCTTCCCTCAACAATGATTATCTCTTTGCTTTTGGCTAGTTCTGGGCCAGCTGGGAGATTGTCAGGCCCAAACTTGGCAACGCCTCCCTTCCTTCCCTTTGTCACTGCAGTTGTAATTTCGGTAGCTCCTGGTGCAATATCCTCTTCCCATCCCTTCAGAATGCTGATTGCTCTGCTGACAACCTTCCGCCGCTTTGCGCCTCGGATATCTTCCACTTTTTCTAGGGTCACCTTAGCCGTGCAGGGTCCTACTCTGTCTACGGTTTCCAGTGACGCTGCGAGTATAGCTGTTGCTGTCTTGTTGAGAGAAACTGGAATGACAATCTCGCCGCGACTGTGTCCGCCCTGCGACTTGATGGCAATCTGGATTCTACCAATTCTCCCTGTTCGTTGTAGCTCCCGCAGATCAAGATCCTCTCCCAAGAGGCCCTCTGTCTGTCCGAATACTGCTCCCACAACATCTGGTTTGTCTACTACACCATCGATGTCAATTTTTGCTCTTATGACGTATTTTGCAGTACTTGAATCGAAATCTGTTCCCAATGATGGTATCTCCTATGTCATACTGCCCGGTGCTTTTGCCCCTCATAATGAGATGCACTCTTCGCGCACCATCATGGTACAGGTACCTATCTCCAACCTCTTCATGTTCGACTAGGAATGGACCCACAGAGTCGGCTTTCTCCCATGCCCTTTTTGTGCAATGATGATTAGATGATTCTGATGATTTTGTGATTGATAAACGTCTTATGACGCGCGCGACGGCACCTCACTTCAGGAGGTCAAGCCGTGGCTTGTGATATGATGATATGATGATCGTAAAGCACACCCGATTCCTTTAGGGTGTGACTCCTTACATGGTTGGTCTGAACTGATGCGTATTTGAAGCTGTCGTTAGCACCATCAGGTTGGCCTGTTTCTCCACAAATGCCCGAGAATCGCGCCAATTGACAACGCTAATAACCATTGATTCCAAATTCTATACGTTCAGGAGAAATGACCCATTCACGAGGGCACACAGAGGCTTTGCCTATGAGGTGTTGCGCAAGGGATGGGTGACAGCCTGGACGATGCCTGTCGAAAACCGTTTGGACGAGTCATAACGGACTCATATGATGAAACTTAGTTTCAGATGAAATGTGGGTCACCCAGACTTCGTACATTGACAGGCCGGTCGATGCCAATATGCCCAGCACGAGACAACTCGGTGGAGCCAGATGCATTTCTGATGCTGTGATGCTGGGAGTTAGTGGTATGGGACACAGGCATCGGCCCCCTCTGATTTGGACCTAATTACCAGATGACGAATCAGGTTCTGACCATAACTGAATGAAACCGCATTCTGGACATCGAAAGGCAGAAACCTTGGAAGCTTCTCTGCTGAAGATACCAGTTCTTTGGCCTTTCCATAAGACAGCCATCTCTCCGGGGGATCCAAGATGTCCGGATGTCATCATCCCGCCACAATTGGAACATGTCCTAGACTCCAAGTAATATCACCTACTTAATCCAAGAAACAGAATAGTCTCTTATCGAGTTCAATTTGGCGGCTCATCTTATAAGCTAGAAGCTGCGAGTCGTCAACAGTACACCAAAACTCAAAACTTGAGTTCACGACTATCTCCAGGATTCATGACTTCTACTTTCACATCAGATGCCATCTTAGAAACAAGCACTTCGAATTCCTTTGGATCTTGTTCAATTGCAGGAAATGTGTTGTAATGCATTGGGATGACAGTCTTTGGTCTGACAAGCTTTGTTGCCCATGCAGCTTCTTCTAGTCCACACGTGTAGTACGAGCCTATGGGAATGAAGAGTAATTCTATGCCATGCATCTTTCCAAGCAATTCCATATCTAGGAACACTCCTGTGTCACCAGTATGATAGACTATACCACATGGAAGATTGACAATGAATCCTGTTGGAGCACCTATCCCGCATGAATGAAACGCATGAACCAGAGTGACTCTGATGTCACCGATATCTACGCTACCACCAATGTTGAGCGTGTGCACGTTCTCAACCCCTGCACTCTGTGCCTGCAGTGCAAGCTCGTTGATTGCAACAAAGTATGCACCCGTCTTCTTGCAAATCTCAATAGCTTCTGTATAACCATGATCCCCATGGTCATGTGTAACCATGACAATGTCTGCCTTTTCAACGTCTTCCGCCTTCAATGGTGAAGTCGGCCCACTCAACCATGGGTCTATGAAGGCAATTCTCTCTCCGCACTCGATTTTGAAGGATGCGTGACCAAGATATGTGACTCTCATCTCATATTTCCCCTGTTGATGATTTGCTGTAACTTGGGAAAGCAGGAGCGTCGTCACTTAAATCAGTCACTTCTGCGGGCAGGTATTTCTTTGCTATGACGCCAGGTGGCTTAGATGGTTGACTGCAAATTCTGTCTAAGCACAAGAAGACCAATGAGGGCAACAACCGATGGGGCTGGAAGAGGAATTACAAAAACTGCCGGAGGTCCACCCAGCAAAAGAATCGGTGCTGATACCTGCAATATTAGAGTGAATAGGACCCCAACTATTGCCTGCCAAAAGCGTGTTCTAAGGAGAAGGAGAACTGCTAGGAATATTGCAGCCAATATCCATATGGCAGCTAAAGCCAAGAACGAATCGAATCGGGGGTCATAGACCGGCCACCTGTAATGGAATGTGCCTGAATAGAAGTTGACACAACCAAATATGAAAGTCCATCCCGAGATTGGATATGTCAACATCAAAGGCACAGCGCCAAGCTCGATGAATGCCATTGGAGTTGCGATAGTCACTGCTATGACAAGAGAGATGAAAATCCCCTGAACTGACGGCATTCTATCCCTGAGATTCATTCCAACTCTTTCCTAAGATGATTATAGGAAGAATCACATATCAATGATACAGGCTGGACCAAGATGTAGGTTGAAGAAATGGACTGTATAGAACTCCTTAAGATTACAATCTACAGCCCTCGTAAGTGACAATGACCTCTCCTCATCCTGATTTCATTAAGGCTGGCCGAATTGCAGCAAGAGTCCTAAAGGAAATGAGCCCTCAAGTCAAGCCTGGAGTCAAGGTTTTGAGAATCTGCACCCTTACAGAGAAGAAGATACTGGAGTATGGAGGGGGCCTAGCCTTTCCCTGTAATGTTTCTCTGAATGAGGAAGCTGCACATTATACCAGTCCCCATAATGATAGCAGGGTGTTTCCAAAAAAGGGCTTGGTCAAACTGGATATTGGTGCTCATGTCAATGGTCACCTAGTGGATACAGCTGTCACTATTGATCTAGATGGGTCCTATGAGAACTTCATCGCGGCATCAAGTTCTGCACTGGACGCCGCTATAGAAGTGATTCAGCCAGGAGTCCGTGTAGGAGAGGTTGGTGCTGCAATCGAACGAGCCATCAAGAAGCATGGTTTGCGCCCCATTCATCAGCTCTCAGGTCACCAGCTCAAACAGTGGAATCTTCATGCAGGAACGACTGTTCCCAATGTTGGTACACGCAGAGGCGCGAAGATGAATCTAGGTGAAACCTTCGCAGTGGAACCTTTCGCAACTGATGGCAATGGAACAGTGAAATCGTCACCAGAATCCTACATCTTCGCGAATGTGCTGACCAACAAGAAAAAACTGGATCGACTGACAAACCAGGTTCGCACCGCCGCACGCAAGAAGTTTGGTCCACTTCCTTGGGCATCAAGATGGCTTAGTAAGTCCCGAGTCGATGTTGCGGCAGCACTTCATACTCTTCTCAGAGCAGGTGCAATCAGAAGCTATCCTGTGCTCATTGAGGGCAAGGGTGGTATGGTGTCTCAGTTTGAACACAGTCTATTTGTTGGAGAAAAGGGAGCCATAGTTACAACCCTGCGCGATTAATTCTCCTGAAAGCGTGTATGAAACGTCTTAAGAACAGACATGTCAAGCAAATTCGTGATGCGTCATGACGCTTGGTCCTCATCCTGACTATGTGAAGGCGGGGAAAATTGCAGCCCGTGTGCTGGATGAGGTGAGTCAAGCGGCTGTGCCCAAGACCAAGGTCATTAAACTCTGTACAATGGCTGAAAGGAAGATTGTCGACTACGGCGGTCGTCCTGCTTTTCCCTGTAACATTTGCATTGATCATATCGCCGCTCATCGCACTTCCCCTTTGAATGATGACGCAGCAATTCCTGCCTTTGGGTTGGTGAAGATTGACATAGGTGTGCATATTGACGGACATATAGTCGATACTGCATTGACTAAGGACATGGATGGCACTCTTGAGGGATTTATCACAGCCACAGAAGATGCACTTGACGATGCTTTGGACTTGATGCGACCTGGCATCGAACTCAGTGAAGTTGGAAAGTCAATCGAGAAAGTCATCAAGGCATATGGCCTAAGACCGATCAAGAACCTCACTGGTCATAACATTAAACGCTACAAGCTACATGGGGGGAAGACGCTTCCCAATACCAAGACACGAAGTCGAGGAAGGATAGAAGCGGGTGAATACTATGCTATCGAACCCTATGCCACAACTGGCTTCGGTGAGGTATTGGATACGGATTTCGTCTATATATTCACCAATTCCGTTCTAGATGAGCCATCGAAAGGAACCACTGAGAAACTCAGAGTGTATCTCAGAAAGAAGTATGGTCCATTACCTTTTACTGCACGCTGGATAAAATCAACGAGTTCCGAAGTGAGTCTCCTAGACGAGTTTAAGCTGCTAGTCAAATCTAAGGCAATCATCGGTCATCCGATGCAGGTAGAGAAAGGAACGCGACCTGTGAGCGTATCGGAGCATACTGTCTTCATCTCTGACAAGAAGCCCATTATTCTTACAAAGCTTAGAGAAGACTGAGCCGTCTATTCTGGCTCCTCTTCTCTGACAACATACACTCCATGGATTGTCATGGTGCTGTGACAAGTCGGGCATTGAGTTTCCATGGGCTTTAGGATATAGTCGCCTGCCTGGAAATCTCTGATTTCCTTGAATGTGCAGTCCGGATTGTCACATCTTATCTCTGTCACAGTTGGTGGCGGTGGTTTCTTCTCTCCAGCCGTGCTTCTTGAGGTGACCAATGTCAGTCCTACAGACATCAGTATGAGGCCTAGTATGTAGTAACCAAAGGACCAGACAGGATCTGACGACCCAAAGAACAGGATTGCTATCCCTGACCCAGCGATGATGATTCCAAATAGTCTGCTAACTAATCCCATATTTCTGTCACCTCAGAGTCCAATTCCAATAGTGTTTCCAATTCCAGCTAGGATGACTTTGTCACCGGGTTTTGTTCTCTTCAGAATCGATGTCTTGATTCTCTCTATGACCTCGGGTACGGAGTCAAGAATTTTCTTGTCCATCACGCCGACGGCTGCAGCCTCATCCTCTTTAATGACAATGGCCTCGATGCCGATATCATTCTCTGTTGCAGTCTGCTCCATGGCATGCTTCTCAGGACCTGGGTCTCCAATTGCTGCACCAGTGCCTTCTGACACCCGTCCTAAGTCCTCTCCCTCAAGTTTCAGAGCTGCATCAATCGTAATGATTCTCGCAATCTTGCCCTTGTTATCGTCCACGAGTTTCTTGACCGCAAAGCCTGGTTTGCCTACAGTACCGCCTGGACCGGTGGCTCTGAGTGCATAGACAGTGCGGCCCTCGACCTCTATAGGATAGTAGCCAACTTCTCTGCTTATTTCATGGACATAATTGTCGGGAGTTCCGCCATATTCACGAGCGAACCGAGTGATTACCAATGGTCCGATTCCATCTCCAATAGGCTTGCCCTCTGCAAACGCATCGAGGGCATCGAAGTATGCTTTTGCTAGTCGCATGATATCCGGGAGCTGCATGTGAATCTGCATGATCATGATTTGACTTCCAGTCTTCTTCCCAATCAGGTAGAAGTGTCGAACGATTCGGAAGATCAGGTCTAGAACCTGAGTTACTTCAAGGGTATTCTCCAATGATTGATGTTCAGCTGAAACACCCTCTGGCGCAAGCTCCGAAACGAATTCTTGGAAGCGGTCTCTTCGTTCATCCAGAAGATGGTCTAACCGTTTCAGTATCCCAGCTGGGTCTAGGTCCACAGGCATTATTGTGAAGTAGTCCAACCAGCGAGCTAGCTCCTTCTCAACCTCTTCCTCAGGCCTACCGTATTTCTTGAATGTGTCTGTAGCTTTCTGAGTTGATTCCTTTTTCATCTGCTCAAGTTCAGCGAGGCTCGCCTCTATCTGCTTGAGCCACTGCCACATCTGGATTCTGGCGCCATAGAGACTCATCATGATAATGAACACGAGGAATACAATATTGATGAGCCCTGTGAAGTCGCCTTCTAGACCTGGAAACTGCATTTGTATCATCTCGAAAAACTCGAGTTCTCCTTTAACCATTACTCATTGGGCATATGATTGCGCATGTTGCCCTGTTGGTGAAAGCCTTGGAATAAGGAGAATGTGGCAGCTTGCAGGCCTGTCACGCGCTCGCGCAGCGCACATCTCCTGCAACGACACCGGGCTTAATTTCCGAGATCGGAACGGGATCGGATGGACCCCGGCGCCTATGGCCGCCATCAAGTTCCGTGGTCTGATACTTTGGGTTTTAAACATTGTCCTCTGGCAGGGTTTCTTCTAGAGGCCCACAAGCTGGCACATTCTCTCTTCCATACTTCTCACTGCTATACGAATCCAATATGGCTGGCAAGGCTCTGTTTCAGAATTCTCTCAGCCTCTTCATGTTTGGTCAGGTCTGTAGCCGCCAGTGGATGAACTTCCATGTTGAAGACCTTCTCAACCACTGATGGTGCTAGGGCATTAGGCAGGTCCTGTTTATTGGCTATCACTGTCAGAGAAGCTGTTTCTGCACAGCTCATGACTTCAGACGCCAGCTTTTGAGACTCCAAGACGTTCTTCAGAGTTGAGTCTGTCACCAACAGTATGACATCAACATTGACTAAGCATGATTCCCAGACCTTGTTGACTTCGTCATCTCCTCCGAGATCCCATAGATCAACAGTGCAGTTTGAAATGTCCATTCCATCAAGGCTCTCAGTGTTCATACCCATTGTGGGAATATAGACCTCGGGAGGTCTTTGTCCAAGCAGCAAGTGCATGGTGGTGGTCTTTCCTACGCCCCTAGTCCCTACTAGAGCGACCACGAGCTTAGACTCTAAGAATGGTGTCACAATCTCGGTGTATTTCTTGAACACCTTTGTGACTGACTGGTTTTCCAGTTCGCTCCTTACTGCACGACCTGCCCGGCGTATTCTATCTGTGATTATCTTGTCTGACTCTTTGCCGTCTGTGATGAGGATGACAAATAGGTCATCAGTGCACTCGTATGCATACCATCTGCTACTATTGAAATTCCGCCGTAGCACAGATCCCTTTCTGAGTTTGGACTTTCGCTCAATGATCCACGGAGTCAGCTTTGATAGTATCTCCTTCTCGCCATCGATTGGCCAAATTCTAGCCCACGCCTTCTTGATTTTCGGGGCAACCTTTAGCAAGATACTACCCAGGATCAATAGAATACCTTCTGTGCCATCAGATTTTTCATTCAACATCAGGCAGTTACAGAGAATGTATTTCTAACATTGTGTGACACATGGCATGGAACTTCGAATCTGTCATTCACAAGACACCTACTCCCCCTCCCCTGACAAGGCCTTCTTCATTGATCTCACCTGTGACAGAAAACCAGTGACATCATCGTTCCAAGTCCCATCGTCAGACAGTAGACGTTGATACAGAGTTCTGGTGTAGTTCCATAATGCCCTTGGCTGGAGGCACCGAATTGTAAGCCCCTCTTCCTGCCCCCTTGCAGGCAACTCGGCCATTAAACTATAAACGTCTTCATTTGGCATTCTGGAGAAGACAATCAGCATCTTCCCTTCATCATCAATCATTACCAGTGAAATGGGAGTGTACTCAAGGAACGCATTTGCAAGAGCATATACACTTCCAGGTGATCCCTGAACAACGGTGAACAGAGAAATAAGACTAGGCTCATCTGGTTGATACGCAATATTCACTATCTCCTTCTCCGAGAACCGCGTCAGGACTGATTTTACCTTAGCCCTAGTCAGACCCAAATAATCCATGAGCTTCTTGTCCTCAAAATCGGCTAAGTAGAAAGTGCTAGCAGCAGTATCAAGTACCTTGGCCTCATCATGATTGATTTGATGAATCTGTGTACCCTTCCATTTTCCGTGGCGTGATTTGAGCTTCCGAATTGTACTTTTCCTTGCAACAGACTCCACAATCTTGGTTGTGGAGGTCTTCCATCCCTCATTGCTATCGAAAAGTTGGTGATTCACAACTCTTGCAGACCACGCAACGTCCGTCACACTGGGTAGCGCTCTTCGAACACGCTCTGCAGAGTGTGGCGGCATATGCATGATCTGTAGATAAGGAGGACTCTCTCCCAATTCTCCCAGTCTGGTAATCCATGCCATATGTTTGTGGGGCCACCTATGGGCCGAACCGAAATATGCCAGAGTATGAAGGCCAATTGCACGCGTCTTGATATGTGCTCGTAGTTGTACGCCAGAACTTAGCAGAGCAAAACGGTTTATCCATGCTTTTGTGCTGCGTTTTGCAGCTGATCTACTCACAGGCAACGAATTGGCGACACTGTCAGCCTGATTGAGGTCAATAATGAATTTCCTAACACGACCATACCAACTAGGAAACATTGCGTATACTTTCTCCCAGAATATCAACCAAGGTGTTCTCTCAGCTAGTGTCGGTGAGGGGCGATCTGGGAGTTCCAGCTGTCTTCTCTCAGCCATGTTCATTAGTCGAACATACTGCGGAGGGTCCACGCCATCGATAATGCACTGAATATGTCCCATGACGAGTGCTCGTAGAGTTGGAGTGGCATTTAGTCCTCCAAAGAAATCAACCGGATCAGATTTGGGAATCTCTCTCTTTGTAATCCATGCAAGAAATGCCATTAGTTCTTCTCGAACATCTGATGGGAAAGATAGAGGCACCAAGGGCTCTAACGACTCCTGCATATCTCTTCCAATTTTCAGGTCTGGTATAACAACGCCCTTTATCAGCTCCGCAATCTTCTCTAGGGGAGGCGATGGTGCTTTGAGCATCCGTAGCGCATTCTCTCTAGCTCTTTCGGGATCCTCTTGACCAAAGTATCTATTCACAGACTCGATTAGTTCCCAATCCTCCTGCAGTTCCAGGATCCCACCCTCATATTTCTGAATCATGTGACTCTCGTATATCGTTTCTGAGCTGCTATCAGAAATCGTAAGCCAATAATTCTGGCTATCCTTTACAGGCTGCACTATGAAGATTGCCTCCTCCTTGCCGCCCAAAACCCTGCCATACCATCCCACTGTGGCTGGAGGCCAAAATGGGTCTGGCATCTGTCCCATCCCTCGTGAGTATGGTTTCTTTGTCACAAGTATCGGCTTGAGGAATACCTCGAGCTTCTGGTCGAGCGGTTCAGCCTGACTCCTTCCATCCTTTCCGACAACGATTGTAGTCAATGGGGTGAAGTATTCGTCACCAGAACCGGCATGGAGTACTTCTCCGGTGATGGATCTTATCATCACGCCGTCTTTTGATACTACTAGGTCTCCCTTATCTCCTGAACTACAGTAGACGGGCAAGCTTGTGAACCTAGTCCACTCTCTCAACCAGCTGCACACTCTTCCCAATCAGACTTTGGGTCGAATATTAGATTATCCATGCATGTATAGGAGTGAGTAGCGGGCAGTGAGTTCTTGGCTTGATAGCTAGATCAAAAAGCCTGATTGCTACCAAGGTTCAGGGTAAAATGGTCTACCTGGATGCTTTGATTTCATTGACTTGCTCACCTACTCAGCCGTCGTGTTCCTTGAACGTTAACTTCCAATAGGCGAGTTTTACATTCGGGCCCTCATGATCTGTCGAAAACTGGCATCTAGAAGCTTCATCATAGCATCTTCATGAGTGGTCTTTATTACACTCATAATGAAAATGACTTGTTTGCCACACAGAATACTCTAAGAACTGGCATCCTTGCTTACGAGAAGGCCTCTCAATTTATGCAATGGTAGCCTGATTTTCCCCTTGATATGTAAAATTGTCAATATAATTGACAGGAAAAATGATCCCCAAAGAAGAATCGCCACAGCTGCATCAAAGGCCACAAACCATGGTGCTATGCCATCCAAGGTTGCTGTGAGATAATTCGAATCAAATGTATATGTCGTACTACCTGCATTCTGAAGAACAGATGCACTCGGATCGATCTCATTATTGTATTTCTCTATCCTTATCTGGATATCCTCTTCCGAGAGGAGGAATTCAGAACCATCATCCATGACAAATGTGAGTCCTGAGAAAACGAATGTGCCTCCGTACTCAGCGATATGAGACGTCACTGCGTCGTCATCTAAGATGGATGTTGTGACTACCAATTGACCGTCCTTAATTGTATCATTGAGCATGAACATCGAATGAATCGAAAGCAGGTCATGTGGAAATCCTGCACTATCATGCCACTTGGGGTAGAATGCAATATAGTCAGCCAATACGTTTCTAACCACTGGTCTTCCCAACATAGTCCTCCCATAATAGAACCCTACAAGGAGGTTCAAGGAGTGCTTACTGTAGTATAGACTACCTCCTATGTTTTCCAGCGAATATGTGTATGTGACTTTGAATGTAGCACGAATTAAGAATAGCTCCACGCCGTCCTCGAGTTGGAATGACAGTCTGTAACCAAACTTGTCTATGGTCCTCATCCTTAGGGCTGGAACAAAATCACGACCTTGAATATCAGCAGCATGAGCAGAAGGCAGCATGACTCCAGGAATCACCATTAGAAGGATAAGGGCCCATGTCAAGGGACGTCCAGCCCGAGTCATGATGATGCTACAACTCCGAATTGTGTGAAAACAGACTACCTGTAGCTAAAAAGTGGTTGCTATATCAGCAATTGCGGCAAATTAGAGAACCTTATGGAACCTGATTGACGAAAGGTTCTTAACTCGTTCCAGCATCCTGCCCCTCGATTCGGGGCGGTGGCCTAGTCCGGTATGGCGACGGGCTCCAGATCTAGATGCATTTCGCGTCTGAATAGCGGGGTCAAAACGCTGACCGTCGTCGTAGAAGACACTCGTCGATCGTGGGTTCGAATCCCATCCGCCCCACCACTTTCAATTCTACGCGAGCTGTCGAGTATACAATAAGCAAGATGGAACGGTCCCAGAACATGAGCAATAAGGGGGAAGTCTTGAGAGGAGTGGCAGGGATTGACGAGGCAGGCCGAGGGCCAATGATAGGGCCCCTGGTTGTCGCTGGAGTCTTGGTTCGCGAAGATAAGCTACCAGGGCTTGAAGCCAGTGGAGTGAGAGATTCAAAGACACTCTCTCCAAAACGGAGGGGCATCTTGGCAGAAGTGATTACTGGGCTTGTTGATAGGACTGAGATAAGTGTCATAACGGCAGCTGAGATAGATGGTCTTAGAGGCAGAGGAGTTTCTCTCAATGAGATTGAGGTTCAGCAGTTCGTTTCAGTCCTCTCAAAGCTGCGTCCAAAGACTGCTTATCTTGATGCAGCAGATGTCAAAGCAGATAGATTCGGGGACATCATTGGAAACCGGAGTGGGCTAACAGCCCTTGGCTGCAAGATCATATCAGAACATAAGGCTGACTCGAAGTTTCCAATCGTGTCTGCTGCATCGATTATTGCGAAAGAAGAACGAGAACGCATAATTGCTAGTCTACATCAAGAATATGGCAACTTTGGTTCTGGCTATCCCTCAGATCCAACTTCTATAGATTTCATCCGCAGGCTCATTGAAGATGGAGAAAAACTCCCCCCGATTGTGAGAAAGAGTTGGGAGTCCGTTAGAAGACTTCAGGATGATGCAGAAACAACACAAAAGAAACTAGGTGTCTAGGCTTCATTCAGACCTCTCGCTGATTATCTTCTTCAGCTCATGAGGTTCGTCAATATCTTCGAGTTCTATCTGTCTAATAACAGGCAAATCTGAAACAGCCTGTTCGGTTTGCCCCTCCTCCACAATGAGCACAGCATCTGACTCTGTGACCTCGGACACACTCTTGAGAATCTCCACTCGCCTTTTCAGAGCCTTGCTCTTGATTGAACCCACACCTGTCATCAGAGGCGGGCCTTCTTCTTTTGCGATTACATGGAATGGAGCTCTATCGGTCCATAACACACTCATCTCCAGCTTCTCAAAGAAGTCTTTCACTCGTTTGGCTAGGTCAAGGTTTTCTATCGATGCTGCTGTCTGAGGCTGTTCATCAGGAATTACTACGGAACTTAGCAGGTCCACAGGAATAACCAGGTCGGTCTTCAATTCTCTCTCAAGTTTGCCTGCTGCGTCAACACTGACCGCCATCTCATTCTTCTCATAGGCCAAGACAGCCCTTGCAGAGACCTGAATGCAATCGGCCAGTTCCTCCTGAGTCATGTTGAGGGAGAGCCTGACCTCCTTCAGTTTCTCGCCATCTATGGACACGAATCGCCCTCCACGCTGGATAAACTGTCGAGGCTGCTGCTCTTCGACGATCATCCTCTCAAAACTGTGAGGTGCAATGGTTGGGACACCATACCTCTTGTACACAACGCCATCGTCAAGAGCTCCTCTTCGAGTAGTCTTGCCCACAATCAATGGAATGGCATCGAAGAACTGAGCTACGAGCTGCAATATAATGGCATCGTCCTTCTTGAATGCATCAATATTAGCGAGGGTCTTAATCAAAATGATCTTGTCGTCCCTGCGGGCAACCATGTCAAAACAGCTTGGTCTGACATCGCAATGCGATGATATATCGAACCCAGCCTCCACTAGATGTGATGTGACTTCTTGCATCAGCTGAGTTCGGGCTTTTGTCATTATTACTCGGACCTAAGGACTCATCTGCCTTTGAAGGTTTTTAGCCATTGCTGATTGTGAAAAATGCTAGACTACTGAAGCGCTTCATCATTATTCTGCGTAGAGGTAACAAAGCCAATGCATGATGTAGAGGGCAATTTCCGTCTTATTGCCTGCACTTGGGGGCGCATGAGCTTCTCAATGGGTTTCCATTTCTGAAAATCCTCCCATTCTAGGTCAACATATCCTAGCAGATGGTGAACCATAAAGAGTTCTGCTTTGCCTCCTGCTATAGTGTAGATTCCAGTGCCATAGTCCATTCTACGTAGAATCACTACAGGAAGTCTGATTTCATTATGGAATTTCGAGGGTACCAGCTTCAAGAGTGCAGCTATCTCCTCCTTCTTGAGGATAGACTTCTCCCCATTTCTTGTCATATAATGTGGGTCTTCTAATTCAGCCAATTCACTCAGAGTGAATCTATTGGTGGGCATGTGGTCATTTATGGAATCAATCTCATGCTGAACAATCTTGTCGATTGGCGGAGTCACTTTTGCCCCTCCGTGACACGACAGACTAAGAATCGATGGTCTTTCTCCAAGGGATCAAGGTTCACATTCTCAATCACCTCAAGACCTTGGGAGTCCAATATGGCTATCTCGTTGCTGTAGATCTCATCAATCGGTGCAGTCGAGTCTATGCTTCTTGCTTTAAGAGCAATCAATCCCCATGCACCGAATCCGCAAAAAATCCTGATGTTATCGCTGAGAATACGTGCCTGATTCGGCTGTGCAATGTCTTGATAGACTACATCAATAGGTCCAGCTATGAATGGAGCATACTTCGTCGGGTGTCTTGCGTCCTCAATGATTGGTATGATGTTATTCCGTGATTCAGCTAGTTGGAGGAGTCCTCGAGCCGTGCGTGCTGAGAACTCAACAGCATAAACGATTCCTTGGTCGCCCACAATATCTGAACAGTGACTAACGGTGGTTCCTGATGCTGCACCAAGATACAGGACTCTGGACCCTGGCTGGATTGGCATCTCCATGACCCCCTTTTGGATTGCTGCAGCCAGCTTGGACCTTCGAGGATTCCATAGCCGAAATTCTCCTTTTCCCTCAATATTCAGGATCCTTTCCCCATAGACGCTCTGTCCGGAAACAATACTCCGCGTAGCAAGGGATGATTTGGATTTGTCAACGACTTGGAAGACGCCTGGAAACTTGTGACTCTTTACTTCTGTCATTTCTTCTTCGCACCTCGTTTCCTATTCTGCCTAGTACGGTCTCTCCCGCGCTTTGCTGGTTTCTTGGTGACTTTTTTCACAGGCTTTGGCGGTGGTTCCTCCGCATTCTGTCTCTGAATCTCATCAACTCTCTGAAGGAATTTCTTCTTGAGATCTGTTCCTATGTTTCTCTTGGAATACGCATCGATACGCGCAGCAATGGCTATTTTCCCTGCCAGCGCTCTTGCGATTTTTCCTCTTTGCCAATATGGGGCACTATGAACTTCAGGGACTTGATAGATGATTCCATGCTTCGGTGGATCTGTTCCAGTCTTCAGACTTCTAAACAGTGCCTTTTCCGCGCCATAGATTTGGACTGTGCTTGACGGCTTCTGAGCAAGACCCTTCAACGATCCAGCGAGGCTGATTAAGCGAGCCCCTACCATCGGACCAACGAGAGCGGTGATGTTAGGTGCAACAGATTCCATCATCTGACCAACATATTCCTCAATCTCGCGTCTCTTCGCATAGAGCGTCTGAACGGTATTTGCTAGACTTTGTGCGATAGACAGATCGTTTGCTTCGAAAGGTGCCCCTAGGTCTCTTGGCACTGCACTCATAATACTCTCAATCTGTTGTGCCGAGCATCCGGCTTCTGATAGGCATTCAGAATCGATGCTTGAACGGCCTCCACATATGCTCACCACATTTGCAAACACTTCGTGGTCTTCTACTAGGTCGTTCAATGAAGGGTGATGAAGCGAATACCATTCTCTCAGCCTCATTGCTAGAATGTTGATGGACCTATCAACCTCACTGATTGCATCTATTGCATGTTTCACAAGAAGGTCCTTTTCTTCACTAGCGGCCGTGATTGTTGCTCGAGCGATACGGACAGCCACCTCCCGTCTAAATGATACAACATCTTCCTTCTCTTTCGCAAGGTCTGATTTCAATAAGTATGAGTCCTGAGCATCTCGGAAGGTCTTGAACATAGCTGATGTTTCCTTGACACTTACAGGGATTTGAGTTAGGCCAGACAATGCCCGACCCATCATTCCATTCTCAACCACAACAGTATCGACGCCAAGCTTCGCAAATTCCTCTGCCATGTCCTCCAAGAGTTCTGTGGGCTGTCCTTCCCCAAGCACTGTGAACTGGGAAGACATCTTTTCCACATCGGGGTACACGATCTGTTCTGAGATGACCTTCCCTCTCTCATTAAGCAAGAAGAGACCAAAGCTAGTGAGGACCAAATGAGCTTCCAAACTATTCTACCCCGAGCTTGATTCACTGCTTGTGAGTCGGATAAGTTTAGTGCTAGACGACGTTTGTCAGCAGCCGTCTACCTTATTACGAGTTGGCTGCCAAATTGCCGCCTAGGTGCTCTCTTGAAGATACAAGGATATTGGCTTGCTTCAGGGATTCTGGGAGTCACCAGTTCTACTCTGCGCCGCGTTCATGAGTCGGGAGCAGATGCTGTTGTGACAAAATCCATTGGTTCTGTGCCAAGAAAGGGCCATCCAGGACCAATCCTTGCTACTTCTCATGGAGGATTGATCAATGCAGTGGGTCTTACGAATCCTGGCATTGAATCTTTTGTGGACGAGATGGCTGCACTAAAGGAGAGTGGTGTTCCAGTTGTCCTCAGCATCTTTGGGAACTCACCCAAGGAGTTAGCTGATGTAGCATCAAAAGGCATAGAGATGAAGCCGGAAGCCATTGAGCTGAATCTGTCCTGCCCTCATGCTGAAATTGCACAGATTGCTCATGACCCCGATCTCACATACCAATTTGTGAAAGCTGTGAAAGGAGTCGTAGATTGTCCGATATTCGCTAAGATTACTCCCAATGCTTCTGATATTGTCGCAGTAGGAATGGCAGCCGAGCGGGCCGAGGCTGATGCCGTCGTTGCAATCAACACTGTTCGAGCAATGAAGATCGACATTCATCAAAAGCGTCCTATTCTGGGTAACAGAGTCGGTGGTCTATCTGGCCCTCCCATATTTCCAATTGCTGTAAGGTGCATATACGACCTTCATAATGCACTCTCAATACCCATCATAGGTGTGGGCGGAGTGACCACATGGCAGGATGCCGTAGAGATGCATCTTGCTGGTGCTAGGGCGATCCAAATTGGAACTGCAATGATGGATGGAATTGGTGTCTTTAGACATATCAAGGCGGGCATTCAGAATTATCTCCAAGATGAGGGATTCTCAGAGGTGTCGGAAATAGTGGGTTTAGCTGGGAGGTAGGCGTCTTGGATCTTGATAGACTAATGGGCCGTCCGATATCTGTAAGAGTCACCAACGTAATCGATGAGAGCGATACCACTCGAACAATCAATTTCAACTATCCATTTAGTGACACTCATTTCCAATCCGGCCAATTCATGATGATCTGGGTTCCAGGTGTTGATGAGATTCCAATGAGTGTGTCATACTGGAATCCTCCCGATGCTGGAGTAACAGTGGCACCTATCGGTGAAGCAACCAATGCTTTGGCCTCATTGAGTGTTGGTCAGCTAATTGGAATTCGTGGACCATTTGGTACTGCTTTCAATACAGATGCCAAGAAGGCACTTGTAGTTGGTGGTGGCATAGGGATGGCACCATTGAAACCACTCACGTACGAATTACTCGACAAAGAGGCGCATGTCACATTGCTGATTGCCGCTAGGACAAAAGGAGAAATCGTGTATTTGAATGAGTTTAAGGGTCTTGGAGGCGATAAATTCCGGCTCCAGACATCTACTGATGATGGATCTATGGGTTACAAAGGACTTGCAACCGATGCCGTCAAGGAAATTCTGGAGGGAGAAACTCCGGATACAATCTATACATGCGGTCCTGAACTGATGATGTTGGGCCTCTACGAGCTGGCAAAGGAACACGATATCTACTTTCAAGCCTCACTAGAGCGTTTCATGAAGTGCGGATGTGGAATCTGTGGGACTTGTGCCCTTGATCCTACGGGTGATCTCGTCTGTATCGAAGGTCCTGTCTTTGACGGTGACCAACTATCAAATATCACTGAGTTTGGAAAGTTCCATCGTGATTCAATGGGCTTAAAGAAACAGTGCTGATACTACCTAGTCTTGGCCTGTCCGACCAACTTCCCTTTAACAAATCGCTTTGTGAAGTTCCTCTTATTGCGAACTCGAGGAATAGGTGTGTGGCGTTCACGCCCTTTGACCTTTGGAGTTGACTCTCGGACCTTTCCAGCCTTTGTCAATGAACCATGTGAACCAGGCATATTGTTTACCTCTCCGGTTGTATATCTGGAAAACTTGTTGTTGTTTTAAGGATTACCTTGTGGAATGGCATCTGCAACGCGCTTTGGCAGACCGCATCCTTTAACCGGATACTGGGGTCTAGCTTCTTGGAATGCCTCTTTCAGATGACTATGCATTGTATAGAGAGATCATCGAATCCCTTCTTAGTTCGGAAAAGGTACTTGACCGACGTGAGATAAATCGGATCAAGAGCAGAATCTGTGGATTGCATAAGGCATCCCGTGTCCCATCAAATGCAGATGTGTTGCAAGCGGCAATTCCTGAAGAACTAGAAATACTTCAACCCCTGATGCAGAAGCGACCTGTTCGTACAGTTTCTGGGGTCGCTGTTGTAGCTGTGATGACAGAGCCCCATAAGTGTCCTCATGGGGAGTGTGCCTATTGTCCAGGTGGACCTGATGCTGGAGTTCCACAGAGCTATACAGGTCATGAACCTGCCACAATGAGAGGATTGCAAAACGATTTTGATTCATTTAGGCAGGTAGAGAGCAGATTAAATCAGTTAGACGCGATTGGCCACTCTGTTCAGAAGGTGGAACTAATAGTCATGGGTGGCGACTGGTGCTCAAAGGAGCCCGTCTACAGGGAGTCATTTGTCAAGGGCTGTTTCGATGCAATGAACGGAACAGTCAGCGAGAGTTTGAATGAATCACAGAAGAGGAATGAAACAGCGGAGGTTCGCAACGTAGGACTCACATTCGAAACTCGACCAGACTGGGTGAATCCCGAAAGCATCGATAGCATGCTGGAAATGGGTGCTACCCGTGTGGAAATAGGTGTTCAAACGCTCTCGGATGAGGTTCTAGAACATGTGCAGAGAGGACATCTGCTTGAACAGACCATCGAAGCCACAAAGACGCTCAGAGATAGCGGACTGAAAGTATGCTACCATATGATGCCTGGTCTACCTGGAAATACTCCAGACTCTGACCTCGCAGACTTTGAAGCATTATTCACTGACTCTAGGTTTCGACCAGACATGCTAAAGATCTATCCTACGCTTGTGGTGAAGAATACAAAGCTGTTCGAGTGGTGGGAACAGGGAATATACAGTCCCTATTCTGATGATCAAGTCGTGGAACTCGTTTCTAATGCAGTCAGCAAGATGCCCGAGTATGTTCGTATCCAGAGGATGCAGAGGGACATCCCACTCCATCAGATAGAGGCTGGTTTCAGCAAAGGAAACCTGCGAGAGCTGGTGCATGATCGAATGAGTGAGAAAGGGCTGAGAAACCCAACGATTCGATACAGAGAGATTGGCCACTTTCAGATGCGGACCGGACAAAAGGTGAGTTTTGAAGGCATTGAGCTGGTACGACGTGATTATGAGGCTGCAGATGGCCTAGAGATTTTTCTTTCCTTCGAGGAGCAAAGTCAAGATATCATCTTTGGATTCCTCAGACTTCGCATGCCCAGTGACCAGGCTCACCGTCCCGAGATCAATAGGAGTCCCTGCGTCATTATTAGAGAGCTCAGAGTTTATGGTCCTGTTGTGGAGATAGGCGAGAGGAATCCGGATGCGTGGCAGCATTTGGGTCTAGGAGACCGCATGCTCAAAGAGGCAGAGCGAATCGCGCTCGAGGATTTCCAAGTCAACAGATTGATTGTGAACAGCGGAATTGGAGTCAAAGAATACTATCGCGCTCTTGGATTCAACGATACAGGACCCTACCTTGAGAAGAGAATTTAGAACACGTGTTCCAAGAACTCACCTAGCACTCGATTGAACTCGGCGGGATTCTCTAGATTGGAGGCATGTCCAGCATCCGAAATGATAACCCTCTTTGAGCCCTCAATCAGCTCTATCATCTTGTCTGCATGCGGGAAGACCGACTTGCGCTCATTTTCACCCACTACCACCAGCGTTGGCACTTTGATGCTGGCAAGGTCAAGCAGCTTGAAGCCATAGATGGCATCCATCAGCTTAAGGAACTCGGTCTGATTCATCCGGAGTTGTTCCTGAATCAGATACTCTCTCACATCCTCCTTCATGTCGAAGTACTTGAATGACCATCTCGCATAATCTTCAGGAGTCTTTCTTCGAATATACCATTTAATCAGACTAGCTGGGAACATCAATTTCTGAAGCTTATCTGAGAGAGTCAGGGCGGAGGCTACAGCGGTGTCCGCCAGCACAAGTCCAGCAAGCTTGGATTGATGCCTCACGGCATACTGCTGGGCTATCATCCCTCCAAGAGAGAGTCCACAGACCACGGGTCGTTCTAGCTCGAGTGCGGTTATCAGACCACTCAGATCATCTGCGAAGAGTTCACAGCTATATTTTCTGTCAGACCCACCTGACTTTCCGTGTCCCCTTATGTCGTATGTCACGACTTTGAAGCGGTCGGAGAGGTGCTTAACCTGAGGGTGCCAGTTATCATGAGAACCAGCTGCGCCGTGGACAAACAAGATTGGTTCCCCTTCGCCAGTTATTTCATAGAAGGTTTCAATGTCATCTGTCGGGACTGAGGGCATGAACTGCTTGAGGATACCCTGTGAGATAAATCCTCTTTCATACAACACTTGAAAGAAGAGTTAAAACTCAGGAGCCCTTCTGAGGAAATCATGAAAGAAGCTTGGCTGGTCGATTATGCGCGTACTCCTTTCTCACGATCACGTCCCAATAAGCCAGAAACTGACGTGTTCGGTGAGATCCGGGGAGATGAGCTCCTATCACGGTTACTGATGAGGTTCTTTGATGGGTCTCTAGCAAGTAAAGGAATTGAGAAGAAGGACATCGATGAGATTACCGTCGGCGTGGCCTCCGGAGTCCTTGAGAACTGGACCTATGGGGGCAAGATTCCTGCCTTCCTGTCAGGATTTCCACATGATGTTCCCTCTATCTTTGTTGACCGTCAGTGTGGGTCTGCAGGCTCTGGAATGCATATTGGTATCATGGAGATTATGACAGGATACAGCAAAACAGTGCTATCGACGGGGTTTGAGCATATGACCCGAGTGAGGGGAACGGGCGTCGAACCCAACCTATCTTTTGGCGACGAGTCGTCAGAGTTCTACCGACCCGGCCTGGATGTCGCGACTGTATTCAACATGTTGCAGACGGCCCAAAAGCTATACGAAGAAGAGGTTCCCACCTTTACCAAGGAGGACATGGACAAATTCGGCGTCAGAAGTCATAATTTAACCGTGAAGAACCAGGAGAGCGGATGGTTCAAGGGGGAGATTATCCCTATGGAGGGACATGCGCCCGGCAATGTAGATGAACCCCTTCTAGTTGACAGGGATTTGAGTGCACGACCTTCAACGCTTGAGAAGGTCTCTACCCTGCCGAGAGTATCAACCCCCTTCTTCCTTGAGAAAAATGGTGGAAAAGAGGGCTATATCAAAAGAGAAGGTACTGATGAGGGAGTGATTACACCGGGCAATGCCTCGCCTCTCAATGCAGGTGCCACAGCCGCAGTCTTAATGGAGGCAAAGGAGGCCGAAAAGCGAGGTCTGGAACCCATGGCAAGAATAGTTTCCATGGGGTGGGCTGGAGTTGATCCAACTGTAATGGGTCGTGGTCCTGTTCCTGCAACCAAAAAGGCTCTCAAGCATGCAGGATTAAGCGTCGAAGATATAGACTACTGGGAAATAAATGAGGCCTTCTGCATTGTTGCCCTCAATTGCATGGACAAACTGAACATTCCAGAGGAGAAAGTGAATGTGATGGGTGGTTCTACTGCGATTGGACATCCTCTGGGTTCAACCATGATTAGGCTGACTGGTACTCTGGCGAGAATTCTCAAAGATAAGAAAGCGAAATACGGAGTTGCCAATGCCTGTGTGGGCGGCGGACAGGGTGTCGCCACAGTCATTGAGAATCCAGACGCCTAGTGTGAGCACAGCATTAAGTACGGGTTGGATGATAGTCATGAATCTATTTCAAATTCTAGCAATCTGCGGAATGCTGAGTCCAATAATCTATACTCTGATGTGGATTATCGGAGGAATCATCCAACCGGATTACAGTCATGTTCGAGATGATGTAAGTTCACTCATGGCCGTTGATGCACCTAACAAGAAGCTGTTTGACAAGTTCATCATTACGTCTAGCACTCTCCTTTTCTTCTTCTACCTTGGTCTTCATTGGGGAGTGAATAATGGAGTAGGCTCAATTATCGGGCCTATTCTATTCATAATCAGTGGCCTCTTTGGAGTGCTTGTTGCCCTTTTCTTCCCTCTTGATGCTGGCGGTGAGATTGTTACTACCCGTGGAAAGATGCACCTCATCCTGATTGTAATATCTGGGATTTTGACAACAGCAGGGATGGTGGCAATGTGGTTTCGTTTGGAATCAGTAGTCGAGTGGAACACATTTGCTACATTTTCATTGATTACAGCAATAGTTTCCCTGATTCTTGTCATTATCTCGTCATTTACAGCCACAAGCAGATACTTCGGTCTGATTGAGAGGCTTATGGTCAGTTGCTATCAGATCTACTACTTTGCCTTGGCCTTGATGGTATTTCTGACCAATTAGTAGCAAGGATTGCTGCTGCCTTACTCGGACTATGCGAGATTCCAATGCCACAGGAAATGTGTTATCTACCGAGAGTAGTCTTGTATAGCACTTGGTCTGTCGTGGGCCCTCAGACGAACCATCTCGGTTTCTAACTCAGCATCTTCCCAATTGCCTGCCTGAGTAATCATATTGCTCCGCACCCAAAGAACAAGCTCGGCTTCATCCTGAATTCTTCCAACCAAAGCAATCTCAGCAGGAAGCACCAAAATCACTAATCCGGGTAGCACTGTAAGAGGCAGAAGTAGCAAGAATGCTAGAGCTACGCAAACTGCGCAACGCATCGACCTCAAAATGATGAAGCGTTTCAGGAGCGGCTTTGGTACCACAGCATATCTCATGTGCTCAGGTACAGCTTTCGTTCGCTGAAACTTATCCATTGTAAAACCACCACGCAATAATCACCATGGATGAATTGATTATATAGCTCTACGTTCAACGCAATGGTTTGCCTATTCAGCACCAATCCGTTTCTATTCCGACAGACTTACATTTGAATGCCAGTTGCCTTCTAGGAAGTGAAGCCTTTGACTTCTCTTGAAAAACTCAATGAAACACTGGGAAGAATTCTGTTAATCTGGAGTATCGCAAGTGTCGTAGCTGGCATTGCACTGTTTTTTCTCTCTTTCAACCCACTAATCCAAGGAATAGGCCTCCAGGCTATGCTCTGGGGTTTTATTAACCTCGCACTCGCGCTCACACTTTTAAAACGAAAAGAGCACACTCTAGAGAAAACCAGACGAGAACTATCCGCAAGCCTTGCTCTCGATTTCATCTACCCAATCATCGGTCTACCACTTATTCTCTTGGGGCAAGATGCATATCTCGTAGGGAATGGATATGGAATCATCATCCAAGGAGCGTTTCTCCTTGTGCTAGACCTCTCCTTTTTCAGGAGATTCAGACAACTCTCCTGACCCCTGATGATTCATTCTTTTAACCTGTCCGTGAATCATGACACATCTAAGTATAGCGAGCTAATCCACTTTCAGTAGAACATACAAAGCTATTATCGGAAAAGTGGCGCCGAGGGTGAGAGAGGAATCTAAGAAGGGGCAGTTGCTGGCCGCTCAATAGATTCTACCAAGTGCCCTAGTCCTTATCGAGGCTTGAATTTCCCTCCCCACTCAACCATGTCTCTGACTGTGGTTTCTAGGTTCCACCTCGGTTTATACCCCAACTCTTGGCGCGCCTTTGAGTCATCAACTACATAGTCACTGCCCAAGTACTTCACGCGAAAAGCTGTCAGGAATGGGCTGTCCTTACGGTGAAAGGCTCGAAACAGACCTGAGGTCATCTTTCCGATAGCAAGTGCAGCTTTGTAGGGAACACTCCGGAAGTCCTTTGGTACTCTAAGCTCGTCAGCAAGAGCCTCTATGAAGACCCGCATCTCAACAATGAAGGATGTGACATTGTATGCATTTTCATGGGCTTTTCCAAAGTTTTCTGCAGCCAAGATTAGACACCGTGCTACATCTTCACCATGCACAATGCTTTGACGATTCTTCCCACCATCGAAGTGCACATATGTTCCAGATCTCACTGCTTCAATAAGTGTCGGACCTAGGTACATATCGCCATGGCCCACTACCGTTGGTGGTCTAACCGCCGTAGCGCTGATTCCGTAGTCCTGTGAATACTTCCATACCAATTCCTCTGCTGCAAGCTTTGACTGCTGGTACGACTCGTATGGCTTCTTCGGAGAGTCCTCTGTCATCGGCTTTCCAGGAAACCCATAGAGGGCGGTCGATGAGGTATAGATGAACTGTGGGACGTCTTTTCTTCGGGCGACTTCTAGAGCGTTACGTGTTCCATCCACATTGACCGGCCAGTTTCTTGCTTTCCCTCCCCATTCCGACATTCGGGCTGCATTATGGAAGAACCATTCTGTGTCATTCGTTGTTCCACTCAGCATGCTGTCAATATCCGTGATATCTCCCACGACTTTAGAAACCGGTAGATTCTCAATCAATTCCATGTTCGATGTCTTGCGTACTAGCATATTGACGTGGTGGCCCTTTTCAGTCAGTAGGCGGACAATGTGACTCCCAATGAATCCGGTGCCTCCTGTCACAAAACACTCGACCATCCAAACACCAATTATCTTCTACATCTCTGTAAAATCAAGCTTTCGAGAGAATGAAGTCATCGATGATGTAAAGTCTAGATGGCTTTCTATCTTACGCAGGATAGAACGATTATATGTCCGAAATTACTGGACTTGCATTAAAGGTCGGAGAGTTTGAGCAATCTTGGAGTTTCACTATGACTTTACAGAATCAGGGCTACTCTGCTCGGGTGGAACTGGAGAATGATATCCAAGCCTTTTGAGAGTCTTATATAGAAACTCGCTGGAGTCGAGCGATTCTGATGATCTCCAACGCTTTGCAAGATCTGCCTGAATAGGTTCAATCTTCTCCCACCATATCATTGCTATTGCTGCCATTGCTTCAGGTAATAGCTCTGCATCAGTGATATTCTCTTCGAGAAGTTTTCCCATCGAGTCAAAAAAGGAGCTAACGTGGATGAATTTTGCCCAGTTTTTGGGATTTGTTGGTCCGTATTTAGCTAGAAACTCTTCATAGTCGCTCCAGTTCCACTCCCCAACCACTTCTTCAATGTCTTCAAGGAACTCTTGGTCGGCCTGTTTGTGAAAATCCAAGAATATGGAGGCTCGTCTTGACTTTGCTAAATTTCTAATAGAAAGCACACTCATGATTACTCCTATCAAGACGCTCATTGCCGCTATTACTATCGAAACAGTCTGTAAATCTAGCTCCTGCATGAATACCGCCCCGAATCTCTTGCTTAATTTCAAAGGAAGATTATCCCATATAAAAGACCTATCCAATTCTTGAGCCGCTTGCGATATTCTAGAGCAATTAGAAAATGGCGCCGAGGGTGAGATTTGAACTCACGCGTGACAAAGCACACTGGTTGGCTTGGCTTCAGAGTCCACAGGACACTGGTTTTCAAGACCAGCGCCGTGATCCAGGCTTGGCTACCTCGGCTCAATTGTCAATCCCTAACTGGGTGTGACGGCTGCAAACGGTTGGAAACGCCTTTTAAGCTTCTTGTAGTGGTGAGCGCTAGAGAAGAATGACAGCCGAGCGCGGATACAAGTATCATGATCACACAGCCGATATTACTGTCGAGTGCTGGGCTCCAACTCTGGAAGAGGCATTTGAGGAGGCGGCACTTGGAGCATTAGAGGTGATATTGGACACATCGACAGTTTATCCTGTTGAATCCATAGATGTCACAGTGCATGGAATCGATCTCGAAGAGCTGCTAGTTGAGTGGATTGGCCACTTGATTGCACTTATTGACATGAACTCGCAATTCTACTCAAAATTCGAGATATTAGAAATCTCCAAGAACGCCGAGGGCTTCACTCTGAATTCTCGTGTATGGGGTGAAGACATTGACCTTCAGCGCCATGATACGCGAACCGAGGTAAAGGCTATGACATATGCAGATATGAGCATTGAACAGGGAGTGAATCGCACCACGCTCAGATTCACATTGGACCTCTAGAGGGATGCAATATTGGGTCTTCAAGTCGCGATTCCTGACACATCGCTTATAGACTGTTCTGATTTACGTCAGAAGACAGTGAAAGCTGGTGTTCTTGCCAGGGCGATGGCGGTCTTTCGTGTGGAGCGCGTGATTGTGTACGAAACCGGAAACCTGCGCTCAAAGGCAAAGAGAGACTCTGACCTATTGGTGAGGCTGCTTGAGTTCATGGACACTCCTCAGTATCTTCGCAGGCGTATTTTCCCCAAGACACCATCGTTGAAGTTCACGGGTCTTCTTCCGCCACTGAGAATTCGAAGCCACCCACTAGACTCAGAACCCTCTGAATTGTCAGTAGGAATGATAAGGTGGGGAGTCCAAGTTCGTTTCGGCAAAATGGATATCGGTGTTGGTGAGCTTATTGACCATTCTGAAGCACTGAGTGAAAGGACTCCCACACTCCTTCGCATCATCGAAACCAAGCCCAAAATACGTGTTGAACCCATCAATCGGTCTGAAATTGAGAGATACTGGGGGTTCGAGGTAGAGAGAATCACCAATCTTGTAGATAGACTAAGTGAATCTTCTCATATGACTCGAATCATCTTCTCGAGAAACGCACCACCTTACAGTCGACTTGAGAACGAGATTGTATCCACCGTGTCTAACACTAAATCCATCCTTGCAGTCTTTGGCGGTCCCATGCATGGCGTCGCTGAGCTCTTATCGAATGAAAAGGATGCAGTCAAAAAGAACTCGGACTTCTGGGTGAACACCATCATGGGACAAGGTACTGAAACTGTACGTTTGGAGGAGGCAGTCCTAGCGAGTCTTGCACTGATCAACAAATCAGTCGGGAATATTGTATCTCCTCCTGGCTATCATGACTAGCGTCCCTATCCGTGGGTTTTATAGAAACAAGATGCTTGACACAGGCCAGTCCAATTATCTCGTAGAGGTGTTAATGCGTGACCACAGAGAGAGTCCGGCGCCTAAGAGAACAGAGTATCAGGACAAGCCCATACATCTCCACAGAAAGGGCTGAGTTAGTCACAGATTTCTATCAGAGTGGTGGCGCCGATAATCTCTCTTATCCTGTGGCACGCGCCAGAGCCTTTCGATATGTCCTTCTCAACAAAGAGATCTACATAGGCGAAGACGAACTCATTGTTGGCGAGCGTGGTCCAAGTCCAAGAGCGACTCCAACGTATCCAGAGCTTTGTTGTCACACAATATCTGACTTGGAGGTCTGCAATAACCGTGTCAGATCTCGATTCATAGTCAGTGATGACACAAAGGAGGTCTACCGCGAGGACATTATCCCGTTTTGGCATGGACGGACCATGCGCGAACGTGTGTTTGCAGCAATGTCGGAGGAGTGGCTGAAAGCATTCAAGGCGGGCGTCTATACAGAGTTCATGGAACAACGCGCCCCTGGTCATGCAATCCTCGATGACAAGATTTACCGAAGGGGAATCAATGACTTCATTCAGGATATCGATGAGCAATTGGACAAGATTGACTTCTATAATGACAAAGAAGCCTATTCCAAGGAACAAGAGCTCACAGCAATTCGCATAGTCGCAGAGGCCATCATCGAGTTCGCACATCGTCATGCTGACAAAGCCAAGGAGCTAGCAGAATCGGAGAGAAATTCCGAGAGAAGGAAGGAGCTCGAGAAGATAGCTGAGGTATGTAGCCACGTTCCTGCGAATGCCCCCCGCAATTTCTGGGAAGCATTGCAGACATACTGGTTTGTGCATCTTGGCGTGATTATTGAACTGAATGTCTGGGACTCTTTCAATCCCGGACGGCTCGATGTCAACCTATTTCCTTTCTATAAGAACGATCTTGATGAAAAACTGATGACCCGGGACTTTGCGAAGGAACTACTGCAGTGTTTCTGGGTCAAATTTCATAATCAGCCCGCACCCCCAAAGGTGGAAATCACAGAGGAACAGAGTGGCACCTACCAAGACTTTACTCTCATAAACACAGGCGGTCTCACAATAAATGGCACCGATGCAGTGAACGACCTCTCCTATCTTCTGCTTGAGGTCTGCGAAGAGATGCAGCTTGTCATGCCTAGCATGTGTATCCAAATCAGCGAGGAGAATCCTGAGGACTTCCTACTGAGAGCTATTGATGTAGTGAGCACAGGGCTTGGTCAGCCCTCCATGTTCAACACTGATGTGATAATCAAAGAGTTTCTGCGGATGGGCAAATCTGTTGAAGATGCACGAATGGGTGGACCCAGTGGATGCGTCACGATAGGCGCGTTCGGAAAAGAGAGCGTCATCCTCACAGGATATCTAAACTGGCCAAAGATTCTAGAGATCACATTGAACAATGGAATAGATCCCGCATCTGGAAAATTGGTGGGAATCGAAACCGGAAATCCTGAGGATTTTGGTTCCTATGACGAGCTGTTTGAAGCCTTCAAGAAGCAGTTGAAGTACTTCGTAGACCTAAAGATCAAAGGCAACAACATCATCGAACGACTCTATGCGCAATACATGCCATCCCCCTTCATGTCCCTTCTGATGGATGACTGTATAAAACAGGCTAAGGACTACCACGATGGAGGGTCTAGATACAACTCCACCTATATCCAAGGCGTGGGGATGGGCACACTAACAGACTCACTCTCAGCCATGAAATACCACATCTATGACAGGAAGACACTACCAATGGCAGAGCTGCTCAAGGCAATGAAGGACGACTTCGAGGGACATGAACCCATCCGTCAGATGCTTGTGAACAAAAGCCCGGCCTACGGTAACGATGATGACTATGCTGACAGCATTGCGCAGTCCGTTTTCGATGGGTATTTCGACATTCTAGACGGTCGGCCCAACACTAAAGGTGGAGAATATCGTGTAAACCTTCTCCCAACGACTGTTCATATCTACTTTGGACAGGTCACTGGAGCCACTCCCAATGGGCGCAAATCTGGCAAGCCGCTCTCTGATGGTGTTTCTCCATCTCATGGTGCTGATACCAACGGGCCAACAGCAGTGATTAAATCCGTCGCAAAGATTGATCATTCAAGAACGGGTGGAACCCTGCTGAATCAGAAGCTTATGCCCGACATAGTGGCTGATGAAGAAGGCAAGTCTAAACTTGCTCATCTGGTCCGAGCATACTTCAAGCTGGGTGGCCACCATATTCAATTCAACGTGATTGAGAGGAGCACCTTACTTGAAGCGCAACAGAATCCGGAGAAATATCGTGACCTCATCGTGAGAGTGGCAGGTTACAGCGATTATTTCGTCAATCTTGGCAAGCCGCTGCAGGATGAGATCATCTCTAGAACAGAACATCAGGGTCTCTAAGCCGCAAATCTTTACTATTTGACATAGGGCAATGTTAAAAAGGATATCAAAAAGCGGAAATGACCGTAGTAAGAAATGCCTAGTATCGAGACCATTCATCTATCAGACGATTCAGAATTTTGATTACTGGGCTGCAAAACTACAGGTGAACATATAATGGCACATAGAAAGAAACATGCGCCAAGACGAGGAAGTCTTGCTTATCTTCCTCGAGGAAGGGCATCAAAATTCTTGCCCAGAATTAAGAACTGGCCCGAGCATGATGGTTCCGATGCGAAACTACTTGGTTTTGTAGGATTCAAAGCTGGAATGTCTCACGCAGTAATGACTGTCCAAAACCCAAACAGTCCGTTTAAGGGGCAGGAGAGGGTCATCCCTATCACGATTGTCGATACTCCCCCCATTAGGCCTTTCTCCATCCGTGGATACAGGGCTACAGCCTATGGTCGGAAACTTGTTGCAGAAGTCTTGGCAGAGAATCTCTCTGAAGATTTGCGAAAAGCAATGCCGTTGCCGAAGAAATACAAGCATAAGGCAAAGATGAAGGAGTTCGAATCACAGCTCAATGCATTTGATGAGATTCGCGTACTAGTCCATACCCAACCACGGCTTGCTGGGGTGTCAAAGAAGAAACCTGACATCTCGGAATACAAGGTAGGGGCTTCTAATGTTCAAGAAGCATTTGAGTATGCAAAAAGTGTGTTGGGCAATGACGTACGTGTCGCTGACATCCTTCGAGAAGGGACTCTCGTTGACACAATTGCTGTTACAAAGGGACATGGATTCCAAGGACCAGTACGACGCTGGGGAGTCAGGATTCTACAACACAAATCGCGTAAGACAAAGCGTGGAGTAGGTTGTATAGGTCCATGGTCTCCGACGAACATTCGCTACAGTGTTCCCCGTCCTGGACAGACAGGTTTCCATACACGTACCAGCTTCAACAATGAAGTACTCAAGATGGGCGAGCGTGGTGAGGAAATCACGCCGTCAGGTGGCTTTGTGAACTATGGTGTGATACGAGGTGACTATGTCATCCTCTGGGGCTCAATTCCAGGCCCTGTCAAGAGACCAGTCCGTCTCAGAATGGCAATTCGACCCAAGAGGTCGCATCTCGGTCAAGTGACTCAGGTGAATTACATCAGTACCACATCCAAACAATGACAGGAGGTTGAAAGGAAATGGCGAGTGTAAAGACATATTCGTTGAAAGGAAAAGCTGGTCCTACGATCAAGCTACCTGTTCAGTTTGAAACTGCCTATCGGCCGGACATCATCAAACGAGCTGTGCTTGCAGTCCAGTCAAAGAGGCGTCAGCCTCATGGTGTAGATGAGTTTGCTGGAAAACGAAACACAGCACAGAGCTGGCAGACAGGTCACGGAAGATCAAGGATGCCTCGAATCAAAGGCAGTGGAACTCCAGCGGCTAATAAGGCAGGTTTCGCTCCGGGGACAGTTGGTGGCAGAGTTGCTCATCCGCCCGAGGCCCGGAAAGTCATCATTGAGAGGGTCAATAAGAAGGAGAACCGTCTTGCCATTCGTTCTGCTATTGCAGCCACGGCTAGCAAGGAAATTGTGGAACGGAGAGGTCACAAGACTGAGTCAGTACCCTCAGTGCCTCTCGTAGTCAGTGACAAGCTCGAAACATTACAGACCACAAAGCAGGTCCGTGAGGTAGTCACAGCACTGGGACTTGAAGATGACCTGATGCGGGCTATAAATGGCCGTGGAGTGAGAGCAGGCAAGGGGAAAATGCGTGGCAGAAAGATGAAGACCCCAAAGTCCTTCCTGATTGTGGTAGGACAGGACAAGGGGATCGTCAAGGCTGCCCGGAATCTCCCGGGTGTAGACATCGCTGAAGTTCACGGACTGAACGCAGACTTGTTGGCACCAGGGACACATCCAGGCCGACTTGTGCTATGGACAACATCCGCCATAGAGCGGCTTGAGAAGGAGTCCCTGTTTCTGTGAGGTGAGATGAGATGGATCCGAATCAAGTCATCATTCGACCAGTTGTCACAGAAGCAAGCCTAGAGGCTGTGGACAGCCATAACAAGCTCACCTTCTATGTGGACCGGAGAGCAAACAAGAACACTATTCGATGGGCTGTAGAATCCCTCTACGATGTGGTAGTGGATAACGTCAACACGCTGATACTGCCTGATGGAAAGAAGAAGGCATTCGTGCGTCTGGCACCTGAATATAGTGCCGCAGAGGTTGCAACTAACCTCGGGATATTCTAAGGAGGTTATGATATGGGTAGACGTGTACTCGTGCAACGAAAGGGAAGAGGCACAACTCAGTGGAGGAGTCCAAGTCACAAGAAGATTGCACCGGCTAGGCACCCTAAGTGGGCGCCAGACAAGACCTACGTTGGCAAGGTCATAAATCTACAACATGAGGCTGGTCGAGGTGCTCCTCTTGCACATGTCAAGTATGAGGGAGAGTCCAAGATTCACTATATGATTGCTCCAGAAGGCGTTCAAGTGGGTCAAATTGTAGAGTGTGGCGAAGACGCAGCACTGCAAAACGGCAACACGATGATGCTTCAACACATTCCAGAAGGTACGCCCGTCTACAATATCGAGGGCAATCCTGGAGATGGTGGCAAATATGTCCGTTCCTCTGGACTGACGGCAACAATCGTGTCAATCGACAAGTCCAAGGCCATGGTGCGCCTGCCGAGTGGCAAGCAGAAGGCGTTTAGTCCAAGGTGCAGAGCAACCATTGGGATAGTGGCCGGAGGAGGAAGGACAGAGAAGCCATTCCTCAAAGCTGGTGCTGTGTGGCATCATGTTCGAGGCAAAGCTCGAAAGTGGCCAGTGACCCGTGGTGCAGCTATGAATGCAGCTAGCCACCCACACGGTGGTGGATCACATCAGTCCCCTGGTAGGCCAACGACCGTGAGCAGACATGCTCCTCCTGGCCGTAAGGTAGGGAACATCGCAGCTAGACGTACAGGCCGCAAGAAGTAGAATTGAGAGGAGGCTAGCCCTCTTCTCCAACCTTCCTTTTTCTATTCCTAGAATGCTCTGGGAAACTAACACCTGAGTAATATCCACATTCATATCTCGAGATTAGGTCTTCTGTACAGAGGTCTAGTTATGCGTCTCATTGCTGTGCACCTCCCCGAGAGGATAATCGAAGACATTCAACGACTAGTGAATCGTGGACTCTATCCCAATCGTTCTGAGGCCATAAGAATCGCAATCAGGGATTTGCTCAAGCGTGAGCTTTGGGAGCGCAGCATGAAAAGTAGTGTGAGCGCTGGCGAGGTCGTAGGACAATGAAATCACTGATTGATTCAGCAAGAGAACACAGTCGCACTGAGAGGAGCGGCATTGCCCAGCGTGACATGGGCCAGGCACGGATAGTGGTGGTTGGCTGTGGTGGCGCAGGCAACAATACAGTAAAACGGCTGATGACAATTGGAGTCCAAGGTGCCGAGTGCGTTGCCATCAATACAGACCGCCAGCACCTTGCAGTGACCACCGCCCATCGAAAGCTCTTGATTGGTGAGAGGATTACCCGAGGTCTTGGTGCCGGGGGGTATCCACATGTTGGTCGGGCTGCTGCTGAGGAGTCAACCCATCAGCTCACTGAGCTTCTTCGTGATGCAGACCTCGTGTTTATTGCAGCAGGTATGGGTGGCGGTACTGGAACAGGAAGTGCACCTGTGGTTGCTGAGATTGCGAAGAAGAATGACGCCATTGTCGTCGGAGTCATCACAATGCCGTTCAGCTTGGAACGGACTCGTATTGATAAAGCAACAGCTGGTCTTGCACGACTCCAGGAGAACGTTGATACAGCGGTAGTCATAGACAATCAGAAACTCATGGAGCTAGTGCCCGACCTGCCACTTGAGGAAGCATTTGGAGTTGCTGACGAAGTCCTTGCGAACATGGTGAAAGGAATCACAGAAACTATCACAATGCCTAGTCTCATTAACTTGGACTATGCAGATGTTCGCTCAATAATATGTAATGGCGGTGTGGCACTTGTTGGCCTAGGAGAGGCCACTGGATCGGACAGGGCGAATGACGCGATACGAAACTCCCTGAACAGTCCTCTTCTTGAAGTGGAGTGGACTGGAGCCACAGGAGCTCTGATACACATCACTGGCGGCCCAGACATGTCCCTGGCTGAGGCAAACAAGGTTGGAGAGCTGGTATCAGAAAAGATGAGCACAGATGCAAATGTGATCTGGGGTGCACGAGTGGATCCGCGTCTGAGTGGAGTTCTACGTGTCATGTTGATTCTCACAGGCGTGAAGAGTCCCCAGCTACTTCCCCGTTCAAAGGAAGAGTCCTCAGCATCAAAGCTGCTTGGCAGGGCTCGTCTTTCTGAGCTCGGTATTTTGGCATCACATGTGAGTGCAACAGCCACAAAGTCGGCCTCTGAGAAGGCACGAAACTTCGGGAAAGTCCCGCCCATCACAGGGCGCCCCTCATGGGAGGATCGACTGAAGCCTCTTGAGAGGAAGCTGATGCAGCGCAAGCCGCCTGAAGAAAGACAGAAGGACTTGAAAGACCTCGGTCTCCGAAGAATTCTGTAAAAGCCTGTCGAAAAGTCCAGAGTCGCAGCAGAGAACCTAGTTTGGACTAGTTTGAACTGGGAGAGCAATCAGCATTTCTTGAATCTGCATATTCTATATCAGTCTAGACCATGTTCCTTGAACCATTCGTCCGCAATCTGTGCCACACGTTCATAGAGTGGACCAGTCCCATCGACGCCTTCAGGGGTAATTCTGATTTTGTTCATGACCAAGATTAAGGGCTGTTCGGCGAAGTACTGTACACCACCGGGTGGGAATGCTTTCTCAAGTTCCTTCACGAGACCTTCCAGACTGACCTCTCTCTCTGCAACGGAGAATGAAACAATGCTACTACCATAGAGAAAGATTCGGGGAATCGGGCCCTTCTTGGACTCAACATCTGAGAGCACTATGCTCAGACTATTCTGATCAATTCCTCTCAGAGTACCAACATATGTGTCACCAGTGTTGATGACAACCTCTACTGTCGCACCTATAACCGAAGCCAGTTCGCGGTTAAAGGCACGCATTGCTGCGACATCTGACATTCTAATATCACCTTAGAGTGTAATCTCTGCGAATCAACGCCTCTTGCCATGTCGTTTTAAGCGTGATGCTTTGACGGAATGCGGAGTGCTTCCCTAGAGAATGTGTTATTAGTCTCTATCTTTGAAATCCGAATTGGTGAACAAATTGACAGTCACCAACAAACACTTTGCTCGGCAATTCCTACGTGAAGAGTGTCTTCCAGATCCCTTCTGCCCTGGATGCGGTAATATGGAAACAGGCTCGGCGTTCCTTAAGGCAGTGAAGGACTTGGGTCATGAAGACCTCAGTAAGTTCGCTTTTGTATCAGGCATTGGTTGTGGTGCTTGGATAGTTTCCCCACACTTTCGTGCAGACACTCTGCATACGACTCATGGACGTGCAATCGCGTTTGCAACTGGTCTGAAGCTGGCGATACCTGAGCAAGAGGTCGTTGTGATAAGTGGTGACGGAGACCTGGCTGCAATTGGAGGGAATCACCTCATCCATGCTGCAAGGCGCAACATGGATCTCACAGTCATTTGTTCGAATAACTGGATTTACGGAATGACAGGTGGGCAAGTTGGACCCACAACGTTCACTGGAGACCGAACAAGCACAACACCTTATGGTAATCCAGAGCGGCCGTTCGACATTGCGCGACTAGTCGCAGCAGCGGGGGCCAATTATGTTGCAAGATGGACAACAGCACACCCGTTTCAGGCATCACGAGCTATGAAGACAGCTCTGGAGAGGAAGGGATTCACATTTGTAGAGATGCTCAGCCAGTGTCCGACTGCCTACGGCCGAAGAACCAAGGCAGGTGGTCCTGTTGAGATGCTGAAGTGGATGAAAAAGCTACCAGTTCGGAAGAAAGGCGATTCGATGGACTACATAACACCAAAGCATGATACTATAGACCTTGGAGTCTTTGTGGATCGGAATGAACCCTCCTTCTTGGAATCATTGAAAGCGATAGTTGGCCAGTGAGCTGAGGTGCCATGAGGAAAGAGTTTCGCATAGCTGGGACTGGTGGAATGGGTGTTGTGCTCGCTGGTGTAATCCTAGGACATGCCGCTGTTGTGCATGCAGGACTTGAGTCTGTTCAGACTCAGAGCTATGGTTCAGAGGCTAGGGGAACCGCAGCAAAGAGTGAAGTAATCATCAGTGATGAGCAGATACGTTATCCAAAGGTCCGCGAGGCAGACTACAGTGTCTTGATGTCACAGAAGGCCTTTGAGTTGTATCTCTCAGGGGCTAAGAAAGGAGGGGTCTTATTGATAGATCCGGACCTAGTCAATCCCCAGGAGGCTGGAGATGACTTTGAGATAGTCAATATTCCAGCAATGAAGACAGCTGACGATTTGGGATTGCGTCTTGTTTCAAATATGATCATGCTAGGAGCATTAGTGAAAAAATCTGATGTGTTTCCTGTCGAGGCTCTTGAGAACGCACTGAGGGATCTTGTGAAATCAAAAACACTGCAACTTGATATTGATGCAGTCAGAGCTGGAACTGAGTTTGTCTAGCCGCCATGTACCAATGGCAGTATTACAATCTTGTCGCCATCTTCTAGCACAGTGTCGAGACCGCCTGTAAGACCGACATCAGCGTCGTTCCTTAGAATCAGTGCTTCACGGTCAATTCTGTTTGTATCTCTCCAGACCTTCTCAACTTCTTCCTCTGATTTTATGAGGCTCCTGAGAGTCATTTCCAGACTTGCCCCCTCATCTATCTCCACATGAAAGACATGTAAGCCCCTCATTGATGCAAGAGGCCCTCGAAATCGTATCTCGACTCTCATTCCAATCGGGGCTTTAGATTTCCTTCAACAGATAAAGGGCACGGAAACGGTCATCAATTCTATCCATCTACTCTCAGTCTAGTCCACCAATTTGTGATTCGATGCCAGTGATTCTGTACATCCTCGATACGGTACTTGTATGCCGCGAATGTTAGCACAACGAACGTAATCAGGAATAATCCTATTGTCAGACCCAGTAGAATCGGTGACCCGTAGAAATAATCTGGACCCTGTACAAGCGGGTCTGAACCTACCTTGAAGTTCTCGTTAATGAAATTCATGAATGTGTGTGCTGTTATGGTCCCAACTAGAGTGCGACGACTCGAGAAGTTCTCATAATAATAGCCATAGAATAACGCGAATATCGTAGAGAATACCACTAGTGAGATTGCCTGTCCAACAGAGAAGCCACTATCAAGTCCATTCACTATTGGCCAAGTGACATGCCATATGCCAAATAGTAGTCCCGAGAGGAAAATTGCACCAAAGGTCGATGTTCTCTCTCTGAAAGTGTTCTGTAAGAGACCTCTGAAAAGGACCTCTTCTAGGAACCCATTTGTGAGGAAGAAGAGGAACAGGTACCATAGAATATCTACATTGAGAATCACGAATGAAACATTGTAAGTTGGGTCCAGGGCTCCATAGATGATCTTGGGAAACACATTCAGCATGAGATGCCATGCCGCAAAGATGCCAATTCCCAACACAATTTGGGTCCGAAAATAGGGTCCCTTGGCTAGACCAAGAACAGAACTGAACTCAGTCCTTCTATATTTCCAAAACACTCCAGCTATAATGAGCAATGGGAACAGCTTGGAGGGCATGATGTTTATCCATGTGTCCCCTAAACCGAGGACAAAGATGTCTACGATTCGCCAGACTACCGCTACAAGGAAAAGAAGCCCGGCAAGGGGCAAAAGCCCTATCTTTGAGAGAGGGTGCTCAGAAATCTGTTCCTTGCTTTGAGGTTCCTGAGCCACTTCAGTAATTGTCATTTGAGATACCTCTAGTGTTGTATCGCTTCCAGTTGAGAGTCCTATCATTGGAATTTAAAGACCGAAAAACGTCGAGTTTCTGAAAAAGGGTGGCTGAGATTCCTCGAGGCTGGAGGAATCTTCAATTCACCGCACAATGCTAGTAAGCCGCTGTTGCTACTTCAACGGCATGAGCAGTGGCCTGTTCCCGTTTGTACCATGGATTCACCATAGCTACTGTATAGGTGATGACACTTATCGCAGTGATAATATCTGCGACAAAGCCTATTCCCATGGCCATCATGGCGACTTTACCACCCTGACTTATGATAGAGAGAATGGTAGCGAATACCATGAGGTCACTTCGAACCTCCTTGAGTCTACCAGTTTTCCAAGTTATGGTGAACATGACGAGCCAGCCCACCATCAGTACTAGCAGAAAGGGGATTACCATTGTCATGATTTGCTCTCGGCTTGTGCCAAGAAGAGTGGCTGCAATCCAATAGATTGCAAATGCCGCAGTGATTTTGTTGTAATGTCGTTTCAACCTTGGAGCTAGAACGGTAAGAAGCACAATCACCATTGGGATGACCATCACCAATACCACAAATGCACGTATACGAAACATCTCAACAGAATCTCCGATTACGCCTAGCAAAGGTAAGGCCTGAAGAACTTGGCTTACTGCTGAGCTGATGAAGATTATACTGAACATCAATGGAAGATCAGTATAGAGCCTGTTTTCTTGCTTTCTCCACAGAAAATAGAGGTACGTGGACAGACAGAAAGACAGGAAAGCAGTCGTTAGACTAGAGATTACTGTTGGATCCAGAATAGTCTGCAAAGTCATCGGAACTCCTTGATATGGACAAACTTTCATGCGGATGTTGATTATTAAGGACCCCAGAATTCTTTCAGATGGGATATTCTCTCATTTTTGCATCAAATCTGCTCCCTATCATCGGGTTGCTACTGTGAACAAAATGTGTATCCAGTGCTACATACCAAATGACTGTTTCAAAACCTCTGCATTTACGTAACCTGCTTTGTAGGTCTTACCCTTGACAATGTCATTAAGGGTGATTTCTGCAGGACTGAAGAGAAGCGGATCGACTTTATAGAAGTCGAATTCGAAACTCTTGAACAGCTTGAAGAAGGGCTGACCATACTGCTTAGATGCTGAAGACGGTGCTTTCTCTACGAGGTCTGCAAGGTCATCCTCCTCATCCGGTCTGATGAAGTAGAACGTGCGCCCAGCATATAGAATACAGTCATTGGTGACCCCCATCGCCTTATTGTCATTCTTGGCTACTGGCCCTATAGGCGCAACACCATGTCCAGCTCGAATCTTGCTTGGGTCGAACTTCAGTTCGTGCAGTTTGTGTACACCCACTTCCACAACCCTCGCCGAGATTTGCACCGAACCAGCGACACAAGCGGTCGGCGTCATTACACAATAGAGGTCTGAAGTTGAGATTCCACATTTCTCAGCAATGAAATTGGTGGCAAACTCGGGCGGTGGAGTTCGTGTTTCAAGCACAATCACACCAACCTTGGCCTTGTCTTTATAGTCAAGCTCCTTGTAGAGCTTCTTCTCAACAACCGCCAGGGCTCTGGCCGGACCTGAGCCCATTGCAAAGTACTTCCCCTCGTCGCCCTTGATATCAACAAGCCATCCTGCAAATTGCGATCCCATTGTTGCAATCTTAGGATGATCAGTACTGACCACGACAGCGGGAAAGGTCATGTCGCCGACATGCTGGTGGGTTATCCTAACGGTTCCAAGACCTCCGAGACATATCTCCCCGACGAGTCTTCCAGCTTCAATTCCTCCGGACGCGTCAATGCCTGCATCAATCAGGGTTGCTCCATTACCCTGTTCCGTCACAGTGCAATTGAGTTGTTCCTTCTTATCCATCATCTCCTTGACAATCTCGAATGCCTTCTCGTTAACGCTTGGATCTTTCATACTCTTCTCTCCTCAGAGCAAGTGTTGATTTGCTGCTTCACGCAGATAGATCTCCTGTTTCGGGTCGCCCTCTGCAAAGTCGCCCATGAACTTCGCCCATTTCTCAGCAAAGTCTAGATCTTCACTGATGAAGTCTGGTCTCCGAGACTTCAAGTATTTCAGGTAGTAGTTCGTGAACTCCCTCTCAGAACTGCCGCTGAACTTGTAGGTGGGTAGCAGCGAGTCCACCTTTCCAAGGCAGAATATCATGCCTTTCGTGGCTTCAACACCAAGACGGTCTGCGATATTCCCCACAACTATGATTGTTCCACCCTTCATTCTGACTCCTGCAAGCGTGTCTACATCGCCTTTCACTGCAATGAAGCCCTTTCTCATATGGGCGCCCATCTCACGTCCTACATTGCCTGCGACATAGACCCGGCCTCCTTTCATCCCATCTGGACTGCCACGATACCCCGCACAGAGATAATCCCCAGCATCTCCTTCTATCTGGATGTTTCCGCCCTCCATCTCTGCAGCGGCCCATGAGCCTACGGAGCCCTTGACATGTATTCTGCCTGCTATCATCTCAGCACCTAGATACATGCCAACATCTCCTTCTACCGTGATCCTCCCACCATTCATGCCTTTGCCTATCATCTTGACATCTTTCAAATTGCCCCTCACAACGATCTCGGTCTCGTCGGCGGTGGCACCTGCATCTCCGGAGATATCAAAGAAGGTCGCAAGGTCCAGGGTCTGATTTCCTTGAAGAACTGACAACTTTCCTATCTCCGCAGCGCTCTTCCCTGCAAAATGAGTCGGAGTTATTGTGTCAGCCTCTAGAGGGATGTCCGGTTGTTTGGTCAACTTCAGATGCACAGTCATAAGTCAGACCATCCTAATGACGATTTTCGAATCCTTACCTCCTCTTAAAACCTCTGAACGGCTGACCTACGCAAATAGGTAAGAAAGAAATAGCACAAGTGTTGCCCGTACTCACACCAAATACAGCGGTGTGTGAGATGGAGATCAACGGTGTACCAGTCGAGGACACATTTGCAGAAGCATTTAGTATGCATATGAACAGGACTATCATCACAGCCTATGATCAGGAATGGGCCTATACGACTGCATTGGAAACAACAGGTTTTGGCACTTCAGTAATTATGGCTCCCGCAGAGGCGGGAATTGAGTACTTGCTTGGACCCGATGAAACCCCAGATGGCCGTCCAGGAGTCCGCGTGATCTTTGCAGTTGGATCAAAGAAGGCACTTGAGCCGCAACTGTTAGCTAGACTGGGTCAGTGTGTCCTTACAAGTCCAACAGCGAGCGCTTTCGATGACACACCTAATCCCAAGGACCTCTATGAGATAGGGAAAAAGGTTTCCTTGTTTGGAGATGGCTATCAGACCAAGAAGGGCCCAATCGATGGAAGAGTTCTATGGCTCATCCCAAGAATGAGTGGAACATGCGTCATGCAGAATATGTTCGGTCGTGTGAAGGGAGTCGCTGGTGGCAATATTATCTACACCTGCAAGGACGTAAAGAGTGGCATGGAAAGTGGAAAGGCCGCGGTCAAGGCAATAGAGAAGGTTGAAGGCGCATACACACCATTCCCAGGAGGGCTTGTAGGCTCAGGATCAAAACCATCGTCGCGATATAAGGTCCTCTTTGCTTCGACAAACGAGAAGTTCTGTCCCACATTACGTGCACTGGTACCTGATACAATGGTGCCCAAAGGAAGTGAGTTTGTTCAAGAGATAGTGATCAATGGCTTGACAAAAGAAGCTGTTGCCAAAGCGACCAAGGTCGCCATAGAAGAGGTCTGCAAGCATCCTGGCATCACAAAAATGACTGCAGGCAATTATGGCGGAAAGCTGGGAGAGCATCAGATTCATCTTCACGAGCTCTTCAAATAGGGCATTACAAAAACAAAGCGCACACACCCTGCTTCACGTCGAAAGCTTTATGTCCAAACTCAGTGCGGACTGCGAAATGACATCGCTCTAAGAGGGTTGTCATGACGGATGCCTCAGTAGCTCAGACTGGTTAGATCGCCTCCTTGGTAAGGAGGAGGCCGAGGGTTCGAATCCCTCCTGGGGCTCCACTTCCTTCTATTCAGAACTTACTTTGCCTCCATCTTTTCTATCTTGAAGATGACCGTTCTCATTCCATCGCCGCATGGCTGATAGGTGATCCCAGGTTCAGGATAGTTATAGTCTCCACCAAAATAGTAAATCATCAGCGTCGTATAGAGGTCTTGCCAAGCTTGTCCACAGAAATCCTTTGGCCTGTTCAAATGATGGTCCACGATGAACTCCTCGCCCAGTTCATAGCTACATGGTTTTATCGGTTCTCCATCTCGCGAGATTTCGTGACCGAAAATCTCCTCTGGACTGAATTTCCTCATCACAGTGACTTTCAGCTTTATTGTCATCTCTCGTTCCCCAATAGCCTTGAGTAGTAGAAAGTAGCACTCTGAAAGTATATGACTTATCCACAGCGCAAAATGTGTTGGTATCGGCCCTCTACTAATCATCATCATGGTTGTTGAATTCTGCCACTAGATATGAGAGGTCATCACATGCCGCTCGAAGGCGGTTGTCTCCACGTATCCTTCTAAAAGATGTAAACACTAGATAAGAGCCTATCAGAAGAAGGATGACTATACCAATAATGAGGCCAGTTATGAGTGGCAGAACTTCACCTACTGAATAATAGCTTGAGGTCGCAATCAGAATGGTCAACAGAGACATCGGTATCGTCAGTATTCCGATTCCTGTTCGCAGTTCAGCCAAGTGCGTTCTCTTCTCTGCATCAATTGTGCGAATGAATGCCAGAGAGGTTCTCAAATTGCTCATTTGTGTTCGTTCATCAAGCTCGTCAGTATATGCTGTCAATATAGTCCCTTCATTGGTCTTCGAGTAGAGGGTCTTTAGGTCTCGATTTTCCAGTGTGTTTTCGCCGTCTAGCAAACAAGCGGGTGGCTTCCTCTGGACCCACCAACTCTGATACTCTCCTAAAAGCCTCAGGATCGTCCTCCTTGTCCAGCCACTTTTCAATCTCCTTCGCAATCGAAGGAGCCAAGTCCTTTGCAAGCTTCTTCTTACGACCTTTTCTATCTAGGTCGAAATCATCTGGACCAAGAAGGCTCATCTTACTCATAATCGACTACCTACTCGACAGTTAAGACCTTATGCCTTACTGACATTTTCAAAACTGTGAATTGAGAAAAGAAAAGAGGGGGTTATGAGCCGAGTGTCAAGAGGAATCCTGAGTGCCAGAGAGAAATTCTGGAAACCTTCCGTGGTGGAAAAAGACTACTGTGTATCAGATTTACCCCCGCAGTTTCAGGGACAGCTCGGGCAATGGAATCGGAGACATTCCTGGAATAATCTCAAAGCTGGACTATTTGCGGCATTTGGGAATTGAAACCATCTGGTTTTCGCCCTTCTTCTCAAGCCCTCAAGCCGATCACGGATATGATGTAAGCAACTATCGAAACATCGCACCAGAGTATGGCACGATGGCTGATTGTGACAGTCTCATTCAGGAGATTCACCATCGGGGCATGTACGTTGTGTTTGATATGGTTCTCAACCACACCAGTAATCAGCATTCATGGTTCCTGGAATCTCGTTCAAGTCGAGAGAATCCAAAGCGTGATTGGTACATCTGGCGTGACGGTCGAAAACCAGGGGGCAAGAAGCCCCCGAATAACTGGAAATCCATGGTAGGAGGTTCAGGATGGCATTATGATGGACTGACCGAGCAATGGTATTGGGCTCAATTTCTCCCTTTCCAGCCAGACCTCAATTATCGTAATCCTGAGGTCAAGAGGGAGATGTTTGATACAATGCGATTCTGGTTGGACAAGGGAGTGGATGGATTTCGCCTCGACATCATCAATACAATCTACGAGGATGAACAGCTCAGAAACAATCCGTTTGCATTCTCTCTCTTACCGTCTGATGAAGACGCGAGGAGTATGTTCCAGAACAATATCCACACAATCAACCACCCTGAGAACTATGCCTTCGTGAAGGAATTGAGGCGCATCACAGATGAATACTCCAACCCTGAACGATTCCTGGTTGGAGAAGTCACGTCCTCGCTTGAAGTATTGAAGAAATATTCCGGTGAGATTGTAGATTCTACAACAGATGGCCTTCACCTGACTTTTCAATTCCAATCACTCAATGTCAAACCAGCTGCAGAAGCGATACGAAATTTGATTGAAGAATATGAACGATTCTTCCCCGAACCATACATGCCAACATGGGTATTCTCCAATCATGATCAGACACGTCGGATCAGTAAAATTCGTAATGATATTGCACTGGCAAAGCTCAATGTCATGATACAACTGACTGCCCGGGGAATTCCTTTCATCTATTACGGTGAAGAGATTGGTATGCCCAGCCACAAAATTCCACTAAAGAGAGGACAGGATCCTGTAGCTAAGAAATTCAGTAGGATCCCTCAGTTTGTTGCTAATCTCCTGACAAGAAGCGGGAGGATCACTCTTAATCGGGATGAATGCAGAACCCCAATGCAATGGGACACATCACCAAATGCAGGCTTCTGTCCAGAAGATTCTGACCCATGGCTACCGATAGCACCGGGTTTCGAAGAAATCAATGTAGAGATTGAGAAGGCAGATGGCAATTCACTGTTTCATTTCTACAGGGAATTGTTGCATCTTCGTAGAAACACACCGGCACTTCATTCAGGCACACTGAATTTGATTGAATTGCAAACCAATCGAAAGAATGTTCTCGCCTTTGAACGGAAATTCGACAGACAGATAGTGCAGGTCTGGTTGAATATGTCTAGGAAGAGCATTTCAGTTGAGAAACCGCAAGCTCCACCCAAGATTTTATTCTCTGCATTGAGCGGCTCACACACAATTGGAGATGATATTATCCGATTGGAACCACTTCAGGGAATCATCCTTGAGTTGTAGTCAAATGTGGGCTCCGCTATTCTTATAACCGTAAGTAAGGACCCTCCGTCTACCAACAGGGTCGGTGGTCTAGCTTGGCTATGATTCCTGGTTTGGGACTTGCTGACCATCAGGGTCTGCGAGCAAGTCTCCAGGGGATCAGGAGTTCGAATCTCCTCCGGCCCACCACTTTTGGAAGGCTTGATTCGATACTTTCCCTGATAGATGTTTTAGAAGCGACTTCGGCAATAGTCGAAATCCTTATCACTGAAATGTGAGAGGGCTTGCTATGTCAATGCAGTCGTCTGTCAGAGAGAGACTTGCACGACGCATTGCCGGCGAGATAGCATTGTCTAATCACCCTGGGCAGACAATGCGTGTCTGGAGAGAACGCTTTCGACTTCCTCAAATCGAGCTTGCTGACTACATTGGTATAAGTCCGAGTGTCATCAGTGATTATGAATCAGGGCGGAGGAAATCGCCGGGGACATCAACTATACGACGTTTTGTGATGGCACTGATATCTCTTGACGAACGTAATGGAGGTCAAGTGATTGCTGCATTTGTTCGACTCATGGATGTAAGTCTGGTTGACCTCAACATAGTCTTGGCCATGAGCGATTTCCTTTCCCCTATTACTATGGACGATTTCTGCAAGCGGTTGAAATGCAGTGTCAAAACTGGGATGAATCTCCTAAGCAAGGAGATCTATGGATACACTTTGGTTGACGTTGAGCGGGCTGTGAAAGAGCTTAGCAGTGAAGGGTTCTTGAAGCTCTTTGGTGCTACAACTGAACGATGCCTAATATTCACAAAGGCAAATACCGGACGCGCTCCAATGATTGCGATCAAATCTCAAGAATTCAAGCCAACTCTAGTAATCCTTCATGGCGTAGATGAGGTTGATAGACTTGCGCTTGAGCTCTCAGAACAGATGAGAATTCCTCTGGCAGTCAGTAAGATCAGCTCAATTGATGCGCTTGTTCGAGAACTCCGCAGCATCGATCCAGATTAGCCAAGTATCATTTTCAAGATGGCCATCCTAGTGACCACGCCATTGTATACCTGGTCGAAGTATTTGGCATGTGGAGTGGTGTCAATATCTGGAGATAGCTCATCCACACGGGGAAGGGGGTGCAAGACAATTGCGTCCTCACGCATCAGTTTGAGGTCATTAGCTGTGATTCGGAACTTGCCTCTAACCTCGTCATACTCATTGACATCAGGAAAGCGCTCCTTCTGAATGCGCGTCATATAGACCACATCCACGTCGCTAATGGCGTCTTCAACAGATTCGACTTCGGTGACCTTTATGCCTGACTTCTTCATTTCCTCAACAATTGCTGGTTTCATTCTCAACGTGGGAGGAGCAGCCAGCTTGACATTGACATCGTAGTATGAGAGGGCCATCCCAAGAGAATGAACAGTTCTGCCGTACCTCAAATCTCCGCAGAGCGAGATTGATAGACCATCTATTTTGCCTTTTATCTTCTTGATGGAATATAGATCGAGGAGGGCTTGCGTCGGATGCTCTTCAGAACCACTGCCCGCATTGATTATGGGAACGCTTGAGAACTCTGCTGCGACTCTTGCTGAACCATCTAAGGGGTGTCGTATCACAATGATGTCTGCGTATCTTTCAACTGTGCGGATGGTATCTGCAAGAGTTTCACCCTTACCTCCAGCCGATGAAGAGATGACATCTGCAAATCCAAGAACGCGACCGCCTAATCTGATCATTGCACTCTCAAATGAAAGCCGAGTTCTAGTTGAAGGTTCAAAGAAGAGTGTCGCCATGATTTTGCTACTCAGTTCGTTTGACCTCTCGACAGCAACAGACTCCATCTCCCCCGCGGTCTTGAGAATTCTGTCTATCGTTTCCCGGTCAAGGTCATGAATGCTGATTAGATTGTGAAGCCTTCCCATCAGTTTCCGCTCCAGTTATTGGCCGATGTGCAACTGACGACGTACTTTAAGCTTTCCAGGGAATAGTTCCTCCTCCGAAGTTGGCGCGCATACTAATCGGAAGAATTCCTCCCATATTTTCGAGGAATCTCGACTTGTCTTATTTTGAGTCCTGCTTCATCAATAAGCTGGGCTGCAAGCTTGTCCTCATAATGCTCGATGTACACTATCTCCTTGATTCCTGCATTGATTAGGATCTTGGTGCAAATACTACAGGGCTTTGTTGTGCAGAATATCATAGCCCCATTCACACTCACACCATGATACGCAGCCTGTATGACGGCGTTCTGTTCTGCGTGAAGTCCTCGACACAGCTCATGTCGTTCACCTGGTTTGACGCCAAGCTCCTCACGCATACAGCCAACTTCTTCACAATGCTTCAGACCTTTTGGCGCTCCATTGTATCCGGTACTGAGAATCTGTGCCTCCTTTACGATAACGGCTCCTACTTGGTTTCTTAGGCAAGTGCTTCTCGATGATACCAAGTCTGCAATCTCGCAGAAGTAGACGTCCTTGCTTTTCCTTGCCAATATCAGAACAGCTCCTTGATTCTTGAGCAGACCGTTCGCTCTTATGAAGGTCTTTGTCCATCCATCGTGGAATGGGAAAGGTAAAAAGAGCACTGGTCCTGTGAGCGCCTGTCCACGGAACTAAGGAGAATCTCGCAGTAATGAGGAAACGCGGTGGAATGGTCATTGTTTGGCCCGCATACTTGGATTCCAACTTAAGTAGAGCACAAGGACGAAGGGTGCCAAAGAACCTTGGCGCACCTGAGGTCACAGTTGAAATCCTCCAAAAGGCTGCAGAATCTGCAGGCTTTGAGTATGATTTGGAGCCAGACAAGCAATATCCTCGCAATTGGAGTAACGCGAGCGGTTATTTGGTCTTGGAGAATCCTGAAGGACACAAGAAGAAGCGGCTATTGCTAATGTTAGCCAAGGGTGTTAGACGTATAGTTGCACAGCGTGAATCCTCGAAAAAAGAGGCGGAAACGAAGAAAAGCAAGAAGAAGCGAAAGGGCAAGAAGCGATAGTCCTTATAGGGTCTTGGGAGGGTTCTGATGAAACGACTCGGAAAAGTGTTGCATGTTTCCAAACGGGGGTCTCTCATCCTCAAAACAGACAAGACTCCTGCTATGGGTGACAGATCCGTCGTTGTGAATAAGAAAGCCGAGAAGATTGGAACCATTGTTGATGTGTTTGGACCTGTAAAAACACCATATGTGGCCGTTCGACCCTTGGACAAGAAGAGCGCAGAGAAGCTTGTAGGTCAGGTCTTATACCTCTATAAACGCTCAAAATAATGTACACTTCTGTACATTAATTGTCATTAATGTGGAGCCTCTTCCGAAATTTAAATATCAATCCGTGTTGAATGTCGAGTGTTGCCATGTGTTAGCCAAAGGTCATCCAAATGAACGATGAAACTGACCCAATTCTGGACGCTCTTAGAGCGGTAGGGGAGAGTGGTCTTCTCATCAATGAACTAGCGACTAGCCTTGGTATAAAACCAAAGAAACTGACCGAAAAAGTCGAGCAACTTGTATCAAAGGGGCTAATCAAAGTGCAGAAACTAGAACAAAAGGAAGAGAAGTATATGCTGAGAGCGGACATCAGCGATGAGGCTGACCATGGTAGTCTGTCCGATATGAACGGTTGTCCCTGTTTTCATTGTCTGAAGATTAGTAGATGTGGTGTCAGACAGCCTGACTCGCCTGTTAGCTGCAGGGAAATTGAAGATTGGATGATAAGTACACAGGCGAATTAGTCCTTAGTTTCATCGTCTGGCTGTCCCATCGGTCCTATTGCAACTAGATAGATCTCCGCACTAGTATGACGTGATGCTGCAGGTTTTACCAGTTTAACAGAACGGTATTTCTTCCTGGTTGCTTTAAGAAATTCTTGGAATCCACTGCCTTGGAAGACCTTAGTGAGTACCTTTCCCTTAGAATCCAATAGCTTCAATCCTATGTCCAGAGTGCCCTCAGCCAATGAGAGCTGTCTGAAGACGTCCAAGTCCCAGTTTCCAGAAACCTTCGGGGAACAGTCGGATATGACCAGATCAACGGTTCCACGGGTTACAGCCTTAATCTGGTCTAATATCTTTAGTTCCAAGATATCTCCTTGAATGAAAGTGACTCCTTCAATTGGTGCCATTGGATTGAGGTCAACGGCCACAATTTCCAGACCACGGTCCATCTCCCGAAGAACCTGAGTCCATCCGCCCGGACTACTACAGAGTTCAACTACAGTATTAACACCGTCAAGCAGCTTGTGCTTTTGCGCAATCTGTCTGAGCTTGTATGCGCTTCTAGCCCTGTATCCATGAGCCTTGGCAGACTTGTAATAGTGCTCTTTAGTCCGAGGTTTCTTTGGTCTAGGCACGTCTACTTCCTCCCTGAAAGGGCGGCTACAACCTCAGTCACTTCTCTGACTGCAGCATTTGTTCGTATCGCTGTTGGTTTGAAATGAGTCCGCTCCACAATATTACCTGCCTCTCGAAGGGTGGAGATGATTTCTGATAGCTTCGGAGGGACGAGGTTATGAAGGTCACAGAGCGCGTGGATATCAATAAACGGATGAGTATCCAACACACTCTCATTAATCATCATCCTCAACATCTTTGTGACTCGTTTCTCAAACACATCTTCCATTTCTGGAACAATGCGTTCCGCAGCGTCTAAGATGCCTGCATCATAAAGGCTGCCAATCCAGAGTGGACCCGCGGTGAACGTCTTTCCAGAGCAATCATCCTTCTGATGCTCGATTTTGCTGTATTCCTGTCTAGATCTCAAAGTAATGACTTCAGCATGCATACATTCCGGACAATACATGACTAATCCCATGTCATCTACCTGGCGATTCGCTTCGTTTCTGTCAGCTTTAATCTGGAGCCAGATCCTGATGTAATGATCAGTACTAAGTGCCGCAAGTGGTGTCACTGAGTAATCGTTAGCTCCTGCGACATTGAAAGAATGCCCAATCACAAGTCTCACAGCGAGCTCGTGTGAGAATGGAGTCCGAGTCGAGAGACCACCATATTTCCTGAGAGCCACTCTGGGATAGACGCCATAGAGTGCTGCCATATCAGTAGCCGTTAGGGCAAGAAGGCCTCCCTTAGGACTCATTGATTGAATTGCCGCATTCATGTACGGAGCAGGCGTTCCAAATGGATCGACATCTACATAGTCGAATCTCTTCTCTCTCGATTCAGTCAATAGAAGGACCTTGGCATCTCCTTGCTTTGCCCTAGCCCTCTCGGAGAGCCCTAGAAGCTGTATGTTCCTATTTATGGTTTCAATGGCATTTGGATTTGCATCAAACATCAATGCATCAAATGTCCCTTGACATTCTTTGAGATAGCGGAGCGTTCTAACACCGCATCCTGCAAGCGGTTCGCACATCAGTTCTATCGGATTATTATCCAAGTACGCAGCGAGAAAGAGAACAGAGAAGTCACGATTGAGGCGCATACGTGGATTCATGAAGACTGGCATGTCAGCAGTCGGCTGTTTCTTATTCTCACTATAATAGTCCACATCAGCGGTGACGAAGGTGATTCTACCTTCTTTGTACTCCTTCTCTACTATCATGACCGCGACGGAGTCGTTTGGTGTGCTTAAGAATGATGAGCATCATGCCAATGACCACTTCGCAACCTCTAAGAGGGGGTCCTATTGTGGAAAGATAACTGGCAGTAAGGCTGGTCAGCAATTGTTATGGTGATATCTTTGGCAACTAAGATTAAGATTCAGACAAACAAGGGTGACATAGTCGCTGAGTTTTGGTCAGATGACGCTATCAACACAGTCAAGAACTTCGTCACTCTGGCCCAAAGCGGCTATTATGATGGTCTCACGTTTCATCGTGTTGTGCCTGACTTCGTGATTCAAGGTGGTGACCCAACAGGAACGGGCTCAGGGGGTCCAGGGTATAGAATCCCCTGCGAAACAAATGGGCATAGGCAGAAGCACAATGATGGAGCTTTTTCCATGGCTCATGCAGGGCGCGACACAGGCGGATCACAGTTCTTTGTAGTCCTGAATGGCAATAACTGCAAGCATCTCGATGGCAAGCACACAGTGTTTGGTCAGACGATCGAGGGCTTTGATGTTGTCAAACAGATACGTCAAGGTGACAAGATGCTGAAGGTTGAAGTCTTGGAGCTTGACCCAGTTATTGAGAATCACCAGCTTCGAAAACTCTAGTCTTTGAATCTATTTGTACTGCGACTAGAGGAGAGTCTATATACAGGACATTTCACGAAAAACAAGGAGCATACAAAATGTCGGCCCCGCTTTTCTTAGGAACAAGCATTGCATCGGGTGTGCTATCAATACTTGTTGCCTTCTTCATCTACTATCAGGTCAAGAAGGAAGACCAAGGCAGCGAAAAAATGCGCGAGGTCAGTGCTTTGGTTGAAAAAGGCGCATACTCTTTCATCAATGTCCAATACAGAATTCTCACGATATTCACCCTCATTCTTGCGATACTCATCGCAATTCTATTTCGAGACTTTGGCATACAAATTGCTATTTCCTACATTCTTGGCTCAGGAGCCAGCATGGCTGCAGGATATGTTGGAATAGTAGTTGCCACTAAGGCAAACCGTCGGACAGCTGCAGCCGCCGAGTCTGGAGGGCTCGGGCCTGCCTTCAAAGTTGCGTTCCGGGCAGGATCCGTAATGGGCCTGATGATTGCTGGAATCGCACTAGTTGGACTGGGCACATTATACCTGCTCTGGAATACTGTTATTCCTGTGGGGGTCTTTGATGCACTTGGCTTAGAGCCCGCTGTTGGTCTTTGGGAAATCATAACAGGCTTCTCATTTGGAGCTAGCACAGTGGCTCTGTTCGCGAAAGCTGGTGGTGGCATATACACAAAAACAGCCGACCTATCAGCAGATCTTGTTGGCAAGATAGAACATCATATTCCTGAAGATGACCCTAGAAATCCTGCTGCTGTTGCTGACGCGGTTGGTGATAATGTTGGAGATGTAGCTGGGACTGGAGCAGATCTGTATGACAGTAATGTAGCAGCTATTCTAGCAGCCGCAATTCTTGGTGCCGGCATTGACTTGCATATGGATGGTGTCCAGTTATTTGGACTATTACCTCTCATGATTGCTGCACTTGGGACCATCGCTTCAGTAATCGGCGTCTTCTTGGTCAGAGCAAAACCAGACCAAGATCCAGGGCCTGCATTAAATCGAGGGACCTATATCACGACGATTCTATTTGCCGTTTTTACAGTGTCCATGGTACTGCTTCTACAGCTCGACCTTACAATCGCACTGGCAGCAATTGTCGGTCTTCTGGCTGGTGTGTTCATCGGCTTTACAAGTGATGTGTTTACTAGCGACCGAGGGCTCGGTGGTTTCACCCCTGTACAGAAAATGGTCGAGTCAGCAGACAAGAGTTCCGCAAATCTGATTCTATCAGGCTACGCATATGGGCTGCTGAGTGCAGTTCCATCTGTGGTTGGTATTGGCGCTGCCATGGTGGTTTCATTCCTGCTTGGCTCTGGAGCTACAACCTTGGGTCCAGTGATGTGGGAGAACGGAATTTACTGCGTAGCGATTGCGGCGGTTGGCCTGCTGTCAACTAATGGAATGATTATGAGTTCAGATGCGTATGGACCCATTGTGGATAATGCACGAGGCGTTATTGAACAAGCTCAAGCACCTGAGGAAGCGATTATTGTCTGTGACAAACTGGATGCCAGTGGCAACACCACTAAAGCAATCACAAAGGGATTTGCCATTGGTGCGTCAGCGGTTTCAGTTCTTGCTCTTTTTGCAGCTTTCCTTGAGTCCACTGAAACACTTCGCATTCCTGGTGTAGTGGCATTGACCGATGTGAATCTTGCTGCACCTGTGGTGCTAGCTGGAGCACTAATTGGTGCATTGGTTCCCGTGACCTTCTCTGCAATACTGATTCTTGGTGTGGAGCGAAACTCTGAGCGGATGATTACAGAGATACGCAGACAGTTCAGAGAGGACCCCGGCATTCTCGAGGGCACGTCCCAACCTGACTACGACGCATGCATCTCAATAGCAACCTCGGGTGCAATAAGGGAGCTAATGCCTGGTACGCTCATTGCTATACTAGTCACCATAGCATCGGGTGTCTTTCTTGGACTAGAAGCACTTGCAGGCTATCTAGGCGGTGCTGTCCTGTCTGGTCTGATAATGGCACTCCTGATGGACAATGCAGGAGGAGCCTGGGACAATACCAAGAAGATCATAGAGTCACCTGAGTACACAAAATACGAGAAGGGGACTGAAGATTGGCATCGAGTTCATGACACGAGTGTCACGGGCGATATGGTAGGCGATCCCTTCAAGGACACGGCAGGGCCATCCATCAATACATTACTTGTCGTGATCACACTGACAGCAACTCTATTCCTCCCGTTGATTGCAGCCGCAAACGCTTGGTTTGTGTTCATATTAGGATGAGGTGAGTCTATCAAGTTGCGGTTTGGAGCCGTCGCAATCGAGTTTCTGCCAGCAGTACAGAAAATCATAGCAAACGGCGTTCCAGACTTCTTCCGCATTAATCTAGTAGACATTGTCAGGGAAGTCGTGGCGATAGAACACATCGAAGTAATCGAGTTCACCATTGAGATGGAGCACATGGTGCCCGGTTCTATCACACCCGAGATCATATCTCGGCTTGTAGACCTGAAGGATGAGCTTGGGCATTCCTATACAATCCATTTGCCTATCTGGTCAATCGAACTGGCTTCTTTCAATCCCTTCATCAGGTCGGGCGGTGTCGAGAGCATCTGCCACTCAATCAAGACGGCAGAGCCGCTGGAGCCCGAGGCTTATGTCCTTCATTCATCCGGTTCACTGGCTGCTGAATTTCTCAGGGATAACGCCTCTGAACCCATGAACCTTCTTGTCTGTGGATACATGACTGAGTTTTCGATGAAGAGTGTGGAGGAAATCATCAGCAAGACAGAGATAGACCCACGAAAGCTGGCTATCGAGAATGTCGAGTTTCCGTTCGAGTTCACTCGCGACATAGTGGATGAACACAATACAGGAATCTGTTTTGACACTGGACATGCACTTACAAAACAGTCAGGGGATGAGTCAGTCCTCGATTTCTATAGGCAGCATAGGGATAGAATAGTTGAAGTGCATCTCAATGATGGCATCGATATCAAGACTCCAGGGAAATATGAAGACCATCTTGTCATTGGGAAAGGAGAACTACCAGTCAGGGAGTTTCTCCTTGAGCTGAAGAAAGATGGTTTCAAGGGCCCCCTCATATTCGAGTTGACGACTGAGGAAGTCATCGAGTCACTTCAGACAATCAAAGAAGTCGTCCCTGAATCTCTTGGCTAGTTTTGGGTTGGCTAGCTACTCATCTTTTGAACCTAGGAGCCACCTGATTCGCTCATGAGCCAGTATGTAGTGAATGATGGTAAGAACTCCAAATATTAGACTAGGATAGAGTAATCCCTCTACAAACATTGCTAGGAATGCAAAACCAAGAACCAGGAATTCAAGCAAGAGACGAACAGCTCCTGGAACAGGAACCGGAGCACCTCCAGATCGACTTGGATCGTTTGGAACTGCAAAGATGCCCCAGATCGCAGCTGCGGTTATTGGAAGTATCAGCATTAGCGCATAATTGAGTAGCCCGAAATCCTGGTTCAACCCCCAGTATCCAAAAGCAACAAGGGCCCAAAGCTCTAGAATGAAGCGCAATGCGTCATTGGCACCAATACTCTTCTTCTCTCTGATATTACTCATAGCAATCATCCCAAGACAGCCTGGAGATTAACTATAGTAAATATATTTACGGGTAGCAGAGCTCCCATGTCGGATGGGCGTCATGAGGGGGCGTGAAACGGGTTCTAAATACTTCCGAGGATTATTGATGGTTCTCGGCCAATACGTTTTTATCCAGACCCATGTGCAGACTAAAGCGCGGGGCCCGTGGCATAGCCTGGTTATTGCGCCGCTCTGATAAGGCGGATGTCGGGTGTTCAAAAGCCACGGTACATTGCGACCGTGACTGAGTGTCACCCCGGGCCCACCACTTTTTCTTCTTCCTTGATTGAATCTCCATCAAGCGAGTTAGAGCTATCCAAACCACAAATAAGGGATTAGCAACGAAGTTACAATTGATAGGTGGATGGAGGAATCATGGCGCGCTATACTGATTCTGACGACCCAGAAGTCTGGTATTCCAGAGCCAAGAAAGCGCTTTCAGCATACGATATGGAGAGCGCAATCTATTGTCTTGAAAGAGGAATCGCACTAAAGGACATAGGTCCGGATATGCTGACTAAGATGGCTCATATGTTTATACCAACAGGAAGGGTAGCACAGGCTTTCAATACGATGAGGAAGGTAGAAGCACCTATTGATGAGATATTCAAGAAATGGTGTGATTTGGCGTATGATTTTGCACATGCTGGGCATGGAAAACTCGCTTTGAAGGCAATGAATGAAGCAGCTAAAAACCAACATGATTGCGCTAATGAATGGTATCACCTGTCGAGTATTCTAGCTGAGTCAGATAATCCTCATCCAGCTATTCATGCATTGAAGAATGCAATTTCCATTGAGAGTAATCATGCCGACGCATGGTATGCACTTGCCAAGCTACATGATCGAGTCCATAATAGAAGAGCATCAAAGAAGGCTCTTGAAACTGCTCTATCTCTAAATCCAGAACTTGCTGATGCTGTCCAAGATAAGAGCCAAAGCCAACCAGATCTTCAAGGTAGCCAGCCTAGGATTAGATCTCATGGTGTAGTTATTGAGATAGATATGAGGGAAACGCCGAATACTGGCGAAGTCCAGATTATGGTTCAACTGGATAGTGGCAAGGTGTTGACTCTAGTACATACCGAACAATCCATCGGAGATGTACCAAAGGAAGACAGCAAGGTCACAGTCTGGTATCTTGATGGTGTAATAACTGAGATTATTGAACACAAATCCTTCAAGGAGATGAAGGAAACCGGCTGGTCAGAGCCTATCTGGCTAAAGCCAATGGGAAAACTAGAGCCTGTTGATGTGTGTATTGGATGCATGGAAACCACTCCCTATCTTCTCAAACACTATGAATATACATGGAAAGCAGGCCGAACTGTGGCTGACTACTTGAAGAGATTCGTTGGGGGGATTCTTGAAACGGGATCAATGGTTAGAACTGAAGACAGGTCATATACGATAGTGAAAATGGTACCTAGTCTTTGTCAAGAATGTATTACCAAATCGCGCAGGAAGTCCAAGATAAGAATGCTAATCTCATCAGTGTTGTTTCTTTCCTTACTAACCATTTTCATATTTCGAACGTTACTGCTCGGAACTGTCTTCCTCTGGCCAGCTATTTCCGTGGAAATCATCCTTCTTGCTCATCTAGCATGGTTTCTTGGATTGGGTGTGCCATTTGCATTTCTCTATAGGTATGCAATTGAGTATATCCGGCCATTTACGAGCTATATGGGATTCGAGGGCCCGAAAGGACGTAGACCTATAATGTATATGAAGAATGGAATCTATGCAGCCTTACTCCAAGAAGCCAAACCTGACTGGCACATATTCTACGATTCAAATTACAAGGGACTGCGAGAATATGGAGATGGATTGGCAGCAGGCTATATCCTCTTTGGACTAGTCCTACCCGCTATCCTTCTTGGAATTCTCCTATTTCTCCTATGATGAGGCGGATGTCGGGTGTTCAAAAGCTACGGTACATCGCGACCGTGGCGGGAGATTACCCCGGGCCCACCATAGTTTTCCGGAATCAATGCGCTAAATCTTATTACCAGCTTGGGTTCGGGCTTGTTCCATGAAAGCGCTAGTCGTTTACTTCAGTCAGACTGGGAACACCCAGATGATTGCGGAAGCTATTCATGAAACCATTGCTACTCGAAGAGAAGCCGATATCAGTACAGTTCGCAAAGTGAAACCTGATACACTTAACGACTACGACCTATTGGTTGTGGGTGCTCCATGTCATGATAGTGATTTAGCGCTCCCAGTAAAGGGATTCCTTGAGAAATTACCTGAATCTCCTTCTTTCAAGCTGGCGGGATTCTTTACCCACGCAACCTACACGTCAGATGAGAATGGAAAAAGAGGCTTCTATAACGAATGGGCTGGAAGGTGCATTCCATCTTTTGAAAACGCATGCAAAAGCAAAGACATTGAATTCTTGGGATGTTTCAGCTGTCAGGGAAAGGCTAGCCCACCCATTGAGGCCTTCATCAGACAAGAGATAATCCATGACGATGATGAATGGAACAAATACCTGCCTGAGCTTCGAACCCATCCGAATTCGAGCGATATTGAGAATGCCAAGAAGTTCGCACAACGGATACTAAACAAACTATGACTGAATCTCACCTCGGGCCACATCTACTTCTCAACATCTACTGGCCCTGAATCCGAAGAGGTCAACTGCCACCAAATAGACCTGCACCTGATAAGGCGCAATGATACAGCGCTGACAGACATTCTTTAATTGCGAATCATTTCCCTCAGCCTCGGTGTCATCCCTTGACAGAGGACAGCATCGACATTCCAAGGAGCATCGAAGAGATAGACGATCCAATGGCACGGAAGAGGTTCGAGGAGCTAATCAAAGAGCCTTTTGTCCTGGGACTCATGTTATGGGGGAGCCGAGCGACAGGCTTTGGCGCACCCAAGACAGATTGGGACGCATTAGTCTATGTCACAGATGACTATTACATCGGCCTAGAAGTGAAGAACACGATTTGGCTAGAATTTGACGAGTCTGTCGAGCCGAAGAGATTGGTCATTGACTTCTCTCCAATCTCAGATGCATGGTTTAGACAGCAGCTTGAGTCTCCTCTAGATATTGACCATTCTCCCTATGCCGAAGGGGTTGTGATCTATGACCCCTCAGGTAAGCTGGAGGAATGGAGACAGAAGCTAGCTAGGTACCCTGAGGAGGAGCATGAAGAGCGATTGAAGAACAAGTTCGCCCTGGCAGTAGGGTCTTACGGTGCTGGCCGAATCGACAACGACAGAGGGTTCACACATGACTCCAAGCTGAACCTGTATCGCTCAATTGTTGCTGCAGTCAACCTCTGGTTCACCATAAAGAAGTCGTGGACCCCTCCTTTGAAGTGGTGGACTCCACATGCAAAACGACTCGGAATTACCGATGAAACCTACACGATATTCTGCGATGCAATAGACAATCCATCCGTTGAAACTGTAGGCGCTGTTCTGAAGCATCTTAGAGAGATGATCCTTGCAGATGGCTACGGGTTCCCAAATGACTTTGTTACTGCATTCCTAGAAACCATCCACGTGGATGGACGACCCGGACAGATTCGACATAGCTACATGTGAGTTTCAGTGCTGGACCACTCTCTTACCTTCAAGAATCACCAGCTCAACTGAATCAGGATTCTGTAGACGTGCAAGGTCCTTCAATGGGTCCAGTCCACTCTCCAACACAAGCAAATCTGCGTATTTGCCAACTTCAATGGTCCCAACATACTTGTCTATGCTAAGCGATTTAGCTGCATTCTTCGTTCCAGCAACAATCGCATCCATCTCGCTCATTCCACCAAGACGAACCATGAGTTCCATTTCTTCCATCGAGGATGGACCAAATGGAGTGTAAGGCATGCCAGAGTCTGTCCCCAGGACAATCTCAAGTCCAGCCTTTACGGAATTCCTGAACCCCTCCTCGATGAGTGGAAAGAGTTCCTTCTCCTTTCGAATCATGAATTCAGGAAGCTGCCCCTCATCATGATGCTGGAGGGATTCGTAGTAGGTTGTGAGTGTTGGCATGAACTGAGTACCATGTTTTTTGGCCAGTTCAATCGTTTTCTCAGTCATCGGATGTCCATGAACAATGACATCTACTCCAGATAGTATCGTGTTGACGCCGCCGGGCTCACCATACGTGTGAGCATGGGTTTTCTTGCCCAACTTGTGCGCCTCTTCTGTTGCAGCCTGCAATTCATCCTGATTGAACTGTGTGGTAAAGCTGTCCTGTCCCTCTGCAGAGATTGCTCCTGTGGCTGCTAGTTTAATGAAATCGGCTCCGCGACCAAGCTCTTCGCGTGTTGCTCTTCTCACGTCGTCTGGACCATTGGCCTCATTACTCCCGCCATAATCCCCTCTTCCTGAGGAAATTGTAATCATTCTCCCACAGACTAATAATCGTGGTCCCTTCACATAGCCATTCTTTATTGCGTTCTTCACTGCAAACGGCACTTCACTTCTTCCTGCAGCATCTCCAGCCGTTGTGACCCCAGCATTCAGCAATTGCTCCGTGAATTTGGCTCCTCGAATAGCTAGGAACTCATCAGAGTGTTTCTTGATTTCGGCGGGATCGGGATTGGCCCCATCATGGCATACATGAATGTGTGTATCAATAATCCCCGGCATAATGATACGGTCTGAAAAGTCTAATACTTCAATTCCAGAACCTGCCACATCAGTACCAATCTTTGCGATCTTGTTCTCTTGAATAACGATGGACACATCTTTTGCCGCAGTCCCATCACCAACAATCACTGTTCCTGCTTTCAGGAGCCTCTCTTTCATTGATTCATCTCTCCACAATATTTCTCACAGTGAAAGGGTGTATTAGCACTTTCCAACTCTGCTGAATTTCCTATTGCTAAAGACTCATGTGCTTCGCCGCGAAGCTGAATTAGTTGAGGCTGAAGCATGTTGGAAAAAGACCAGAGCATTGATGCATTATCAAAGCGTCTTGAGAATGCTTTGGAGAAGAAAGCTGATGAACCCTTGGCAAACGGCACGCTTAATGAGCTATCCGACAGCAGCTACATGGACGCCCTGAGAAGGCCTTCCACTGCAATCATTGAGTTTTATACCACTACCTGCCCCTATTGCAGGCAGCTTGAACCAATCTTGAACGAGCTTGCCAGTGACTACAAGTCAAAGGTATATTTCGCTAAGATCAATGTCGACCAAGTCACAGAAGTATCTGAGACCCTTGATGTGGTTGGTGTGCCACTTGTGGTGGCATTCAAGAAAGGTCAGCCTGTGGCAAGAATGGAGGGTTTCAGGGATAAAAGCGAATTAGACAGCTGGGTTGAAAGCATTCACAAGGGTTTCAGACCAATGAATCTTGAGTCCGGTCCAGTGACACGAATCACTCTTGCTGACCTCTCGTGAAACTCTAGAGGATCAATTTGAAGACATACTCATTCTCTTGGATATTGGGATAGCTCTCTAAAGTCATCGATAGACCAAACTTCTGCAGAAACCTGATCATAGGCTGATTCTTTGGATGCACATAAGCAATGAAGGCCCTCACACCTTTGCTCTTTGCTATTCGCATTAAGTGAGAAAGCAGGAATGTTCCAATACCCCTCTTTTGGTAGTCATCTTGGATGAGAATGGCAAACTCTGCCTCATTCTTGTGCCAGTCAAGAAGATATCTTCCCGCACCAATTATCTTCTCAGTGGTGCCTTCATCATCACAACAGATTGTTGCCACTATGCTGATGTCTCTTGACTGGTCTACATTGTAAAAGTCTTGCAATGTCTGCCTTTGGAGGCTCTCAAGATGTGTGAGGAATCTGAAGAAGATTGATTCTTCGCTCAGGTCATAGAACAGCTCCTTGATTCTATCCGTGTCATCAGGTCTGATCAATCTGAACCGAACATCGATCTCGCCTTCAGGTCCCTCGAAGGTTTCGTGCGCCTCATATTCAAGGGGGAAGTAAGTGCCTTTTACCTGAAACGGGATTTGGTCTGAGAATACATAACGCATCTCTTTCGCCGCTTCAAGCAGGTCGTTCCGGAACTTGGGATGTGCGATGGCAATGAGCGATAACACACGCTCGCGGATAGTCCTTCCTCTGAGAGTTGCCTGTCCATACTCAGTGATAACTACCTCGACGTCACCACGTGTTGTTACTACTCCTGCTCCCTCGCTTAGACGTGGCACAATCCTTGAAACAGCGCCATCCAATGCAGTAGATGTCATGCATATGATGGCCTTTCCACCAGGTGACATGGATGCTCCTCTGATGAAGTCCACTTGCCCACCGATTCCACTGTAAAACCTGTGACCTATAGAGTCAGAGCACACCTGCCCCGTTAAGTCCACTTCTAAAGCTGAGTTGATAGCCACCATCTTGTGATTTTGTGCAATAATGGATGGATTGTTGACATACGAAGTTTCTCGAAACTCAAACATCGGGTTATTGTCAACATAGTCATAGAGTTTCTGTGTGCCCATCGCAAAGCTTGTGGTGATTTTCCCCCTGTTGATACTCTTCCTTTTATTGGTCACAATTCCACTTTCAATCAAATCGATGATGGAATCTCCGAATCGCTCAGTATGAATCCCCAGATCCTTCACATCGGATTCCAGCAAATGTTTGACGACAGATCTCTGAAGCCTTCCTATCCCCAGCTCCATAGTTGACTCATTCTCGATTAGCCTCGCCACATAGCTCCCTATGAGGTCACTCTTCTCATCTGTTTCCTCGGGCGTGTACTCCCTTAATGGTTCATTATGACATACAAGATGGTCAATGTCACGGATATGAAAGAACGAGTCGCCGTGGGTGACTGGCACATTCTCATTGACCTGAGCAATCACTAAGTCTGCATTTTCGGCGGCTGACCTTGTGATGTCGACCGATATACCTAGAGAGCAGTACCCATGTTCGTCAGGAGGGCTGACTTGAATCAGAGCTACATCCAATGGAATCCTCTTTGAGCTGAAGAACCTAGGAATGTCTGAGAGATGAGTGGGAGTGTAGTCCGCTCTGCCCTCGTATACTGCTGATCGTATATTGTCTGAAACAAAGAAGGTATTGTGCCTGAAATGCTCCTGAAAATGCGGGTCTGCAGAGGGCGTGTCGCCTAGAGTAATCATATGGATTATCTCATTGTCTGCCATCTTGGGTGCGTTCTTTGCCAGCTCCTGCATTAGATGGAATGGTACCCCACAGCCAGTCCCAAGGAAGATACGCGTACCTCGCTTGATTTTCTTTATGGCTTGGTCCGCTGACAGCATCTTGTCCTTGTACTTGTCAGTCCATTCCTCACAGGCCATGCATCTCGCCTCTAAATTGCTGGCTTCAAGGTCTTATGGGGCATATAGAGATTTCCAACAGGCTAAGGAGATTAGAGTTTGAGCTTGAAGGTATACTCGTCGTCCTGAATGCTCAGATGGCTCTCAACTATCTTGCCTGTCTTATGCAGGAATCTAATCATAGGCTGATTCTTCGGGTGCACAAAAGCAACAAAGGCCTCTACGCCTTTGCTCTTGGCAATCCTCATCAGATGAGTTAGCATGAAACTCCCAATTCCAATTCCTTGATACTCATCTCGAACAAGAAGTGCAAACTCAGCCTCATTGGTGCTTCTATTGAGCAAATACCTCCCTGCTCCTATGATTTTCTCTGCTTCACCTTCAGTGTCCGGACTGATAACTGCCACAATTGAAACATCCCGATCGGCATCTACATCATAGAAGTCTTGCAGGGTGCGTCTGGGTAGACTCCTTAGAGGCGTCAAGAACCTGAAGTATATGCTCTCTTCTGAGAGGCCATAGAATAGATCTTTTATCCTGTCGGAATCGTCGGGCCGAGTGAGTCTAAAGCGGACATTGATAGGTCCTTCGACACCCTTGAACGATTCTTGATACTCATATTCTGTTGGGAAGTAAGTTCCTTTCACTTGAAATGGTACCTGATCCTCGAACACATAGTGCATCTTCTTTGCCGCGTCAAGCAACTCATTCCTGAAGTCGGGATGTGCAACTGCGATCAGTGACAGCACTCGTTCTCTAATGGTCTTGCCGTGCAATATAGCTAGACCAAACTCAGTTATAACGACATCAACATCTCCTCGCGTCGTGACCACGCCTGCTCCTTCACTCAGCCGGGGCACAATCCGTGAAACCTTGCCATCCATGGCTGTTGACTGCATACAGATAATAGCTTTCCCGCCTGGTGATCTCGACGCTCCACGGATGAAGTCTACTTGTCCACCAATCCCACTGTAGAACTTATGACCAATCGAGTCTGCGCACACCTGACCTGTCAGGTCAATCTCGAGAGCTGAATTGATAGCTATCATCTTTTTGTTCTGACCTATGACATATGGGTCATTGACGTAGGCTGTGTCATGAAAGTGGAACATTGGATTATTGTTAATGTAGTCGTAAAGTGCCTTTGTTCCCATGGCAAAACTTGCAATGACTTGCCCTTTGTGAATGCTCTTCTTCTTGTTCGTGACAACTCCACTCTCAATCAGAGGAATTAGACTGTCGCTAAACATCTCAGTGTGGATTCCTAGGTCTTTGACACCAGTTTCTTGCAGATTCTTACAGACAGCTTGCGGCAGAGCACCTATTCCTAGCTCCAGAGTAGACTCATTCTCAATGAGTCGAGCTACATAGGAGCCAATCAGGTCTATGGTTTCATCACCTTCATGTGACTCGAACTCTCTCAGAGGCTCATTGAATGGAACCAGATAATCGATATCTCTGATATCAATGAATGAATCTCCATGGGTGACTGGCATTTTATCATTGACTTGAGCTATGACAAGGTCTGCACTCTCTGCAGCGGATTTTGTGATGTCAACCGAGATGCCCAATGAGCTGAACCCATGCTCATCAGGTGGGCTGATCTGAATCAATGCAACATCTAGAGGCATTCTCTTGGTCCGAAAGAGACGAGGAATATCAGAGAGCATGATTGGGGAGTAGTCAGCTCGGCCCTCTGAAACGGCCTCACGGATGTTCTCTGATACGAAGAAGGTGTTATGCCTGAAATGTGCCTGAAACTTCGGGTCTGCAGAGGGCGTGTCCCCTAGAGTCAACAGATGGACTATCTCATTGTCTGACATCTGGTTAGCATGAGTTGCTATCTCCTGCACCAGATGGTATGGTACACCACATCCTGTTCCTAGGAAAATGCGAGTCCCTCTCTTGATCTTCTTGATGGCGTCCCTGGATGAAAGTATCTTCTTCCTGTACTTCTCGTCCCATCTGGCTCCAGACATTGTAATCCCTCTTTTCAACGAGGCGATGCCGATTATGATTGCATATAGGCGTTTCCAAATACCACATCAACAACCTATTGCCATGTAAGAACCCTTATCAGTTAGTAACCTCGCGCGACGGCACAAGACTCGACAATTATTCAGGTGAATTCTCTGATGTCTCAAGAAGAGGTTGGAAACAGGAATCTGGTGATTCTTGGTGCAATCATTGTTCAATTATGTCTAGGTTCAATCTACGCCTGGTCTTTCTTCCAAACAGCACTTAGAGGCGGTGCATATACGTGGTCTGCATTCTTTACCCAGCTACCATTTGCAGCCGGACTTGCTTCTTTTGCTTTATTCATGATATTTGCGGGAAGATGGCAGGATAGGATTGGTCCACGAAAGGTCGCCACTGTCGGCGGTGTGCTTCTAGGTGCAGGCTATATTCTGGCTTTCATGGTTGATATAGTAGCAGCTGGTAACGAGATGATTGGAACTCTCTGGCTCATTATCACCTACGGAATCATTGGTGGGGCTGGAATTGGTTTTGCTTATGTCTGTCCTATTGCAGCACTTGTAAAGTGGTTCCCAGACAAGAAGGGCACAATCACCGGTATTGCGGTTGCTGGCTTTGGAGGCGGCGCACTTGTTTTTGGTTACGTTGAAGAGTTCTTGCTTGGTCTGTTCAATGTTCCAACAACTCAACAGGTAGGTTCCCCCTTCCTGATTCTAGGTGTGACCTATCTTGTTCTGGTGGTTCTTGGTGCTCAGGTCCTTACGAATCCTCCAGAAGGCTGGCTTCCTGCTGGTTATACGCCCCCGGCAACTACCGCTGATGGAAAGGGTCTAGACATCCTGCCAGGTGAGATGATTAGAACAGCAAGCTTCTGGCTATTATGGCTCATGTTTGTATTTGCAGCCACTGCCGGTCTCATGACACTCGGAAATGTGAAGAGTGCAGCTTTAGAGGTTGATCCGGTGGGAGGTGCAACATTCGCAGCCGTAATTGTTGGTGTCATGAGTCTACTGAACGCAGCAGGCAGAATCGTCTGGGGTGCAGTTTCAGACAAACTTGGGCGCGCTAATACCATGGCTACAATGTTCCTAGTTCTAGCCATTGGTATGTTTACATTTGCATACATCACAACCTTGGCTGTTGACTGGGTTGCAGTCATGCTCATTGCATCTCTTGTAGGCTTTTGCTTCGGTGGTAACTTCGCACTGTTTCCATCAGCGACTGCTGACTTCTGGGGCTCAAAGAATGTTGGCAAGAACTATGGTGTGATGTTCACTGCCTACGGTATTGCAGGCATAACCGGCGCTTTCGTCGCTGGTCCAATCGTTGATGCGACTGGATCCTATTTCATGGCCTTTGTCGTCACTGGCATACTCGCAATCATTGCTGTGATTTTCACAATGGGTCTGAAGTTCATGCGCAAGCCATCTCAATAACACTAACCATACGAATTGAGGTCAAGGACATACGTCTTTGACCTCTCTCAGTTTCTTTTTCCTCAACAGTCTCACGCTTTATTTTCGTGATTCGACATTCCGCCAATATCTCTCAAATACGCAACTATTGGCAAATCTTCTTAAGGGTGTGACCTCGCGCGGACAACCAAAGCAACATTGCTTATGGTGATAATTCCATGGCTGAAGAGAAGAAGATCACTGTCACGAGCCACGAGGAGCGGCGATTCCCGCCTCCAGAAAGCTTCGTCGAGAAGGCCTATATCAAGAGCCACGAGGAGCGGATGAAGCTCTGGAAGGAGTCCATCAAGAATCCCGATGAGTTCTGGCTTAAGATTACGAAAGATGAAATCTACTGGAAGAAGGAGCCTAGCAAGGGATTCGAATGGACGGACGTTGACGACATTCGATTCACATGGTTCGAAGACGGCGTCACAAACATGGCCTACAATTGTCTGGACAAGCATGTAGAACGGCAGAATGGTGACCAGGTTGCTCTCATCTGGCAGGGTGACCCACTAGATGAGTCCAAAACCTACACCTACAAGGAGCTTCTTAGCGAAGTCAACAAGGCAGCCAACGTGCTGAAGAACCTCGGTCTGAAGAAAGGCGACACCGTAACTATCTACATGCCAATGATTCCGGAGTTGGCCATCATCATGCTGGCCAGTGCAAGGATAGGCGCTGTTCACAGCATTGTCTTCGGTGGTTTCACTGCTGACTCATTGAAAGACAGGATTGAGGACTGCCAGAGCAAGCTCCTCATCACAGCTGATGCTTACTACAGAAATGGCAAGATAGTCCCACAGAAGAAGAATGCCGACAAGGCACTCGAGGACATTTCAATTGTCGAGAAAGTACTCGTTGTGCAGAGGATGGGAGTTGAGGATACTCCTTGGGATGATTCCAGAGACGTCTGGTACCATGAGGAGTACGCAAAGGTCGATGACAAATGTGAGCCTGAGTGGCTGAACGCTGAAGACCCGTTATTCATTCTCTACACCTCAGGATCAACTGGCAAGCCAAAGGGCGTTTTGCACACTGTTGGTGGGTACATGACCTATACGACCTACACCTTCAAGACAATCTTCGACTGGCACCCCGGCGATGTCTACTGGTGTACTGCTGACATTGGCTGGATCACCGGTCACTCCTACATTGTGTATGGTCCACTCTCAGCAGGTGCTACAAGCATGATGTTCGAAGGCACTCCTACGTACCCAGACAACGACCGCTTCTGGCTGGAGGTCGAGCGCTGGAAAGTCAATCAGTTCTACACTGCTCCCACCGCCATCAGGGCCCTGATGAGGTTTGGTGAGGACCCAGTGAAGAAGCATGACCTGAGTTCGCTCAACCTGCTCGGAACGGTGGGTGAACCGATCAACCCTGAGGCCTGGATGTGGTACTATGAACAGATTGGCAAGGAGAAGTGCCCAATTGTCGATACCTACTGGCAGACTGAAACCGGCGGTGTGATATTCACTCCCCTGCCTGGCGCGACTGCTACTATCCCTGGTAGCACAACTCAACCATTCTTCGGTGTGAAACCAGTAATAGTTGATGAGGGTGGGCAACCGGTTAACGCCAACGAGGGTGGTTACATCTGTATCCGTGAGCCATGGCCTGGTCTGATGAGGACAGTCTACGGAGACCATGAGAGGTTCAAGAACACCTACTGGGTGCAGTACAAGGACCCCGACACAGGTCGCCCAATGTACATGACCGGCGACGGTGGCCGCTTCAATGAGGATGGCTACTACTTTGTCATGGGTCGAATCGACGACGTGCTCAAGGTGTCTGGTCATAGACTTGGTACTGCCGAGATTGAGAGCGCTCTTGTCAAGCATCCTGCAGTCGCAGAGTGCGCTGTAGTTGGATTCCCGCATGAGATCAAAGGCGAGAGCATCTATGTCTTCGCCACCCTGAAAGTTGGAATTGAGAAGACTGATGCCTTGAAGAAAGAGCTCAGGAACCATGTGCGCTCAGAGATTGGTCCAATCGCAACTCCTGAGAAAATCCAGTTCGCTGATGCACTACCAAAGACTCGTTCCGGCAAGATCATGCGCCGGATTCTCAAGAGGATTGCAGCAGGTCAGATTGACGACATCGGTGATACCACCACACTGGCAGACCCGACAGTCGTTGAAACCCTAATCAAGGAACGACTGTAGTAATTCTGAAGAGAGCCCTCGCGAGGGCTCTCGGTTCTCTCTTTTGGTTCAAGCAATCACATTACTCTGTTCAATATACTATTGGGACTCCTACTCAAAGTATGTCAGTGGCTGATACAAGAATCTCAAACATGACTTTTCGCTATTGGGTATTCTTGAAAGCACCAATACTAGGGGATATACGGCCATGGTGGTCTGCCTTTCAAAGCCCAGACAACGAAAATGAGAATCATGACTGAACAGATGAAGACATAGGCCATTATCCCCGGCAAAAATCTAAGTCCTAAGATTAGCCAACCAAGACAGGATAAAATCAATCCCACAATAAGGAAGACAAGTGCAAGAATCTTGTCAGAGCGCGTAGACATCGGGGGTTCAATCCCATTTCTGTCCATAAGTAACTTGCCATTCACTGGGCAGGAGTCATTTCTTGAGAAGATCTAATTTGCTGATGCATTGCCAAAGACCTGTTCCGGCAAGATCATGCGCAGGGTTCTCAAGAGGATTGTAGCAGGAAAGATTGACGACATCGGTGACACCACTACGCTGGCAGACCCGACAGTCGTTAAAACACTCACCAAAGAGAGGCTTTAGATTAAAGAAACGGACGGGCAATGACCCGTCCTCTGCCTCTTTGCCATTCCTGATTATGATGCTCAACATCTGGATAGATTCAAATCTCATTAGACTCCTGAAATCGAGAATACTGCCACATCCAAATTAGAGCAATTACGAATGCAGCAAATAGGGTATATATCAGCATATCCTCTCGTGGAGCCAAGCTAGGTCCATATATGTCATAGAAGCCCGATATGAGCCAACCCAGAGTTATTGCCTCATAGATTATCAAACTAATGTAATACGTGCCAAACAGCTGATTGCCAATATTCTGAATCCTTTGCGAACTGATTCCTCGCCGCCAGACTTCATCTATGGCAAGCAAGAGAAGCTGGACGGCGATTAGTGTCAGGGTTATCAATTTTCACACTCAACTAGATTCCAACTCAACTCCCAGCCTGTAAAACCTACCGAAGTAATTGAGACAGGCTAATAGTATTATTATCTTGACCACAATACTAACAACTGCGAATGCTGCAGTGTACCAGTCCTTAGGCCAGAGCCCACTTATCCCCTTGCCGCCGATATTATACCATTTCTTGAAGTGTTGATATATTTTCCAACCCCTTTGGAGTCCAGTCAGTATTGGACCAGTAAATAGACCAAGCATTAGGAAAAGAGTCGAACCCGCCGCTGACCATGGATGCATATAGCCATTCGATACCATGTAATCTAGCCAAGTGAAATAGCTTGCAACCAAGACTACCCATGCTGCCAACATGACTAACAGGATTAGCAGGTTTGCAGGGTTAACAACCACTGCAGAAACCATGTCAATAGCCCTTCCTGCCAAGCCTATCATGAAAGCAAGTGCAGCATGAACTGCAAATCTTGTTATGAATTCAAACATGTAGTCTACAAAACCCCGGGCGTCCTGGTCAATCTGCTCGTCAGTCCGGGTGCTTTCTGGTACTGTCATGGCAGACAGAGAATGAACCCTAATCGTTTGTAGAAGGTCGACAGAAACATGTACATCACAACTCGTCTCCGTGTCTGGAGGTTCATCTGTAGCGATGTGAAGCCAAGGCCAGAAGTTTTCAAGAGTCCAGTATGGAACTATATATGCAAATGCTACATCGAAGAAATTCTGAACCCTGTTTTCTTCAACGGTTGCATCAGGAATTGAACCTGACCCATCTAGTGGAATGGGCTCTTCGGGATTTGGATCATCTGGGGCATGTTGCGAGAGGTCTGCTACCACATTGATGTCGTGGATACGCATATCCACCAATGTGTTACTTGCATAACGCTGCCCCTCGATGACAAGGGACTTCACCACCCGAGCGGCGTTATCTACCTCATTCAGCACGGGACTATAGGGACTGCCACTGCGACTAATGTGGATGCTCCCCTGACCAGTGGATTCCTCCCACCACATCTTAATGGTCCCCAAATACGAACTTTCACCATACCATAGGTTTCTTGCATAATGTCCACCATTCTGAGGGTAGAAGTCGATATACACCCAACCATCCGTCCAACTACTCCCCGAGTCGCCCCACCTGATAGTCATGATCTTACTACCGTAGTCATCAAGCATTGTGACTCTAGTGATTCCCATCTCAGATGGAGCACCATTAATCAGCTCAGCAAGGACCGAGAACTCGCTCAACTGATAGAGTCTGAAAGGCCTGTCAAAATGTTGCACATATTGGGGTCCATGCCATCCTGAGCCCGAGTCGATAGAGGTCCAGGTCATGTAGCTCTGGTCGGTAGGCACGTCCAGGACGCCGGATGGGGTTGAAATGTCACGACTAAATTCGTCCATGTCATTACAATTGTCATGGAACACGGTGAACTCAGAACCTGCATAGTTCAGCCTCACGTTATAGACTCGTTCATCATGCTCAGCCCAGTAGCCATATCGATAGCTCTGTACAGCGATATATTTGATGAGTCTAGTGGGGTTCATGATATGATGTGGAACAAGGGTGCTTTCTGAGTCCTCAGGGAAATTCGCAAGCAAACCGATTACTGGATTGTATCTCAATGTGACAATCCCATCAGTGTCACCATAGAAGTATGGTGAAGCATCAGACCGGTAACTCCCATCCTCAAAGAAGTAGTACGCATAGAATCTCACTTTCTCCTCAGATCCCCACATATCGCGAATCTGTATACTTGCTACAATCTTCTTGTTCTCATCAAACAGACTCACAGCAAGTGTACCAAGACGGTTGGCATAGCCTGAGTGAACCAATGACAGATTCGCAGAGAATGACCCGAAGTCATTCATCATGAAGTAAGAGGGGAGTGTACGTACAAAGGAGGGGCCATGCCAGCTATTGCCTGAGGGGATAGATTGTACCGTGATAAACTCCCCATTGGAGTGAATCTCTCCATATGACTCATACTCGGTGTTTAGGAGTATGATGTTGTCGACACGACCGCTGCCTCTGAAGAGGATTGCATTGACGTCAATGATGTTGACGTTTGGTTCTCCATCGTGAAGGTCATCCTGCAAGTTTCTGGTGAACGTATGCCATCTTCCATCAGTTGTCCAGGTCCCCAGTCCATGGTGGACGTATCCAGTAGAAGTTTTGAGAAGATTATAGTTCAGATTTGTGTAGTAAATGTACCTATGTCCAGCAGTCGTATCACAGGAAACATAGACAACGTATGATTCCGAGTACTTCATGCTCCATTGAATGGATTTGTGTTCAGCATCGTTCCAGTAGTTTGCACTAGAATAGGGGTACCTGTATCCAGTTCCAGTCCCTCCACCTACTAATCTGATTGCTCTTCCATCATTATCATATACGTTGTAAATGTATCCTGCAGGGCTATTGTCATAGACTCCCCAGAGTGCTGTATCGCCATCCTCAGCATTCTCCTTCATCGTTGACTGCATAGATGGCAGCTCAGCCCAGCTCGAGTCATACTCGTAATCTGCCTTATTGGCTGGATCCGACCAGAGACCGCCAGTTCTGTATGGATTTCGTCCTACGACTGGCTCCTGCCAGACTCCGTCTACCTTCTCTTGTTGGACATACTGTCCTCCCGCGCTCATTTGATTCATAGAGATGGAATCAACCTCAGTCTTTCCATCAGCATCAAGTGTGGGTCCACTAGCTGTGACATTCACCACAATTCGCGTCCATACGCCTGGCACACCCTGATAGATGACCCAACCTGAGTAGGCGCCTCCTGTGAAGATATGCGACCCATATTCCCAATGGCCACTAGTTGCCGCGGCTGCTTTGTAATAGAATGATGAGAAATCGATACCAACAGCATCAATATCTATTGGTGGCGGTTTTGGTGGTGGTCTCGGCGGCGGTTCCGGTGGAGGAGGTTCAGGATCTTCCACCCACCATGCCTCATAGTAGTAGTTCTTGGTGTAATCAATCAGACAGTTATCTAGCTGAATCACGTAAGGCACGCCAGAATTATCAGTGTAATATGAGTAGTAGATGCTAAGCAAATGCCTCACATCATACGGGAGTTCACTGAAGCCCAAGATGCCACTCAGCTCTTCGGTTACAGAATCCCTGTATACCCGGTAGGAGCTAGTGTACGTATCAGAGTAGCTCTCGTCAATGTTGTCAATCTCACTGAGAATGATTTGCTCGAAGTCCATGATATGGGCTTTCATTCCCGCCTCAATTCGCTTCTTTGCATCCGTCAATTCAGATGTACGATAGGCTTCCACATACTCCGCATCAAGGCCAAATGCCAGCATGACGGTTGATGCAATCTCAATGTTTGTCACTTCTGCAGGACGCGCACCAGGCACTGTATACAGTTTCTTCTCCGCGTCTTCATGTCCGTATCTGATTATGTTGCGGCTATCACACGCCGCAAACAGGTGCATAGAAGCCGCTGACTCTGTGACTATGTCAGCCATGCTCTTCCATGATGTGACTCGTTTTCCTGTCACAATACCAAACGGTCCACCATGAGACACATAGATTACAATGCTTTGAGTCAAATCCCTAGCAATATGCGGATTGTCTGTCCGTCTTACCACAATTCTGTTGACAAGATACGGATCATCGACAATGAACCGTGACAGTTTCTCCTGCAGGTCTGCGACAGCCCAGTTGGTATCTGGATCATCCGCGAGCTGGAGAATCACAACTGGCGGACCCATGTTTGCAGAGTCTGCAGTCCACGCCGCAGCAGCAACTAGCTGCAAAAGAAGCAATGTTGAAACGACACATGTAGCAAACACTACGATTGACCTAGGACTCCTATGTCCTCTACTCACTCTGAAACTCCCACCTCTGCAGCAAGGCATGCATCCTATCGAGGATGGTAATATTTGGATATGTATGCATAAAAACTCAACGACTTCTTGGCTCGGTCCTTTGCTGTGATTTGCTTGGGCACATCTTCGAAGTTATATAGTCAAAATGTTATAGAGAATAATGATAACTATTGTTAATAAAAGAAGAAGAATGTGGCCCAATGGGCCTTAACGAAGAGTGTAGCTTTTTTGATAGAATTCGAATCCAGTTGGATGTCGCACATGGGACTCAGATTGCCCGTCGGTATCTTGCTATGAATGCGTTCGATGGAGTACTTCCAGTCATAGGCATTCTCATGGGTGGTTTGATATCTCTTGCCTATCAGAACTCAATATTCGTCTACCAGACAACTCTGCTGGCAATACTTGGGACTAGCTTTGCAATGTTTGTATCAGGCATTACATCTTCGTATCTCACTGAAACCGCGGAGCGAGAGCGTGAGATCAAGGAGCTCGAGCTTTCAATGCTAACTACTCTTCGAGGTAGCGGTCTCTCCAGAGCCGCAAGAACGACTACGATTGTAGTTTCATTGATTAACGGACTGTCCCCATCAATGGCTGCTCTTGTCACAGCTTTTCCCCTATTCTTCCCCTTCTTCACTGTCATTCCGGTTGAGGTTTCTTTCTATCTCTCAATCTCAGTCGGATTAATTGTACTGTTCTCTCTAGGAGTATTTCTCGGGAGAGTATCAAAGACAAATGTTGTCATTTATGGGATCAAGACACTTGCGGCCGGAGCACTTGTCATCTTCATGATGTGGATTGTATCCAGTATTCAGATATTCTAGGGCTCTTCAGTCGCGCCCTTTCTTCGGTTTTTTCTCTTTCTTTCCTGAGCATGTCTTCTTCCTTTTGCCTTCATTATGGCAGCATTCTTCGCACATGGAATCACCTCCATGCTAAATACTATTAATACCATAGTATTTAAACTACGGAGTCCGTAGTATCGTAGTGACTATGGAAAGAGGAAGTGAGTCATGTCGTCAGAAGACACCGAATGCAAAAGAAAGTCGATGAATGGGGTATGCCTCTGTCCCTTGGAGGGAGTTATCCACACAATAAGCAGGAAATGGACACTCCAGATAGTGACACTGATTGGAAATCAAGGAAGCCTAAGATATGGTGAGATCCAATCCCTGTGCTCCGGAATCAGTCCCACAGTCTTGGCTGAAAGGCTAAAGGAGCTCGAGGAAGAACGAATCATAAGAAGGGAGGCATTTGCTGAGATTCCACCGCGCGTAGAATACTCGTTGACAGACGACGGTAAAGAGCTAAGGTCTCTAATCACCCCTCTAATGACTTGGGCCTCAAATAGAGTGTCACAGAATCATCCTATGAAATAGACTTGTACAGTAGCGAAGATGGCAGCAGTCAGTATAACTATTCCAATTGTGAAACGCAATTTGCGCTCTGAGATGTTTTGAACCCGTGTGACAGCCAGATAGCTACTTATCCCCCCGATTAGGGCGTACAAGACAACAATTGGCAGGGTAGACACACTGAACTGAAGAAGAATGAGGAATGCAATCACAGTCATGAAGAGCATAACTGTCGTTGCCACCATTGCAGTCCCCACAGCCCTAAGCGTAGGATATCCTAGAATGAACATAAGGACAAGTACAATGTTCATTGCACCTCCTATGGCAATCAGACCTGTGAGAAATCCCTGAAAGACACAGAATCCGTATGCGATGATGTCCTTCTGCTTGTCAGAGAGATCTCTTTGGCTTGGTTTCTCATCTCGTACACCAATAGAATCATCCATTCTAATCGCCTGAATAATGAACAGTCCACCAAAAATCAGAGTGACAATAGATGACCCTCCCTCGAAGAGGCTTGAATACTGATTCAGGATCTGGAAAACAAGAACTGCTGTGATTACTGCTATGACCCCAGCAACGCCTCCTAACTTCGCACCATACACACTATCTACCTCGACCTCTTTGTTGCGGACGTAGAAGATTGAAAGGACAGCTGCTATCATCAAATCAACAAGCAGACTGGAAAGAAGGACTTCGTGAAGAGGGAATCCACCGAAAACTAGTAGCAGCGGGACCAATATTGGCCATGCAGTAAGACCGATGACGCCAGCTGCAAGACCCACTAGGAATCCAATAGGAATAGCAAGGAGGGCTAAAGTGGTCATTAGAATGCTCATGGGCTGAAATGATTGCGTATCTGTTTTATTCATTACTCAAATGCTGACGTGATGTGAAATCCTAGGCCTTGCCAATTCGAGGGAAAAAGCGACCTGTTCTCTTCATGTATTCGATATACTCCTCACCAAACGTTTCAATCATCTTCTCCTCTTCAACTCGTATCCAAAACGGAAATGCCAACATGAGAAGTACAGCAAAGACAATGACAATCAGGTTTGCACTAACCAAGGACATCCCAAAGAAGAACAGAATCAATACCGTATACATTGGATGCCGGACTCTTTCATAGGGTCCTGTTGTGATTAGTCGATGGTCGCTCTTGATCTCCAAAACTGCTGAATATTGTCTATCAAGTTCGCGATGAATCCAGGCAAGTAGTGGTATCATGATGAGCACTAGGATTGCTCCAGCCACCCGGAGTAAGATAGGATATTGCAGTATCTGAAACCAATCCATCCAAGGCAACCCCAATATGTAAAGGATTGATGATATCAGCCCGCCTAGAATGATGAGAGTCAGGACAATTTGGATTCTCCCAACGGACGCACGATCTGTTTCCGCTGGTTCCTCTTTCTCTTGTCTTGGTTTGACAAACCGATAGTATCCCCTTGGAATGAGAAAGAGACCGTAGAGTACTACGAACAAGACCCTGAAGACTAGCTCATCAGCCATTATACTCACCACGAGAACAAGGAAGTTTATTGTGTTGTGACGATATAGTTGTTCATTTCAACGCCATAGCATGTTGGAACAATTGGATTTGGGAGGTTTAATGAAGAAGTAGTATCAAGGTGATTTTCATGGCGTCCCTAGGCCTACTTCTTACACAAACAAAAGGCGATGTTCTACCACTGCTTGTCCTATGGACCGTGTACAGAAGACTGGGGCCGTTTCCTAGGTTTCATTCTTGGGATTGTATTTACAAAGACAAGAAGCATCTGGCCTGTTATAGCTAGCCATTTTCTTTTCGATTTCTTCTCTGCAATGCTTCGTTGGTTCTTTCTAGTTATGTTTTAATCAGCTGTTAGGACCCGAGAGAAACTATAAGGCATGAAACAGGCACACTCAACACAACTCTAAGGTGAGCGTCGTCTGACATAAACAGCGCCGAGGACTATGACAGCTGCTGCCAAAGGTAGAATTACAATTGCTGTAAGTGTCAGGTCAAATACACCGCCTGGAGGTTCTGTGGGTGTTGTGGTGCCTGTTGTAGTAGTTACTACTGGCTGTACCACAAACACATTCATCTTAGTCTCGTCCATTGTGACTGCGTTTCCTGCATCTATCAACACGTTCATTGATCTCTCGAGATAGTTGTGGAATGACTCATCCATTGGGTCAGAACCATAGTATTGGGTGCTCAGCGGTTCATAATCAGGACTCAGAGAAGAATACGCTGTGTAGTTGAGATACTCAGCTGTTCCACAGAGCACATTCTTGGATGCCCAGTAGTCCAAGGCTACCGGGTCTATACTAGCGCCAATGATGTCAGTGAAGCTAGCATCAGTATAACTGCTCCATGGTCCGCGCCGGGCTGAGCTCTCCAATGGATGGGCGTTGACCCAAAGCATGTCTAGGATGTTGAGGACTGGTGCTCGCGTCTGGACCATGAGGGTTGCCATTCCACCGAGTGCAATGGAGAAGTGTTCATGTGGAATTCCTGGGTCAACTGTACTCACGATGTGTCCCTTTGGCAGACCCATGTAGTTCTTGACACACCCCGTCACTCCATAACGGAAGTGAGACTTCATGACTGGCATGTTGATGACCTTTAGCCTGTCAGTGTCATAGCCAGTTTCACTGTCCCAAACTCCATTTCTGAAGCTGACATATGCTCCGTGACCAGTTCTGAACTTGGGATATGACGTGAAGATTTCTGTTTCAGTGGTCCAAGTGCTATTCAAGACATAACCGTCAGTGAAGTCACCCTCTGAGTATTCATCAACAGTACTATCCCTAATCGTGTCCCACAAGAATGTTGAGACATGAAAATCGTTGAAGGAGTTAACAACATCCGTCAGTGACTGGTCGTGATAGTATGAGTTGGCATAGTAATAATCGAGATTTCCAAGTCCCTGTCCATTGTCAGCAACCACAACCTCCCCGGTGAAGCCGTCTGGATGATTGCCAATTGCACTGATGACGCTTTTCACCAAATCCGTGTTAGTTCCACCTCTGGAACCCCATTGACTGTTAACTTTCAGAATCACTACATCATTGCTCCCGAACAGTCCTGAGGGCATTGATGTGGTTTCGTAGAAGCTTAGACCTTCGGACTCCATCATGTCAAGCAAGATTCTCACAGATCTGTCCATATTCCCTTGCTTTCCCATGGCATTTTGAACAATATAGAGGTCAGAGATATTCTCAGCGGAAGTGTAGGTTGTAAGGTCTAGAGGAACTCGAGTGTAGTCATCCTCCTGTGCAAGTGCGAAGTCAGCTCCAAGCTCTGCGAAGCTACTGGTGAGAAATGCGGTTCCTACCATCAAAGTGGCTAGGACAGCTACTGGCTTCATCTGTCCCAGAAACTTTCGGACTCTTCCTATACTAGGGATAAGTGCGAGAACTGCTACTTTGAACACTTGGATGTTTGAAAGCGCGGCCTGCTGGCAGGGATATACGATTCTTGAAGGCTTGCTTCCAGACCTCAGGGCAATCCAAAAGCCACTCACGGCGGCAAGAATTCCCAATGTCCAAAGTCCGGTCCTTTTCATCTTTTGTGCTTCATGGGATGAGCAAGAACCAGTAGAGTCGTCATCGTGCGACATTTTTTCTATCAACTACCTGAAACACAGCATATTCTGCCTATATTATGGTTAGCGGATTAAGCATTGGAAGCGAGTCGAAACGCTTTAGCAGCACCAATCCTCCGGAGAAATTGATCAATGTGGTGCATTCTTCGACACCCAATTGATGGGTGGTGCGTCATCTCTGCTCGCCGGACCTTCAACTGCCTATCCAGAAGTCACATTCCACAGGAAGCCCTAATGAATGAAGGGTGAAACTGCACCCAAGACCCTCTTTATTGTCCTGCGGTTAAGTTTCACCGCTTCAGCATCTATCTCTCTTGTGTCTTGATCCTCGAGCTTGGGGCAAGGCTTGCCCTGCAGACCATCCAATGTTGCCCTGACGCATGGCCCAAGAGTCAATGGATTGTAGCCGCCCTCAAGGACCCAGAATGATCCTTTCATCCCACAGGAGTCGACAAGCAGATCCACCATGGATGAGATATACCAAAAGGTCTTGGAATCCACGGCCATCTCCCCGATGGGATCTGCAAAGTGTGCATCATATCCAGCTGAAACTGCAACAACATCTGGGTTGAACTTCTTTATAGCAGGGGTGACAATCCTATCGATTACCGTCCGATAGGTTGAATCAGATGCCTCTCGGTGCAGAGGAATATTGATGTTAGTACCAGCTCCACTACCATGTCCAATCTCTCGATAGTGACCGATTCCATAGCTAGTATAATCGTATTCATGGATGCTGATGAACTGTACATTAGGATCCTCGTAGAAAATTTCAGATGTCCCATTTCCAAAGTGGTCGTCTATATCGAGAATCGTAACCTTCTGAATCTCATTCTCAGCCTGAATGTTTCTGACTGCGATTGCCACATTGTTAAAGAAACAGAGACCCATGGATGAAGAGGTCGTTGCATGATGTCCTGGAGGTCGAACCAGAGCAAAAGAATGTCTGCATGCCTTCGAAGCGACTAATTCGCCTGCAAGGAGGGCTCCTCCTAAAGCATGCATAGCTGAGGACCACAGGTCTTCACTTGCCCAGGCTGATTCCCCCAACTCGCCCCCACCAAGATCGGACATCAGCTCAATCGACTGAACGAGATATGGTTTATGGACAAGAAGGGCCTCCTCTTTTGTTGCCTGAGTTGTTTTGAACGTCTTTACATGCTCCAGTGACTTCGTTTCTTCAAGGTACTGCAACGTCATCTCAATTCGTTCTGGATTCTCAAGTGCTTCAAGACTGGGCATGAGAAATGGGGCGACATGCTTGTCGTTTCCAGACTGGTCGATGAGAGTAATAGCATCTTGTGACAACGTAGACTCGAACTGGCTTGGTATGACTGCCTCCTTATACCCTTTCATTGGACGGATGTACACAGAATACGACTTAAGAAGGAGTCAATTGTGGCTCAGATGTTTCAAAATGAACTCTATGCTGAATAATCCTAGAAGATTGGCATCCATAATTGCCGGTGTAATAATCTTCACCGCATGGATATTTGTCGATCTCCTCCTCCTTCCCTTCCTGCTTGTGGACTTTGGTTATGGGATTTATGAGCCAGTTGCTTTTGGCTCATGGTTTGTGATTATTCTGGTCATTCTTTGCATATGTGTCTGGGGTTCAATGACCTCCTCAAATCAATAGAATTCTCCTATGGCTCAATCAGACCGTCATTCAGATTAAAGGCTCTCAGAGTCGTCAGGCAGTGTACAGTAATCTTCCCTGCCCATTCTCTTTCAGCTATAGGCCAGACTTCCTCAAATTGACCCCATTTCCAGGCTGGCCACCACCCCCCATCTTCAGCCTGCCTCTGAATCTCTTCCCCAAGCAACTGGTACAGGTTGTCAGGATACATGAGAAAGAGTGAGTCCGTTGAGGGGGCGAGCCATGAAATTCTAATCTCTCCTAGTGCCTCCGATGTAAGCGGCACAATAGCTCGAATTGTTCGACTCAGCTTCTTCTTTGCATCTGATCTGAGGGGTTCAGGGAGGTATCGATATGCCCTATCCCAACACATCAGGTTGTACAGGCCATCGATGGTTTCCAAGCTGTTCAGGTTTTCCAAGGCACGCTCGTTCAACTGCTTTAGTAGGTCCTTTGGAACATGAACCGAATGCCTATGGAAGTAGCCTAGTATCTCCGCACTTGGATTTGGCCAGTCCTTCTCCTCTGGAGAGGCCATCTCGATGACATGCCACCATGGCGCATGAGGCTCATTATTGACATCCAAAGATGTAGCTGGCCAATAGTCATTTTCGAAGTCATACGTGGACACCAAGTACTTGATTGCCTTCTCAATGATAGGGTGGTCGGACTCGAGTCCAAGTTCAGTACAGTATTGGAGTCCCACTGACGTCGCCATTGGTGATGATGCCTTCAGTCTGAAATCCGGCTCGATAGCATTACCAAACCCTCCATCGTCATTCTGGAATTTTGCTAGTTCTTCTAGGACTTTGCTAATTGGGCCATTTTCAAAGTGGTACTCGTATAGGGCTCTATCGACAGGTCTTGCATTGGAACGCACAAACTCGATAGCCTTTGTAAAGTTCTCCCTTGTTAGCCTCAAGTTTGGACCTCACACAATGGTGAAACATCACCCATCATAAGCGTGTTGTCTAGATTTCCAGCATCATGGCGGGTGTTTCCGTACACAACTTGGTGAATTCGATTGATGTCTGCACATCTTTTGGTACAATCTCTCTCTCTACTACTCGGAAGCCAAAACGACTGAAGAAGTTTTCAGCGGTTTCTGTAAGTAGAAACAGTGTTTTGACTCCCTTCTCCCGGGCGTCTTCTATTATCGCCTCGGTAAGGACAGTACCCAGACCTCTTCCCTGATATTCTGGGGCTATTGCCATGGACCTGAGCAAAGCCGAATTGCCATATATCTCCAAGCCTGCGCATCCCCATGGTTCGAAATTCGAGTCATTGCCCTTTAATGTCAAGAAATTCGAGATGTGCTCTTTCACTCCCTCAACAGGAAGATCCACATCATTGAGGAGACTTAGAATGGAACTGATTTCTGATGGATTCGTTCTCTCAACCCTATAGCCAGTTGCCAATACATCCAACCTCTTTTCATCCATGATACACTATCAAATGAATATCTTTTCCCAGGCAAGAGGACTTTGGTTGCGGCGATTGCTTCTTCAGATTGCATTTGAAAAAGGCCATAAAATGAATTATGATGCATCTTCCCGTTAATTTGGCGCCAGCTTTTCGGAAGGCTTTTTATCATCAGCATATAGCATATCTATTACTCGCCAAGGTGAACTGGGGATGGTATCAGTAGTTATTCTTATTCGGGCCGAAGCGGGCGCCATCTGGGAGGCCTGCCAAGCAATAACTGAAATTGAAGGAATCGAGCGGGCCGATGTGGTCACCGGGCCGTATGATATGATTGCCTATGCTGAGCTTCCCTCAGTTGAAGATCTCAGGAAGCTGATGCAGACACTCCACACCGTTGAGGGGATTAGCCGTACAGAAACCTGTGTTTCTATTTAGACGCCTTGCACCCCTCATTCTGCTTAGCTAAAGAGGAAGTGTTATTACCGAACTCTATTAACAATAGTTAAAGGAGTTTTCGTGATGACAAAGCCGCTTGATGTTGAGATTAAGCAGGTCACGCTCATTCGAGCGAGTCCCGAGAAGGTATATGACGCCATAGCAACTGGGGAAGGGCTGGATGCCTGGTTCACTTCAGGTTCATTTGTCGATGCCCGTCCAGGCGGGAGAATCAAATTCGTCTGGAAAGATTGGGGGCCTGACAAATACACTACTGAATCAGATGGACCAGTTTTGGAGGCTGAACGTGGAAAACGGTTCGTTTTCCAGTGGAATCCCGATCATGGAAATCCCAATCTAGCAACTACCATTGAGATTGACTTTGAATCGGTGGACGAGGGAACTGTTGTACGTCTCCGGGAGTACGGTCATGAGGACACCACAACTAGCAGAGCTGCATTGGCTGAATGCGCGGCGGGATGGGGAGAAGCACTTACGTTGCTCAAGTTCTATGTGGAGCATGGCATCACATATTAGCCTGAACTGGAACCGACACATCTGATTCAAGGGAAGTCCTTTTTGAGGATGAGAGGAATGATAGGCAAAGTCTGTATTGTGACCGGTAGTAACTCAGGAATCGGAAAAGAAACTGCACTCGCTCTTACAGGGATGGGTGCTACAGTCGTAATGGCTGTTCGCGACCCACAACGAGGCGAAGAAGCACGGGCTGAGATCATCAAACGGACTGGAAAAGACACAGTCGACCTAATGCTATGTGATCTCTCATCTACAAGGGCTATTCGACAGTTTGTGAAGGAATTCTCCCACAAGTATAATCGATTGGATGTACTGATTAACAATGCAGGGGCTGCATGTCATGAACGCCAAGTCACGGAGGATGGCTTTGAGCGGACATTGGCAGTCAACTATCTTGGCCCCTTTCTTCTGACAAGAGAGCTGCTGCCGCTCCTAAAGCGCAGTACACCTTCTAGAGTAATTAACCTCTCATCTGGTCTTCATGCTAGAGCAAAGATTGACTTTGACGATATCCAGAGCGAGCACAACTACAAGGGGATGCGCGTATATGAGAGTACCAAGCTAATGGTTCTCATGTACACCTACGAACTTGCGAGGCGTCTGGAAGGAACAGGAGTTACAGCGAACGTTGTTCTCCCAGGCTTCGTGGCCACCAATCTTGGTGCTAATATGGGTGGTCTGCGCAACAGAATCATGTTCAGGCTTGTGCGACCGTTTCAAATCAATGCACAGAAGGGTGCTGAGACCTCCGTCTATGTAGCTACATCTCCCGAGCTTGAAAGCGTCACTGGCCGATGCTTCGCTAAGAGTCAGGAAAGACTCTCTTCGGAGGATTCCTACGATGAGTCCGTGCAAAGGAAGCTCTGGGATGTTGCTGAGAGTCTTCTGGACCTTTAATGCTCAAACAGTCTGTATGAAATCACCTCATATACCCCATATGTTCTGAACTCTCTCGACAACATAGTTCAAAAGAACCTCAGGTGAAATCATGACTGAGAAGAGCAGACTGCGCATTGAGGCCGAACAAATCATTGAAGACCTAGATATAATGGGTCTGCTCAATGCTTATGGTTATGCTCGAATAGTGGGAAGTGTTGCATTGGATCTCATTGTCAAGAGGGACATCGACATCCATGCTCTAGTCCTACTCCGTGATAAAATGGATATGGCGCAGCACCTTATGGCTGTCTTGCTTAAAGTAGAAGGCGTTGACGAAGTAAGTGTGAAGGACTATCGCGAAAGGGCATCGCTGAAGGTAGGAATTGAAGAATATCAGGGTGAATCAGGGCCTTGGAGTATTGACATCTGGTTGACGACAGATGTGAGTACTACTGGATTCGCTATAATCGATGAGTTGGAGAAATCTCTCGATGAAGAAATGCGTGAGGTGATTCTCAACATTAAACGCCATTATCATATTCGTGATCTTCTTCAGGATGGTCTCAGCAGTCTCATCTACAGAGCCGTGACAGAAGGTGGGGTTCAAAACGCTAATGAGTTCGAGCAGTGGCTAGCAAGAACTCAACTAAGGAGGCAGGATCGGGAGAGTATCTTGTCATCACTGACGCGGCGGCCAAAGAAGCCTCCAAAGGACACCAAAGAAATCTGAATTGGCCTGCAATTCCTCTCAAGAATCTTAAATACTAGAGCTACTTGCTAGAAGTCCACTTTGCAGGGTGATGGTGATACGCTTGTGCAAATGGTGCTTCAAACACGGTGATGGCGGCAAGTGGTACGAAAATGCTAGGCTATATTCCAATGAATTAGCTAATGAGTACAATGCCAGAGAATACCTCGAGGAGCAGTGGAAGAATATGGAAACCCTGTTCATTCGCAAGATCCTTGGGTTCAATTCAATCGGCCTTGGTTACAAGATGCAGATGCCAATCATTGGTCGAGTGATTAGGTGGGCTGTGGAGAGGCAGATTCACAGCGAGAGTAAGAATCGAAATCCGGTTCGGGCTGATGGTCACTTTGGTCAGGTCATTCCACTGGAGGATGCTCAACACATAATGGGAAATCTTGCGGCCGAGCCTATAATCAAGAACTACTGCGTATGTCGATGGATGCAGAGGGGAGTAAAGGACGCCGTTTGCATCAACTTCGGTCAGCTCTCTGGGGTTATTGAGAAGCATACGCGCTATATTCCTGAGAATGTGAAATATAGACTGGACCGTGAGGAGGCAATTCAGGCCCTCCAAGAGCAGAATGAGAAAGGTTACGTTGCATCTGTGTGGTTCCAGCCTGTTCCATACATCAATGCTATCTGTTCTTGTGAAACTCCTGAGTGCGGCGGGCTACGTCTGAGAAACGACTTCAACCTTGAAACAGTGTACAAAGGTGAGTATCTCATCAACATTGATAGAGACAACTGCCAGGGTTGCCAATCTTGTATCAAGATGTGCCAGTTTAATGCTCTCCGTTATCTACCATCCATTAAGAAGGTCATAGTGGACCTCGACAAGTGCTTTGGGTGCGGTGTTTGTAGGCATGCCTGCAAGCATGATGCCCTGAATCTTGTACCACGCGAGTTAATACCTGGACAGGCAGGGAGGTACTGAACGGGGTGATATGAGATGGGGAAGACAAAGATTACAGTAGACTATACAAAGTGTCATACCGGAGCTAGTACTGATCCACGCGACTGTAGGAAATGCCTCTACATATGTGACCCCTCCGTCTTTTTGATGCATCCAACACTTGAAGATGACCACCCAGATCCACATAATCCAGAGATATGGCGGATTGATGCGATTTGGCTATCGAAGTGCACTGGCTGCATGAAGTGCACAGAAGTCTGCCCTGAACAGGCAATCACTGTGGTACCTGGAAAGACTCTCTACGAGATGCAAACAGGTCACTGATTCAAAGGTGTAATCAATCAAAATAGCGCGTGACTTCTCATCATATATAACAGAGCTCTCTGAGGAGAGGGCTGTCCATGAATGTGCTGGGCTAGATGAGAAAGGCACTGGTGCCTGAGTGGCTTTTCCCTCATTATACAACATAGCATCTGAAGATGGTCATTCTCTCACTTTGATGATTCATGTGGTTTCCCTTTTAGAATGCAATTGGCAGCATTGAGGCTAGAACCCAACTGAAGAACACAGCATTTACAATGGCTCCAAGCCAGTGCTGACCGGTCAAATGATGACCCCAAAGAATCATTATTGTTGAAATGACAAACCAAGGAGCAAAGGCATAGAAAAACAGGAATGAAAAGCCAAACAGACCTGGCAGGAGCGGAAGTCCCGTAATCATACCGTAGCCATATTGCAACACTAGGAGAATGAAATAGGGACCGCATTTGACGAGAATCGCCTTCAGCGTCCAGTTGATTTGCGTTCCTATCCACGTTTCTCTAGCCTTGGTTCGCATTGCCCCTACAAACCATGTACTTTCGACATAGAAGTAGACAAGAAAGGGGATGATATAGATTGGGACCATGATGGCGCGTGCTACAGTCAGGTCATTGAATCCGGGAAGGAAACAGCGGAAATCGAGGGCGAGTCCCAAATCAACAAGAAGCGTCCAGACATACATCCAAGCTGCCAAGACAGTTACCAAGAGAAAGGTCATGGCTAAATATCTAGGAGCATTATTGCCTGCCAGTCCAATTTCTGATATCATCTGTGGGCGCTTCCGTCTTATCAGCTTCAGAATCAAGAAAGAAAGTAAACCACTGCCTAGGATCCATAATGATATTGAGTCTCCATATGATTGCGGGAATGGCAGAAACAGGCCTAGGCCAAGCAAAGGATAGAATGCCCCAAGCCCTATTGCTGCGTATACAATTCCCAGTCCTAAGAACGCTCGATTATCTATTGTCCGCCTATTTGAGGAAGTCCCTCTAAGCTCGCGAAAAGGCGAAAGACCAATCAGAATCGCCAGTAGAGGGAATTGAGTGAGAACTAGTCCAAGCAGCCCAATGAATCCACCAGTAAGCCAGAGAGAATAGATTTGGTCCCCAGATGCAACCCAGTGAGAGTCCTCTAATCCATCTTTGAGTCCATCTTTCATCCATTCAACGCTCTCAGACACTATTAGGGGGTCTATGGTTTCGAAGAGATGGTTCGTCCGAGCAAGGGTAATTCTGCGTGCGGTATCGTCGCCAAAACTGCCGTAAGTGATACCTGCCTCAATTCCTGTGACTCCAAAGAATTCTTCCAGCATTGTTAGATTATGGGGGTAACGAGAGAGAGCATCAAACTCTCCTATGGCTAGTAGCGTATTTGGGACATACGGCACTTCGCTCCGATTGAGCCCGCTACCTACCAACACAAGAGCATCAACATTGACAGATGACTCTTCAATAGCGCTCCAGGCAATTTCACCCCCCATGCTATGTCCAATTAGACCCATCGCGGAACTGTCTACGTAGTCAAGACCTGCAAGATAGTCTAAAGCGGCAGCTCCACTTCCAGTCCCTGGGTCTGAGTTGCCATGAGAATTCGCATCAATCGTCAAAACCACAAACCCTCGTCTTGATAGCTCTATTCCAAATGCCATGAGCCATTCTTTGCATTGAATCACGCCGTGTATCACTACCACACCAGGCAGTTGATTTGTGTCTGTAGCGTAAACTGGTCGTTGTAGTGTGCTATGAATCCAAGAACCATCTGAGGCTTGGAAATCGACTTCAGTCACATAGACTGTTCCAAATCCACTTTGAACACTGGCAGCCAGTGCAACACCTGAAAGCATGATTAGAATGCTCACAATCAAAACGAGATTCCTGGGTCTGAGTTTTGACATAATCGAATATCCTCTACGGGTTTTATTGAATCGGGTTTCCCTGAGATTTATCTCCTGTGATTACTCTAGTCAAGTATGCCTGAGTGGGAAGACATCTTCGAGGAAAAGGGGAGAGTGTTCACAGAGCCCCATCAAGACATGGAGAAAGTTGTCCAGGTCTTTCAGGAGCATCACGTGAAGAGGGTCTTAGATGTCGGATGTGGGTCTGGTCGTCACCTAGTCTTTCTTTCTAAGAACGGCTTTGATACCTATGGGTTTGATGTATCTCGGAGTGCCCTCTCCCTTGCCCAGGAATGGCTTCAAGAAGAGGGCCTTCAAGCCACAATAATTAGGCATCAGATGGAGGAAAGATTTCCATATGAGACCTCGTTCTTCGACGCTGTAGTATCAACACAGGTGATTCATCACAATCGAATGCGCGAGATTCTTTTCACAGTCGGCGAGATTGAGCGGGTCCTCCGCCCTCGTGGTGTCCTCTTTGTTTCTTTTCCAATATTCTCCAAAGTTCCAAGCGAGGGGGACAAAGATTGGAAACTAGAAGAGATTGAACCAGGAACCTATATCCCGCAACGTGGCCCAGAAGCTGGGATACCCCACCATTACTTCACCGAAGAGGAGATCTACGAGGTCTTCTCGAATTTCGAAATTAGAGGCATTCACATTGATGAAACAAGACACAGATGCGTTCTTGGTTTCAAGAAGTAGCTAATTCACATTTCTAATCCAAAAGTTGGAAAAATGAGTTCCTTCACCTTTTCGATGGTTTCATCCACTGCTCTTCTCACCTTTGATTCATGCTCTGCATACATTCTCTGAGGTCGGTCAGTCCATCCCCCTCGTTTCACCTCGAAGCCATGTTTGTGGCATAGCTCTATCCATTCTGCTGGAACCAAGGGTGGTAGTGCGATGTCAGCTAGGTCTGCAAGAAGCACCGTCCAGACTCGTGCGGCAGCAACTGGATGATATCCGCCACCGCCTACAATAACCAGTTTCTTGTTTCCTAGATGCGCCAGTTGGCGTACAGTCTTCGATAGGCGATAATAAGTGTCAAGATTCAGAAGGAGGTCTGAGAGTGGATCATCCATGTGAGCATCTGCACCAGCATTCCAAAACACCAAGTCGGGCTTGTAAGCCAACCATATGGGTACAACCAGTTCTTCAAAAGCCTTCCAATACTCGAAATCGTCAGTGAGCGGAGGCAATGGAATGTTCACAGAGTAGCCCTTTCCTTCACCAATTCCAATCTCTTCTGGTCGCCCAGTCCCAGGATAGAAGCCCATGCTCAGTTCGTGAGTTGAGATAGTCAGTACCGTAGGATCATGATAGAACGCTTCTTGTGTTGCGTCACCATGATGGACATCAGTGTCCAAGTACAATACCTTCTTGCCGGGATACTTCTCTTGAAACTTCTTGATTGCTACCACTGTGTCATTTAGATAGCAGAACCCTCCGGCATTCGAGCTATAGGCGTGGTGAAACCCACCGATGATTGACATTGCGTCTTCGAATTTTCCATCAGCGACGCCCATAACTGCATCAATAGTTGCACCTACTGGATAGCTTGCGTATTTATCCACCTGATGGAACACTGGACACTCATCTGTGTCAAGCCCGAAACGTGAGGAGAATGCAGACCCCATGTTGCCGAACAGCTCCAGGGTTTCGATGTATGAGGGGTCATGATAGAGCGCCAGCTCCTCGCGAGTGGCCAGCCTCATCTGATGCAAGGAAACCCTGTCACTCTTAATCAGCCCTGACATGACTGGCAAACTCCAAGTTATATCAAGCCGGGGTCTGTTCCAGAACGGGTTCGGTTCCATCCTCATGGTGTCCAGCTCGTCAATCCCGTCCATCTTGAGCAGTTCTTCGGGACTGAACACAGCTGTTAAGTTGGACAAACCTTCTCCTCCATCATTGAGTGGAGTGTCAGGACTGGTGATTTAGTTGATATTATTTCTGGTGTGCCAATGTTGGGTTTCGACTTCTCTAGGTAGGGCCCTCTTTTAGCTGCAATGAACCAGGCACCAATTCGAAACGCTCATTATCCCAAGACAAGTGAAGTGCTATTCATGTCCAAGTTCGATCTTCTCAAACAAACATTTCTTGGAAACCTAGGGGAGAGCATACCAATCTCAATCTGGAAACATCACCCGGAGAAAGACCGGACACCTGAGGGGCTTTCAACCGAGGAGATTGCATTCCACAAGAAGTTCAACCATGACCTCCTAAAGGTTTCATTTCACGGAAGATACCCAGTGGTTGACTGGGGATGCGAGGCAGTCTACGACGGTGCAATCTCAGGTTCTACAACCTGTGAAAGATGTGTGATTCAGGAGGCCAGCGACTGGGAGGTCTTGGAACCACTCGATGTCAACAGTGGTGAGTTCGGGCAACAGGTCCGTGCGATTGAACTGATACAAAGATATGCACAGGACAAGGTCCCCACCATGGCAACTGTATTCGACCCTTCAATGGTGGCGGATAAGCTTAGCGAGAGGCCATTGACGGATTACATGGATGAAAACCCAGATGTTCTCGAAACAGTCCTCGAGATGATAGCAAATGTAATGATTGACTTCGCAAGGGCAACCCTTGAAGCAGGGGCTGATGGGATTTTCATCGCCACACAGCATTCCACGCATGCATCAGTGACAGATGACCAATACAAGAAGTTCGTCTACCCGTTTGATTCAAGACTAATATCAAAAATCCGAGGAAAGGCTAAGTTCATGGTGATGCATCTTCACGCCAAAGAAGAGAATGAGAAGATTCGATTTGAGAAGATTGCAGCCACACCAGGCATAGATGCGCTGAATTGGGAGGACCAGAGTGCAGCCCTAACGCTTTCTGTTGGAAAGAAGAAGTCAAGAAAGACCGTCATGGGTGGAATTGACCACAATGGCATTTTCAGAACAGGGACCCCTGAGGAGGCTGAGGAGCAGGTCTTAAAGGCTGTTCGAGAGGCAGGACTAAAGCGACTGGTAGTCGCCCCCGGATGTGTAATCACTATAGACACACCCATGGAGAACATACATGGGGTAGTGGACTCTATTCGATCAATCAATCCTTGGGCTAAGGAGTGGGAGGCATACTCTTGACCAAGAACCGAGATGTGGCTCTTGCACTGAGAGAGATTTCACTCCTCCTTCAGATTGAGGGCGAGGACAAGTTCAAGCATCTTTCATACGCTAGAGCGGCAAGATCTGTCACGGGACTAGGAGAGGATATAGAAACCATCAGGGGAAGAGGTGAGCTCCAGCAGATTCCGGGTGTGGGCAAGGCAATCGCACAGAAGATTGAGGACTTCATTGATACTGGTTCAATCAAATTACTGAACGAGCTTAGAGAGCGAATACCAGTGAAAGTCTGGGAGCTAGAAGCAATCCCAGATGTCGGTCCTAAGACAATCAAGCTGCTATATCAGGAACTGGGCATCACCGACCTTGAATCGCTCGAGAAAGCACTCAATGAGGGCAAGCTCGAAGGTCTGAAGGGTATGGGCACGAAGACCATTGCAAATATGCAAGACGGAATAGCAATTGCTCGATTAGGGAAGTCAAGAACATTGCTATCGGACGCTATGTCAGCAGCAGAAGATGTTGTTGCTAGTTTACGTAAACTGACTGATGTTAAGCAGATTGAGGTAGCTGGTTCATTACGCCGACGAAGAGAAACCATTGGCGACATCGATATCCTTGTGGATGCAGATGATGGAGCTAAGGTGATGGATGCCTTCATTGGCGGCGAAAATGTATCTGAGGTGCTAGCTCATGGCCCAACTAAGTCTGCAATACGAACGACAGACGGCTTCCAAATCGACGTGAGAATCGTTCCGACAGAGAGCTATGGTGCAGGGATGCAATACTTCACTGGTAGCGTGGACCATAACGTCAAGCTTCGAACAATTGGTGTGAAGATGGGATTACGCCTGAATGAATATGGCCTCTACAAAGGTGAGAAGCAGATTGCAGGAGCAAACGAGGAGGGCATTTACTCTGCTCTCGGCCTTGCATATATCCCACCAGAGCTAAGAGAGGACAGAGGTGAGATTGAGGCTGCCCAAGAGGCCAAGTTGCCAACACTAATTCGACTGAAGGACATACGTGGAGACCTTCATAGCCACACTGATCAGTCGGATGGGAAGAATACAATTGATGAGATGCTTACCGCCGCAGCCAAGAAGAAGTACGAATACTACTGTGTGTCTGACCATACTCAGAGCCTAACCATTGCCAATGGCATGGATGAGTCACGACTGCTGAAGCGAATCGACGAGATCGATGATCTGAACACCTCTGGCCGCTGGAAGATGAGGATATTGAAAGGTGCTGAGGTCGACATTCTCGCAGATGGTGGTCTTGACATTGAGGACAGTGTCCTTAGCCAACTTGATGTCGTCACGGTTTCAGTCCACAGTCGAATGAAGGATGACAGGAAGACGATGACGGAGAGAGTATGTCATGCCCTTGAGAACAAACACATCCACATCTTGGGACATCCATCGGGACGGCTTCTTCTGAGACGACCAGAGTTTGAAATTGACCTTGAGGCAGTGTTTGAAACGGCAAAGCAACACAACGTCGTGATGGAACTCAACGCTCATCCACAGCGATTGGATCTCAATGCAGGGAATTTAAGAGCCGCAACTAAGATGGGGCTTAAGGTTGCTATTAACACAGACGCACACTATATCCAAGAACTTGACCACATGCAATTCGGAGTGTTTCAAGCTCAAAGAGGATGGCTGACAAAGAAGGACGTGGTGAATACTTACAGTCTATCTAAACTCATGAAGGCAATTAAGAAATGAGGACGCCGCTGAAACATCAAAATCCTTAATTCCATTTTCATATCTATAGATACAATATTGTACTGGAATGTGAGATGAATCGATTGAGTTCAAGACGGACCCTTCTTGAAAGAGCACAGG
>JBHLLF010000006.1:0-127305 GCA_048885865.1 Candidatus Hermodarchaeota archaeon
CCCTACAGAACAGATGGCACTTGCTGGACTCCGACCTGCCACCCAGTAGTTTGTTGGGGGTGTGGTCTCCGATAGAATGGAGACTCCTACTGTGCAGCTTGTCAGCCGTCCGAAATTGCAATAGAGGACTCATCTGCTCCATTATTCTGTGATTCCTGTGGTATAAGAACACCACACATTCCCAAGGAATGAGAGCATCCACACGAAGGTCAGCCACATGATAATCATCAAGGCTGAGCGTATTATTGAAATGGAATGCAATGTATCGTAAACTGGTGGCATGTCATAGCAGGCAGAAAGACTAGACTCTTTGCAGTAATTGCCATCGTAATCTTCATGTCTTGCTCATTGGTAGTCGCTGATTCCGATGCGCATCTCGAATGGGATAATGGATTTCGATTGGTCAAAGTTTCAACTGGAAAATTGGAATTAAGATACGATGACAATTGGAATTCTCCACGTTTCGGCATTTGGAATGTAACAGCGGCGACGACAGTCTATCAAGTTTCATTCTGGAATGTATTTGAGGCCTACGACAACAACAGTAATGGAGTATTCGAACCTGAAAATGATAGCCTTGTGGGCTCATGGTTTCACCTCCCAAGGGGTTTTGAGTTTCTTGGATTTGACACTGAAGAAGTAGCTGTAGGTATGGAAGACACTGTTACTGCATTGCACTTCACTCTAGTCAAGACACGAGGGCATTTGCATGAGAATCTATCATCCGTGTCTGACCAGATAACTACGATAGGTGGCCATAGTGAACAGATGAACATCACAATAGAGCTCAATGTTCACTTTCTTCTGATTGAACCAGATAGATTCAAGGTTGGTATCCAAGTGACCGGGTGGAAGTGGACATATATCAATTCGCTCCTTGTCTTCCAATTCACCATACGTGAATCAGAATCTCCTTTGGCAGCAGGAAGAAACACCGCAATCATTAAGCATGAAGGCAACAGATTTGTGTTTGGAGCTGGCTGGATTGAATATGAGGAAACAGCAGATCGAAGCAATTCAAGTCTTGATGTCCAAGTGCATGCGTCGCACGGGATTGGAACAGATATTGAAGATGCGCAATCAATCTACTTTGCGTTTCAGAGATTTGGGAATGAAACCTTGTCTTATGACCCAGTTCTAGGAATCTATGGCGCCCCACCTATTCCCCGAGAAGACTTCAGTCCAGCTTTAGTTTCAGGCATTATTATAGTAGTTCTTTGGATGTGTCTGGTTGCATTTGTGAGATATGGAAGGGAATAGCTAATCGAATCTTCTACATATTCGCCCGCTGGACCCTGAGATCCACCCCAACCACAGCCATACCCCATTTCTCGAATCGAGTATCAAGCTCCCTAGTAACGGCAGATTCAACACGCTCTCTGTTTGTGACAATGTCATCATAATCGCGAGCTTCAATTTGCTCAATCATGACGTGCTTTGATGATTGATGAGCAGTAGTCTGATAGTCCTGAAGACTGAGAAAAGCCCGTTCAATGTCCACAACACGATATCGAACCTCGCCGACCAGTCCGATAGGAGTTCCATCCCGGCACATTACCTCTCCAGTTTCAACCTCTGCTGTTTGAGCCCTGAGTGATATCCTCGCTCCAATCCTGTCAATGATAGGCATCCTCCACACGATGCCTGGACCCCTGACACCCGAGTATTTGCCGAAACGCAGGACTACTATCCGTTCCCATTCTGCGAGAACCTTGATTCCTGAGGCGATGAAAATCAGTGTGATGATTATGAGAATCGCTGAAAATAGCAGTGCCATATACGTGGGATCCAATTGAATTACTGCCGCCTCCTGATGCTATGAGCTGTTTGGCAAAAGAGGCATATAAAGGCAATTCCAAATCACATCTGATACGAGAAGGGTTATAGGGAGGAAGCGTGGGCCAGCGGGTGTTGATGAAAATGGACTCTGGTGGTCAGCGGGCTATAGAAGTCCGTAGAGCGGCGCTCCTCTCAGTGGTTGCAGCAGCAGCCCTGACCATCATTAAGGTTGCTGTCGGCTACATCACTGGTTCATTGGGAATAATCTCAGAAGCTCTCCACAGTCTTCTTGACTTGGCTGCAGCGTGTATCACCTTCTTTGCAGTAAGGAAGGCATCCCAGGAAGCAGACCGCTCCCATCATTTCGGTCATGGAAAGGTAGAGAACTTTGGAGCACTCGTTGAAACCATTCTAATATGGATCACAGCAGGATGGATTCTTTTTGAAGCTGCAAGGGTGATTCAACTGGAGGAGTTCCCGGAGCCAACTCTGATTGGTATTGCCGTAATGGTCATCAGTATAGTTGTCAATTATGAAAGGAGCCAGGTTCTCTATTCCGCAGCAGAAAAGCACTCCAGCCAGGCCCTAGAGGCGGATGCGCTTCATTTCATCACAGATGCCGCCAGCTCTGTGGTGGTTCTTATAGGATTAGCATTTGTTTGGTTTGGAATCCCCATTGCAGATCCGATCTCCGCGATTGGCGTGGCTCTGGTAATACTCTTCGTATCTTTCCAGCTAGCCAAAAGAGCTGTCGATAACTTGCTTGATCGAGCGCCAGAAGGAATTAATGAGCAGATCATCGAGATCTGCAATAGGATTCCTGGTGTCATCGAGTGTAATAGAGTGAGAGCACGAGTATCGGGCCATTTCATGTTTCTTGATGTTGTAATCTCAATTGCGGAGAACAGCTCGATAGACGAGGCTCACCAAATAGCGGATGCCGTAGAGCGAGCTCTAGCAAAACTTGAAGACCATGTTGATGTGATGGTACATATTGAACCGGTTTCTGAGAAGGACACAACAACAGCTGAATACAATGCATATGATTTGATTTATCGAGAAATCAAGCGACTGCCAGAGATCAGAGGAGTTCACAAAGTCCGAATTCATGCTATGAGTGGCAGGCTATACATCTCTGCTGACCTCGAGATGCAACCAGAGTTGACTCTTGGACAAGCTCATGATGTTTCCAGCCAACTTGAACGGAGGCTTGAAGAGAATCTCCCTGATTTGGAGAGAGTCACATTTCATCTCGAGGCTGATACTTCTGAGAAGCCAATACACGATGTTACACGCAAACATGAAGAGATGGTGGAAAGAATCAAACAGATTATTGAGACTGAAACGCCTGCGCAGGACACACATGGTGTTGTTGTGACTGATGATGGCTCAGGTCTCACGGTTTCGCTGGACTGCAGACTCGACCCAAATATGTCATTGACAAATAGTCATGAGGTTGCCGAGCAAATTGAAGCAGCAATCAAGAAATCATTCACCAATGTGACTCAAGTCTTCGTTCATATAGAACCGAGATGAATTTGTAAGGAATTCCGTTGATGTTTTATTCTGCTGTCTACAAGACATAGATGTCAAGCTGGATGCGATTAAGTTGTCAGAGTGCACAGAATGCACGAAACGAAAAGCTGAGATCAGTTCGGAAGAGCTTTTTCCATGTGTCCTTTGTGGGGAGCCTAGATGCGTAACTCATGCGGTCTGGGTACCCTCCCATATCTTGGATAGACCCTTGGACTCAACTCAGGCCATTGTCCAAATGATGTCTGGGAGTTCAGACAAGGGTTGGTACGCCTTCTGTGGTAGAACGGGCCATGTTCCAAGAGGTATGCCAATATGGTACGGAAAGGAACGTGATGGGGGAAAGATTGTAGAAGAGATTATGAATCATGAAAAGCCTGAGGGCCTCGAGATGTTTCCTATGTGGGAGGTAGGATTAGTCGAAGAGAGGTTGGAAAAGCGATGGTCAAAGGGCCATTTCGAGGTAAGCTGTGATATAGCGGCCACCATCAATCTCATTCATCGACTCTGGCAAAAGAAAGAAGACCCACGGGCGTTCCTCGTTACATTGCAGACACTTGTGTTTGACAATGTCGCCAGCAAGAAGGCGATCTTCTTTGGAGCATCAAAAGAGGAGATAAAGAAGGGTATAGGGGAGAATCCAACACTCGCGGATGTAGTGAATTATGTTTGTAGTAGATGTGCTGTGGTTGCTTGCCTAAATAGGCAGGCACCGTTTCATAATCAGAAACTCTTCAAGAATCTCATCAAAAAGCCTGAACTATTGAAATGATTCTCCTGCGGCATTCATAACAAGAAAGTCAAAAAGGCTTGAATTTTACGACTGGATGATAGGGACCGTCTGGAGAGATGATATGCTAGTCATCCTCCTAGTTCTCGAGAACAATAGCGCCGAAGCGTATGTGGTGTTGGACATAGTCTTCGGGCGGGGTGCTCCCAATGCATGAGAAATCTTGGTCGGATGAAGAACAGTATCGGCTGCTCTTCGAGAATTTGTCAGATGGAGTCTACAGGACCGATAAGAACGGCATCATAACCATGTGCAGTGATATCGGAGCTGAAATCTTCGGCTATGCGCGTGAAGAAATGATAGGTAGGAACTTCGGAAATCTAGTACATCCTGAGGACATGCCAAATATCTTGGAAACCTTCAAAGAGAGTCAGGAGAAGGGGAAGACAATCCCTGGAGGCATTGAAGCGCGGGGCATCCGGAAAGATGGTACAGTATTCCACTTCCACATCACCAACACTATACTGATGGACGATGGAAAGCCAGCAGGATACCAATCGCTCATTCGTGATGTGTCTGAAAGAGTTGCGGCTGCCGAAGCCATTCGTCAGAATGAGCAGAGATACAGGAGCCTATTCGCCAACTCTCCAGTGTCAATGTGGGAAGAGGACTTCACTGAGGTAAAGGTATGGCTGGATAATCTTCGGGAAGAAGGAGTCGCAGACTTGAGTGCATACCTAGATGAGAACCCTGATGCAGTGAAGCATGCCTTATCTCTGGTCAAAGTTGTGGATGTGAATTCGAGATCTGTTGAGATGTTTGAGGCGGAGAACAAAGAACAGCTGCTAGAGAATCTCAGCGCTCTATTTGTCGATGAAACATACGAAGGATTTGCCCAGGAATTGGTGGCAATCTGGAACGGAGAGCCTGATCGCCTTCAGTTCGAAAGCGTGGGTGTCACTCTGAAGGGGAAAAAACTGCGTACTGGATTAACTTGGAAAGTTCCTATCCATGAAGGAGAGATGGATCTTTCAGGAGTTATGGTTGCAATATCCGATATATCGCATCGAATGAAATTCGAAGAGGCCCTGAGAGCCTCTGAAGAAAAATACAGAACTATCATTCAATCAATGGAAGATATGGTTTTCGTCTATGACAAAAACGGACGAAATACGCAGTACTTCGCATCTGATAGTAGTCTGTTAATCGCCCCCCCTGAGGATTTCCTCGGAAAGCATGTCGGGGATTTTCTGCCAGAAGAAGTGGCAGAGGAATTTCTCGATTGCTTTGACAGGGTAAGGTCAACGAGAGAAGCCGAAAGACTAGACTACAAACTCACAATTCGTGAACAAGCCCTCTGGTTCCAAGCAAGCATGACTCTTCATGAAGATGATGAGAGTATAGTGGCAGTGGTGCGCGATATCACGGCCCGCAAAGAAATGGAAAACGATCTTCGAGAGAGTGAGGAGCGGTTTGCAGTATTTGCCAATAATATTCCTGGACCAGTCTTCATAAAGGACGAAGAGTCAAACATGCTTTACGCCAACAAATACATGAAAGAAACATTTGACGCTGAACAATGGGAGGGCTGTAATACAATAGATCTCTTTCCCGAAGGACTAGCTGAATCCATGATTGCTGACGATCGAAGAGCACTATCAGAAGGCCCCGTTCAGGTCCTGCAAAAGGTACCTGACGCAAACGAGAATCTGCATTTCTATCAGACTTCTAAGTTCCCTATCATCAGGGAGGGAAAGCCAACGCTACTTGGTGGCATCGCCCTTGATGTGACGGATCGCATCCAAGCAGAGGAGGCGATATTGGAGTCCGAGAGGAAATATCGTAGACTCTATGAAACCATGGAGGATGGTTTCGTGAGTGCGGATATAGAGGGACGGTACCTCGAGTTCAATGCAGCATATCAGCAGCTCTCTGGGTACTCAGAGGAAGAATTAGGAGAGAAGACATTTTGGGATCTGACGCCTCCTCAATGGCATGAGATGGAGAAGAGGATTTACAGAGATCAGACACTGGTAAATGGATATTCTGACATCTATGAAAAGGAGTTATTGAGAAAAGACGGTACGATAATCCCAATTGAACTAAGAGTCACTTTGACCCGAGATGACGAGGGCAATCCAATCGGTACATGGGCAATCGTTCGAGATATATCTCTACGGAAAAGGGCCGAAGAAGCGCTACGAGAGGAGAGGGACACTGCTCAACGATATCTAGACATCGCAGGTGCTGCCATTGTAGTTGTTGATGTTGATGCCAGAATTCACCTCATAAACCGAAAAGGGCTTGAAATAGTAGGATATGAGTCAAGCGAAGTTGTTGGGAAGTCTTGGTTCGATTACTTCACGCCCAATGAAAAGGCTCATGAAGAAAGAGAAACTTTGGTAGACATCATTAGGAGTGGGACGGGGTTATCAGGCAAATTCTCCAGAGCTCTTGTAAACAAGTATGGTGAAGAACGCTTGGTAGCTTGGGAGTTTGAGCTCATTACCAACGATACTGGGAACATCATTGGGATGATAGCCTCTGGCGAGGATATCACGGAAAGAGACCGTGCTGAACGCGCGCTAAGGGAATCTGAAGAGCAGTATAAGTCAACACTCTGGGCAATCAGTGATGCAATTCACGTGGTAGATACAGATTTGAGAATCCTTCTAGCAAATCCCTATCTTGAAGGCTGGCTGGAGAGCCTGAATCTCGGTCTAGACTTTCTAGGCAAGAGAATAGATGAAGCTTTTCCATTCCTTCCTGAGTCGATTATAGACGAGTACAGGACGGTCTTTCAGACTGGTGAGATTTTCACCAATGAAGAGAGGAATGTTCTTGGAGGACGGGAGATTATCACCGAAACCACGAAGATTCCAATAATACGAGAAGGAAGGGTTGTACAGGTAGTCACGATAATCAGGGATGTTACTGAAGCTAGACTTGCGGACCAGGCACTGAGGAACTCGGAAGCGAAATACAAACAGCTAGTCGAACAATACACACAGGGAGTAGCGATAGTTCAAGGACCGCCACTCAAGATTGCTTTTGTAAATGCGGCTCTAGGCAGAATCCTTGATGTGGAACCTGAAGAGATAATGGCATTCACTCCAGATGAGATACAGGCAATCATCCATCCTGATGACTTCAATGAGATATTGAAGCGATTCAATGGGTTGATGGAAGGTAATCCTGCGGGCGATGATCCATTCGGATTCAGATTCGTAAGACCCAGTGGTGAGATTCGTATGGTTGAATTACTGGGACGCAGGGTTGAATATGAAGGGGATTTTGCAATCCAGATTGCCGTGGCAGACGTTACTGACAGGATTAAGACTGAGAGAGAACTCAGAGAGTCTGAGGAGCGATATAGAAAGCTGGCAGAGGAATCACTCCAAGGACTCGCTATTATTCAAGATGGAAGATATGTCTATGCCAATCCTTCTTTTGCTAGAACCCTAGGACACAGCGTTAATGAAATTCTCCAATTTACAGCTGATGAGGTCTGGGCGCGTGTCCATCCAGCTGATCGGGCTGAGCTGCGTCGCAGAAACGAGGACATCAAAACTGGGCGCGCACCGGCACCACGTCACAGATTCCGCTATGTCAGAGAAGATGGTGAGATCAGATGGGTGGAGTCTTTTGTGGGCCAAATAGAGTATGAAGGGAGGCCTGCGATTCAGGTATTAGACATTGACATAACTAGCCGGATGATGTCTGAGAAGGCACTTCGAGATAGCGAGGCAAAGTACCGTCAGCTGGTGGAGCAGACAGCTCTTGGAATCATGATTGTTGAAGGGCTGCCACTGCGTATTGCATTTGCCAACGATGCTATGGCGAAGATATCTGGATTCACCGTTGAGGAGTTGCAGTCATTATCTCAGGAACAGATTGAAGGTTTCATTCATCCCGAGGATTTTGAATCAGTCCTTGAAATGATGTCTGCAGCGTTGAGTGGAGAACCTCTGATTGATGCCCCATTAACAATCCGAGTCATTCGCAGTGATGGAAAGATGGTTTGGGTTGAAGTCCTTGGTGATAGAATCGAGTTCCAGGATCGAATAGCCATTCAAGCAACTATAGTTGACATCACAGACCGTGTTATTGCAGGAAGAGAGAAAGAAAAGGCTGAGCAAGAACTGAAGACCGCAGCAGAAACATCCATGCTATATTTGGACCTATTGGGCCATGACATGCGAAACAGGCTTCAAGCAATGCAGATGGCTGTTGAGCTCTTCCAGTTCGATGAAACGAGACCTCATGCGGTTTCCGTACTAGAGCGAGTGCTGGAGCTGATAGATTCTTCTGAGGCTTTGATAGACAAAGCACAAGCGACACGTGGCCTTTTATCAGCACCTATGGAAATTGTGTCCCTCTATGACGCACTGAAGGAAACCACGAATATCTTTCGAGCAAAAGAGGAAGATGTCGAAATTGAGGTTGATTGTCGAGCCACGGAGGCTAATGTGGTAGCAGATGAGTATCTTGGACACCTCCTAACGAATGTGATTGAAAACGCCATCATTCACAATCCAGAAGAAAAGAAACATGTCTGGGTGACTTTGACAGAAGACCGGGGTGGCTTTGAGGTTTCTATCGCTGACAACGGCGAAGGTGTACCCGATTCGATGAAGGATGTTCTCTTCGATCAGGAGAGAAGATATGGGGGACTGGGTCTTCATCAGGCCAAACGGATTCTTGCCAAGTATGGTGGTAAGATAGAAGTTGCCGATAGAGTCCCAGGAGTCCCCAGCAAGGGTGCCCTCTTCAGACTCTGGTTCCCGAAGCGAGTATTGTAAAGTCTCTATTACCGATCCGACTCTCATGCTACAGGATCATGGTAGAAGACAGGTGCCAACCAGTCTGGCATAATCACGCATTTTTCACTAGTCTTCACCGATATAGTGAACCTTCGCGAACCTGTATCTCTCTGGATGCACTCGTGCCTGTTCTTTACTCATCTCGCGAAGCTCAATTTTTAGGCTCTTTCTTGCACCGTCTATCCAAAGCTCTCTAGCTGCCCGCGCTGAAATGCTAGCTGCAGCCACAGCAATCTCATCCTCTGCTTTATGGCGTTGCACCAATTGGACTTCCCCAAGGTCCATGACCCGACTCAATCGTTCTCTGGTCTTTTCTCGCGCGAACTCATCAACAACAATCTGTATGCCAATTTCAGAGGAGGGTCCGATTTCATTATACACATTGAAGACAGCAATAGAATGGGCCCAAGCCAGCAAATCATTGAGGTTCTTGCCCTCGGCATGAAGCTCAGCTAAACGTGTGTTGAATTTCTCAGGCGATATCAGGACGATGTATCGGGACATGCTATGCTCCTTGATTAGGGAATCCAAGTCTATAATCCTCTGCACAGATAGGGCTTTACTGTCCATCACTCCATGTGCCCTCAAGATTCTGGATTGTTCAGGGGAAACAGCCGCTGCTGAAACAACAAGGGGTCCAAGCCACTCACCTTTCCCAGCCTCGTCTGAACCAATTACGATATCAAACCTGTCGCGATCCTCCATCTCAAGGACTGTATCTTTCAGAAGGGATTCAGCGAGCAATCCTGAGGCTACAACCTTTCCACTTGTGTAGCCAATGATGGTCCCACCAGCACACTTCACTCGAAAAGATTCGTATTGATTGGTTGGCTTCGCTTCTGTGACTTGTGAGCTTCTGAATAGCAAATGATTGAGTTCCTGTAATCGGTCTGATTCAATTTTGACTACAAGTGGGGACAAAGCTAATCCTCCGACTAATCAAGATGAATAACATCGCCCAGAGTCACGACTTCTCTGCCTGTTCCGGTGTTCACAATCAAAGATCCCGTTTCATCGATACTCTCAGCTACCCCTTCGATAACGCTGGTCTCTTGTTTAACTTTGACTTTCTTGCCAAGTGTGTCGCAGAGTCCGTTGTATTCAATGAGCATAGGAGCAAAGGATTCAGCGGCCTGGATTGTGATCAACCTTCTATCAATCTCACCCACGATACGTGATACTAGATGCTCGCGGGATGTGTTTGAACAAATCTCCTCATAGATTGTCGTCATACCATTTCTTATCTCTGGAGGAAACTTCTCACGTTTGACGTTCTGATTTATCCCAACTCCCAGAACGACTCCCTTCACTTCGTCGCCTTCCGTGACCAATTCGCTCAGAATACCTCCAATCTTTCTCTGGCCAACTAAGATATCATTTGGCCATTTCAGACGTACTGGGATGACCCCCAGCTTCATTATCGCAGTAGCGGAAGCACACCCCATCAGAAGTCCAAGCAAGGGACTCAATGATTCATTAACCCTCGGCTTGAGTACAATCGACAGATATAGACTCCCCTCGGGAGAAATCCAAACCCGATCATGTCTGCCTCGGCCTTCTGTCTGTTTATCTGCAACGACAACCAAGCCCTCACCCTCACCTTCTAGAACTCGTTGCTTGGCAACTGCATTCGTAGAGCCTACTTCATCCAGAACAATCAAACGGGGTGCTAGGATTTTGGTTTCTGCACACCTCAGAATCTCATCCTGGTTTAACATCTCTCTGCACCCTCCGGTGAAGGTTTCCGTCCGGAATCTTAACCCCAAGCGCTTAAAAATGGGGGTTTTTTGGATGCTCCGTCTAAAACTCGTCCAGCGTTGTTTGGCTAATTGCCAGCTGAGGAAGCATTCGCTCGAGCTTTCCTTTCTGCACGGGGCTGATGCATTTCATCAATTCCATCATCTGTAATGCATTTGTGGGCCCATATCCAAAGAAGTGGTTGTTGAAGAACGAATAGACAGTTTCGTTCTCATCAAGAAGATGACTCAATCGATCTTTCCAATTCAATAGCTCCTCATGGGAATATCGATAGTTGTACCAAGGTTTGCTCCCATGGCCATGGAAACGAACATAGACAAAGTCTGTTGTCACTCTCATGGTTATTGGAAGGCGTGGCTCATCAACAATGACATGTGCAATTTGATAATCCTCAAGTAATCGCCAGATTCTATTATGTATCCAGCTTTCATGACGAAATTCTATTGCATATCGAAAATCAGGATCTAGTGCAGAGAAGAATGTTTCAAGGTCTCCAAACGTGGAAAGGTCCCACGGAGGTAGTTGGATTAGCAAAACGCCTAACCTTGGACTCATGGGTCGCATCCTATCAAAGAAGCCCGTCAATATCGCACCCGCCTCTGACTGTAGGTTCAATCTGTTGTTGTGAGTCACTCGATGTGGAATCTTTGCTGTGAAGTGTTTGGTTTCAGATAGAGTAGCCATCAAATATTGGATTATCGACTCTTTGGGAGGCCCATAGAAAGTGCTGTTTATCTCGGCGACATCAAAGTAGGTGAAATATTGCTGAAGCATGGTCCGATTCGAGCTGTAGAATATGCCTTTCCACTCAGGATAGGACCATCCACAGGTTCCAATATGGAGTCCTTTTCTCAGCGAAACTCTGCTCCTCAATACGCTCATATAGAAATGTCTTCTCGGGCATTGAAAAGCACCCCCAAACTCAATCCTTTTACCTGTTGGTTGTGATAGTCACTAGATGTGCGGTCGTTTCAATTTCCTAAGTCACAAGAGAGCTGTTGAGGAGAGGTATGAAGTCACTGACATTGACTTCGATATTGTCCCACGATACAATATTGCACCAAGCCAGAAGATTGCAACAGTGATTCAAGACCCGATGCTCCGCATAGTTGAGATGCGATGGGGCTACATACCCGTCTGGGCAAAGGATGAAAAGATTGGCTACAAGATGATAAACTCACGTGCTGAGAAAGTAGCTGAAAGTCGAGTCTTCAAGAGCTCATTCCAGAAGAAGAGATGTCTGATACCCGCTACCGGTTTTTACGAATGGCAAAAGGTTGGAAAGGTCAAGAAGCCTATGCATATTCGGTTGGAGTCGAGAGAGATCTTCTCCTTTGCGGGAATATACAGCCGGTGGATATCTCCTCAAGAAAAGATGGTATTGAGCTGTTCAATCATCACTACTACACCCAACAGTCTAGTTGAGCCAATTCATAATCGCATGCCAGTTATCCTACCGAGAGAGAAAGAAGCCACCTGGCTTGACCCCGAGATGCAGGATGTTGAGGTCCTGAAGGAGTTGCTCTTGCCCTATGAACCGGAAGGAATGGAGGCATACGAGGTTTCGACCTATGTCAACTCTCCCAGCAATACAGGACCAGTTTGCACTACGCCAGTTCAGATGCAGTTATGATTCTTATAGAAATCAGGTAATGTCTAATTCCTCTTCCATTGGTTCTTCGATAACAACTTCAGCCTCTTGAAGTCTCTTAAGTTCCTCTTCTTTTCCTCTGAAGAAGTAGTAGAACATGAATATGCCGACGATATAGAGTCCGGAAACCAAGAGATAGGGTTCTCTATAGAGCCCTGCTGCAAGCATCCAGCCGCCGATGTTAGCAGCTACGCCTCTGGCCAGTGAGTCTCCAGTCCTCACAACTCCCATTGCTGTTGCTCGCTCTTCCTTTCTTAGACCTTCCATGAAGAAAGCATTGGAAATAGGTCCAGCCATGTTCATTAGAACAGCTCGCATAACATAAGCTATGACAGCGAAATAGAGGACTGGTGCCCAAGAAATCATCAGGAGGAAAGGTATCGAAAAGGCCTCTGTCAATATTATTGTCTTGACCTTTCCAATCCTGTCTGCGAGTGCGGGCGCAGCGAAGTTACCCGCGGACAGTGTTATTGTGTTGATTCCAAAGATTATCCCGATGAGAGCTGCATCTGCTTCAAAGACGCTCTCAAAGAAGAGGTTGAAGTACATGACGATCATTCCCGCGCCTAGACCAACAGTAGATATTGAGGCCATGTATCCACCAATGAAACTCCAATTCGTGACATTCTGGAATCCCATTCTCATGTCGCAGTCCCTGGGAGGGTCACTACTCATCGGAATCAATAGGAGTGTTGACAGAAGCATTGGTCCTAGGCTAAACCATAGCGTCAATCGATATGGCCACAATAGATTCGGACCAAGAGCTAGGAATGATTGGAAAGCACCTGGTAGGAATCCGCCGAGGATATTTCCCGCAAGGACGGCCAGTAGGGAGATACCGCCGTTGAATCCAAAGAGGTGTGCACGTTCTTCTGAAGTAGAAAGATCAGTTATGTATGGTGCCCATGCCACTTGACCAAAAGCGCTTGTGAGGCCGAGAACTACCTGTGACATCATTAGAAGGATCGGGTCGACAACAGTGTACTGAACCGCAATCATTCCCAACCCGAGAACACTCTGGCTCAGAACAATACGTTTCCTGCTACTCCTGTCAGTCACCATCCCGGCAATAATGGCAATGGTGGCGGTTGCAAACATAGAAACTGATAGAAAAAGGCCAAGAAAATCCTCTTCGAAACCAGGAATCGTAACCATGTAGAGATTGAACACAACATTGCTGACACCAAACGCGAAGGCGTTTAGGGCATTGGCTGCAATCCACAGACGAGCATCCTTCTTGAAGAGCCTAAGCTTGCCCATGTATCCTAGCTTCGCATCTTGGGTCAACAATGTTCATTCCTAAGAATCCAATCAATTCTGGTGGCTTGAAAACTCCCTTTATTCATTGTGCATGAAGCATGTACCGGAAGGCTAAAACTCGGCACATATCACATGAGGGACTATGAAATCCATTGACCTCCGCAGTGACACTGTCACAAAACCAACCGATGAGATGATAGAAGCTATCGTTCGGGCCCATAAAGAAGACAGGTTCGGCGATGATGTGATTGGTGAGGACGAGGTAGTCCACGAGTTGCAAGACAAAGCAGCAAAGATTCTTGGAAAAGAGGCGGCACTTCTCGTCACATCAGGAACTCAGGGAAACCTCATCTCTCTATTTGCACAGACAAAAAGAGGCGACGAAATCGTTGTAGAGAATAATTCTCACACGTTCCTCTTTGAGGGCGGGGCAATGTCATCAATGGGAGGTCTATACCCAAAGCCAGTGGAAGGAATAAAGGGATACATAACGCCAGAAACTCTTGAGACTGCAATAAGCCCGGATGATGCTCATTATGCCAGAACATCAATGGTCGTAATTGAGAACACCCACAATTACGCTGGAGGGGCAGTAATTACGCATGAGCAAGTAAAAGCGCTCACAGAAAAGGCTAGAGAGTATAATCTGAAAGTGCATTGTGATGGAGCGCGTCTTTTCAACGCATCAGTAGCTCTTGGAGTTCCTGCACACAGACTTGTAGAAGATTGCGACTCTGTTCAGATATGTTTGAGTAAGGGACTCTCTGCTCCGATTGGGTCCATTATTGCTGGCTCTAGGGAGTTCATCCATGAAGGTCATAGGATTAGAAAGAAGCTCGGGGGAGGGATGCGCCAGGCTGGTGTCATAGCAGCTCCGGGCATTATTGCACTGGAGAAGATGGTTGATCGTTTGAAGGAAGACCATGCCAATGCTCAGCTGCTCTATGAGCGTCTGTCGACAATACCCAATCTTGGTGTGGCAAAACCGGATACCAACATCCTCTTTCTTGAGTTGGACAAACTAGACATCAACACAATGGGCCTTTCACAAGAACTGGCAAAACACGACATTAAGGTGTATGGAAGATACGGAACTCGAACAAGAATCGTACTTCACAGGATGGTTTCCAGAGAAGACACAATCAGAGTGGCAGAAGCTATTGAACAGATACTCACGCGTTAATCCTGCTTCTGGCAGAGTTCTACAAGTACACCACCAGTTGACTTGGGGTGCACGAATGCAATTCTCATATTGTGAGCTCCAAGACGGGCCTCGTGGTCTATTAGGCGAGCGCCAGTCTCCTCATGTTGTTTTAGGGCCACTTCAATATCATCAACTCTTACTGCTATGTGATGTATGCCTGGGCCGCGGTTGGCAAGAAATTTGGCTATGGGACTATCTTCGGCCGTTGGCTCGAGAAGCTCAATGCTGCTCTCTCCAATACCAAAAAAGGCGACCCGCACCTTCTGTTCTTCAATGACTTCTTCGCCTCCATACTCGAGACCTAATCCATCCTTGTAGTAGGGTAGCATCTTCTCAATGCTCTCAACTGCAATACCAATATGCTCAATCTTCTCAACTGCCATTTCTCATCACCTACAGAATATCTGGCGCCTTGTACTCACCAAATACATCACGCAGCACGCTGCATATCTCGCCCAGTGTGGCATACACCTTAACCGCATCAAGTATCAGCGGGACCAAATTAGTATCACCCTCAGCCCCTTCCCTCAATGCATCAAGTGAAGCCTGAACCTTAGATGCGTCGCGCTTGCTTCGAGCCTCATTCAATTGTTTGACCTGTTCCACCTCGGCCTCTGGATTGACTCGGAGGTAGTCGAATTGCTGCTCCTCTTCAACAGTGAACTCATTGACTCCAACAACTATTCTCTCTCCAGAGTCAATGCTTCGTTGATACTTGTAGGCGCTATTGTGAATCTCCCGCTGAATGAACCCTTGCTCAATTGCCACTGGAGCACCACCCATGTCATCTATCTGCTCGATGTACTCAATAGCCCGATCCTCAATCTCTTTTGTTAAAGCCTCTACAAAGTATGATCCAGCCATTGGATCTATCGTATCACCTACTGCAGTTTCGTGTGCAATGATCTGCTGAGTCCTGAGGGCGATTTGGACTGACTCCTCAGTTGGGAGTGATAGTGCCTCATCTCTGGAATTGGTGTGCAAGGACTGCGTGCCTCCGAGGACTGCTTGAAGTGCTTGAAGGGTAACGCGAACTACATTGTTATCAGGCTGTTGTGCTGTGAGTGTATAGCCTGCGGTCTGAGTGTGAAATCTCATTCTTGATGAATTCTCATCTTTCGCTCCGAATCGTTCCTTCATGATCTTTGCCCAGATTCTGCGGGCAGCTCTGAACTTCGCAATCTCCTCGAAGAATTCACTTGCTGAGCCAAAGAAGAATGAAAGTCGAGAGGCAAAGGAATCGACATCCAAGCCTGCTTTGATTGCTGCATCCACGTAGGCAATGCCATTTGCTAGAGTGAAGGCAACCTCTTGGACAGCAGTAGAGCCAGCCTCCCGAATGTGATAGCCTGAGATGCTGATAGTATTGAAAAGGGGCATGTTCTCAGAACAGAACTTGAATGTGTCAGTGATTAATCGCATCGAGGGTTTAGGTGGAAAGATGTACGTGCCACGCGCGGCATACTCCTTCAAGACATCGTTTTGAATTGTGCCTCTAAGCTTGTCCATGGCTACTCCCTGCTTCTCACCTACAGCAATGTACATGGCAAGTAAGACCGCAGCGGGCGAATTGATTGTCATTGATGTGCTGACCTTATCGAGAGGAATTCCATCAAAGAGCACCTCCATATCAGCCAGTGAGTCAATTGCGACTCCAACCTTACCAACTTCTCCTCTAGCTAGCTCATGGTCTGAGTCGTATCCGATTTGTGTGGGGAGGTCAAACGCAATCGAGAGCCCAGTCTGACCTTGCTCTAGAAGGAAGCGGAATCGCTCATTGGTTTCTTTCGCAGTAGCAAATCCGCTATACTGTCGCATGGTCCAGAATCTACCGCGGTATGAAGTTGGCTGAACCCCGCGAGTAAACGGATACTCACCGGGAAATCCCAATTCCTCTAGATAGTCGATTGATTCAATGTCCAAAGGTGTATAGATTCTCTTCACAGGGATTCCAGAAACAGTCCTGAATTCTTCTTTACGTTCAGGGAATCTACTCACAGTCTTGTCGACAACGGTTTCCTTCCATCGCTTTAGCGCATGGGGAAGTTCTTCCTTCTCTCCCATGATAGAACACCTACTCTTTACTGCTCTTCACAAGGAATTCCGCAATGAGCCTCTCAGCCACTGTGTACGGGTCTTCATTCCTCTTCGCAATCCTATCTATGGCTTCAGCATACTCAGGCGCATCCCTGAGTCTGTCCAGAAGCTTGCGTGTGAGTCTGTATCTCATTAGATCCTCAAGCTCTTCTTGACTTCGTTTGAGGTCCTTTTTCTCCATAAGCCCAGACTTCTTCAGGAACTCAAAATGCTCACCAATCTTGTCAACCAGAGTCGATATACCCTCACCAGATCTTGCGTTTGTAAGAATGACTGGCGGGTTCCATTCTCGTTCTCGCTGATCCAAGTCCAGCATGGTTTCTATCTCTGACACTTTCTTTTCAGCGCCAGGTAAATCTGACTTGTTTACCACAAAGATATCAGCTATCTCCATAATGCCTGCTTTTATCGCTTGGATGTCATCTCCGCTTCCGGGAACATCAGTCACAACAACAGTATGAGCAATCTCAATAATCTCGACTTCTGATTGCCCTGCACCAACGGTTTCAACAATGATTACATCTTTTCCGAAAGCATCGACAGCTCTCACTGCATCTGAAGTGCTTCTTGCTAGTCCGCCCAGATGACCACGAGTGCCCATGCTGCGCACATAGACTTCATCGTCCACGGCATGTTCCTGCATCCGAATACGGTCACCTAGTAGAGCACCGCCAGAGAATGGACTTGATGGGTCCACACAGATGACACCAATAGACTGATTGTTCTTTCTGAATTCAGCTATTATCCGGGTGACAATTGTGCTTTTCCCTGAACCGGGAGGACCTGTTACGCCAATGATATGAGCATCGCCAGTGTGTTTGTAGAGCTCTGCTAGAGCCTTTGATGCAGCTGGATCCTCGTCTTCAATCATGGTGATGAGCTGTGCCAGTGCACGTCTCTTGCCCTCGAGGACTCCCTTGGCAACCTCAGATTTTGACAAACTGGCCGTCCTCACATTTCAGATTACATCTTCACATTGGTCTTGATGTACTCAGTGATTTCATCAAGCGGGGTTCCAGGGCCAAAAATCTCAGCTATGCCTGCTTTCTTTAGTTCAGCTACATCATCTTCAGGGATTATGCCGCCTCCTACAACGAGGATGTCATCAGCTCCTTCCTGTTTGAGTAGCTGCAGAACCTTTGGAAATAGGGCCATATGTGCTCCACTGAGAATGCTCAATCCAATGCAGTTTACGGCTTCATCAATCGCGGCACGGACTATCATTTCAGGAGTCTGTCGGAGACCTGTGTAGATCACTTCCATCCCGGCATCTCTGAGGGCGCGTGCAACCACCTTAGCACCCCTATCATGACCGTCTAGCCCAGGTTTGGCAACCAGAACACGAATCTTCTTGGCCGAACTCAAAAGCCCACCTCATTCTTGATTGGACACGCTGAAACCTCTAGTGACGATATAAAGCCTTTCGATTCACAGCTGGAGGCTAGATACAAGGTTATTAAGAGCACTTGTGCGCTCAATCTTGAGGTAGATAATGTCATGGCAGCGGCTCCAGATGAAATGACACAGTACGACTGGTTCGGACAAGCTAGAATATTCGAGATAGCTGAGGATTACGAGTCAGCGCTTCAAGCATATGAAAAGGCCTTGGAGATAGATCCGAATTTTGCCAAGGCCTGGTACTACAAAGCAAAGCTGCACCACCAGCTTGGCCAGAAATCTGACGCTCAAGAATGCGGCAGAAAAGCATTGGCACTAAAGCCTGATTGGGAGAAGCATCTTAGGAAGTTTCTACCCGAACTATAAGAGAAATCACTACCTCAATGCTTCAGAAGAGTCTGGGTACAAAAGAACATAGACCGCTTGGTTCAGAGTCAATATGTTGCTATTCACCCATTCAAAGACCATGTCCACGTTTTCTTTCGATGAGAGCCTTCCAAGAGCATCCATCGTAGCAGCCTTGCAGTCTGGAGTTTCAAGCAGGTCTTCAATTGTCTTCACAAGAATCATCTGTCTGACATCTGGACTGGTTTCAGTTAACCAATGAAGCACATTGTCTTTGACATCCGACTCGAGACCGGAATGGGCGGCAGCTTCGCTCAGAGTATTTGAAATCGTTGACACGACCTCTTTATCCTTGATATCCTTCAGCTCGTTTTCAATGATTGTGACAATAACTTGAGTTATATCTGGATCACTTCGAATGATGCCAACAAGATCAGCCCGTGCTTTCATGGGGCCATTCTCTTCATCTCTTGTCAAGGGTGTCGAGACTCCTATCAAGTCTGGTTACTAGAACCTTCCAAACCGAATATAGATGTTGCTCGTCTTGTCTCAGATATAGCTCTCCAATTCTAACAATGAGTCAACAATAAGGTTTGGGGCTGTTGAGTGCCCGTATCTCTCAAGCATTTCATCAATAGACTGCTTTCGGTGATTAACCCAAACTGTGCTCATTCCTACTGCCTTGGCGCCAACCATATCATTGAAGAACTCATCACCTATCATAACAGATTTTTCTGGTTTGGCACCCAATTTATCAAGAGCATATTGGAAGGGCGCGCTCTCAGGCTTGAATGCATGTATCTCGCTTCCATCAACAATAATGTAGAAGAATCGGTCGAGTTCAAGCTCCTTCAGGATTTTGTTCGCATGACCCTCAAAGGAATTTGTGACTATTCCCATCCTAATGTCATACGATTGAAGTTTTTCGAGCAGCGAATCAACACCAGGCATCTTCCTTGAGAGGTCCATGTGCAATCGCTTGAAGATCTGTGATGCTTCTTCCAGAAGCTCTTCACTGAATTCAAGATTCAATTCAACTAATGTAGTACGAATAGCATCCTTGACAACTTGAACTGGCGGACGGTAATTTCCGCTTTCTGCAACATCCTTCAATTCCAGACGATAGTTGCGTACAAGAGTCATAACATATGAAGTCATCAAATCTTCAGGAGTGTTGGAGTATTTTGCCAGTAACCATTCACTAGCTCTGAGTGGATACGACTGTGTATCAGTGAGAGTAGAATCTAGATCGAATAGGATTGCTTCGAATGATCTCAGACTGAACTCTTTCACAGATTAGCCGCCCTTTCCCAGGTAAATTCCGTTAGGGTCTAGCTTGTGCATAATATCAATCTGTTCTTGTGTCGGTTCGCTCGTCGTAGGAACTTCATCAGGTACAATCAGATCGAACATGATGTTGTCAAGAACATCTTGAACGGCAAATCCAGGATGAACTGACATTAGTCGTATCTTCAGAGTATCTGGATCAAAGTCCATTTGACACATGTCAGTGATGACTACATCAGGTCCCCCACCCACCAGAGACCATTTCTCACGTGAGCCAGGACCTTCCATATGGCCTGGGCTTGTGAAGTAATCGAGCTTCTTGACAAACTTCCGCTTGTCGTGAGTCATCATGACGATAAGACGCTTCGCTGAGGATGCGATGTCATTTCCTCCACCACTACCAGGTAGCTTCACTAAAGGCTTCTCGAATGGACCGATGTAGGTGGTGTTCAGATTGCCGTGCTCGTCAATCTGTGCCGCACCCAAGAACCCAACGTCAATGCGTCCACCTTGAAGAATGAATCCCAAGGTCTCTATGAGTCCAATAGCCGCTGAACAACCGTAATAATATCTGGTGTCAGCGACTGAGAGAGGCACCTCTCTGGGCCGAGCATCAATGAAGCCTGCCTCCGAAATTAGGTTTGCATTTGGAGCATGAGTTTCTTTTGCCAGCAGAGCTGCCAATAGAGGCATTCCAGTACCACCGAAGACAGCCTCACCATCTCTCACATGACTTGATGCACATGCGACCAAGAACTCAATCTTGCTGTATTCAACCATCAGACCCTCTCCTAGTAACCCCAAGGCTTCTTCGCCTTCAGCTTGTTCAAGTTCTCCCATCCTATCTTCTCGAGATACTCAGCATGGTTCTCAACACCTAGAATGTATGTGTCCAAGTACTCCTGCCATCCCTCTTCCGTTCTTGTTAGTTTGTGAAACATCTGCAAATGCTCGAGGTCATAGTCATAGTAGTTGTGGCACATCATCGGGTGAGCAGTGTAAGGCAGAATCACAACATGGTCAACATACATTGCTGGAATCTTTGTCTGGTCAGGACTTGTACGTATCTCCTCTTCATCTATGAGCTCCTCGGCAAGAACTATTAGCTTCTTTCCGCATCTTGACCCCTCAATGTCCTCCCCTACAATACCGTCTATCTGCGCATTGCCCGTCATGTCCACTCTCTGAACGTGTACAATACTGAAATCAGGCTTCACTGATGGAACCAGACATATCTTCTCCCCAGTGAAAGGACAATCAATGATCTTCAATTTCTTGTCGCCCTTGAACCGAGCCAGATTTGCCATGTCCGTTCCCATTAAGCTTCTAATGGGCATAAATGGCACATTGAGTGAACCACCCAGAAAACGCATAGCCATTGCCAGATTGCTATAGTCCTCGACCTGCAATCTGCCCTCTGCAACTCTTCTCCTAGCGTTGTTAGATAGGCCTAGGGCTTCTATAGCTGTAAACGCAATCTCGAACTTGTCTGCCACGCCTGCGCCACACATTATTTCGAGATCGACCTCTGATCCACAGGTCTGGATGTTGAGGTTTCGTTTCTTCTGTCTAGTCAACTCATGTGCAAAAGCAATAGGTGCTCTCTGAAATCCGAAACCGCCCCAGAAAAGCTCTGATCCATTAGGGACCATTTTCACTGCCTCTGCGAGGGTGATTCTCTTGTCTTCTACTTGTGCCTCAGTCAAGACTACTCACCTTGTGTAAGACGCCGGTGATGCTCGAAGTCGGTCAAAAAAAGGTTCCTTTTATCTTTGACTGGACAAGCCGCTTCTAAGATGATTCCTGCTCGTCCTCATCATCTTCCGTTTCTCTGGATTTCTTGGGTTTAACCCCTTTCAGCCTCCAACAATCAATGCACAGCATGCGGCCTGAGGGGACTCGCTTCCCGTACCGTTCAATTGTGCCGCAAGTGTCACAGGTCATAGCAGAATTAACCTTGCGAGTTTGTTGATTAATGCTATGATATGTAGGTCATCTTGAACAATAATTGCTGGTTCCTCAGAAGCCTCATAAATCCGAAACATCTTCGCTCCTCTGAAGCCTCCCCGATTCAATTGCTTCAAGAACAATTGAATAGGCTTTCCAATCATCGACTCCGCTAAGAACAAGGCGATCGATTATTTCATCAGGTGACAGACCTTGTGCAGTATCTGCTTCTTTAAACACGTCTTTGATTTTCTTCATCCGACGAGGCAGACGGATTCCGACCGGGAGGCTGTATGTGAAGGAGAGAGGACCATCAAAGAAAGCGAAAAAGAGAGTTTCTATGCCCTTTGCATATTCCACTGCATCTTCAACTCTCTGACTTATTTGTGCTAGAATGTCATCCTTGGAATCAAATTCCATCCCCAGAGCAGAACCCATTTCTTCTAGACTCTCAATTAATGAGTCTGAAGGGGAAGCCACAGTGATTAAGGCGCAAATTAGCTTCTCTGTTTCAACGGCGGATACAACCTCAGATATCGGATATGCAGTCCAGAGCTTTGCATCCTCCCTAAGCTCCGATCCGAAATTCGTTATGGCAGTGATAAATCCACTAAGCAGCCCCTCTTCGAAACCCTCCTTCATTATTCTAGAATAGATTGGAAGCCCACTGGCTTTGTGGATAACGAGAAAACCTATGATGCTTTTTACGTCTTCAAAACGCTTCTTCAAAGAGATAAGATTGTGACTACGATTTCTCCTTCTTTTCGCTGACCAGCGACGAGAGCCTGCTATCACTGCAATCAATACAATTGCAGGAAGGCTATAAGTCACAGCGATAGTTGCGCGAAGGGGAATATTGACTGTTGATACTAGTGCCAATCGTACTGTGATGGAAGTACAGTTCTCCTTTCTAATTTCAATCACTAGCCTGTAAAGCCCTTCAGGTGGTACTGGCACTCTTGCCGAGTAAAGGCCTCCTGACTCAGCAAATTCGCCACGCACCGTTGTGTTGTCTATGCTATAGGTAACAGAAGCATTGGGTATAGGCTCGCCTGTGTCATTCGCGATAAGCCTGAGTTCCAACAGTAGAGTGCTAGACTCCATGCCTATCTTTGTTTCGTCAAGTTTTGAATCAGGAGAAATGGCAAGCTGAATAGGTGTTACAACCATCAAGTAGGAAACAAGTTGGCTCTCGTACCCATATTTCGATATTGAGAAAGAAAGAGTGACAGTGCCTAATTCAATTGTATGTATGCTGAAGCTATAATATCCGATTCCTAAGTTAGACCAAGATATCTGTTCGGCAGGGATTCCCGATTGGAGTAATGCTATTTCGGCTCCAGTCACTCCACCATATAGAGATGAGTTGTAAAGCAATATGAAGTCATGGACAGAATCGAAGGATAACTGCGAAGGCGGGCCATTCCCAATAATAGTCGTAGGAATCGCAGAAATCTCTAGGCGAAACTCAAAGGTTTTATTTTCGTAATTGGGCTTTGATGCCCTAATCGTGAGGAGTATAGTCCCCAGAACATCTCCTTGAATCACAAGTCTGTATCCAATTAATGTTTCAGTAACAGTGACTTGGGGCCCAACGATGATTTCAATTTCTGCCCCTGTAATATTGAATGTGATATCGGTTCTCTCATAACAAAGCAACAGCTCGTAGGATGTTGAGAAGAGGATTTGTGCAGAGGACTGCCCGGTAGAAGAACTGAGAGCTGTGGGAGCGTCCCTGGCATTGAGAGTAAACACGGCTGTGCCATTCTGATAGTTCTGCAATGAAACACGGAGAACTAGCGTGTAGCTTGCTCTCCATACTGGATTCAGAAGTAGTGTATAGGAGCCATTCCCGAGATCATTTGCATCAGAAATCCATACTCCTGCGGGCGGATTCATTGATATTACTGAAACTGATGCATTCGCTAAACCTTGGAGTTCTTCATCTAGGAAGTGTAGTGTCAAAGTATAATACCGGTTAATAGCAACAGAGCCTGTCGTCGATTTCAGTGTCAGTATGCTTGGAAGGGGTGAAACACCTAGCGAGAACACTCTTGAACGGTATTGATGATTGACTAGATCAGCTGTAATTAGTATTGTATATGTACCAGTCAAAGTGGGAGTCAGAAGAATCGAATACGTACCATTTCCTTGATACTGAGTTGGACCTGCGATCAAGCCCAATTCTGGAATGATGCTCGCGATACTAACATTTGCACCAGATAATCCATGTCCAGTTGCATTTAGATATTGAACAGTGAGACTGAATTGCTCAGTAATGGATATTGCAGATCCTGTTCCGCTGAGAAGATTCAGCTCTGTAGCAATAGGTCCTACATCTAGCACGAATGTAGTGATGGGGTCATTTACTCCTGTCTTGATTCCACGGACAGTAATTTGGTAATAGCCGCTCATTGAGAAACTGAGCTCAATTGTGTAATTGCCAGGTTCTCCCATCACAGGTAAAGACCCTGACCAGTCTAAACCTCCATCAGGGCCAGTCCAAGAGTAGACCTCTATTGTAGCACCTTCTACTCCGGTATGATCAAGGAACTCGTAGCGAACCTTTGCGGTGAAAGACTCACCTAGATTGATAGCTGAATAGCTTGGTGCCAAGAGGTTTAGCACAGCAGGAGATGTCACATGGATTTTAAAGGTGCAGCTTGCATTTTCGTAGAATTGAAAGGAGGCATTCACAAGAACAGTGTAGATTCCTGTTCCTACGAGAGAGGTATCGAAATCAGCTTCCCACCATCCCTTCGCTAGATTCGGTGCGAGAGTCACTGGTCCATTCGACCAATTTGCAGCCACATTTGCAGATGCATCAAGCAGTAGCCCACCAGTATCACCATCCCAAAATGTAACCGATCCTGTTACATTAGTGCCGAATTCAGCTTCAAAGATTGATTGAGAAGGCGCTAGTGTTGTCCCATGATGCACCTGGAATGATATCTGGCTGAATGCTACAGCAGTGTCGTTCTTCCAGAACACTTCAGTGAACCAAATCCCAGGTGTGGAGTTATTTGGTCCAAAGGTAATAGCAGAGCTGCTCGCATCTCCGTTACTGTCACCATCTACTGCTTCAAAGAACCATTCTGTTCCATTCGGCATTGACCACCGGATTTCGATATTAAGAGGAGAATCAGGAAAGGAGCTGCCATGCCCTAAGGATATCCAAGCTCTCGCTCTATCGCCTGCGTGGAATATTTCATTGTCAAGCCAGTCCGAAAGAGTCTCATTGAAGACCTGTGTGTCAAGCTGTTCCATATGGTTTGGAGCATCAAGTGTGAATCTCCACCATCCTATTGCATTCGTTACCGGAGCTTCAATTTGGATGAGCCCTGGAAGTAAAGCTACCTGCGATGTCACATCGACTGAAAATGCGTCATACACAGACGCATTCTGGTAGACATCTGAGAAAGAAACAATCATGCTAAATCCCTCCAATTTTGCGTGCTCCGGGACATAGCTGTAGAATTGCAGCTCAGGACTTGACCCTGCTTGGACATTGAACGAAATTCCAATGGCGGATGGGTTTGTGGAGGTTGTGGAGTCAATATAACGCAACACACTAACAAAACGCGCTTCATATTCAAAGGAAACCGGTGTGGTTGCTGAGAGGGAGAGTGATACTGGGCTTGTTTCCCAATATGTGTAGTTGACAAGTACGCGACCAGATCCCATAGTTCCGGATATGAGAGTCGTGCCGACTAATGGAAGAGTGACCGACAATCCAGTAGCTCCGACATCGGGAGGCGTTTCACTTACTAGCGATATATCATCAAACCAGAATCGGATGTATTGTGCATTGTCGTCATTGCCATCAAAGTCTGGATTCGATGCATCCATAGTCCGGCTTTCAATGATTTCTAGCACTAGGCGAATTTCGAAGGTAGAAGCGAATCCTGATAGCTGCACCGGTGTAGCGCCGATACCATTCCACACATCTCTACTAGGAAGGGTTGTGGGATCTAGTTGCCATATCACCTCGTTATTGGTTCCATCGTCTGCTTCAACTCGGACCTCAAAGTCACCTCTATGTGTTGTTCCAATAGGACCATTCCTATAGAGGAAGCTGAAGCTCAATAGAAAGTCAGTTTCGATTGGAGAATGTTTGATGTCTTGGAACCAATATATGTAGGAATCCTTGTAGTAATTGTAAATGCCACCACCATTATCTTCGCCCTCAGCTTCAACTCCGACATACCTTGGCAAAGCATCATAATAGGATGCGCTCAAAGTCTGTTTGCCAGGCTCATCATTTGCACTGTCTGCATCCCACCCTAGCGGATGGAATGGAACTCCTCCATTTGGGTCAACATTATTCCCTGGAATCCCGTCAGCAAATGTACCATTCAAGACGAAAAGTTTCTGGAGATTAGTGACATTTACTTCCACCTGATCACTCATCCACCCATTTGCAGAATCAAGAATCAGGTTATTTTCAACCAGAGGAGTGATGTCAGTTCGTGCTGATATCTTACCGGTGGTTTCTATATTGATTCCCGATTGATGAATATTGGCTGGATCAAGTGTCCCGCTCCGGATTTCCTCAGAAAGCACATGCTGTCGAGAGTTGGAATAGGGAGAGGATTCGTCAACACCAGGATTATCGCAGATTCCTTCTTGCATTGTGTAGGAACATGATGATGCCCCCATATTTGCAAGGCATGGCGGTCCGGCTATGATAGTCGCAAGGACCACTACACTGAGGAAGAGCTTTCGATTCATCTCCCACATTCCGCCGCATATGTTTTGAAAGCGCTCGTTATGCGTTATTCGTTGAATACCTATTGCCTTTACAATTCGACTTGCTCAGTATATATGTTAAGGCGGCTTGAATTTCTTCAAAGAAAGACGAAAAACCTATGGATTTTCGAATATAGAGATCATCAGACCATATGTTAACTATAGTTATCCTTATATGTAGTTCTTTCTGAAATAGAATGAGGGAGACGAGTTGAACAATAAACCTAGTATTCTCCAAGTAGTAAACATATTTGCAATTATCATCACAATAGTAGTCAATGCGTTAGCGGAGATAATCCCGATTAATGGTGTTACTTCCAATGTCATATCCGACTCGTATCCGAGTCTTTTCACTCCACCGGGCTATGTCTTCTCAATTTGGAGCGTCATCTATACCCTATTGATAGTCTTCATGATCTATCAAGCGCTTCCGAGTCAGAGAAACGCAGCATATCTTAAGCCAACCGGTGTTTTCTTTGTTCTAGGCGGTATCATCAACAATTCGTGGCTTATTGTGTTCCACTATGCCTACGAACAGCCTGGAATCTATGTCTTCACTCCAATCCTAATCGGGCTATTCCTTGTTTTGATGTTATACACATATGTCAAATTGGAAATAGGAGTGGTCAATGTGCCGCTGAAGCAGAAGATCGCAGTCCATCTGCCTATCAGCGTATACGCAGGTTGGATATCTCTAGCAGTTATTGCCAACATTGCATCAGTTCTGAATGTGATTATTCCCGGGATTCCTATTGCGGCACAGGAGCTTTGGACGGCACTCGTGATTCTAGTTGCACTCGTCATCACGATGCTCATGCTAGCCATTCGTCGAGACGCAGCGTATGGCTTGGTAGTTATTTGGGCTACGGTCGGTATCGCAACAAAGCAAAGTGTGTTTCCGATTATCTACTTCACAGCCATCGGTACTGCATTGATCATCGCATTAGCAATTTTCTTGCTTCCAATTATTACAAGAAAGGGCTTCGGGAGATTCTATCTCCGAAATTCCGAGTGAGATAGATTGAGGAGAGTGGTGTTCTCGAGCACCACTCCCTGCATGCTGGCAAATGTCAAATCACTTGAGTCTGCTCCAAGATGGCTCTCCCTTCATCATGCTTGAGATCAATAGACCTCGCTCTTCCATGTTCTGCAGATGCCATCTGAACTCATTTAATCCAATGATTATGTCTCCAGAGATGTAGTGGAACTTCTGATAGAGTGTTGCCTCGAATTGGATACTCGCCTTACCAAATGCCAGCAAGATTAGCTCCTCAACCTGTGGCGGCACAGTGTTGGGTGGCTGTAGTGGAGGTTCGATATGTCCTGGTGGGCGTGCGTCTTGAAAGACCACTTGGATCACCAAGACATCTTCCTCTTGAGTATATATAATGACGATTTTTCACAATACTGAAGTTAGGCAGAAAACGGAACTCATAACTTTCTAAATTGAGAATTAATCTTTAAGACGGTTCAAATTGCTTGATTGGAACGTATAATTGATTTAATCGATTATTCTGTGAATGGACTCGTTGTCTGAAGCACAGATTAACGAAAAGTGTGCCATTTTTTCGACAGTCTATGTGCAACAAATCCTCAAATTAACTCAAAGCCATGTATAGACACTTGAAACGCCACATTTCGGGATAGAGCATGTACAACATGGTTTCCCGAAAGAATCGCTTGTCTATCTGAAGTGATTTTGATGAGTTCAAACCGAATCTTGAGCGGCCGCAGACCCACTGCAAGTCCATTAACAGTGAGTCAAAGAGAGTTGTTGAGGATAGGAATACCGCTTCTTATAGCTATCCTCCTATTGGTGCCCCTATGCTCGATGGATGTCACCATTCAGCCCTTTTCAGATACTGATAGGGGAATTGATGAACGATATGAGCCGGCGTCAAACCTGATCAGGATTAATCTGCCATACTTTGTTGGGTCAGTGGCAGCAGGCAACACCACACATGGTCGGGGTGTGGCATGGATCTTCAATGATACGCTTCGCTTCAAGGACCCGGTGAACTCAGTCGATGCCTCAGTGAACATAGGACTGGGAGATCCAATCTTCCACACACTAGTTGGAACAGATGTGGACCTGGATGGGCATACTGAGTTTCTATTCATGATGTTCAATATGACCAACTTGAACCTGGTTATTGTCGATTTTGATGGGGGAGGATCAGCAACTATGTACGACTATAATAAAATAGCAGACCCAACGGGTATCATCGTTGGTGACTTCAATGGTGACTCAGTAATTGATGCCGGGGTATACAGCAGACACCGATTGATCACAAAAGACCTTGGTAGTGGTACAGAATTAGGTGATTTCCCTCAGATTCCATTCACCACAGAAGAGATTGTAAAGGTTTGTACAGGCGACTTCTCACTTGTGCCTGGTGACGAAATAGCAGTTATGTATGTTCAAGATCCGTGGACACCTAGCAGTAGAGTGTTCGTTGACACCATTTTTGGCGATGGTACATCAATCAATCCGATTCCCCTTCAATCTAGTCTTAATGTTCAAGGTTTTGACATGGTATCATTCGAGCATGGCAGCGACCTCGATAACCTCGCAATAACGATGCTTGACTCTCTCGCTCAGGAAAGCGTTATGGTTGCTATAAATGCAAATCTTACTCCAAGGTTTTCAGTAAGAGATGCAAAGTATCTAGGAGAGTCATATGTGAAGACAGGCAAGTTCAATATGGACTCGCAGGAAGACTTGGTGGTTGTCCCCGGGCAGTACTTCACTTTGACTACTGTTAACGGAGCTGATGGGAGGGTTATGAGAATGTCAGCAGAAGCATGCATTAGCATGTCTTCGAACGCATTCGCAATAGGACTGCTTGACTCGGATTCTTACTCTGACATCGCAGTGGAGGGAGAAAGAGGACAGTTTGCCTTGTACAGGGGCTTCAATGCAGAAACGGGCTATGAAGATCCAAGACTACCTGCTCCCTTTGAACAGATTCTTGCCTATGATATCAATGGTGATGGCAGAGATGATGTAGTGACCCTCTATGGACAAATCAACGTCCTTCTCAGTGATACAGACCCTCCGCAGGTGACATTAGACCCACTTTATCCGACTCATCCAACTATCTATGACCCGTACTTGAAGGTGGAATTAACTGCTACAGACGAGATGTACATACAAGAATCAATTGTCTACATCCGTCCCGCTGATCTCATGATTCCAGGATATCAAGTCAATGAGATGACAGAAGCTCAAAATGGGAAGTACATCTTCTTCCAAACTGACCTGCAGCCAGGCAATTACGAATACTACATTGAAGTTGTGGACCCATATCTGAATACCTACTCATATGGCAATTTCACAAATCCATATACAATGAAGGTTGAAGGACACTTTGCATCCGGAGCACAATATAACGTTACATTTGATCAAGCACAGAGACATATCTTGGCTTTGGGGAATAACTCTCTTGGTGAAGACCGCATCTACACCGTCGTTTCGGACGCCGAACTGAAGAGCACAAGCTTGAGGGTCTTCGACACAGATTTCAATAAACTTGGAGAGTTCACATTGACTGAAACTACTGGGACTGATGAGGCATTCGAAGTATACACTGGCATGTTCGACGGCGATAACATATTGGACCCAATCCTCATCGGCAACAATTATACCCATACCAAAGTATGGGCGTTTAATGGTGCCACATTCACGTCTTGGAGGAATGCCACCTACAATCTCTATCCTGCATTATATGACCATGGGATGATAATTGTAGACGATGATGGAGACGCTATTGATGAATTGGCATTTGTCGGACAAAATAGTACTGGCTTCTTCCTCATTAGAGCAGATGGCGGTTTTACATCATGGTCAGAGGCGGATCTGAAAGAAACTTCCGCAATCGTGGACTACGTTTCAATCAATATGTTCGGCACGAACCCTCAGCTTGCCATATTGAAATATAACAACGAACTTGACTTCTACCACCTCAATAATGTAACATACCTTAAGACACTCAACTACACATCTCCAGGCGCGACTGTTTTCGACGAGCCGTTCAGTATTCAGGTCTTCAAGAATTCTACGCACTCGAGTGCACAGCTGATGGTGGCTTATCGGGGTTGGCTTGTAGATGTGCCAACGAATTATGTCTGTCTGGTTGACGAGAATACCATCAGCGTGGGTGATTGGCCCAGCTACACGTTCACAGGTAAACACATCAGAGTGACACTTCCTTATGACGTTGATGATGACGGGGTCGATGAGTTATCATATATGGATGATATCGGAAACGCGTCGCTCTATGAGCTATCCTCTACAGCTGTCCAATCATGGTCAGTTTATGTGAGTGAAGCAATACCCAGAGGTGGAATAGTACTCGACTACGATGGAGATGGAGAATTGGAGTTTGTCATCTCAACGTCGGATGACCTCCTAACCGCGATCAGTTTTGACGGCAGAATTGACTACAGAGCATATACAGGCACTGCCTTCAATATGGTTTCCATTGGGCATGTTGATGTGGGTGAGGGAGAAGACATACTGGCATTCCCAATTTTCAAGGCGCGGAATAGTCTAGCAATAATCCGTGATATTGACCTGCTCTATATGCTTGATATCAATTTCGAAATTGAGGCAAACATAACAATTCAAGGGAGTGGTCTATGGGCAAATGCAACAGTTCTGAATGTGTATGGTGAACCAGTGGATGATGCTTCGGTATCACTTGTGGCTTCATATCCATTTGGCGGAGGAACTGCAGAGCAGACGATGGGATTGGTGTATGATGAATTAACAGACCTGTACACCACAACTGTTGCTCCGAACTGGCCAATGGGGATAGTAAACCTGTCTCTCTCCGTCAGCCACGATTATTACGTTGGTGTTGTCCAAGATTTTGAGAATGCTTTGAGAGTCGAGTCACCCCTGAGCATATCACTCTTCACTGCGTCTGAAGTGATGCAGGGAGGAGATCTTGCCATTAACATAACTGTAACAGACAGCCTAGGTGCTAAGGTGACAGATGCGGATGTCAATGTCACGCTTGATGGTGCAAACTATACCGCATTTTATGTCGAGGGCTCCTATTATACTTCAATTTCAGGGATTACACTTGCTCCAGGCAGTCACACAGTCTTTGCCTACGCGGACCATGAATATGCAACCGCTGGAACAAGTCATTCACGGCTCGTATCAGTCTTAGCCTACAATCTGACAATCCTTCGAAATTCTCCTGCACAAACACTGCAGGACCAGTTCTTCACAACGTGGCTCAATATCACTGACTTATACGGAAACCCGATTGATGGTGCGACTGTTTCAGTAGACTTTGGGGTAATTGATTACACATTGCTAGAAATCCAACCAGGTAGATATCTGCTGGATAGTGTTGCTGCAATGCCAGTTGGAAACTACACAGCAGACATCTTCATCCAGCACCCCTATGTTGAAGGTAACTGGTTTGGACAGTATCACATGGCAGTGACCGGAACTCTCGCGCCTGCTGTCGCCTATGAGTCCGATGTCGAGGGAGGAATGAATTTCACCGTTTCCATTTTTGTTTATGACTCGTACGGTGTTAGACCAGAAGGAGCATGGGTCGAAGTAGAACTCAACGGTGTAAATCACACCGCTACCCATATTGAAGGAGCAGAATTCAGAGTAGAATTGAATGCTTCATTGGGCATTGGTCAGCATAGCTTCATTGTGTATGTCGGATCTACCTTTGGAGAGCCAAGGGCTGATGCTCATGATTTATTCGTTTATTCTTATGCAGACACATTAGTAGAGTCGTCGTGGGGATGGGTAATGAACCAAGGAGACTTGACATGGTTGACTGTCACCGTGATGGATTGGCAGGAAACTCCAGTGATTGACGCAACGGTAACTATGTTGAGTCCGGAAAGCCTCCTATTCGCACCTGGTGGCGATGGCACATATTGGGTGGATTTGGACACCACAGGTTATTCGCCGGCGAACTATACACTGCTGATTCTGGTTGAACATACCTACCTGATGGCAAACGATGTTTATCTTGATTTGACAGTCAACGGACAAGCCGTAGTTGATGTCTATGTTCCAGATCTAGTAATCAACCACCAAAATGCAACCTTTGAGTTCGTGGTGGTTGACATCTATGGAAACCCGCTGTATGAATTTGATTACAATTTCGTCTTTGCTAGCACCTTTACCAAATCGGATACATCGTATTACTATGAAGTCCTCTGGGACTTCCAGCCTGATGTCTATCCGGGACAATATCCATTGAATATGACAATAACGGGGCCATTTCTATCGCAGACCGAGTATGTAGTCTGGGTAGATGTCTTTGGTGACCCTCTGTCAAGTGTCCCCTCTCCCGTCAATCAGTCAACATATCTCCAAGGCGATCAGATAAACTTCACAGTTATCCTCGACGATTTGGCAGGCTATTCCATCTCAGGGGCGTATGTGACTGCTACAATCCGTGGGAGCATATACGCTATGACGGAAGGAGTTGCGGGAGTCTATTCCAGAAATGTGCCAACTGCTGGGCTTCCTCTAGGTCAATACAATGTGACAATTGGAATATCACATGACTACCTATTGTCGCAATCGCTCTCAATGGAATTGTACGTTAAGGGCTATGCCAGTGTGGACCTGTCTGTAACACCTAGTCCAGTTCTGAACCAGCACAATGTGACATTTGATTTCACAATCACCGATGCATATGGAAACCCACTGACTGGCTTTGATTACTATCTTGACTTCGCTGGAGTCTATAACAATTCAGGGACATCAATGACCCACAAGATTTCATGGGAGGTGGATCCAAGCTTCGTACCGGGAAGCTATTGGCTCAACTTGACCGTCCAGAGTGTCCTGATTCTAAGGACTACTCATAACGTGAGCATTGGTGTGCAAGGAATTGTTGCCGCACAGATTATGCAGCCACTACCAGATTCGACATTTGCTCAAGGGGACACAATCAACTTCATTGTACGGGTGCGAGACAATGCGACATCATACATCACAGGAGCCGATGTGACTCTCTATCTACATGGTACAACATACCCACTCACTGAAACAAGTATAGGTATCTACGAGATTAATGTCGCCACTTCTGCTCTTCCGCTAGGTGAATACAGCGCGCAAATAACGGTCTCTGGTGACTTCATGGAAACACAACAGCTAGCGCGAAGATTTCACATTATAGGAGATGCCATTGTTAGAGTAGACACAGACCCGCTAGTCATATTGAATTATGAGAATGCCACATTTGCAATTGCAGTGGAAGACCAGTATGGCAACCCGATAGGTGATTATGACTACAACATAGACTTTGGAGGACAATATAGCATATCAGGAACCTCCGACTACTTCAAGCTCATCTGGACCTTCATACCACAATTGACTCCTAGTGCCTATGTCCTCAATGTGACAATCTCTGGTCCCCATATTCCTACGAGCTCGACCACTTTACCGATTGATGTGAAGAGTCAAACGAATGTCACTATGCTTTCACCAATTGTGGATACGACATTTGTGCAAGGAACCGATTCCATAGAGTTCAGGACAGATTTGAGGGACATGCTTGATAATGTGATGGACGGCGGTTCCGTTTCAGTTCTCATTCATGACTCGTTCTTTGTCCTCACAGACCATGGCAACGGAACCTACGAAAGAATTGTGTCAACAGCAGGCTGGGCTGCTGGCAATTACAACTACACCTTGATGTTTAGCCATCCCTATTTGGCAGAAGAATCCACGGTTAGAGGAAACGTAGAGATTCTAGCTGAACTGGAGATCAGTGTTGAATTCTTCCCAGAAGTGCCTCAGCAGGGAGAGCTGCTTAACATCACAATTGACGTTGCTGATAAGTATGGCAATCCTATTTCGGGCTTGGATATCACAGTTACATTCCAAAACCACCCAAAGCAACCTGTAGAAACAGATCAGAGTGGCACATATTTTGTCAGCTACGTTGTGGCCTTACAAGGTTATGGGGACGAGGCCATTGTGGTTGAAGCGGAAGGCGTCATGTGTGTTGTATTTACCTCCCAGATTCTAGCGACAGTCCCAGTCATTGTTGCAGTTCCTCAAATCGCACTGACTGTTGAGTCATTTGGACCGCTCTTCATGATTTCCTTCTTCATTAGCTTCATTGGACTGCTCATCTACTTTAGAATTTCATCCGGGCTGTCACTCACAAGAGGGTCGCAAGAGAATCTCCTTCGAGGCTTGCGGAAGCTTGACTATCTATATGGCGCAGTTGTAGGTCTTGCTGGTCTCACAATATTCCATTCATATGTATCTGCAGGAGCTGGTAATTTCGGCCTAGCTGTTGCTGAGAGCGTCTTGGTGCTTGGCATCTCATTAATACTCTATGGAATCTGGCTGTATAGAGATGCAACATCATCAATCCTAGCCACGCAGAATATCAGCAGAAGACGGATGGTTCTAGGCCTGTGGCATCTGATATTTGTCCCAATTGTTATCATTCAGATATTCGACTGGGGTCGAAACATTGAGTGGCTGAAGTTCTATGTATTGGACAATGTCTTCCACTTAGGTGAACTTATAGTGCCGACTATAATGATGACCATATTCGCGGCGTACCTCTCCTCGATTGTAATAGTCGTGGTTAATCTCTATAGAGAGATAAGTAAAGGACTCTCTCGTCTGAACGAGATGGCGGTTCTTGGAACTCCGCCAATAGTTGTGGAGCAAGAGTGTGTTGACCTCGTTGAGAATCTAGGTTCATCAATACGCATGAAATTCTTCATGTTCTTGGTTGTTCTGGCTGGGACCACTGTCCTCACCATGGACTTTCTCAGAAGCTACTCCTTGGGAGTCATTGTCCTATTGCCAGTGGTGTTCCTGCTGGTGATTCCATATGCGTCTTCAAAGATGGCAAGGGGTCTATCAAGAGCATCAGGTGCAATGCGAAGTAGAAAACCAGAAAGGTCCCTCTCCGAGATTGCCGACGAAACCACTGAAATTCCAGCTCCAATGGATGTAGAGGAATACGAAATCCCTGAGGCAGAAGAAGACATCGCTACGGAGGAGGAAGCAGCTGGCGAGCCTTCAGCTAAGCCCAAGACTCGCCTGACTAAGAAGGAGATCATTGAGAAGATTCCTGATGAGCTCAAAGAACTAATGGGAATGGAAGAGCTCGAGAATCTTTCCAAGGCACAGCTTGAAGACCTGCTACCCTCAGACGAGGAGGATACAGAATCTACTGAATCGGCTGAATAGTCACTCCAAGTCCTCAAGTGAAGGCTTGTCTTCGACGAACTCGCAGGCCAGACCCAAATTCAAGAAATAGTTGACCAGAGCGATGCACGCGAATTTCTCAGTAGAATAGTGGGTGGCTCCTATAACATTGATCTCGTTCTCTTTGCAGACATCATGGAATAGTATCGATGGTTCATATGCCTTGACCATTCTTGTAATTCCTGTCACATACATATTTAGGCCAGCCTCGGCAATCTCACTCGCAATTTCCGGTTCGCCACCTCCACCTGCGACAAGTGCAACTTGCGAATCCTTGATCTCCTCAGATCCGTACCGCCACACCTTCACCTTATGACCGACTGCAGACTTGACTCCTTCTGCAAATGCTGAAACAGTAGGTCTATCGGTCCTGCCCATAACACCAACTTCAGATCCGAAGTAATCGAAAAAGTAGCGGTTCGGCTCTACTCCTAAGGCTTTGGCCAGTGAAACTGTCGTGCTATATGGACCATTTCTATCCAGCGGGACATGGATGGCATAATATGAGATTCTCTGTTCTTTGAGTTCACTTAGAAACTCGTGTCGGATGTTTCTGAAAGGAGGCCCATCAAGGGTTGAGTCCCAAATCATTGGATGGTGAGTGAATAGGAGAATATCCATCTCACCTGAATTGAGAAGACGACTGATGACCTCGTCGCTGGGAAAGACAGAAGTGTAGACCTTTTCGATTGATTCTGCGTTATCCAAGACCAATCCCATTTTCGTTTCCTTAAAGCTCTCAGTGACGAAATCTCCGAGGTCAGATAAGTCCCAGTCACCCTCATTGCATTTCTTTAGCTCGAAATCTTCATCTATTTGCTGATATAGCCGGCGCGCATCCATGCGAATCGACAATCAATGATATTTGGCTCATATGAGGTTTGGCATCATTCTGATTTTGCGCTATTGCAATTAGTCGATGCCTATTTATGATGGTGCCCTCCAGCGAGGTACCGATTTAGACAAATCACCCTTCAGTCATTTTGACTGATGATGGAGGATCATCGAGTGAGTAACTACAACAAGGTCACTGATGAGGTGGTCAAGAAGCTCGTAGCTATTTGTGGCGATGAGTACGTCACGACGAGCGAGCCACTTCGTCACAGCTATATGGCCAAAGGAATCATGGGGCTGGAAGCCGTGGTGCCCGAGGTCGTTGTCCGACCTGCAAACCCGGAAGAGGTTTCAAAGGTTCTCGTTGTTGCGAACGAAAATCTTAGTCCTGTTACGCCTGCAGCAGGAGGACTTAGTGGAGGATTCGCGCTCCCTGCAATAGAACCTGGGGGAATTCTAATGGATATGACCCGGATGGACAAAATGGAGGTTGACACTGAAAACCGAGTCATGATCGTAGAACCGGGCGTAAAGTCAGGCGATGCGTGGAGGATTTTCAAGACAAAGTACCCGGAGTGGGCGCCACCGATTCCAGATGGGGCTCCACCTGCTGCGACAGTATTGGGCGATGCCATTGAAAGAGGGTTCTCGCTTGTGACCGGAGTATACGGCCCACAGGCAGACATGATCATGGGAATGGAAATTGTCTTGCCAACTGGTGAGATATTCCACACTGGGTCGTGGGCCCTCCCAGGTGCAAAGCCATTCTATCGCTGGGGCGTAGGTCCTAACCCAGATGGACTGTTTCTTGGGTCGCAGGGCTCAATGGGAATTATCACGAAATGTGCCATCAAGATGGTACCTCATCCTCATTACAAGACGGTCGTCGCTTACGGAGGAGAAACTTGGGACGATATCGTCAAGCCTGCATGGGAGATATCCAAGCACGAGATGGGTGTTGGTGAACGCACGGTCATGGTGCAGGGAGGGAATTATGAATTGGTCATGACTCGCTGGCCAAAGACCAATGTGCCAACAGATTATGATTTCTACAAGAGTATTGGAATCGACAAGAAGTGGATGAATTACGAGTGCTGGGCATGGACCAAGGAGGAGCTCGACTTCACACTGAAGAAAATAGACGAAGTCTACAAAGACTACGAGGTGAAATACTCAAGGAAGACTCCGCAACAAGATCTGCACCCGAAGCAGGTGGCATCGCGGCTGAAAAAGCCCAACAAGATTGCAATCCCATATTCGCTCTGGCAAGCTGGATTTCTATTCATCACGTGGTATTGTCCATGGCTAGAGAGCAGCAAGATGATGGAAGAGTACTGCGCTGCTATGGAGAACTACGGCTTTCCGCCGACCATGTGGGTCGCATCGATTGACCATGCTCGACAGGCAATTGTCATGCCCATTCTTTGCTTTGACAGCACCGAGGACGGGATCATGGACAAGATTCGAGAGTTCAACCTCGAAACAACGAAGAGTTTCCTGAAGCAGGGCTGGCTTAATTATCGTCCAGACCCATTCGTACATGCTCCAGAAACCTTCACCAAGGCAAAGCAATACTACAAGATGCTGGTGAAGTTCAGGAAGGTCCTGGACCCAAATCTCATCCTGCATCCAGGCCGGTTGGCGATTCCATGGGAGTCTGTAACTGACTTGCCGAACCCGTTTGAGGAGTGAAATCCAGGGGGCGAGAAAAGTTACGCAACGTAACATCTTTAATGCAAACAGAGAAACAGGAGTAAGATGGACATGGTAACACTAGAAGAACTTCGCAAGATCAATGCACGATGTATTCACTGTCGAGCCTGTCAGTACGCATATAGCGGCGAGCCTGATAAAGAGGGAGAAACAGAGGAATACACCGGGATGCTCCAGGGTTGCCCCGCAGGGATATACTTCGGATGGGAGGGCTATTTCAACTCCGGCAAGCAATGGATGGCCCGGGCGTTTTTGAATGGCGAACTGCCAGCCAGCAAGGAACTACTCGAGGTAGCTGAAGCGTGTACGACATGCGGCATGTGCGAAACTCAGTGCCCAAACTACATTGACACAGTACATGTCACTGAGGCGCTGAGGGCAGCTGTCCTCGAAGCAGGTGTGGAACCGCTTGATAAGCACAAAGGCTTCGGGACTAGGGTCAGAGACCCCAACATGAAGAATCCCTATGCTGAGCCATTTGAGGAGCGCACCAAGTGGTTTAGTGGCGAGGTTGACAACAAGAACGTGAAAGTGGCGTATTTTGTGGGCTGCACCGGAGCATATCGCCAACAGCATGTCGCAGACCACACTGCATCAATCCTGAAGAAACTTGGTTTCGACTTCACTGTGATGAGTGAGGAGGTCTGCTGCGGTTCACCACTGCTGAGGACCGGGCAGAGAGATGTGTTCAGAGAAGTCATGGAGAAGAACCTAGAGATCTTCAAGGACTTTGACCTGCTTGTTTATTCATGCGCTGGCTGCTACAAGACATTCCGCAACGACTATCCCACCATGAGCGGCAAGCCCTTGCCATTCAAGGTGAAGCACACCGTGGACCTAGTCTATGAGCTTCTGAAGGAGGGCAAGCTCAAGATTAACAAGGAGTACGCTGAGAAGGTCACCTGGCATGATCCCTGCCATAGCATTCGCCATGTTGGCCTAGCTATCAAGAAGGACATCCTTGAGAACTCAGAGAACTGGCTTCTCGACGAGCGAAAGGCCAAGAAAGCCGAGGCTGAGTACTATGAGATGCCCCGTGAGGTGTTGAGAGCCATTCCCGGCCTTGAACTCCATGAGATGTATCGCATCAAGGGCGACAGCTTCTGCTGTGGGGCCGGAGGCGGTGTGAAGGCACAGTTTCCTGACATGGCGAATGCCACTGCTAGGGAACGTATGAAAGAAGCGGCTTCTACTGGTGCAGATGTCATCATGACCTCATGTCCATTCTGCATCACGAACTTCTCTGATGCCGTAAAGGCAATGAAGAAGGAGGAAGAAGAGACCGGCAAAGACCTTTCTGCGGAGGGATCGAAGCTGAAGGTGGTCGAGCTTCTTGAGGTTCTTGACCAGCTAATTGAGTAGTACAATTTGAGAGCCCCTCTTGGGGTTCTCTAATTACTTCTTTTCTAGACCGAGAAGTCAGAAATTCTGCGTTGGTGGCAAGGCATAATATTGCAATTGGACACGCTGAGTCCATGAGTATGGAAGATACCGTTTCAAAGAAGCATCAGGAGCTGGCCTGTGAACGATATGGCGTGGCTTCTAATGAACTGAACTTTGTAGGGGGAATGGAGAACGCCGTCTATTCCTATCAAAAAAATGGACAGACAGTCTTCCTCAGATTTGGTCATAGCTCACACATGACTCTCGACCTTGTGATTGCGGAGATTGATTGGGTGGTCTATCTTCTCGAAAAGAATGTGCCAGTGATTAAGCCCGTAAAATCTGAGAATGGAATCTATGTTGAGAGGATAGGAAAGGGAAAGGACTCCTACAATGTAGTTGCCTTTGAGAAAGCGGAGGGAGAACAGCTCGACTTTGGAGATCCTAAGAGCTGGAACGACTCCGTGGTAAGAGACTGGGGTAGAACTATTGGAAGGATGCATTCAGTCACCAAAGAATACAAACCCAAGTCAGCCAGAAGGTATGAGTTCCATCCCGAGTTGGACCTTTCTCTTATCAAGAGAGGGGATAAGAAAGTCAGGGAGAAGGTCAGCAAGCTCTTTCAGAGAATGCATGAATTGCCCAAGGGAAGGGAGGAATATGGGCTCGTGCATTCGGACATCCATGTGGGAAATTTCTTTGTTAAGGATAACAAGCTATCAGCTATTCTAGACTTCGATCGTGCATGCTATAAGTGGTTCATATCAGAGATTGCAATTGCTCTCTACTATCCGCTCTATGTAACAACGCTAAGGAACGATGCTGATGAACAAAGGGAATTTGCATCGAGATTCCTACCAACCTTTCTTGAAGGATACAAGAATGAGAACACTCTAAACGCGAAGTGGCTTGATCAGCTAGAGATGTTCATGCAGGTCAGGGATGCAATCCTCTTCATGTATCTACCACCAAGTGTGCCAGAAGAAGTGAGGGGAAGTTTCAGAAGGAGAATCCTAGGAGAAGACCCCTACACGGATATCCAGTTTCATGCATTGTGAAGGCTATTCTTCCAAACCAGGCCAGCAGTGATATTCCTCATCTGAGGAGGTCGCGAGCTCGATAGCCAGTTTTGCATCGAAAAGCTCACGATCAAGTATCTGTGACCACAGAGCCAACCCACCATCTGCTTCCACAGGTATCAGGTAGCTTGCTTCTTGCCCTTCAACGAAAATGAGTATCTCATCAGTTCCCAAGAAGTCAGCGGGCTTGAAACATACTCTTACAATTGAGCTCCACCCTATTCTACTACGTTGCTCTTCGCCTCCGGGTGGATGAATGTGAATGTCAATGAAATCTTCATCAAACTTCACATGAAACCATGTATTCAGAGCCATGGGGTATTGTTCTTTGGAGAATCGCATTTAACAATGATTCGTATGATGTTCGACTTAGTCCATTCTTTGGAGAGGCATATCATCGCCTGCGAAGTAGGACAACTACTAAGGCAACTATTCCAAGTCCCCCTACTAATGCAGCGATTACCAAAGGAGAGTCCAAAAGAAAGTCCAAAGGCGGAGGACTAGTTGACGCTGAAGGAGAATCCGGAGTCGTTGTAGTTGTGGTGGTTGTGCTGTTTGGCAATTCAGTACCTGCTATTTCAACAAGCCAGATTGAAATCTTCAGCATCAGCCCCCACTCGGAGTCAGGATCATTAAGGTCGTCAAAGGCATCAGTGCCATCCCTTGAATCGCCCTCCTCATATTCGGGATGTGGGCTTGAAATAAACACAGTGCCCAGCTGGTACCTGCACACAAGCATTGCAGCTTGCCCGCCACCGGGATAAGTCATGATTGGTATTGCATCAGCCATGCCGGGACCAGAGAAGTATGTTGAGCCCCAATACAGAGTTGAGTAGGTCTCTGGTTCATCTGATAGATCCGGTCCAGTTGAGCTTCTATTCACGTTTAAGTCCATTAAGTATGTGCCAGTGCCTGCTACAGAACTGCCATGAATGCCATTGAAAAGCCCAAGACCTGAATTCGTCCCGAACACTGATCCGCCACAAATTCCGAAGTATGAGCCACCGCTAGCTACGAACTCTTTGACCTTCTGACGGCCTTCTTCCCCAAGCTCGTAGTAATATCCAGTAGTTGAACCCCCAGGATATACCAGCATGTCGTAGTTATCTAGGACAGAAGTGTCACTTAGTTCATCTCCATCAACATAGGCTGTTGATGCACTCATCCAATCAAACATCGCCTTGAGCGCAATAGCACTGCTGTCGAGAGAACTGGTGTCGTTATAGACTGCCACATTGATTCCTGTCAAATCTGTTCTGATGGTTTCAGAATAAGACTGACCAAAAACGATGGGATGGCTTGGCATTAATGAAAGCGAAACCAGTAGCGCAACAACATAAAGGAACACCGGAGACCTGGAAGAAGCCAGCATCGATTGGGACACGATACCCACCTAGCGTAGAGTAGTATCGACTTAGTTTGATTATAATTAATAGGTTCAGCGCAGTGTAAATCTGTCCTGTATTCTGGAATTGATACCGGGAAGTTTGGAGGGCCTAGGTTTCATTCAAGTGAAATGCGACTACAATCATTGCCTCCATTACTAAGCCCAAACAGAAAATTGGGAGGAAGAATGATCCAGTGAGGTCAGTGAGATAGCCTACAAAAGCTGGGCCTATAAATCCAAAGAAAGCGCCGAATGAGAAGTATGCTCCACTTGCAGCTCCAGTATATTCAGCTCCAATATCAGGAAGGTCCATCAGAACGACCAGTAGAATTGGCATCATTGCACCACTAAGTATCCCATAAATGGCGAGAGATCCCAAAAGAAACAATCCAACAGTCATTGCTGCAACGATTATGGAGATGCCTTGAAATAGCAGGATCACAATGATGATCGGCCTTCTTGAACCTGCTTTAGCTAAGCTAGGGATAAACACACTACCGATGAGACCAATCCACGTCGGGAAGGAGGCGACTAATCCTGCTTCAACTGTGCTGAATCCCTTCGACTCCAAAAGAGTTGGAAGCCAATTGCCAAATCCGTAATAAATGAGAAATCCGGAGGTTCCAATAATCGCAACCTTCCAAACAGACTTGGAACGAAGTAAGTTTCGCAATATCTTGTCTAATGTCGGAAGCGCAATACTCTCAACCCCGCTTGGAGTTGGCTCTTTGACTAGAAGAATCCAAGCGCAAGCAATTAGCAGCCCTACGAGCCCATAGACTAAGAAAACATTACGCCAAGTTCCAACAAAAGGAATGATGATTGCATTTGTGAGTGCAAGTGCTATTGTGGACCCGATGATGAAGCCCGTCATGTATATCCCGGACGCTAATCCACGCTCTCGACCATGAAAAGCAGAAGCGACCACTTTGGGAAGCCCAACCGAAATGGTTGGCCCGCCTATGCCGAAGATGAGCACAGTAAGAAATAACATTTCAAAGTTTGCAGCAAATACACGAAGAATAGCGGAGGAGGATATCAGAATTAGACCGGCGGTTATCATCTTTCTATGCCCAATTCGGTCAATGACAGCACCAGTTGGGATGGCAAAGGGAACATACATTAGAATTACAGAACCGAGTATCGCACCCATTTGTGAGAAGGTCAATGAGAGATCATTGGCAATTGTAGTTGCGAGAGGGGGAATTGAGGAAAGGATAAGGCCAAAAGCAAGATAAACAAGCCAAGCGAGGCTGAGAATGACCCATCTGTAAGGGCTTTTTGAAACGCTATTCTCATTCTCCAAGACCCAAGCCACCTGAATGCGATTTATCCTAGGACTAAGTCCCAAGTAAAAAGTGTGTCTTCTCCAGGGGCTAGTCTTTTCGAACCGGTGCAGGTGCAGAGTAAGATATTTCCACAGCTCTGAATCTGAATTCTGTGGTGCCAAATCATGACTATTGAGTTCGGAGTCCACTTTGAGCCGCTATTTGGCTTTGATTATGAAACGATCGAGGAAATCACGCTTAATGCAGAACGACTAGGGTATCAATCGGTTTGGACGTGCGATCATTTCTTCAAGGATATGGATTCCGCGGCAGTGAACAGTCTTGAGGCTTGGACTCTTCTCACGGCGCTTGCTGTAAAGACCTCACGAATGAAGCTTGGTGTCCTTGCCACTTGCAACTCATATCGACCCCCTTCACTCCTTGCCAAGATTGCAGCCACACTTGATATGATTTCAAATGGGCGACTAATACTTGGTATTGGAGCTGGTTGGAAAGAGGTCGAGTACAAGGCATACGGATACCGTTTCCCCTCACTTCGAGAGAGATTTGATCGCCTGGAGGAAGCCCTTCAAGTCATCATCAAACTATGGACAGAAGACAGAGCAACCTTTGACGGTAATTACTATGAGCTGAACGATGCTGTCTTTGCGCCTAAACCCATTCAGAAACCGTATCCTCCAATCCTAATCGGGGGACATGGCGAGAAGCGCACGCTGAAGCTTGTGGCCAAATATGGTGATATGAGCAATTTTTCTCCATGGGGAACAGATAGGCTTGAAAGACTCCTAAAGGCCCTAAGAAGTCACTGTGCAGATGAAGGACGTGACTACGAATCTATAACGAAGACATTCCTTGGCTACTGCCTGATTACTGACAATGAGGATGAGATTCGTGACTTCAACATCAAGCGAGCTAGGGAGCAGAGTATAACACTAGATGAGTATATGGAGAAGCAATCAAGCTTGCCTGGTTCATGGGCTGGGTCTGTTGAGGAAATAACTGCACAGTTCCAGCATTTGGCAGGCTTGGGCTTCTCTCACTTCCAAGTATTGTTTCCCTACAAGCGTGAACGCGAAACAAGTGAGATATTCGCAGAAAAGGTCATTGCGAATGTGTGACGAGATGAGATAGCTGGCCCTTCACTTCAAGTGAAAGGAAGACCCAGACCCAGAGGATTGCGCTCATGGCAGTGAGGATTTCAGGTATAGCCATACCAGTCCATGGTACAGTACCTTCGAACGTACCCCACCAGATATAGACTGAGAAGAAAGGCAGCAACAAGGATAGCACGCAGAACCACCACAGATGCCTGTATCTAAGCCAAGATAGACCAACAAACCACATCGCAAAAGGGAAAGTTGTGAAAAGGCCAACTGAAACCATATAGTGGGTTGGGTTGAAGTTCTCTGAGAAGACGCCAATTGCAGTGAGAAAGCCACAAGCGATGAGAAATGGGAACATCGCAATCCGCGTAGGCCAATCATTGATCTGCTTGATAAAGGCAAATGTGATAATGAACAAAAGAACGCCCGTAGTAACCAAGCCAAAGTTGAAGATGATCGCCCTAACGAGAGGATTGGGGCCAATATCGGTTCTTGTGTAGTGTCCAAGGTCACTGAGCGCATTTGTGACCCAGTCAAAGCTCGGGGATATTGCGATGGCTAGCGCTATGCATGCGAGAGCTATCAATGGTGCTATGTATCCAATCAGAGCTACTCTGGGCAAACCTCGAATCTTCTCAGCGATTGACATGGTATTTCGGCATTAAACGTGGTATATAGATACATATGTTACTTCCAGAGACGCTTCAAATTGAAAACGACTCGCCTTCCTTCAGATATCTGAACTCTGTGTCAGTTTCTTTCTCAACCTGTTTCTTGAAGGCATCAACGCTCTTGTCCCATGTGTGCATGGGCACTACGACCTTGGGCTTTATGATTGATGTGGCCTCAGCGGCATCCTTGTTATCCATGGTATAGGTATCGCCACAGGGGAGCAGGGCAACGTCAATCGGTCCCAACTCATTCATCTCGGGAATCACATCAGTATCCCCAGCGAAGTATATTGTCTTGTTCTCAGCACTGATGAGATATCCGACTCCAAATCCCTTTGGGTGATAGGGATTGCCTGGTGATCGAAACCGCTTCACGTTGTATGCATGAACAGCTTTGATTGCTATCCCCTCAACCTCGGTTTCTTCGCCCGGTGCCAGCGAGGTTATCGCCGCACCTAGCTTAGCACCACAGTCTGCAGGGGCGATAATCGTAGTTCCAGAATTGCGTACTTCATTAATTGCTTCAGGGAAGCAATGATCATTGTGAGAATGAGTAGCCAAAACCAATGCTGCAGGATCTAATTCGTCAGGAACTCTCTCCCTCAGCTGCTTGGAACGATAGAGATCAAGATAGATGACCTTCTCATCAACATTAATCTGGAAGCTTGCATGACCTAGCCACCGAATAGATATTGTCATAATAATCAGGTAAATAGGACATCTACTTGTCATAAATCTGATTGCTCCGGCGCCCTGAGGTTGAGTGTGTGAAATATGAAGCTCGCAGCGGTTGCAGATGTTCATAGCCCGAAGTTTCTTGAGGATTTTGCAGAATCACTCACCCTTGTCGATGCACCTGACATATTTCTATTCGCGGGCGATATGGTAAATTTCGGAAGAGCATCCCAGTACTTGAACATCATTCAGGCCATTGATTCCTCAGAAGCGAGGGATGTTCCGATCATAGCCTGTTTTGGGAATGAGGAATTTGAAGCTACCAGAAAGGAAATATTGAGCCTGACAGAAGGAAGAATACTGTTTCTTGATGGTGAGTCGACATCTCTGGAGATTGCAGGGTCGAAGATTGGAGTTATTGGTGCTACTGCACCGGTTGACATCAGGGGAGGAAAAAAGAGACTCAACAAAATGGGCCTTAGAGAATTTTATGAATCACGTGCGGAAAGCTTGGCCAATGAAGTAAAGGAAACTGCAGCTGAAGTGGATTACACCATTCTACTGATGCATTACAGTCCACTCTCCGAAAGAATGAATGACAACGACATCAGCGTGTATTCTTGGTGGATATCCAAAATAATTGAGGATGTACAACCTGATATTGTGATTCATGGACACCTGCATATGTCTAACAGACTCGAAACGAAAATCGGCAAGACTCGAATCGTCAATGTGGCATTTCCTGCTGTTGGGAAGATAACGGAAATCGTACTCTAGCCATCAGAATATCTTTGGCTCTTCCCATTCCCCAAACACATCACGCCAGACGTCGCAGATCTCTCCAACGCTTGCATAAGCTCGAACAGCCTTAACAACATGAGGCAGCACATTCTCTGTACCCTCAGACGCCTTTCTCAAACCATCCAGGGCTTCCTGCACCTTCTTGTTGTTCCGTTCTTTGCGTGTCTTGTTTAATCGCTCAATCTGTCTTTTCTCAACCTCTGGGTCAATCTTCAGGACGGGGATTGTTATCTCCTCATCTTCCAGAACGAAGTCATTCACTCCAACGATAATTCGCTTCTTGGCTTCAATCTCTCGTTCGTAGCGGTATGCCGCCTCTGAGATCTCCTTCTGGAAGAATCCCTTCTCTATCGCTGGTATGACACCGCCAAGCGAGTCGACATGGTCGAAGTATTTGTATGCCTCCTCCTCAAGTTCGTTGGTCAAAGCCTCCACATAGTATGATCCTGCAAGGGGGTCAATTGTATTAGGCACACCGCTCTCGTGTGCCAACACCTGTTGAGTTCTGAGAGCCACTCTGACTGCGTCCTCAGTTGGAAGCGCTAAAGCTTCATCCATTGAATTTGTATGGAGTGACTGTGTGCCTCCCATCACAGCGGCCAGTGCTTGGTAGGCTGTACGAACGACGTTCACCATTGGTTGTTGGGCTGTCAATGAGCATCCGGCGGTTTGAGTATGGAATCGCATCCAAAGAGACCTCTCCTTCTTGGCATTGAACCTCTCTTTCATCTCGCGTGCCCAGATTCTTCGAGCAGCTCTGAATTTTGCGACCTCCTCAAAGATGTCATTGTGGGAGTTGAAGAAGAACGAAAGGCGCGGGGCAAAGGTGTCCACATCGAGACCTCGGGCTATGCCTTCCTTCACATACTCCATGCCATTGAGCAGAGTGAAAGCAAGTTCTTGAGCTGCCGTAGAGCCAGCCTCTCTGATGTGATAGCCTGAGATGCTTATTGTATTCCATCTGGGAATGTTCTTGGCGCAATATTCCATTATGTCTACAATGATGCGAAGCGATTGCTCAGGCGGGTATATCCAGCTCTTTTGCGCCATATACTCCTTCAAGATGTCGTCTTGTATCGTGCCTCCGATTTGATGAGAACTCACGCCTTGCTTCTCAGCAGCAACCATATACATCGAAAGCAGCACTGACGCAGGAGCATTGATGGTCATCGAAGTTGTGACCTTATCAAGCGGAATCCCATCAAATAGAATCTCCATGTCCTTGAGTGTATCGACTGCAACTCCCAGCTTGCCAACCTCTCCATAGGAAAACTCATGGTCAGAATCATGACCATAGATTGTTGGCAGATGAAACGCAACGCTGAGCCCTGTCTGGCCAATCTTGAGAAGGTACTTGAATCGCTCATTTGTTTCCTCTGCGGAGCCCATCCCGGCAAATTGGCGCATGGTCCAGAACTTGCCACGATAGAGTGTAGGTTGAACCGCACGGGTATAAGGGTATTCACTAGGAAATCCCAAGTCGCGCATATAGTCAAACTTGGGGATATCCAAAGGAGTGTAAATCCTTCTGACTGGCCGACTGGAGGTGCTGATGAACTCCTCACGACGTTCGGGATGTTTCTCGGTGTGGCGGGACAGTGTGCCTGCTTCCCAGCGTTCCTTCGCAACCTGAATCTCACTCAAATAGGGATCCGGTGGTGCTTGAGTATCATCCTTCTTTGCCTTGTCAGCTCCCATAGGCGACTCTCCTTCTCAGTGAAACAAGAGAGATTGTCTTGTGTTTCGATATTAACTGTTTGTTTCTTGGCTTACCAGCTTGTTGATTGTTGATGCAATTGCATCCTAGACATCTTTATGTGAAAGCACTGAAACTCCTCAATTCGAGGTATTCGAATGTCGAAACTGGATGAAATTGCGGCGCTGCTAGATGAGATCGATATTGTCTATTCTCGAGAAGAGGCAGGCCTTCTTATGGTCTGGGACACTGCTCAGTTTGATGATCTCAAGGTTCTAATTCTCACAAGCCCTGACGAGAGCTGGCTCTTCATTACTGCGCTCTTTACAAAGTTCAGCAGCATTCCCCAAGAAGAACAGCACAAGCTAATGTACGACATGCTTGTTTCCTCATGGAAGGTGAATGGTGTCAAGTTTGTAATCACTAGTGATGACTACATCTCAGTGACGGCAGAAACAAATGATACAGATCTGACTGGCGAGGAGCTCAGGACTCTGATCGACAATACTGTAGGGGCCTGCGATGTTCTGGCAACCTTTACTCCTGGATATGGCGACTAGACGCTCCCAGTATATTGCCCCTGACCCGGCCGCCTAAGCCGGGTGCAGGCTTTATTCAGAACTCAAATCCCTTTCTGGCTTGAACCTTCTTTGATGAATAGTAGTGCTTGATCTCTTTCATCTCCGTGACAAGGTCTGCCGCTTCAAGTAACTCTGAGCGAGCGTAACGACCTGTCATTATCAATTCAACCTCTGGAGGTTTTGCTTTGATGAGGGCCAACTGATCCTCAAGAGCGATAAGATTCCATTCTACAGCGACATTGATTTCGTCAAGGATGAGGACATCACAAGTGTGGTTCCTGAGCGCATCACGAGCTAGTTGCAATCCGTCTTGAGCAAGCTTCACATCAATCGGATCCGGATTCTCTTTGTCAACCCAGTCAAGTCTTCCAACCGGCACAATCTCGAAGTTCGAAATCTGTTCCACTGATCCAAACTCACCATAGTTGATCTCTGTTTCTCCATCTCGTTCAGCTATTTTCGCCTTCATGAAACAGATCATCAAAACTCTTAGACCATGACCTGCCGCTCGTAGCCCAGCTCCAAGGGCACAGGTTGTCTTTCCTTTGCCATCACCAGTATACACCTGGACTTGCCCAGGTCTCTTGAGATCCATTCTAAGGCCTCAGGTCCCTTTGATGTGGTTCACAAGCTTCGCTATTCTGCGACCAAGTTCCTCACTCGCATCTATTGCAAGTGTGTCTGTGTCCGCGTTTCGCCACTTGCCCTCATCTGTCTGCATGCTGCCTGATCCAAATGTGCCATGTTTTACGGGACTTCCCACGGAACCCACAACGATCATGCCTTGTCCCAAGGCATATCTGTTTAGAACATCAATAACGTGCTCTTGGCCGCCATAACGAAGACCTGCATATGTGATCGCACCAAAAACCTTGTCCTTGAGCTGATGATCAAGCATCTTCATGGTTCTCGAACGATCTATGAAGTCCTTTAGGATTCCGGGGACAGATGTGAAGTAAGATGGAGCTGCGATAATGATCCCTTCGGCTTTAGCGAGCTTATCCTCAATCTTTGGCATGTCATCATGTTCACTCTCTGGGCAGGGTTTCTTCCTCACGCATGCATCACAACCAGTACAGTATCGGATTTCGTAGTCCACAATGTCAAGAATCTCGGTATTGCCATTAGAAAGGACCTCAGAAGCCGCCTCAAGAGCCTTAGCAAGCAAGAATCGGGAATTAGACCGTTCGCCTTTGGGAGAGCCATTGATACCCACAATCAACTCTGGTCACCAGACCTGCTTGGGGAGTGAAGCATCATTTAGAACTTGTGCTCAATTCGACAAAGCCCTGTTTAGGTCATCAGCTATCTCACTGACAGCCTTGATAGCAGCTAACTTACTCTCATCCCGATGAGCGGCCACCGCAACTGTCAGAGACTGCACTTTCAGCAGTTGGACACTATAGCCCATGATCTCTACCCCTGTCGGAACCATGTCCGCCACTGGCCTAATCTCACCATTTGCCATCATCTCGGCTTCAATTCCAGAAAGATGGTTCTCAGGGATGTTTCCGCGAAGCAGCTCCCCTTGTGCATCTAGAAGCCCGACATATGCTATTTCATGGTCCTCAAGCACTGCATTCATCAGTTTCTCTGCCTTGTCGAGAATGGAATCTGGGGGATGCTCGAGGTCAATAGTGACATATCGGTCCACTAGCGTGTCCATGCCCTCAAACTCGCCAATGTTGCCACTCCAGGACGAGATAAGGCCGCCAAACTGATTGCTGATGGCTCGACCAAGTGACATCATCATCTTCTTCAGACCGACCTCATTCTCATCGAAGGTTGTGAAAAGAATCACTGCAAAGTTCTCAAAGAATACATAGGACCAGATTGCCCCAACCTGTTCCAGAGTATACACGCGGTCTCTTGAGGTGCCACTACTAGTGTGGAAGAGTGTCGCACATGCTCGTACGTGTGCTGGCAGACTGTTTTCACCAATGGGATCGCTATCATCGTATGAACGACCATAGATGGGTTCGCCTGATGGGCTCTTCATAATGTATACTCTGAGTATCATTTTCATATCCCGACAGATGCAAAACAGGTGTCTGGCGGGGTCATAAGGATTGTCTGTAGATAGCTTGTTGCCCGCCAAGTTACGCGCTTTTGCATGCCTTTTTATGATTGCTCTTATCCAACTTCTTTAGGTGCGACTCGATGGCGAAGAAGAAGAAGGCTGAACGTATCAAGAGAACGAGATACGACATCTACGCCGAGCTCATTCGTGTTATCTACATCTATGGATATTGCCCACTCACCCGCGCCGCGAGGTCCACCAATATGCCAGTCGATCGGGCAAAAGAAACAATCACTGAGCTGATGGATAGGGGTCTTTTGGAGGAGGATGACGACGAAGGACAGAGGGTCTATTCAGTGACTGTCCGAGGTCATCAGTATCTTGAACTCTACAAAAGGATGGCTGCTCTTGTCGGCATCCCTGTACCAGACCCTATAATTGGGATGTGATTGGCTTGAATTCCCGCTGTAAATTAATACAGTTTACAGTCACAAATTGTGACCCTGAATTGTGGTTCCGCTTTATATACTAAATTTGAGCAAATTTACATGTAACATAACGGAGATGACAAGTGAAATGTCAGATATTCAGAGATACAAAAACGAAAACGTTGTCGAGCTTGACACCATCGAAGGGGATCTAGAGCTTGATAACTGCAGATCCGTACGGCCAGCGTCCGGTAACGAGATTGTTGTGACTGGCAAGGTCAGGGTCAAGGGCGAAACCTATTTCGAGGGATCCCTAAATGCACATTCTCTAGATGCAAAGGCGAGGGATACAATCACCATTGACGGTGACCTGACAGTAGAAACCACTGCGGAAAACAGAAGAGGTGGACTGGAGGTCACAGGTTCAGCTACGGGTGAAAGCTTCAGAGCTGGTAGCTCACTTAGAATTGGCAGAGATCTAACTTGCACCTCCGCAAGTGGAGGAGGCTCTGTGAAAATATCAGGCAATGCCAAGGGACGAAAAGTTTCTGCTGGAGGCTCAGTTTCTATTGAGGGCGACGCAGAAGTAGAGAGGGTTTCAGCTGGGGGATCAGTCACAGTTGATGGTCGATCAGACATAGAAGAGTTTTCGGCTGGCGGCTCAGGCAAAGCCCATGATGGAAAAATCGTCAAGATCAATATTGGGGGGAGCTTCAAGTCAACTGGAGCTATTGAAATCGAGGAAATAGACGTAGGGGGCTCGATTAAGGTTGGACCGGATTCCAAAGTCCATTCCATAGATGTTGGTGGCACATTTTCTTCTGAAGGTGATCTTACCTTCGAGGACATCGATGTAGGGGGCTCTATTCGCATTGGTGGTACTGGAATAGGTCGAACAGTCGACGTTGGTGGAAAAATAACAACTGAAGGCCCACTGACATTGTCAGGGAATATGGAAGTTGGAGGAAAGGCGGACATCGGTGGCGACTTCAAATGCGAAGCCAAAATCAAGATAGGCGGCAAAATCATGGTAGATGGCCGTATCGATACGTACAGGATTATTGTAGGTGGATTGATTGACGCCAAATACGTCAAGGCTGACGGCTTTAGAATCGGTCGGCGTTCAGAAGTCACGTGTCCTGTTGAGTCACGTGAAATCCTTGTGAGAGAACGCGCAAGAACAAGGTCACTCTACGGGGACGAAATCCGTATCGAAGAGAGATCTCGTGTCGGCAGTGTTTACGGACGTGAGGTCTACATAGAGCGAGATACAGTTGTCGAAGGAGAAACACTGTATACTGAGAAACTCGATGCTGAAAGCGGTGTCGAGTTCAGAGAAGAACCTAGAAAAGTTGATTCACTCCCAGCCCCGCAATCTGTCTTATTCTAGAATAGATGTCCATACAATGTCATCTCCGTTTTGGCAAATAGATCATAGAACTCCCCGACCCCTTCATAACCGCATTGATGGTTTTTGAATGAGTCCGGAGTTCGTCCCATCCCTAGTTCTCCACTAGGCGGGGATACTAGTCGAGTCCACCTTGACTTTGTGTTCCATGTGCTCGCGGTATCTATTTGGAACAGGATAATTGTTGAACGAATGAGCGTACCATTTATTGATCAGCTTCTCAAGTTCCTTGGTTGTCCTTGCCCATAGTGCATCATCAAGCTCTGGATGGACAGTCCATATCCTTCCATGGGGTGTCTTGCCAACCTTACCTTTCTTTGCAACCTGTTCTCCTGCGAGAAAGGTGAGATACGATTCACCGAACACCTTGATTATCTTCTCTGGATCATCTGCTAGATTGCCCTTTGTTGGGTCGAAGTCATAGACGGTGATATCAGCATCTGCGCCAACACCGACATGGCCCTTTGTATCCAAGCCCATGATTTTCGCAGGCGCAGCGCGAGTCGAGATTGCGATCTCGTACAAGCTCCATTCACGGTCAATCTCAGCTAGTGTTGATCGTTCAGCTGCAAACTTGTGCACCTTCTCTAGCCAAATGTCACGTTGCTTCTTGCTCATAAGCCAGGATAAAACAAGGGGATATTTTGTGAATGGACCTGCATTTGGATGGTCCGTGGTCATGATGACTCGCCACACGTCGTCTGCACTCAGGGCGAACTCGAGGGGAATTGCCCATTGCACCGCATTAGCAGGAGACTTTGGATCAAAGAAGTAGGGTACTACTCCAGCACCTCCAGGCATCTCCACATCTACACAGATATTGGCCCACTTGTTCTTAGTCATCTGATACAGACTGAACTGGAACGGCCCATCTCCAGTCATGGTTGTTGCAGGTCCAAAGGTGATCTGGCCCAAGTCCACAGTGAAGTGGTCGTTCTTATTCATGTACTCAGCGAGCTTGAGTCCTCCTGATGCAACCCATTTCCACTCTGGCTTTGCTTTCTCATCCTCAGTCATCGCCAGGCTCTCAAAAGACATGTGTGTCAGATGGCATATGTGCTTCCGCCCTTTGTGGCCCTTTATGTCTTTGATGGCTTCCAAGTGTTCAATTGTTGTGTCAATGTTGCCTACACGGCCAAGGTTCAGTGGATGTAGATGCATCATATGAGGCAGTCCCAAGGATTCCGTTGCCTGACAGAGTCCACGGATGATTTCTCGTGGAGTAATGCCCCAATCCGGCACCTCGGTGTCAAGTTCTCTAACATTGCTTCCATGCGCCCATGCATAGGTCCCTCCTGGGCACACAACCTTGACTCCAAGGCCACCCACATTTCTTAGAATCCACGCAATATAACCAGCTAGACCGCTGAGGTCTTTCTCTTTGACGTAATGAAAGGTGATCATGCTATTGCAGAACAAAGGTAGGAGACCCGAGTCGAGGTTTGGCAGGTCTTCGAGCTCCTCCCAGCTGCCTAGACCCTTGAGCGCAGGCAGAGCTGGCTCGATTGCGGTCGTGTAGCCCATTGCTGAGTACCTGTAACCAATAACATATGAGTTTGGCATGGTGTATCCCACACCGCCACGAGTGACCTTGGTCTTTGGCACTGGGTCACCCCTGTGGTCCTCGGGACACATTGCTCGACCGAAGCCAAGTTTGCTTCCAACTATGTGAGCGTGCATGTCCACTCCACCAGCCATGACCATTCGGCCTTTCAGATCGATTTCTTTTGCTTTGCCATTGACCTTGTCAACAATCTTGCCATCTGAAACGGAAATGTCCATGATCTCTCCGTCAATCTTGTTCTTTGGGTCGAATACTCGACCATTCTTGAGAATAATATCATGCGCCATTAGCTCACCACCTTCTTCAACTTATCATGAATCATTTTCAGCACATCCCTGTCTGGAAGAACACCCTCCGGTGGTTCTACCACCTTTTTGAGATATAATGGGAGGCCGTCCATTCGAACTGCAGCGCCATCACACTCTATGCCTGAAAGTGCAACGGGAATATTCACTTCCGCCATGAGGGATGTCATGTTCCGCTTAGGATCAATGTTGATGATGGGTATTGTTGACATGTGCCTGATTGCTGCTTTCGGAAAGTGCGCTGCAGGATCAGCGGCGATGTTTAGCATTGCATCTGCTTCCTTGTTTACTAGCATATCAACTGCTGTGTATTCTCCAGGCTGATATCGGGGGTAGCCCCTAGCGTAGTCGACCGCGAATGGATAGCCGGTCTGCCATGTAGATGTCTTGTTTGCTCCAGCTACATTGAAGTGGCCTCTCATGGGCATCATATTCCATTTTGCGTACGTATTGAGGTCTTGCACCAACCGTATCGCGGCATCTATGTTCCTATGCCTGCCTTTCGATTGGGTGAGTCCAAGTCCAAAGAACAGGATTCCATATTTAGCACCCTTGAGCGCTTCTGCAATCTCAGTTATCCGCTCCATTGAAACTCCTGCTACCTCATCAACATCAAGCAGATGACCTCGCACTACTGCACGGAGAGCTCCGATGAACTCGAGGTCTCCACCTGGCGCCAGCTTGACAAACTCATCAGCTACATTGGCAGAAATTGTTTTTCGAATATCAAAGACCCAGATTTTCCTGTCAGCCTTTGGATCATTGATATATTCGCCTTCGGCTTGAACATATCTTCTCAAGTGACGAGGGTGAGCGAATTGCGGATTAGAACCCCAGTAAAGGATTGTATCAGCACGATTTTTGACTTCAGCAAGAGACCCTGCTGCCTCCCCAGATTCCTGTGCACCGAGAATTGTGGGTCCGTGACATACAGATGAGGTATTGTCAACAACTCCGCCTATTGTTTCAGCAATCTTGTAGGCCTCTCTATGAGCATCATTTTCTGTAGAACTGAGTCCATAGATGAGAGGCCTTTTTGCAGAAGCTAGTATCTCAACCGCCTTATCGATGGCCGCATCAAGTTTAACAGCGGAATTCTTGACCAATGGCGATTCAATCCGGTCATCATGATGGTTCAGATATTTTGCTTTGCTGATTGCGCAGCCATTGTCATTCTTGACGACCTTACCATTCTCAACCTCTATCCTAATGTCATCACACAGACAACCACAGAACGGACAGACTTGGTCCTCGAAAACTTCAGTCATTTCTTATCCCTCCATAATGGCTTTCAGCAGGTCTTCTGCACTCGGTATCTTCGCTCCTTTGGCAGCAATGAGCTTGGCTTCAATGTCCTTGTATCTAGGCATGCCACTCTCAATGGTATCCGAGTCCAGAACTGCATTCGCCCACGGGCCGCACGGCATAAATGCGATACCAGGCTCTGCCCTTCTGTCGACTCTACAGGCTACAACAACACTTCCAGTCGCAGTCTTCACCTTGACCGGTTCACCCTCCTCGAGTCCTAATGCTTCGAGGGTGGACTTATCGACCTCGCAAATAGCGACAGCTTCAAAGTACTCCTGATTGAGTTTTCCCAATTCCATAGTCTGACCCTGCTTGAGTGTCCGACCTGAAGTTAGGACAACTTCGACACCTACATCATTCATGGCTGACAACACCAATCTGGAATGACGAGTTTCTTTTCAAAACCAAGATATGAGTGTCATGGTCATCTGTCTAGCACGAAGAAAAAGCACTTCATAATCGATTCCTGTTTAGCAATCATTATTTTTGGCCTGTGACCGCCGCAACCCCCGGTTAAGCAGCGGTCACGAAGTGAGTAGAAACGCAGACCGGAACCATATCGTGAATTTCCAAACGCAATAGGAGATATCCACGTCCCTAACCGACACATCAGAGAGAGTATGATGATATGATGATTGCTGTGTATCCACCTGCACATTATGAAAAGCAGACACTGCTAGTTCGAAGCCTTTATCAACTATAGTTCGCGGATTCGGCCGTAATCCCTCACGCGGCAAATGGATGGGACGGAAAATGACAGTCAAAAAGGAGACGCTTGTTGATCTCTATACGCGTACACTCAAAGTACGCCTCTTCGAAGAAAAAGTCTGGGATCTTTTCGGACAGAACCTAGTTCCAGGCACGCTTCATTTGTATCTAGGACAGGAAGCTGTAGCTGCTGGTGTCACTGCTGCCCTTAAGGAAACAGATTGGATTCAAAGCACACATCGTGGTCATGGACATGTTGTGGCGAAGGGGGCGGACATGAACGCTGCACTGGCCGAACTCCTGGGAAAGAAGACAGGCTCTTGCAAGGGCAAGGGAGGCTCAATGCACATCACTCAGTTCAATGTAGGAGTGTTAGGAGCAACTGGCGTCGTCGCATCAGGACTTCCGATAGCAGTGGGAGCAGCGTTATCAGCTCAGATGAGGAAGACCGATGAGGTTGTTGCATGTTTCTTCGGAGATGGAGCATCGAACAACGGAACCTTCGGGGAATCCCTCAATATGGCTGCAATCTGGCAGCTGCCACTAGTGTGGATCGTTGAGAACAACCTCTATGCCATGGGCACACCAATAAAACTGACCTGTCCAAGCCAAAATATTGCTGACCGAGGTGATGCCTACTGCACACCATCAGTTGTTGTGGATGGCAACAATGCGTTAGAAGTGTATGAGGCTGCCGTTCAAGCAGTGAAGAGAGCTCGAGAGGGAGGAGGGCCCAGTCTGATTGAATGCAAGACATACAGAATGAGGGGCCATTCACGATTCGATCAAGCGAAGTATCGTCCTCAAGAAGAGGTAGACCATTGGATGGACCGAGATGCTGTAGAGATAATTAGGAAAATTGCACTTGAAAAGAAAGCACTCACAGAAAAGCAGGCGGATAGCATACGAAAGAAGCTGCAAAAGGCGGTCGACAAGGCTGCAGATTTTGCAATCAGATCAGAGCATCCCGCGCCGGAAGAAGCTCTCGATGATGTCTTTTTGGAGGCGATTTAGATGGCGGAGATGACCTACAGAGATGCACTCAAGCAGGGTATTCGAGAAGAGATGCTCCGAGATGACAGCGTCTTCATAATGGGAGAAGATGTTGGCCGCAACTGGGGAGGAGCTTTCAAAGTCACAAAGGGATTGGCTGAAGAGTTTGGAGATGACCGTGTAAGAGATACACCAATCTCTGAAAATGCTATTGCTGGTGCAGCTGTTGGTGCTGCTATTACAGGGATGCGTCCTGTGGCTGAGATCATGTTTGGTGACCTCATCTCCCTAGCGATGGATCAGGTATGCAATCAGGCTGCCAAGATGAGATACATGTTTGGAGGACAGACCTCCGTTCCTCTGGTTTTGCGCTCTGTATTTGGAGGCGGGAAGAATATAGCATCCCATCACTCTCAGAGCCTTGAGGCGTGGTTCATGCACACCCCAGGTCTGAAGATTGCAGTACCAGCTTTCGCTTACGATGCAAAAGGACTCATCAAGACAGCAATAAGAGACCCCGATCCTGTCATGTTCTTTGAGCACAAACTTGTCTATGATAGGAAAGAAGAGGTGCCTGAGGAGGAATATCTGGTTCCATTTGGCGAAGCAAAGATTCGTCGAGAAGGCACAGACGTAACTGTCTGGGGGACATTCTTCATGCTGCATAGAGCTCTAGAAGTCGCTGAGGAACTTGCGAAAGACGGCATTAGTGTGGAAGTAATCGACCCAAGAACTCTTGTACCCCTCGACAAGAAGACACTAATTGATTCGGTGAAGAAGACAGGTAGGCTAGTACTAGTCACAGAGGAAACCAAGACTGGAGCCACCACAGCTGAGATTTCTGCCATGGTGCAAGAAGAAGCATTCGATTGGCTGGATGCACCTATTAAAAGGGTGAATGCACCGGACACTCCTGTGCCATTCAGTCCTACATTGGAGCAGTATTTCATTCCTGATAACAAGCGTATTGCAGAAGCAATTCGCGCAGTAGTATGAGGTGCGACCGTTGGCCACGATCATGATAATGCAGAGAATGAGTGTCGCAATGGAGTACGGTGTGATACTCAAGTGGTTGAAGAACGAGGGCGACAATGTCAAGAAAGGCGAACCAGTTGTCGAAATATTCGGTGAGAAGAACGAGTTTGAACTAGAGAGCCCTGCTGATGGCCTTCTATTGAAAATACTCTGCGAAGTGAATGATGAGATACCAATCAGTGAGCCAATAGCAATCATTGGTGAGAAAGGAGAAGATATTCCCGATGTCAAACCAAAGAAACTGACAGAAACTATTGCAACTGCTCCTACTCCTGCACCAGCTCCAGCTATTGTAACTTCAGTCCAGACAGCCCCGATCACAAAGCCGGTTCAAACAAGTACACTTCCAAGCGGAAAAATCAAGGCATCACCGAGAGCCAAGAAGCTGGCAAAGGAAAAAGGACTAGACCTCGCATTGATTGTGGGGAGTGGACCTGAAGGCAGGATAGTCGAGAAGGATATCATGGAATACAAAAGCATTCCTTTTGCCGCTGAGGATGACCGAAAGGTAAGAAAGGTAGAACCACTCTCACCCTTGAGAAGAACAATAGCTCGTCGGATGACAGAGAGCTATCAAAGACCCCATATCACCATGATTACCGAGATTGATATGACGGAAGCAGTCGAGCTGAGGAATGATATCAATAAACGGAATGAGAAGAGGCTGGGATTCAGGGTTTCCTTCAATGATATCATCGTGAAGGCGGTGGCGGACATCCTTGAGAGGTTCCCAAAGTTCAACGCTACACTCTCAGGGAATGAACTCCATATGTTCGAGGATGTCAACATTGGGGTGGCAATGGCTACAGAAACAGGCCTGATTGTTCCAACCGTGAGAGGAGCCAACAAGAAATCGATCACAGAGATTGCTCAAGAAACCAAAGATATGGGTAGGAGAGCGAAGACAAATGACCTAACGCCTGAAGAGCTGACAGGCAGTACATTTACCGTTTCAAACCTGGGTCCATTTCAAGTCGACTTGTTCATCCCAGTCATAAATCCTCCAGAAACCGCCATTCTTGCTCTCGGCCAGATTAAGAAAAAACCAGTCGTTGTTGATGATCAGATAGTCATCCGTTCTACAATGATGGCAAGTTGTGCGGTCGACCATAGGGTGCTCGATGGCGCTCCTGCAGGCCAATTTCTCTTGGCACTGAAGGAGTACCTTGAAAGCCCTTACTTCATGAAAGTCTGAAATCCGTATCCAATCCGCCTAGCGCTAGAACAAAGGATTATGTGCATATTCTTCCGAGTCCTAAATAGTGGAGAAGGGATGATTCAATCAAAGCGATGCCCTAAATGTGGAAACAACAGAATTGCAGGACCTCACAGGATCTATGGTCAACATCACGTAAGAATTGACTTGCCAGGGCTTTCTACTGCGACTCTAGAAGCTTTCACCTGTGCAGACTGTGGCTATACTGAACTTTACAGTGATGCTATGGGCCTCAGGAATATACGCAATGTTGGTCGGTTTGTCCTAACCAAGCCAAGCCAACCTATTGCTCGTTGCAGGCAATGTGGCGCATACATAAGGCCAGGAGATAGCTATTGTCTAGAATGCGGAACTTCCCTCGGCTAGAGGATTCCAGCTGAGAAATATGTACGGGCTTAAATTGGCCCACCGGAGGTCTATATTGACGCAGCATTCCCTCCTGCGTCATGCCTCGAAAATACGACATCTGCTCTATAACCTCGACTCTGCTCCGAGGTTATCAGCTGGTGACGGACCTGATTCTGTCACCAGCATTCCCCCTTGCACTTTCTCATCGCACATGTCTTGTACCTCAAGGTTTAATGTGAAGACCTACCTAGTCCGATTGAATTTCGTGCCAAATTAGGAGATTACTCAATGTCATGGAGGCTTCTTGAGGATGGCGAGGTAGACATACATCGTAATCTCGCTCTCGAGGAAGCACTCGCGGTTGTGAATTCCGAATCACAATCAAAAATGAACACACTACGGTTATGGCGAGCTATGCATGCAGTTGTAATTGGCAGGTTTCAGTGTGTCCATAAGGAGGTGGACATCAACTACTGTAGGCAGACCGGGATTGCCATTGCTCGACGATTCACTGGGGGAGGTGCAGTCTTTCACGATATGGGTAACCTGAATTTCACCCTCTGTATGGATCAAAAGCAGGCCTATGTTGGAAAGACACTCCCAACTCTCTATCGTAACTTCATAGGTGCAATTGCAGGAGGATTAGCTGATATTGGAGTGCCAGCTCAATTTGACAAAGAAAGATCCTGCATTCGAATTGGCAAGAAGAAGATTACTGGTACAGCAGGATGGATAAAGCGAGGCATTTCATTCATTCATGGTACGTTACTCATCAACTCAAATCTAGATCATCTTAGAAGAAGTCTCAATGCCCCTACAGACCAACCTCAATACATCCGTGATAAGAGGAGAATAAGATGCATGGAGAGTAAACGGGATACGGTGACTTCGATCACAGAGGCCCTATCCAAGCCTCCTTCTGATAGAGAGATAATCAACGCAATCATAGAGAGTATTCAAGCATTCACAAGGGCACGCATTGTCCCTGGTAGTCTGACTGACGAGGAGCAGACCACTGCGCATGCTTTATATCAGAGCCGCTACAGCCAGTCGGAGTGGAACCTGGGGAGGTTATACCCAGAGTACAATTCGAGATGAAAGAAATGGAAGATGTCGAAAAGACCCTCAAGACCTTTCAAAGACACTTTGGAGCTCTGAACAGGGATATTCCAGAAACTAGGAACGCATACACTGATCTTCTAAAAACCGTACACAAAGATGGTGCGCTGCCTGCGAAATTCAAAGAGATCATCTGTATCGTGGCTGCTATCCTATCTCCATGTGAGTCATGCATGGTATATCATACTAAGCAGGCAATATCAGCTGGAGCAACCAGAGATGAGATAATGGAAGCAGCAGCTGTGGCTATTGTAATGGGAGGAGGCCCTGCTGCGGCTCATATCGCAACTGTGCAGGATGCTCTAGATAAGTGGGCTCCTAGGTAGTAGACTAGGGAAAATCACGCACGCAGAGAAACTTAGCCGGCTGAGACCATGGATTGAGGAATTGATGCGGTTCATTTGCTGCGATATGAATCACATCACCGGGATTTAGCTTGAGTAGTTGCTCGCCAACTTTCACTTGCAGAATTCCACTAAGCACATAGACTCCATGTTCGTGCCGATGATTGTCAGGGGCTGAATGACCCCCTGATTCTATGATGTACGTTCTCAGGGCAAATCTCGTTGAAGAATTCTCAGGACCTAGAAGACCCTTATTCCGGAATCCTTTCGCACCCTCTTTGGAATATTCCTCATATTCCTTTGGCGGCACATCACTTGTCAAATACATCCAGTGAAACAACTCCCATCTTTTGACTATTCGAGGTCTGTGAAGAGCACCTTGATAGCCTGTTGTGTTTCCATGAGGTTGAAACCATCCTCCCAATCATCAAGTGCAATCCTGTGTGTAATGAGTGAACTAACATCTATCTTCCTCGACCTCATTAGCCGCAATGTTGTGACCCAAGATGACGGAAGTGTCCCCCAGGTCCCTGTCATAGTGAGCTCCTTCTCAATCATGGGATCAAGGTCAATCTCCATAGGCCTGCCCCTAACCCCCACTAGTGAAACATGTCCTGCGACTTTGACGAAATCAAGAGACTGAGCGCATGCAACACACGCTCCGGATGCCTCTATCACGACATCCGCACCTAAACCGTTTGTATGGTTTCTTACAATTCCAACAGGGTCCATATCAGATTGAACATCGATAGTTAGATCAGCACCGGTCTTGCGTGCAATGTCGAATCGCCATTTGTCTGCCGTCACACCCGTTACAATTACCTGGCCAGCACCCATGGCTTTAGCAACTTGCACTGCAAGCAATCCCATAGTACCAGGACCTTGAACAACAACTGTGTCACCAGGACAGATTTTTGTGCTTTCAGCCACTGCATGAACAACGCACGCAGTAGGCTCAGCCAGTGCTGCCTCTTCTAGCGAAACACCCTCCGGCACAATATGGATTATGTACTCGGGTACAGTCAGATACTTTGCAAATGCCCCGTTTGCCAGAGAAACGCCAAGGATGCGCTTTCCTTCAGCAGTGCAACGGTTCATGTGTCCTGTCTTGCATTGGTAGCATCTGCCGCAATATGCAGTTGCTGGTGAAACAACTCTGTCGCCCACTTTGACATCTAATACATCAGGACCAATATCGACAACAGTGCCGGAGTATTCATGACCTAGAATCACAGGCGGAGTGTAGAATGATTGATCATGCTTTATGTGAATGTCAGTTCCACAGATACCTGCAGCGGCTACTTCAATAAGGACTTCATCTCGCCCTGGCTTGGGTTCCTCAATTTCTCTGACCTCGAGATTTCCTACACCCCGGGATGTCTTCATGAGTCCTCTCATCTTCATAGACCTCAGGGGCGACTATCCTGCAGAACTATAGAATCTTGTGGCAAGTATAGGCGTCAGGTTTCTGATTCGGAATTGTTGCTTATGGCAGTAAAGAAAATGGCTGGTTCCTCCCCCTCATCAAGAGAGTGAACTTTGAATGTTGTACCATGCTCTGACCGCATTCGATTTGCAGTCTGAGCCCCGATGAACTTCTTTCTGACTCCCGAACGACGCCCTTTCCAGATGAATATGCTCTTGCTAACGTCATCGATGATGCAGTACACATTCTCGGATTCAAGTGAGTCTTTTGTAACTTCGACTTCAATGGATGTGCCATCATCCTGCACTTGAAACCCATTGACCATAGTTGCATGCCTCATTGTATACACGTTCGATGATTCAATACTTAAGAAAAGCTCAGACGCTTTCGAAGTTGGCTCGGACCGTCTCGCCGCAGTAGTTGCACCTTGCTTCTAGAGGGCCCGTCCAATCGATGTCCTCATGAGATAGTGATGCATTGCAGGAAGGACACCTCTCAGGCAAGCGTACTGTTCGAATCTCAGTACCGTCGCTTCTTCTCCTGCCCCTGTGTCTATCAGGAATTACAAATGATGGCGCCTCTGTTGTCCAACCTCTTGTTATCTGCGAGCTTGTTCTGCATGCATTTCTCATAACAGACACCATAACTATGCAGAATATGACTGGAACAAGAATGAAGACTAGGGTGAGGGCACCGAAGACTTCCCAAAACACTCCGAAGATTGAATCAAAGATTCCAAATTGCAATATACTTCTCCTCTGATAGAGATTGGTTCATGCTAGGTCGAGATGAGCCCGCTTATTATCTTTGTCGAGAGGAATTGGTGAGTAGGTCACTAAGCGGAACCCATTAGTCCTTATCCAGCTACTTCCTCTTCCGCATCAAGTGTAAACGCCGTCCTTAGAAAGCGGAGTGCAAATCCAAGCATTCCTAGACCAAACACAATTCCTATTGCAGTGGGGAAAACTCCATCGAACTGAGTCAGACCCAGGTAAACGAGAAGCAATCCAAGGCCCCCTCCAACACCAAGATGAAGTAGCCCTCCCATGAAGGTCATCGCTCTAAAGGCCATCTTTCTGGGGAATTTCAATGAGATCACCCGGCCAGAAGCCCCATCCACCATGGCATTGTATTTCCTGATTGAGAAGTCATACTTGATATGCCAAACAGGAACATAGACCAGGAAGACTGCCGGAACATTGAGGGTTGTTTCCATCCTATTGACGTGATCAACCTCTTTCATTGCCTCTTCGTGGAGAACTCGACTCATTCCTTTCTTTGCAGAATCGATTGCAGCCTCACGATCTACTTGAACAGGTCTTAGCTTCCCAGCAACATCATCAATCAAATCTTTGCTGAAGAACTCCTTTCTCTTTGTCGGGATGATGTAATCAATAAGAGCCTTGGGAACATCCATTGTAGCAGGAATAAAGATGTCCTTCTCCAAGTCAAGATGTCCTGTTTCTTCTACCGACTCCCAACTCAAACTTGAGAAGCGACCTCCACCTCCCCAATTTGGCTTCTTCTGTGTCCCTACAAAATTGCCATCAGCCTCAACCTCAACGACCCAGAACGGATAGTATACCAGTTCACTCTCGACAACTTTGGATTTCTTCTCCAGGTCTTGCGGAGCACCAAGCTGCTTCGTAGCCCAATTCAGCAGCTTGCCCCATGCGTCATCAAGACTATACTGCACTCTCATGACATAACTCTCTTTGAGAATCTCACCTGTCTTCACTTGAACAGTTGTGCTACAGTATGGACAGACGACTGTGCTAGCATGAGGCGGAATTTGGATTGGACCATCACAGTTCGGGCATTGGATTCTGCTCATGAGAACCTACCTCCCAGATTCTTAATGGAATCACCAAAGGAGAATCCTTCCTCGCGTTCCTCTCCTTCTGCAGTCAGCTCTATCTCATACTTCAAAACACCGCCAACAATCTGGATAGATCCGGCCCATAGGACAAGCCCCAAGATGAACATCGCAATTGGAATAAGAAAGATATCTCCATCTGATGAGTCGGCCATTAAAATCCCGTAGGTGATGTATGGGGTCCCCTGAATGAGAAGTGACGCTGCAACTAGCATGAATACGCTTGTGAACCATTTCTTCACTCGATAGGTCTTCGTGACTGGCAACTCTCCAAGAACGACCTTCCCAGTGGCTCCAGACACCGCAACTCGGAAGGTGCCCCCTCGATACTCATATCTGATTAGCCAATATGGAGCATGTATGTAGGTGCAATCCTCAAGCTCCATATCTAGTCTATAATCGAAGAGCTTGTCCATTCTCTCTTTCAGTTCAGCACGGTCTCTTTCCGACTTTTGATATTTTGCGCGAACTGGTGCATCAGTATCAGCAATCTCGGCATTGAGTACTGGCGCCTTGTCAGTGAGTTTGATATCGAAATTCGTTGACTCTGTGTCTACTAGACTATCTATGAACTCCTGGATGCCAAATGTGGCAGCATATCGCCTTGCCAACACCCATTCAGTGATTCTGGCTGAGTCACGCCCCTCGACTTTGACCCAACGCTTCTTGTCGCCGGATCCTTCTTGCTCTGCGCCAAAATGGTATGTTTCAGTCGATGCATTTACTCGGAACATAGGAATCCACTGAAGAGTTGGCTCACCAAGCTCTATGTCCTTGGTGACACCTTTTCCTACTGACCTTGATGCTGCAAATTGCAACCAATCTGAAACCGTCTTATTCACTCTTTCTTTATCGAGCTTATTGCTTAGAAGCAAGTGTGTCTTTAACTCTCCTCCATCAACTATGAACGTATGTCCACAATACGGACAAGTTGAGATGACATCATCAGCTCCTAGCGGATAGGGTGCATTACAGACCTCGCAACGATATTGGACCAAACTCTGAGAATTTTCTGCAGTCGTCATAACCACAACAATCCTTTGGCATGCTTTTCTCCCGCAGAGTCGAGGAGGTGGCATGTGGAATCACTTTCTTAAACGAAACGAATGTCCCACAGAAAGTCAAGTTACATTTACCGCGGGTTTTGTCGATTTAGATACGGTTCGGAACCTATAAAAGATTGAGCCAAGAGCCAGTCCCAAGAACCTCAGTGGAGGCACGAAGAAAAAATGAAGATACCTGCAAGTATCCTGAAGAGATTATACGTAAAGAATAGCCTCGCTAACCAAGATGATGGCTTCAGCTTCAAGATTAAGAACTCATTATCGAATGGGACTGCGACCTCATTGTCACCTGTCACCGTTGATGGCAATGAATATCCACTTGATGCGATGCTAATCAAGACCCCCGATGGAGAAGTTGCAGCAGCAGAAGTCACAGAAGCGAACACCTTCCTAATCAAGGTCGGTGTTGAAGTCGAGATTCATGTGAAGGGAGATCCACTCTCAGAAGGGTCACACACGATCGGGATTGGTTTCGAAACAAAGGAAATAGGCGGAATCGCCTTCGAAGTAGACGACGAGATATAGGATAGGGAAGCAGAAGGATGAGTACCTTCTGCGTTTCTGTTCTTTCTAGTTCTTAGCAGTCATTATGTTAGAAACCACTCCAATCAGTAGTCAAATCATCCAATTGAAAGGAGTGCGAGTAATAGAAGCAAGACTGGTGCCAACAGAATAAATTGAAGGATTTTGCCTCTTCTTGTCCCCTGATTACTGCAAAAGGGGCATAGATAAGCCGACTCCGGAAGTTCACGGTTTAATTGCGCATTCTCTTGGTCCATGACAACCATATCTCACTAACATTGATAGATTATTACATTTGAGTTATAGTCATGGCCTCTAGAGGAGTATAATGCCGGAATAGTTTTCTGCATTTCCGCTTCTAGAAGCATTGGTGGTCGGTGAGATGTACGTCAAGATAAGAACCGATGGAGCCGTTGGAATTGGACGCGGCACTGATGGCGCTGCTGAAATCACCCTTGGATATGGAGAGGCTCATATGATTGCTGCTGCGCTCGAAAAACTTGCTCAGACAGCAAGGAGCTATAAGCAGACATATCATAAGACAACAGATGTTGGGGGAGGAAACAGAATAGACTTCGAGCGCTCAGAGGATGGTACAATAACTGTCGCTGGTGACAGACAGAAATACGTTTGCACTGAAACCGAAATCCGGGAACTGGCTGAGAAGCTAAAACGTCTTCCTCCCGTGGAGGTTGCTCCTGCTTCGGACTATGTTAAGAAGACAACACCAAAGCAGGGGTACTGCATTGCTGTAATGAACGGAGGTCAAACGATTAGCCTAAGGCTAGCAGAAGCCGCCCTCATGAAGACTGCTGTTCAGGGTAGTCTAGACAGCAGATTCTATGATGAGAAGATAGTCATTGGAGATAGAGAACTGACTGTCAACAGAAGTAGCGATCTCAAGTGGAAGCTCAGTGATGAGTCTACAGATGTCAAGTTTACCGCCTACGAGGTAGAGGCGTTGATTGCTGGGCTCCATAATGGAATGCTCGATGTGATTATGGACATGGTCAAGGCTCTTGGAAGTGACGACCTTGCTGATATTCGCGTTAAGAGTCAAATCCAGAGAGTAGAGCAGGATTCTGCCAAGATTCTTGGCGAGTATAAGAAAGCAAGGTCAATAGTAAGAGAGATCACGAAGAGTGCCAGGAAGATTATTGGCACAAAAGAGGATGCAGATGCTAGAACGAATCGTTTCATTCAGATGTGCCGCTATGTGCAGTCAAAGGTAGACCCCACATATCAAGAGCCGCTTTTGAACCTCATCTCTGATACCTTTACAGGTAAGTAGTCACAGCGACTCATGTTCCATAACAGCAGTGGACCAAGGATAGCGTTCCAGCACGCGCTGCATCAGTCTTCTCACCTTTTGCTCTTCAGATGTGCCACTGTAGGCGAGGAGGACCACTAGACCGCCCCTTGTCCGTTTCATTTTCTGATACATTGTCTTCGAAGTGTTGATGGTGTCACAGATTATCATGACTTGAGCCTGAGGAATGTCAAGGTCACGTTCACCAACTGGAGACATTACAAGGGCATGTGTGTCAGGATTCTCTCTGAATTGGCGTAGGACCTCACCCTTGTCGCGGGTCTGTCCAGTTATTACAAGCACATTAAGGCCAGCTTTTTCAAGCACCTTCTGAATCTGAGACACCATTTCAAGATAGGAAGTGAGGACAAGCGTTTTCTTGTAGTTCAGAGCGATTTGAAGCACTCTTGTGACTTTTGCAGGCACAGTGGGAAGAGTTCTGCGGAGCTGACTCACATTGAAGTGATGCTTGATGAAGTCAGAGTGAAACATTCTGAGGAACTGCTTGGGAGGCATTGCGTAGACATATTTGCGCAGCATCAGGAGCGATGAATACTGCCCCTTCAACTCCTCTGTAACAGGCAGTCGTTCTAGAAGCATATGCACTCGCCTGGCGTCTCCCTCTACCAGGTCCAAGTTATTTCCTGCAGCAAGTTCTGCCATAATCTCGGCCCTTGTGTTCCGAATGAGCTCATCCAGAACAGACGAGATTGATCTGATCTTCACATCTGTCACGGTTCCTACTGTGAGGAATGTTGGTTCCAGATAGCTCTCAACATCAGTATCATACAGGTCCTCCATCGAGATCAATTCGGCCTCAGGAATATGTTCCCTCAGCGTGTTCAATTCATCGCGAATCTCAAGCTGTTCCTTGGTGAAGACTGCATGATCATCGCGGAGAGTCCCACTCATGCCGATGAGCCACTTGTCGCCCAGCAGTGAGAGAATTGATGGCCATGGGAAGACTAAGGCGGTATGTCCTCCGGATCTCCTGATTATTGTGTCAACCTCGTTAATCAGTATTGCATCAAACGATTCAAACAGGCTCAGGTCTTTCTTCGCCATTCCTGCTAATACCTGAGGGGTTGCTACAACAATACGCTTCTCCTTGAGGATATAGGGTCGTTTTGGTGAAGGCACCCGAGAAGAGAGTTCACCGAGGTCCTCATCAAGTCCTCCATACTCACCACGTAGATAATCCATGGTTTCAGCAAGGGACGATGATGAATGCACGACAATGATAAACTTGAGTTCTGGGAATTGCTTTGCTACAAGCTGGTGCGTGACGAAACGTTTCCCTAGACCACAGTCGAGCTCGAGGAGAAGATTGGATTCCCTGAGCTCACTGATTCTGTCAAGGATATACGTCTGGTAGCCTCTTGGGGTGTATTTTGGCCTCTCTTGCATCTTGCTTGCTCGTCCGTTTCAGTGGTTAAGTACTCATCTCAATTATGCGCGATACCACTTTTTTGGGTGTCTTATAATGTTTGACAAGTACAGTATTGTATGAGAGCAACTCGAGTCCTTCGTACATGGGACAGATTCAAGGGAGACTATGTGGAGGTCGTGGTGGAAAATCCGCCTGATAGCACAATGCCCTGTATGGACTGCAGGCATTACGATGCCAAGAATTCGAGATGTGAAGGTGTTGGTTCATGGTATTATAGAAGAAAGATCCCCTTCCCGGGGTTTATCCCAAATATCTCGGATTGCGAAGTCAGGATGCATCCGGACCTACTCTCTTTTGTTCAGGAAAAGCCCTAGAAACTCTTAAAGACCTTAGCCAAGGATGGCCCTTTCACGTGCATTTTGAACTCATGGAAAGCACCGAAGGGAACGATGTCAATTACATATTCTCGATCCCTTAGACGGGACGCAGCCTCATCGATAAGAGCGTCTGCGAATTCTGGTTTGGACTTACTCTCGCCGAGATGTGCAAAAGAGTGAAGAATCACTTTGCGGGTTCCAACCTTTTGTGCTAACCAACGGATGTTCTTCACCATTTTTCGCAAAACTGCGGCCCTATCGGCTTCATCCTTTTCCTCAGACTGTATCCAGACAAGGAGTGCATCAATGAAATCATCTGAAGCTTCCTCTGAGGTTTCATCAGGCCTGAACCAGAAATGCTCCACATGGAACATGAGCAGCCTCATTGTTGAATCTCTTCCATTACTGAGTCACTCGGTGATAAGTCCTCACACTGAGTCATGAGTTACTATTCTTCATTCTCTTGCTCATCGTCTTGCTCCGTTTCATCCTTATGCTTGCGCGTTTTCTTATGCCTTGTATCGGAGTTCTTGACATCATTCGCTTTCTCGACAAGCTCTTCCTTGTGTAGCGAAACGGGTCCGCCTAATACAGGTTCATCCTTGATGTCCTCTTCTCTAACCCTACGTGGAACTGCCTTTCCACGGACCCATATGGTGTTTGAAGGGATTTTTCTATCCTTTGGGACCACAGAGTTAGCTGCGATGATGACATTGTCCCCAATCTCTGCGCCCGGAAAGACAATGGCATAGCCTCCAATTGTCACATTATTGCCAACCTTCACGGTCTTGAGGTAGATTCCCTCGCCCTCATACATATGGCCAGTGAGTATTGAGCCGAATCCTACAAGACTGTTGTTACCAACAATGATGCGATCGGGCGTCATTAGACGTCCATTGCCAACAATGGTCCCTCTGCCAAGCTTAGCTCCAAACCAGACATGTCTGCCTTTCACATCAAAGAAAACTGAGAAGAACCACGCAAAATATGGGAAAAGAAGATAGTAGACCTCGCGATATTCATAGAGTAGCCATGCGTCGGACTCTAGTGGATAGAAGCCGTCCTTTAGCTTAGGAATGAGCATCTGTGATAGCCGAAACATGACAGCAAGGATTGCCAAGAAGATTCCATAGCACATGAAGATCAAAGTGGGAAATAGCAGGATGAACCAGAATTTGTCAAAGACAATTTGTGGGAGAAACCACCCAAAGACATCAAGGACCCACTGCTCGTAGGCCGTAAAGATTCCACCCCATGATGTAATTATTCTATCCATATGCTCATATGCAACGAATACAGCGGCGATTGTTGGTACAATCGCCACCGTAATACTAAGGAGGATGGAAAGGGCCATGTAGATGCCATATATGATGGTTCTTAGCTTCATCACTCTATCTCATTGATTTTGACAGTCGAGTTGGATATTGCATCCTATTTTAAAGATAGCAATATAGACAATGGAGGAATATCCGCATGGGAAACAGATATAGAGGCTATGAAGACGAGGGCGGTAACCATCCAGCGCGGGTGTATATGAATGCCTTACGACCTTATTATTGCGGGAACTGGCCCTGCAGGCTTGATGACAGCAGACAGAGCTGCGGCGAAAGGTCTCAATACTTTGGTTCTTGAAAAAAGAGAGAAGGTCACCGACTCTCTTATGGGGGAATTAGTGACCGACAACGCACTGAAGCTCCTTAGAGTGAAGCCCGACTCGGAGTATATCGGTAACAAGTACACCCAGATCATTGGTGAGAGTCTTGACACTGGGGGAAAGATTGTCGTGGGGAAGGGACTCCTCGGCAACTCCTATCTTCTCGATGAAGACAAATGCCAGGACCTCATGCGTGAACGAGCTGAGGCAGACGGGACTGAGTTCAGATATGGTGCTCGTGTGAAGTCGGTTGTTAAGGAAGGCGATCAAGTCGTTGGTGTGAAGTACAATCAGGATGACGAGGAACGGGCAGGGCTCACTGTAGGTGCTGATGGCTCGTTCAGTAGGGTTTCTGAAACAGCAGGATTCACTCATCCCAAGTGGCTCCTCTCATATGGAATCCGATGGAAACTTGAAGGCTGCAAAGGTGTTGACCCAGAGACCGCATACTTCTACGTAGCTCGCGACGTCGGGCTTGGCTATTTGTGGTTGTACCCAAGGAGTGAGACCGAGGTCAATCTGGGTATTGGCAGAGTGCCATCCTCAAAGGAGAACTGGGAAAAGCTGCCTTCACTCTTAGATGTCTTGAAAAAGTATCGAAAGCACATCCCTGAGTTGCGAAACTCCAAGATAGCCATGCAGAATGGAGGAGTTGTGCCTTGTGCTGGTATCATTCCTCGATTCACTGATGCGGGTGTTTCTCTCTGTGGTAACTCAGCAGGACAGGTTTCCAGCATCGTCGGAGGAGGGGTCACAACATGCTTCCATGCAGGTACACTCCTTGCGAAACACGCTAAGAGAGCTGTTGACGAGAATGACTTCTCAAAGAAGAGCATCCACCAATATGAGAAGGAATATCGAAAGACCAAACTCGCGTCAAACATCCAAAACACAGGGAAGGGAATGTGGGCTGTCAGCAAGTACTCAATGCACAACGATCCATTGGATGCTGCAGAGATAGTGTTGTCACAGCTTGACGCAAAGACTCTCAATGCATTGATTCAGGGACATGCAGGGGTCTCTGACATAATGACACTTCTTTCAGACTTCCTGCCTATGGTGATGCGAATAGGGAAAGGGTATCTGAAGTCGATTGCCCTTAGTGGATTGTAGGAAATGAGAGAGGGGGCGTACGGAGAAGAGAACATGTTGAAGCAGGGTCCGCCCCCCCGTACCCTGCTTCGTTTTCACTTGCAACATGCCCGTGGATAACCGTTCGCATCCACGCGGAGTTCCTGCATATTACCGCAACAGTAGAGTATCCGCGTACATTATAAGGCAATTGTGGTTGTAAACATTCATCAAGTAAGTATGTTGTGAGTTTAAGCATAGATTTGAGGATACTCAGAATTGGGTTGGTCAGGATCATGATTGAAGATGAAACTCTTAGAGAGGCTCTAGAAATTCTTGGCCTCAATGTGGGTACTGCTGAAGAGGAGTCGAGAACGATAGGAATACTTCGTGCGATCTTGAAGATTCGAGGAACCCCTCCTGCACCGCGCACATTCGCTGAAGTCTATGACTCTGTCCTGCAGGAAAATCCTGAGGGAAAGCTCTCGAAGGCTTGGGTGCATAGAGTGTTAAAGCCCTTAGTTGAGAACCAACTTGTGCGGGTTGAGGGTCAGTCTCGTAAGAGCTACGTTGTTGATGTTAACACAATAATGACTGGATTAGAACAGCTCAAGACTAGCAGAATAAACCAGATTCGTGATGAGTTAGAAACGCTGAAGGCGAACCAAGACCAGATCTCGAAGCTGGATTGCGGAGTATTAGCTCAGCGTTTGGTGAAATCTTTGACCGGTCAAGATGAAGCTCCAACAACTCGAATCGTTCGCGGAGTTGATGAACTAGACAGAGTCCTGAAGTACAATATAACTGATGTAGCAAAGAAAGGCGACGTGATACGAGCTACTGTGCTTTGGCTAACCCCTCTTCTAAAGGGAGGTGAAGACCGCATGATGAAGTTCATCGATGCAGCCCAGAGAGGAGCAGACGTCCGTTATCTCGTGACTCTGGATATCCTCTCAGCGGGTGAGTTGGTTGAGCGAGATATGGACCCTCAAAGGATAGACGGTATAGCTCAAGGTATAATCAAAATGCGAGAAGCTGGAATCAAGTTTGACGTGCGTGTGTTCCCAGCAGGAAGGACGTATAGTCAAGTAAGTCTGAATGACCAGAGCACCGCATTCGTAATCACTGAGAACCCACTTACTGCAACATGGCTGACGAGAGAGTTCAATCCTGATTGGATTGATAACGCAATATCATCTTTTGACGAGAATTGGGAAAATGCAAAGTCATTGTTCGAACTCACTGCTGATGACTTCGAAAAGATGGGAGCAAGTGACAGCCCTCTTGCGAGAATGCTAGTTGGCGGGACAGACTTAAGTAATGGGAGCAAGAAGAAGTAGACATTGAGGCGGGGGCAGTGACACGCCAGACGGAAGAAGCGGCACTGGAATTGGTTGGTTTTGACCCAGATGAAAGAAGAATGGTGGTCTTGAGAGCCTTGATGAAAGCCCAGAGAAACCATGAAGCATTTGTTACTTTTGAAGACATTAAGGATGCGTTCATGATAGAGGAGGGAGAGAAAGGCGTGTCGGATCCACTTCTTTATCGAAGCCTAGCCTCATTGGAAAAGGACAGATTCATTATTGTTGACCGTACCGGGTACCGTCACAAATACGGTTCGAGTCACAAAGTGATGCGAGTCGGTCTGAAGAGGGCAAAGGAAACAGCTGTGAAGGAGCTAGAGAGAAGGGTAAGTCAGCTCGAATCTGAAATCGAGGAGCTAAGATATCTTGATTCTGGAACTCTAGCAAGCCAATTCTTGTCAATAATGACAGGTCGTCGCGTTAGACCAAAGCCCATATTTGTGGAGGGCTTAGGACCATGTTTTGGCTTAATCGAGCGAGAGATATGTAAGCAGGCAAATCGTGGTGATATTATTCGAATTACAACTGACTGGATGAGGGCAGAAAAGGATCATGAAGGCGGGATTGCTGCCCTCTTCGACTGCCTAGGAAGGAGTGGCGCAGAAACTCGAGTATTGTGTCGCTCAGAGGACAAAGATGGTTTCACAGCGGAGCTGGCTGCAGTTATTCAGAAACTGCAAGATCAGGGTCACAATATTGAGCTGAGGAGATGCATCCGACAAGATGCCACATACCAGTTTGCGTCAAAAAGCGGAGAGGGGATGGTGTTAATCGTAGCTGAAGAACCACTAGCTGGCACTTGGATTTCCAGAGAAGCAAATACAATGCTTATGGAGGATGCGATTGAGAGCTTCTCAGAGGACTATGGAAAAGCTGAGATTCTGACGGAGTCGAGAAACCAATGAGCGGAATAGGCGGCAGGGATATCTTTGAGAGAATCGGTGTGGATATGTCTTCTCGCGACATGCAGGTTCTTAAATTGCTAATTGGCATGGAGAAGAGCTCAGTTGGAGTTACTTTTGCTGAGCTCTTTGATCATCTGCAGGAGAAGGGCATGAATCTTTCAAAAGTCTGGATATACAGATGTTTGGCCCGTTTGGAGGATGAGGGTTTCGTCAGCACTGAACGAATTGAGAGCCCACGTCGATATAAGACGTCTGAAGGAATCATCGCGGAGGCTCTGAAGACGAAGCTGTCCTCACGTGTGAATGAATTGAAGTCCGATCAAGCCGAGGTAGAAGCGGACTTGAAGACAGTAAAAGACACAACAGTAAGAGACCTAACAATGATGGCATATGACACGATTGTGGGGAGTGTACCTATCGATACGTCGACTGTAATAGAAGGAGTCGAAAATGTGAGAAGCACACTCATAAGAGAAATTTTCCAGAAAGCAAAGCCTGGCGACGTAATAAGGCAAATCTCTTCCATACAGGTTATGGACAGAGATAATGAAACCAGTGGCGTCACCGAAATGCAACTCTTGATGAAGGCGGCAGAGGGCATCAGAGTCTGGAGCATTCTAGTACCTACAGAAGATGCATCACGTGACCCAAGTTTAATCTCTAGATACATCGGTGGATTGGGGAAGCTCCTGCAGGAAGTCATGAAAACTGGAAACCTGGTGGTTCGAAGTCCTAAGACTCCTCTCAAGACCTATAGAATGGTTGCTCTGAACACTGACGTGATGCTTCTCTACCTCACGCACTCTCCTGCATCCGACATGGCGGCGCTTGTTCGAAGGGAAGACAATCCGGGATTGGTCGATGATGCATTGAACACATTCGAAAAGATCTGGGAAGAGGGAGTGGATATTATGGAAACAGTAGCAAGGCTGGCAAAATTAAAGGACGAGGAGGATTCGAACTCATAGGACCTATGACGGAATGACCCAGTCTGGGCCCTTGGAGAGCGTCAAGAAGATATCATCGCAGACAGCTTGAAAATCATCATACATCCCATATTCACCACCTGCGGCATAGGGATGTCCACCTCCATTGAACAGCCCCGCTGCTACATCGCATAGGGTGGACTCATTGCCTCTTCTGAATCCGAGGAGGCCGCCTTGACTTACAGTTATCAGCAAGTCAGCCACCTTCAATCTCTGCCCCTCAATCTCAAGGTTACTCTCATCAGCGAGAAATGTCCCGAGATCAGTAGTGGTGACTCCTGTAGGTATCTCAACAATGCGAACGAGCCGGTCATGAATAAGCTGGTCACAATGGCCAGCAAGTGACTTCTTCATCTTTTTGAGGCGCTCTTTCCGATATTCGCGGACCTGTTTCTCCATTGTTGCGTCCTTGAATTTCTTCGTTTTATCGTCCCATATTCCGGCTATACCATTCTCAGCTAAGCCAGTGACTATTGGCAGCACTGCGGCACTCATGTCCTCTTTCTTATTTATAGCAGCAAATCGACTGACTGAAACCAAATCTGCGAGAGCAACAGCTGCCTCCATTTCCCTTAGATTGAAATCAGTGTCATGTGCAATGCGTGCGAGATCAGCACAGATCTCATCCCTTGGCATGAGACTCTTGTGGGCAATCTCAGCTGCACAAAAGTCAGGGTTCACCCTAAGAACAGGATTGTTCCCTAGAGAAAGAACTGCGTCAATTGCCTGCTTACTCCATGAGTGATGGTCAAGCCAGACAACTCTGCACCCTTGTGCGACTGCCTTTGACAGGCCATCCATGGCGAAATTCATCGAGTTCTCATCAATACCAAGATCAGTAATCACTATGAGCGTATGCCTTCGCTTAGCAACTTTCGAAAAGGCCTGATCGAAGGAGCCATAATCAGTCAGTATCATGTCAAACTTAAGACCCTTTGACTCGGCGTAGCGCCATACTATCGCCGCTGCATTCAGACCATCTACGTCCTTGTCATGGGAGATTGATAGTAGTCCTGTGAGTTTACTCTTGGTACCTGGGTCATTGCTCATAGTGTATTCAGAAGGAAAATCGAAAGGGGCCTTTTCTTTCTTTCTTTAATGTACAATTAACTTGATGAAAGAATTCGGAAGTGTTTTCTATCACCGCTTACGACAACTCCGATGGTCCAAGATGGATGATGAAACTTCTGCTCGATTGATGAGCGGCAATGAAGCACTGGCTAGAGGTGCGCTTGAAGCGGGAGTGGGCTTCTGTACATCCTACCCAGGAACACCTGCAACACAGATAACAGAATACATCATGAGAAAAGCTGAGAGTATTGGAATCCATGCAGAATGGAGTGTCAATGAAAAAGTCGCGCTTGAGGCAGCTGCGGCTGCGAGTTGGGCAGGCATACCTGCTCTCTGCTCAATGAAGTCTCTTGGCCTTAATGTCGCGTCCGATTCTCTTCTGACTATGAATTTATCAGAATGTGGAGACGGGGGACTTGTCATTATTTTTGGTGATGATCCTGAAGGCCACTCCACTAGTACTGAGCAAGACTCTCGATTCTATGCAAAGGCAGCACTACTACCTCTGCTAGAGCCATCGGGATACCAAGAAGCAAAGGATGTGGTGCCCTATGCCTTTGACCTCTCAAGAAAATACAAGGTACCAGTCATTATTCGAAGCACAACTCGACTCGGTCACTCTCGCGGACTGGTTAATCCCAGCCCAATTGATAGTTATGATTACCCCAAACCCCTAAAGATGAAAGAGAAGCTCTACAATGTCCCGAATCCTCATCTAGCAAAACGGGAACTTCAGAACAAGATTCAGCGCATCTCAGAGGAATTTGACACTAGCTCATTCAACAAGTTACGTTTGAAGAAGAATGTAGACCTTCTGACGATTGCATCTGGAATATGCCAAAGGTATGCAGAAGAGGCGAAGGAATTGGCAGGTGCAGAAAGCAGTGGAACTTTGGGACTTGTTACAACACATCCCCTACCAAGGAAGTTGATATACAAGGCAATCAATAAGGCACCTGATGTGCTCTTTCTGGAAGAATCAGATCCATTTGTAGAGGATGCAGTGCGAGCGTTATCAACTGATTTGCCTTCCGTCAGCTGTAAGTTCCATGGTAAATGGAATGGTGCAGTACCGGCATACGGAGAAATGAATACTGACCTTGCAATCGAAGCACTGCAGAAAGCACTAGGCCTCAAATTGAAGAGGCATGATAAAAAGGAGGAAGGCCTAAGGGAAGCTGCACGCTCGCTCCTTATTCGACGAGCCTTGACGTTCTGTGCTGGATGTACACACAGGAATGTGTACTGGGCCGTTCGCAAGGTGAAGCAGAGGTTGGGCGGAAAGCTCTCGGTGACAGGGGATATTGGTTGCTATTCCCTCGGAGTCTTCTATGATGAAGCTATAGGTACACTATTCTCAATGGGGTCAGGAATAGGGATTGCTAGCGGTCTAGGCCAACTTCATGAACTTGGGTTCGAATCTAGAGTCGCAGCAGTGGCAGGAGACTCGACTTTTCTGCATGCCTGCATACCTGCTCTGATTAATGCGAGGCACAAGAATGCGAATGTCACATTCATGATTCTTGACAATTCCACCACAGCTATGACCGGGTTCCAGAAACATCCAGGTGCGGAAGACCAGCCCGAGGGACAAAGGATGGTGAGTGTTGAGAAGATAGTCCAAGCTATCGAACCAGACTTCTATGCTGTTGGCGATGCTGTGGACTTGTCTAGCACAATAGACCTCATTCATGACACCATCCGTAAAGATGGCCTCAATGTTCTACTGTTCAAGAGCATTTGTAGACTTGAGGAACAGAGGATGGGAGAATCCTATTCTGAACTAGAACCAATTTACATTGACTCAGATGCATGCCGTGGCGACAGCTGCAAGATTTGTGCTGCACAGTTTGGATGTGTAGCTCTTGGATGGCACGATGAAACAGCGAAACCAATCGTCTATGACCATGTCTGTGTGAGATGCGGCGCCTGTGTAATGGTATGCCCACACGATGCGATCAAGCGGGGATGACCAATGAAAGGTGACTACAACATCTTAATTGCCGGTGTGGGAGGCCAGGGCAATCTTGTGTGTGGCAGAATTCTCTCCGAAGCTGCACTTCAGCAAGGGCTTCGTTCAGTGGTAGGGGAGACCTTTGGAGCTTCAAGAAGAGGCGGCACAGTTCTGACCCATCTTCGAATCAGTAAACAGGACAGAGGGCCTCTGATACCAAGAGGGAAAGCAGACCTCATATTGGGAATGGAGCCGCTTGAAACCTTGAGAGCAGCCATCGAGTACGCGAGTCAACAGACCGTTGTAGTTGTCAGTACCGCGATAGTTGAAACACCAAGCTCCCTATCTGATACTGAGGAATATCCGCCAATGGAAAAGATCATCGAATCACTCCGGACTCTTTGTGGAGATGTCATTGCACTTGACCCAGAAGAGGCGTTGGAGAATGCAGGAGGCTTGCGGTCGCTGAACTCCTACATGATTGGTGCCGTGTCAGTTTTGAAAGAGATTCCTTTGAGCAAGGACGAAATTCGCAAAGCGATAATCGCTACACTTCGGAATCCAGAACTGAATCTTGCAGCGTACGATGCAGGGACTGCTGATGTCCTCAAGTCGTGACGGTGGTCCTACCTGTTTTTCTTTGCCTCAGTGGCCTTCTTTGCATCGCGCCACATCTGTTCGGCCAAGACAGTGAACATATCAGCTACACCTTCACCAGTCTTTGCAGAAGATTCCATGTAGAGAAAGCCTTGGTCCTCAGCCCAGCGCTTGGCCTCAGCTGCTGGAACGGCCCTGTCTGGGAGGTCCGTCTTGTTACCTACGAGAACAATTGGCACTCGCAAGCCAATTGACTCATCCGCCTCCTTGACCCATTTGGAGAGCTCGGTGAATGACCGTCTTCTAGTCACGTCATATACGAGGATGATGCCTGCTGCACCACTGTAGTACATCTTCCGCACAGCCTTGAATCTGGCCTGCCCGGCCACGTCCCAACACTGAAGCTTGATCCCGACAGCGTATTCCGGTTCTGGGGGCGAAATGTGAGTGAGCTTGACGGCGAACTGAGATCCAATCGTCGTCTTGTAATCGCGTTCGAAAACACCAGTTACGTAGCGATTCACGAGGGTCGTCTTCCCCACTGCTCCTTCTCCCGTGACCATCACTTTGAAAAGATACGTGTAGCTGTCGCTGGGAGCTCCAGGACGAGGTGGCTTTGGAGTTCGTGCACGCATCTCTGTTACTAGAGCGCTCTCATCTGCGACCTCTTCGACTACTACCTGTGCGGTAGCAGGGGCTGCAGGGGCCGCCGCTTCCATCACTGCAGAAACTTCTTCAACCTCAGAGATGACTGTGCCGGTCTCTTCTACTCCAAACAGCTTGTCGAGTAGCTCTTCAGCCTCTCTCAAGGACTCATCCGAACCCTCGGATGCGGTCATTTTGAGAATCTCTGCTGCTTTTGCTTTCTCTACTTCAGCAAAACCAGTGCCTTCAGCAGGAGCATAGTCTGTCAAATCTTCAACGATGGCTGCCGAAGGTTCGGGCAATGTTACAGATGGCATGGCGGCAGGCGCAGCTACAGCAGCGCCTTTCTCTACAAGAATTGCGGTCTCAGGTGTTGTGATCTGTTTCACTTGGCCGGAAGCGTCTGTCCACATCAATACTATCGGTCGAATGATGACTGTTCCTTCAGTTGTAGGTACTAGGTCTAACTCAATTGTCTTGGTCTCACCAGGATTCAAATCGAATCTGAGCTGGTTGTCTGACACCTGGAGGTTGTCCTTGGGGAACCAGTAGACCTTGCCAGTGACTCCAGTGATTGGCTGACTTGTGATATTCGCAACAGTAACTTTGCCAATGAGATTAGTGCCGGTCTTTGCTTGCGTATCAATCTCAAATTTGGGAATCAGCTGATAGAGGCCCTGGAGAACCCTCAGCGGACCGTTCGCTATGCCAACTAGGACTTCTTTTCGGTCATCTCCTCCTGCGTCTCCAACACTGATTGAGAGGATCTTCTCACCAATGTTCACGCTGGCCAGTTCCTGAAGTTCTGCCATATGCAGATTGTAGAATTTGACCTTGTAATCAGAAGTAGCAACTATCATCTCGTCCATGTGGTCTGCATTGATCTCTTCCATCACAACAGAGAGTGCATTCACTCCTTCAAGCTTGGTGAAGAGGTCCAGCCTGCTCTCCTCGTTTCGATAGACTCTGACAGTACCATCTCGAGTGACAACACCCAGTTCCATCTTCCTGTCACCCAAGATATCTCCGGCCTTTACTGATATGATTGGGCTCGGGAGCTGGAGTACCTCAATCTCCTCAATGGTGTGGTCTCTCACCTTGAATACTCTGAGTGACCCATCAATATTGCCTGTGACAAACTCGTCGATTTCATCTCCAATAACATCACAGATTCCTATCGATATTGGCATGTTCTCAAGCTGATGCTTGGCATATTCCGTAATCTTGTCATCAGCATCCATTTGGAATACTCGAAGAGACGAGTCACTCGCTGCAACAATTATCTCGTTCTTCTCATCCCCTGTGACATCAGTCACCATGACGGTTGTGATGAACTTGTCAATTGGATACTCTGCTAGAAGTTGAAACTGGCCGCTTGGGGCGAATCTATAGACTTGAAGAGTGCCGGATTCGCCTGGAATCTCTCCTGGGTCGAGACTGCGTCCTACAACAATCTCCATTCGACCATCATTATTCGCATCTGCAATTTTGAGTGACAGGATACTACCTTCTAGATCCTTCTGAGCGAGAAACCTAATTTCTGCAGTACTTCCATCATATAATCTAAGGACACCATCCCGGTCTCCTGTGCACAGCTCTGATGTTCCAGATCCAGTGACGTCTCCCATGGCTATTGCGGTGGTGCTTTTGTCGTCCTCGATCTCGAAGAGAATTCTGGGCGTGGTCAATTTGAGATACCATCCGGTGCGAAAACAACGCCATTCAGACCTTCAACTACGTGTCTAGTGGGTTGTTCTAATAGTTCCATGAGGGCGAACGGCCTTTTTGTACTTTGTTGGGTCAGTCTCAACTATCATATATGGAATGCACAAAATAGCACATTATTTAACACGAAGCCGTCGTGATGTAGCTTGGTGACACCTTGCCTACACTCTCAGTTCGGAACATTGTGAAGGCCTATCCCAATGGCGAAGGCGGAGAAACTAGAGTACTCGATGGAATTTCGTTTGAAGTGAAAGATGGGGAATTTCTGAGTATCCTAGGCCCTTCAGGTTGTGGAAAAACAACACTCCTGAAGATTATCGCAGGGCTCCTCGAACCAGACGAGGGAGATATTTCGATAGACGGGGTTCAAGTGGGTCCAGGTCACAATCGTGTGGGCTTTATATTCCAGCAGGAGTCGCTTTTTCCTTGGAGGACAATACGCGAGAATATCGAATTTGGATTAGAAATTGCTGGTTCCGATATGCCCAGCAGACGTAAACTCGCTGATGAGATAATCAGAATAGTAGGAATGGAAGGGCTGGAAGATAGCTTTCCACATGAAGTTTCTGGCGGGCAAGCACGACGGGCTGAGATGGCAAGGAGTCTGATAATCAAGCCTGATATCCTGGTAGCTGACGAGGCTCTCTCAAATCTAGACCTACAGACCAGAAATTACATTCAATCAGAATTTCTAAGGATTACTGAAGAAACTGGTTCAACTGTTCTTTTTGTGTCACATAATGTGGATGAAGCAGTCTTCATGTCTGACCGAATTCTTGTAATGAGCAACATGCCATCCAAAATGATCGCGGCTTATGAGGTTGATCTTCCCAGGCCACGAAATAGGACATCTCATGAGAGTCTTGAATATCGAGCTAGGATATTGGAAGTGCTTGAGGTTGAACAAGAAAAGGCAATGGCTCGAAAGGCTACACAGAAACCTCCTGCCGCCACTTGAGGAGTCTTCGTTCAATCATTAGTATTAGGAAGCTCACTGCAAATCCGATGAGACCTATTACTAGCATGCTTGAGATTACTGCTCCAGTCCAACCGACCTGCTGCATTGTCCAGATTAGATATCCCAAACCCTTGTTGCTGCCAATCATCTCCGCAGCTACTAGACACATCCATCCAATTCCAAAACCGATTCGCATTCCTGCAAACACCTCAGGTGCAGCTGACGGGATGACAACCGAGCTGAGTATCTTCGATTCTGATGCCCCGAAAGTCTTGGCAACATCAACATGGACAGGTTCCGTACGTTTGACTCCGGTAGTGGTATTGATGAGAATTGGGAAGAAGGCACCCACCCAGATTATGAAGACCTGTGAATACAAAAGACTAGCAAAGATAAGGAGTGACAGCGGAATCCATGCAATTGGTGGAATTGGTCGCATTGCCTCGACGACTGGTCCGAGGATGGAATCCACTACCTTATAGCGGCCAATTGCGATCCCAAGCGGTATCGCAGTGATTGCAGCCACGAAAAATCCTACAGTGACAATGAAGACACTCTGGGCAACATGATCTATGAGAAGAAAGCCCTGACTATCACCTTCAGTTGCCAGCCTAATGAAAGCGTCAACTACCTCCATGATGGTGCTTCTAGAGATGAACGCAATGATGGCCCAGAGTAGAATCAGGATAATTGCAGCCAGCAGCCATCTAATGATGGATGAGCCAGTAAACCTTGAGTAGACTGATTGACCACTCTCATCCGGGTTTGGCAAGTCTGAAGTCTGAGCGACTGATGTCATTGTCTGAGAAGAGTCAGCCACCTGGCTTTCTTTTGATTCTACCGCTTTCTAACTCAAGGCGTTGTCTAGGAACGAAGTGTCAATGAAGCTGTCCAAGAAGCCACCTATGTCAGTCGGAATTCTATCAGGAAGCAGCTGTTCTTGATCTATCAGATAATCCAGATAAATCTGGATTCCTGTTCGATTAACATTGTAGTCATAGATTATCCTACTAAATGCCGTTTCAACTGCAGTTACAGCATCTTCCATCTCTAACCAAGTGGCTGCTATCGAAATGGCTTGAGTCGGATTGTTCACAATCCACTCCTCAGCACGAACATGAATGTCAACGATAGTCTGAACAATGTCTGGCTTGACATTGAGAAATGTATTGGATGATGCCAACACACAGCATGGATGACGAGGCCAGATATCTCCAGACAGGATAAGTGGAACTGCCAAATTATCGTATTCCGCCCTAGCATTGAATGGCTCCCAAGCAATAAACGCAGGCTCATTTTCGGACAGGGAGTCTGCCATTAGTGCAGGTGAAGTTGATAGTGTCGTAATATCGGATGAGCTGAGTCCGGACTGGTTTAATGCCAATCGGAGGAGAAATGCTTGAACAGTTGAGGGGCCTGGTATGTAAACAGACTTGCCAGTAAGATTGGCCACCTGGGTAATAGCACCAGAGTCGTAGTCAGCCTTTCGAACCATTATTGCTGAACCCTCAAGGTTTGCTGATGCTAGAATGGTTATCATAATCTCTTGGTTTATCCTCTTTGTCAAAGCTGGAGCAGCTCCTAAATAGCCCATGTCAATCTCGTTCCCGAGAAACGCATCCATTTCTAAAGCCCCATTCCCGTACGCCTTCAGCTCGACTTTGAGGCCGGCTTCTTCATACCATCCATTGACAAGTGCCACACGAAATGCCAATTGATGAAGGTCCTTCTCGAGGTACCCAATTCTCACATCTGGCAATGTGGTTGGATACCATAAAGCGATCAATGCCGCTGAAGAAATCACAATGACAACTACTGTTGCTGCTATAGCTTTATTTCTGTCCATCTTGAGTTGTCTCCTCTTTTGAGAGGTCATGCGGTAAATTGTCTATAGTTTACATATGAGGGTTGAGTTATGCCCTCTATCCTCAGAATGTTGATTAAAGAGTCTGGAGATAAATCAGCTATGTCGCTCCGAGATCGGATTCCTGAACAACTCAGACTAAGAGATGAGATAGTTGCCATCACCGTCAAGGAGGATGTTGAGGTCTTTCCAACAACGGATTATATCCTTCTGGAGATCTCGCCCAACGCTGGAAGAGTAGATATTCCAAAGATATCCAACACCATTCGAGACTTAGTAAAAAGTGACAAGAGAATGGTGGCAATCCGGGGATACGGCTTCAAGGGAGTTGGACTCTCCGTTAGGATTGCTCATGAACTGAAGAAGAGAGAGAATAGATTCGTTTACGAGATGACCTTCGATACCTTTGAAGCCTCAGACCCTGAAACAGATAGACCACTAACAAGCGTGCAGATCATCATAATGCCGCCAGTATGAGAGGATGAGTGCAAACAAAACACAAGGAAACGGTTTTCTGCATTATGCAAGTACTGAAAGGTGGTGGTTTCGTGATAGGTGTTGGAAGGAAGAAACATTGGGGCCTTCTTACACTTGTGTTGCTTTTGCTCACCCCGGTTCTGGCATCGTCCACACAGGCATTTCACCTCGAAGGGAAATTACTGATTTCCGAGGCAGTGACTAACCTCAAGCCTGCGCAGTTCGAGGTTTGGGAACCGATATTTATCCAGAATGCCGAGGAATTTGCGAGCTATGGATTTCCCGGTAATGGGACAGAGTCGAATCCATACATCATTGAAAGGCTCAACATTTCAACCGTAGGAGAAACATGCATTTGGATTCAAGATGTTGATGTCAGCTTTGTCATTAGAAACTGCAGAATTCATAATCAACGCACATCGTTCCCGACAATCCGGCTCACAAATGTGCAGAATGCCACTATTGAAGAAAACAGCATAATTGGGGGATTCGAAGGAATTCATGGATCGCAGACAAGAAATCTTCAGATTCTTGACAATACTATATGCGATGGTGCCAGTGGGCTGAGTTTCAGCAATTCACTCAATATCACGGCTGAAGGCAATTCTGTATATCGACATACAATAGGAGTTGCCTTGAGCAATACATCACAATGTCTTTTCTCTACTAACAGAATCTATGGGAACACTCATGCTGGATTCATGGTAGATCATACCTCTTCCAACAACTCAATCTTGTCAAACATCTTTGGTTGGAATGATATTCGCACGTTTTCCTCTATCAATGCTGAAGACAATGGCAATAACAATACGTGGCTTGCCAACGCATGGTCCGATTATGCATCCCCCGGTCCTTACGGCGTTAGTGGAGTGGCCAACTCCCAAGACGCGCTTCCAACACTAGTGCTTGATCGAGAAGCGCCCATTATCAATTCACCAGATGATATTGTGATGGGAGAAGGCAACGACGTAAATGTCACTTGGTATCCAAGAGACGCATTTCCGCTGGAATACACTATCCGTATGAACGCAGTGACTCTCAGTACAGGCGCATGGTTTGAAAATGAATACACGGTCAATCTGCGTAACTTGGAACCTGGGGATTACACTCTAACGTTATCTGTCGCGGACGGATCGGGAAACACTTCAGATGATATTGTGGAAATATCAGTCCTTTATGTCATCTTTTTGGATATTGCTACTGAGTTAGTTGCCTACGCATCGGCATTGAGTGTAGTTCTCTTCTTAGTTATTCTGTGCCTACTGAAGAAACGAACATGAAACTCAATTCATGCTTGGTTCTTAAAGCATAAGTAAGCTGGACGCAACGCTCTGACTACCAAGGGAGGCCGGATGACCTATTGAGCCCTAGGCCGATTATAGCTTTATGCATGCTGATGCTCTTAGCTGTCTTTCCAACTGCGGGCATCACTGCAAACAAATCGAATATCAGCACGGCAAAGGGAGGAATAATCGAACGTTCTATCACATCATCCAATATTGAACATCCGCAAATAGTCATCCGAAATGACAGGGATTTTCTTCAGCAAGGCTGGGAAGGAAACGGGTCTGCTTCAGATCCCTACATCATTGAGAACCTGAATATCTCTCTTGGTTCAGAAACATGCATCTTGATTTACAATGTGACTGCACACTTTGTGATTCGCAACTCGTATCTCTCCACCAGTGATGATTTTGCATATAACATTCAAGTCATTACTTCCCGAAATGGGAGGATTGACAACTGCACTATCACAGGAGGGGGATATGGCATATCGATTTCATCTTCAAGTGGTATTGAAGTGACCAGCTCCACAATCTGTTCCACAGATATGGGCATATCAATCTCCAACTCAGAATTATGCTTCATTGAATCAAACAAGATTTACGGAACGAAAACAGGAATCAGAGTCTACGACTCGATGAATAACACCGTGACAGCCAACAAAGTCTATCGTGCCGAGGAATGGGGCATAGCGATGGATTATTTCACAGGGAGTAATCGTATCTTCCATAATCATGTAGGCTGGAACGGTCCAGATGGGCAGCCTAATCGTGCATTCAATGCATTGGATCATGGTCAAAACAACATCTGGGATGACAACATTAGCCAAGGTAATTTCTGGTCGGAATATGATGGCAGCGGCATTTATGCCATTGAGGGCACGGGGGAATCTTTCGATCGCTATCCCACCTACTTCAATGACACACAGGCACCCTTTTTCATGAACAGAGCAGAAGACTTAGTCTACGAGGTTGGCGACAGTAAGCGTCACCTCATCAACTGGACAGCTCACGACATGTTCCCATACAGATACGAAGTTGCCAGGGAAAATAGAATCTTTCAGTCAGGCATATGGCATCGTCAGAGTATCAGAGTAGATGTGGGAGGGCTTGATGAAGGCGTACACAATATTACAATCAGTTTCATTGATGGCTGTGGCAATTCAATCAGTGACTCCGCAATTGTTTATGTAATTCTCTACGTCTTAGGTGACATCGGTACTGACCTGGTAGGATACGCATCGATCATAGCTGTCTTTGTTGTCATGTCGATGGTCATCCTCATGCGGAAGAGGAGATGAATATACATCCTGTTGCAGGGATTTAGCTGGCAAGCTGATAGAAACAGTTGGCCTAATTGAATAAGTAGACTAAAGTTCACATCGAGTAATATACAAATCAAATGACTTATCCAGCCCCTCCATTGCATCCCGCCATATTTCTTGGTTTCATCATTCCAATGGCCGTTGTAGCAGATATCTGTTATTACATTGCAAAAAGGGAGTATGAAAAGACAAGAGAATACAGTGAAAGCATCTGAGACTAATTTATGGGAGCCGATAAGAAAAGCCTGGTTTAATTTTGAAACTACTTAAATAGTAGTTCAACAATCCCGGACGGTTAAGTGTGGAGGTTGTTAATGTGCAATTTGAACTACTAGTAAACAGCATGGGAATTATAGGGATGATTCCAATCTTCCTGCTGGTTCTCCTTATGCTGTGGGGTTTCATTGGGGGTTCAGGTCGAACCAGAACTCTCTCACTTCTAGCCTTTCTGGGATACCTTTTCGTGGCAATAGGATGGCTTGTAGTAACAATGGAACGAATGAATATGCCGCTAATGGATTGGGCTCTTGCTCGATATATCGACTTCGGGGTGAGGGGCATCTGGCTTTTCCTACTAGCGGTGTACTGCTTCATCTGGGCTTTGCCAGACTTAATCAATGACCGCAAATGGCTAGTCATCGTACTCCTAATCTTGCCAATTATCTATGAGGTGTTCATGATCGGCACCTTTGCAATTGCCCCTGGATTATATCAAGGTGCTTGGCTAGCCACAGAAGTAGTCCTCGTCACTATTTACATGGCCTTGATTCCACTCTACACCACTTTTCGATATGTTGGCCAAGACAGGGTCAAGGGTACTGCCAGAGTGATGTGGATATGGCTAACCTTGATCGGTGTCTTGATCTGGTTCTTCGGAGAGTTCCTACTAGGCATTAGTCAGCTGCTGAGTATGCCAGGTTGGGACTCGTTCTTCAGTAGCATTGGTCTAGCGATAGTGAGTACACACGCAATCGGGTGGTGGATTATACTCCTAGGCAATTTCTTCCAGAGACGAGCACTCCAAACAGGTTAATCCTGAATTAAGTCGACATGCTGCTCCATCTTGGCCCATCAGCAAAGGGTCACGCAATTAGTGGAGGGCAGATTCAGGGGTCAGGCCATCAAATACTTAAGCAGGGCGAAGTGAGGCTCCCTCGTACCTTCCCCACGTAGGTGAAGATGAACAATGGCGCTTGACTTTGCAAAAGGAATCACCGAGTTCCGCTGGCACGGCAGAGGTGGACAGGGTGTAGTCACCTCAAACCAGATGCTTGGAAAAGCAGCTCTCGCGGAAGGCAACTATATACAGGCGTTCCCCGAGTTTGGGCCAGAGCGGACCGGAGCCCCAGTGCGGGCGTTTCTGAGAATCAGCAAGAAGCCCATCCAGGTCTACGCGCAGGTCTATGCTCCAGACATAGTTGTGTGTATTGACCCGACGCTGCTAGATGTCGTGAACCCATCAGAGGGACTGAAGGAGGATGGAACTCTTGTTCTTAACACAACTTTGAGCCCTGATGAGGTGCGTGACAAGTATGGCTTCAAGGGCGGCAAGGTGGTCACGGTTGATGCGACATCCATTGCAATGGAGATTCTCGGCAGACCATTCTACAACATGCCGACGATGGCTGCGGCTGTGAAAGCCTCAGGAGTCGTCAAGATTGAAACGGTCATCGGCGAGGTTCTAGAGAGATACCCAGGGAAGATAGGGGATCTGAACAAGGCTGCGATGGAGAGAGCAATGGAGGAGGCAAAGATAGGATGAGTGAAAAGTTCGACGAGATACCAATGGCTGGAAACATCATTGAGCCAGGAAACTCAAAGAAATATCTGACAGGTGGATGGAGAGCTGAGCGTCCCATACATGATTCTACGAATTGTCTCTGGATGAAGAATGGAACTTGTGGTCGCTGTTGGATATTCTGCCCTGATATGGCAGTCAGACTGATTGAGAATGTAGATGGCACTCGTTCCTACGAGTACAATTATGACTACTGCAAGGGATGCGGCATCTGTGCCAATGAATGCCCGACTGACAGCATCCACATGGAAGGTGAGTAGAGTGACAGTATCACAAGATAAAATCACAGTTGAGGGTCTGACTGGTGACGCCGCCATCGCACATGCTCTAAAGCAATGCGATGTCGATGTTCTCGCGGCCTATCCAATCACCCCGCAGACAATCATTGTTGAGGACTTTCAGAAGTTTGCTGCAGATGGAGAGGTCCATACAAGAGTGATTCCTGTTGAGTCAGAGCATAGCGCAATGTCAGCCTGTGTGGGAGCATCTGCAGTGGGAGCCAGAGTAGCAACAGCTTCCGCATCTGCAGGGCTAGCTTTGATGTGGGAGATTCTGTACTGTGCCGCATCAATGCGAATGCCAATTGTGTTCACCGTGGCAAACCGTGCGCTCTCAGCACCTATCAACATTCACAATGACCACTCAGATGGCATGGGGATGCGTGACAGCGGATTCATCCAGCTCTACTGTCAGAGCTCTCAGGAGGCCTATGACACCACTATCATGGCGTTCAAACTGGCTGAGGACCATGATGTTCTCCTTCCTGTGATGGTGGGAATTGATGGATTCATCGTTAGTCACAATGTTGAGAGAGTAGAGATGCTTCCAGATGATGAGATCAAGGAGTTTCTCGGTGTGAGAGTGCCCGTGCAGCCTCTGGATCCAAAGAATCCCATCACAATGGGGCCACTAGCCCTCACTGACTACTACTTCGAGTTCAAGGAACAGCAGGATAGAGCTATGGGGAGAGTCATTAAGAACTACAAGAAGGTAGAGGCGGAATTCAAGAAACTGACAGGCCGCTCCTACGGAATGTTCGAAACCTACAAGACCAAGGATGCGGATATCATCATTCTCGCAATGAGCTCCATGGGAGGGACTGCCAAGGCTGTGGCAGACGTCCTACGGGATCAGGACGAAAAGATCGGGGTAGTTCGACTTAAGATGTTCCGCCCCTTCCCTGCGATGGAGATCGCAAAGGCAGTGAGCGGCGCAGAAGCGGTCATGGTATTCGAGAAAGCAATGTCATTTGGTGCAGTCACACATCCCCTAGCGATGGAGGTCAGGAGTGCGCTCTACGACCATGAGAAGAGACCACTCGTCACTGACTTTGTCGTCGGTCTGGGAGGAAGAGATGTTCCTCCTGAAACATTCGTGGAGGGCATAGAGATGACAAAGAAGTACATCGAGAAAGGAAAGGCTCCATTGTACGAAACGTTGGGGGTGCGTAAGTAATGGCAGAACCAGCAGCAGTTAGTATCAAAGACATGCTAAAGAAGAGCCCAATTCTGTCCTCTGGTCATAGGATGTGTGCCGGGTGTGCTGCGCCGACGGTGGTGAAGCTCATGGGTATGGCATTCAGGGGACCAACCATTGTGTGTGAGGCTACTGGATGTCTTGAGGTCGCCACGACAATCTATCCATATACTGCATGGGAGATTCCATGGATTCATGTGGCCTTTGAGAACGCCCCAGCAGTCGCGTCGGGCGTCGTCGAAGCTATGGATGTGATGCGCGAAAAAGGTCGCTCTGAGTACGAGCATGTCGATGTCATTGCTATAGGCGGAGATGGAGGAACCTTCGATATTGGGTTTGGCAGCCTCAGCGGAATGCTTGAGCGTGGACATGACATAGTCTATATGGTCTACGACAACGGTGCCTATCAGAACACAGGTATCCAGCGTTCCGGTGCCACTCTGCCTGGCCAGGAAACCACCACATCATGGGCTGGTAAGGTCGAACCTGGTAAGCGAGAGCGGAAGAAACCAATCGCTGATATAGTGGCCGCCCATAAGATTCCCTATGTGGCAACAGTCGACCCCTATCACTATCGTGACTTTGTTACGAAGTTCAGGAAGGCAATTGAGGTCGATGGTCCTGCATTCATTCATGCATTCTCCCCATGTCCTCGAGGTTGGAGGTCTCCAAGTGGAAGAAGCATCGAGTTAGCAAAGATGGCTGTTGAAACCGGTATTCATCCACTCTATGAAGTGATCGATGGTGAAGAGTGGGTGATGTCGTCCCCCAGTAAAAACCTGAAGGAGCTAAAGCCGCTTGAAGAGTACTGGGAAACGCAAGGCCAGTTCAGACACTTGAAAGACTCGAAGTGGGACGGCTTCAAGAAGCAGATTCAGGACCAAGTCAATCATGATTGGGAGCTTCTGAAGAAACGATGTGGTCTTGAGTAGGACCGCATTGATTCTACCCCAAATCAGACGGGTCTATTCCGCGTGAGAAGGCTTTGAGAATCCCCCAGTCCATCAGAGACTCCGGAGGAGTGTCCTTCTCCTCAGAATCGCGAGGCACTAATTGCAGCGCGTTCTCTGGGCAGCTGATAGTACAGACACCACATCCTATGCATCGTTCTGCATTGACTTGAACGACATCTTCAGGAATGCTCAATGCATCAAAGGAACATCGGTTTATGCATGAGCCACACCCCGGACAAAGCTCGGCTTTGACAGCTGCTTGAAAGTTAGACCGAACGAATGCATGGGGCTGTTCCCACTTAGTCAGTCCCCTCAATGGCAAGCAGCAGCATGTGCAGCAGTTGCAGATGTAGAAATGATCTGTCTGTGTATTCATAGAACAATGGACTAGCCCTGACTCCTCGGCTTCACGTAGTATTTTGAGAGCCTCTTCCTTTGTAATAGCCTCAGTCATAGTAGTTTCATCAAATGCGTATTCTTTTCGGGGATGAAGTTGGATACATTTCGTCATGCCATGCTTGCAGGGATTTCCTAGGAGATTCTGCTGCTTCTTGCAGATGCAGTCGCGAACCCCCCACGACTTTGAATTCTCAATGATCTGTTCAGCCATTTCGTATGGATGGATTTCCAAATCAGTACTAATTGTCCGATGAATAGGAATCACCTTAAACAATGCAGGTGTATTGCCCCATAGTCCCTCAAACCTGCTACTATCCAAGTAGTCCTCTATAAGCTGGGCATATTCACCATCCATGCGGTCGACCTGTTCGTCATGAATACCTACAACGACAGGCAAAAGGGCATACCTTCGGCCTGTGCTAGAATTCCAGGCTCGTATCTGACCTTTATCAGCCATCTCTTCAAGTCGTTCCTCTAGACCTTCTGCATAAATCCCGAGTCTGTCAGCCATCTCATCAACTGTTTCACCACGCAGTTTCATATTGCTGGCTAAAATTGCTTCTTCGGGAGTGAAAATCCATTCTAGCAATCTCAGATGGCTGCCGTCTTCAGTAGGAGTGAAGCTATTGGGAATCTTATCTAGTGTTTCTGCAAGTCGCTCGTAAGGGTCCTTTGACATTCTAGGCACTTTCCGGTACATAGTTGTTCAACTGCGGTCTGGTATCATATCGCTTTCCCAATATATGAGATTTGCCAACTCGCAATCGATATATCTTGAATAATCCCACTCGGAATGGATAAATCCAGCCGCTCATGCTAGATAGAAGAGGTCTCCATCTGGAGAGGAGAGAGAAAATGACTATGTTGACAGGTGGCGAGGTCCTCGCCAGGTGTCTCATCGAGGAAGGAGTGAAGTATGTCTTCGGTGTTCCCGGAGACCAGCTGTATCCATTGCTTGACTCGTTTCATGCCTCAGATGCGATTGAATTCGTAACATTTCGACATGAACAAGCTGCTGCTCATGCTGCAGATGCATGGGCTAGAACAACTGGTGAGCCAGGCGTTTGTTTGGGGACGGTTGGACCGGGAGCAGCTGATCTTGTGCCAGGGGTGTATCCCGCCTTTGCAGATAGTATTCCAATGATTGTGCTATGCGCCCAGAACCAGTCTTGGAGAATTCATCCTGACCATGGTAGCACTCAAGGGCTAGACCAGCTGAATCTCTTCAAGCCAATCACAAAATGGGGTGCAACCATATCTCATTGGCAAAGAATTCCGCATCTGGTGCACTGGGCCTTCAGAGAAGCACTCGCAGGTAGACCCGGACCTGTGTTTCTAGATGTTCCATCTGATGTCCTCTATCTCAAGTGCGATGAGGCTACGCTAGAAGATGGGATAGTTCCCAAGAATCAATACAGAGTGACACATCGCCCCGTGGGTGCTCCCGATCTTATCACAAAGGCAGCGGACATGCTTCTCAATGCTCAGTTTCCGATAATTCACGCAGGAGGCGGGATCCTGGCGTCAGAAGCCTCTGAGGAGCTAATTGCAATTGCAGAACATCTCCAGGCTCCAGTTACAACATCCGTCGGTGCTAGAGGCTCAATCCCTGAAGACCATCCATTGTCACTTGTCCCTGCTAGCTTCGGTGCAATAGGCGCTCAATGTCAGTCAGACATGGTGCTACTTGTGGGAGGAAAGCTTGGAGACCTTGATTTCTGGGGTCGGGCGCCTGGTTGGGGTGATTGTGCCGACCAGAAGCTGATTCAAATCGATATTGCTCCGGAAATGATTGCTTTGAACCGAGTGGTTGATTTAGGCATTGTCGGAGATGCAAAAAGCACACTCGCTGAGCTTCTGAAGATAATCAAAAAGAAGCCAAAGGCGAAACCAAGACCAGAGATGGCTGATTGCAGGGAAGCACAAGACAACTGGCTTGAAGACTTTGTGGAACAGGGAAAATCTGACAACACACCTATCCATCCACTTAGACTTGTGCAAGAGGTGCGTGACTTCTTCCCACGTGATGCAATCTCAGTTGTTGATGGCGGAAACATAGCTGTTTGGGCAATCTACCTCAACAGAATCTACGAGCCTAGAACATTCCTCTGGCCATCAGACTCCGGTCATCTTGGTGTTGGCACAGGATATGCCATTGCCTCGAAACTCGCACATCCAGAAAAGGAGGTGTATGTCATCTCGGGAGACGGGGCGTTCATGTTCAATGCTCAGGAGCTTGAAACTGCAAGACGACTGAAGGTGCCATTCACCATCGTTGTTGCTAATGATAGGGCATATGGCATGATCAAAGCAGGTCAGAAGGGTCTCTATGAAGAGAGGTATGTTGGTGTGGACTTTGTAGATGTGAGATATGACAAGATTGCAGAAGCTATGGGTTGCTTTGGCGTAAGGGTTGAGAAACCTAAAGACATAGCACCTGCACTTGAGAAGGCAAAAGAATCAGGTCTACCATCAGTTATTGACGTGGTAATCGATCCAGACGTCAATCTAGTGCCACCTGACTTTGATTCTGTTGCCTCTGTATGGCTTGAAGGTTGTCAGTTACCAGGTGATGAGTAATTGAAAGCTGCTGTGTATGAGGGTGCAGACGATATTCAAGTGAAAGAGGTTCCAGAGCCAGAAATTGGGCCTAGTGATGTCCTTGTCAGACCCAAATATGTTGGCATCTGCGGAACAGACCTGAGTGCATGGGAATATGGTATGTACGAGGGCGGACTAATCATGGGTCACGAGTTCTCGGGTGAAGTCGTTGATGTGGGAGAGAATGTAAGCAAATGGAAAAAGGGAGATAGAGTAGTTCCGAATTCATTGATTCCTTGTGGTAAATGCTCATTCTGTTCCAAGAGCAGGCATTCACTGTGTGAAGATATGCAGATGGTCGGCATATCCATGGACGGGGGACTAGCTGAGCTAGTAGGGTTGCCTGAAGTTGTGCTGCACCGACTCCCTGACTCAATGGACTACAAGACTGGTGTCTTTGTAGAGCCACTCTCAATTGCCATTAGAGGATTCAAGAGAACCAGTTTCGAAACTGGTGAGACCGTTCTTATCCTAGGCACGGGTCCAATCGGGTTGCTTAGTATCCAGCTTGCCCAGCTGAAGGGTGCATCAGCCATCTACGCATCAGAAGTGAAGCCTGCCAGACTTGAGATGGCAGAAAGATGCGGCATAAAGGCAGCTATCAATGCCGAGAAGGAATCAGTTGCTCTGAGAATCGAGAGCTTCACTGAGGGCTCAGGTGTAGATTTAGTAGTAGAATGTACGGGGGCTCCTGGACCCACCGCTGAATCTTTTCAGCTTGTCAAAAGAGGTGGTACTATTCTGGTCCTTGGAATAAGTGAAGAGCCGGTGGAGGTTGACTTCATGACTGGAGTCCTCAACGAATTGAATGTTCAGTTCAGTTACCTGGGCTATGCAGAGTTCCCTGAGGCAATAGAACTACTTGAGAATAGGAAAATTGATCCAACACCCTTTGTCACAAAGATTGTGCCATTGGAGCGTGTTGTTGAGGAGGGGTTTGAGGCACTGACCCATCCTGAAAGCAATGAAGTGAAAGTGCTTGTAGAGATATGAAAGGAGGAAATGAAATGGCAGACAGAATGGAGCTTGGAAATGACAATTACCTGAAGTTGTTCAAGGAGAATCTCAATAAAGATGAGGAGTACATGAATCTAGCATCTAGTGTGATTGACTCCTATACTCTTGTTCTGCAGGCAGAACCAGATAAGGGTATAGAGGACACCATGGTTGTGGGATTCGAAATAAAGGAAGGCAAGATGACAGACATTTGGACCGGTGAGCGTGAAACTTCCTTTATTCTGAGTGCACCCTATCGTGTTTGGGTGGATATCCTGCTTGGGAAAATCAGTGCAAATAGGGCGTTCATCACTCGAAAGCTCAAGATCAAGGGCAATATGCCTAGACTACTAAAGACTGCAAAGGCAACTGATCGTCTTGTGGCGATTCTGCGTGAGATGCCCACTGAGTTCCATGGAGAATATAGTCAGTATTCCTTTGGCTGAGAACAGATGGCTGGTTCAAGTATGGGAAGTGTGAGAATCTTCGATATAGGGCGTCCCCTCATCATGGCACACAGGGGCGACCCCAGTGCAGCACCAGAGAACTCCCGATCGTCTATGGAATCAGCGATAAAGGTGGGTGTTGATTTCCTCGAAACCGATGTGAGAATGACAAAGGATGAACACCTTATTCTATTCCATGATGCTAATCTGCTGAGGACAACAGGTAGAGCTGGAAGAGTACAGGACTACAGCTTAGAGGAATTGAGAGAGCTAGACATTGGATACAACTACACCGTTGACGGAACCTCCTACCCATTCCGTGGAAAGGGCCATCATGTAGTCACCATTGAGGAGGCCTTTGAGGCCTATCCCGATACCAAGTTTACAGTTGACATCAAAGACTCAGCCCCTAGAGCACCAGCCCTATTAGCTAAAGCAATTGCGGATAGCAACCGACTGGATTCGGTGATTGTGGCATCTTTCAAACCTCCACAGATGAAGAGATTTCGCGATTTAGTTCCAAATGCTTTAACGTCAGCTCATCCTGGAGAGGTGAGAAACTTCGTATTGGGAGTGCGACTCAGGGCTGTTGGTAAACTTGTGAAAAGAATTCAATATCGCGCCTTTCATGTCCCAGTCAAGTATGGACCACTTAGGGTTGTGAATAGCAGATTCGTGGAAGAAGCACATAAGCGGGATATAGCTGTACAGGTCTGGACCATCAATGACAGAGAAGAGATGGAGTGGCTAATTGATCTGGGTGTCGATGGAATTTTCACGGATGAGCCTATGCTGATGCGAGATGTACTCACTGACCGGGGATTGCTATAGGCTAACGAGTGTTAACCCTCGAATGCGTATAGAATCACTAGGATTAGGGAGAGGCAGAATAGCTTAATATGTGCCCTCAGAGGGATTACACTTCGAAGTCACTCGGATCTCACTAGGGGACCGAGATTTGACGAAGACCGTGTTGGTGAATAGACTAATGACCTGTCCGGAATACGATGCAGCTGAAGGCAAATGCGGGGTAGATGGCTTCAAGTTCTATACGGGGATGCAAAAGCCCTGTGAAACACCGGGAATCAGCAAGGAAAAATGTCCTAGATTCGCGATGTCCTAGTAGAACACATCCTTCAAAGCCCCCAATCGGGGCTGAACCCGACCAGGGCGTCAGGCTTCAGTCCTACCATATTATTTCTGCAGTTTCTGTATGATTCTGGAGTGGTATCCACATCTAATGGACTGTTAGCTGTAGAGTGAAAATGAAAAAAGAAGGAAAGGAGGGGTGAAGGGTGAGGGCCCCAGAGCCCGCAAATCAATTTTCACTCGCCAGAGAGCGAGCGACGACCTCAAACAACTCTGAGATACCCTCTCCAGTTTTTGCAGATACTTCTACACAGGCGGCTCCGTATCTCGCGGCGAACTCTCGCCCCTCTTCCAAAGGCACGCCTTGCCCATTTTGCCTCTCATCGATTTTGTTTCCAACAAAGATGAGCTGGCAGTCAGGAGCGTTCTCTTTCACGCGACTAATCCAATCAATGAGACGTTCAAGAGAGAAGTACCTGTTTGCATCGTAGACGGCAAGAGCTACTCTTGCCCCTTTGAAGTATCCAGAAACTACATCCCTGAATCTGGGTTGACCCCCAAGATCCCAGAGCATCAGCCGGACACTATCTTCCTCCAGAAAGACCTCCTTAGAAGCGAAATTGACGCCTATTGTCATCTTCATCTCTTCATCGAATCGGTTCTCAGTGTAACGAACGGTGATGCTGGTCTTGCCAACACCTCCTTCGCCAACTAGAACCATCTTGTAGATTGGGCTCCGAAGTGCCATTCTATAGTACCTCCGGACGAACTGTGCCTAGGAGCTGGTCAGCTCGGCCGGTGACACCTAGCCAGAACATAATGTACGCGAGGAGCAGCGTTGAGCTTGGAACGAGGCCAACAGATGTGAACTCGCCTTGAGTGAACATTCCAATTACGCTACCAACGGCCAACAGGATAAGTCCAAGACCAAGAAACAAGGGTCTGCTTCTTCCCATAGCATCTACTTTTCTCATCCTGTACCAGAGCAAGAAATACAGTCCGAGCGGGACCATGTTCTGGATCATGTTTGTCATTCCATAGAAGGCTCCATAGCCAACAATGTTGTCTACTGGGGTAGGATAGCTCATCAGCATAAAGACCATAGCTGGCGCTGCGATTAGAATTGGAAGCAATAGTATTCTTCGCCAATCAAGGGCAACAAAAGCGCTGAGATTGACGAACATCATAGCCATGAGGCCAAGGATAGAGCTTGTGTAGTCATTCATCGTGCCAGTCAGTGCGCCGAGATAAGTCAGTGCCACGATGATGTAGCTCACAGACCCTACAATGAAGTAGACAGCCAACAGACCAGTCGCAGGATTTCGTCTCTCACGGAATCTCGTAAATGTGAATGTGCTTGTCGCGAATCCTACAACCGCCAACAACGCCAGAAGACTCACTGAAACAGAGAGCATTGCATCTCCGGTCCCAATCGCTACAACGTAGGAGAGGAAGAACGCGACGACATTGATGGACAAAGCATAGCCAAAGAGCTCAATTGAAACGCCGAGTTCAGGCTTGAGAAATGCCCAGATGGTCAGAGCTGGACCCAATAGCCGAATTCCTAGAAGGGCCGCGATCATTGAAGGATCAGTCGACGTACTTGCCATTGGATATATGATATAAGAAACGATAAGGAATAGTAGAGCAATGGCTGTGATTCTCCCGGTTTTTCGTGCCAAATAGGCAAAGAGCACGATTGGCACTAGGTTGAGAATAAGGGATATTGGGCCTACCACCATACCGAAGCTTACTGTCAGCTCCATGAATACGATGGCGTACGTGTAGACTGTTCCAAGGGCTAGCATCACGATTGGAATGAATATAGCTCGCCTCCACTCCAATATCATGAGGGCCGCAATTGCGAATAATGCAGCTGCTAGCATTGTTGTGGCGTAATATGTTGCAGTCAACACTGAAGCAGCAGCATCAAGTGGAAGCTGATAGTTCAAGAACGAAGCCACTGCCAGTGTTAAGATTCCTATTGCTGACAGATACAAAGGCTGACCTGCACCTCTCTCTTCAGGAGAAAGGTCCGCGGTCCGCAGCCTTGTATATCGAGTTAAAATGATGGCTGCAAGAATCAATGTAACTGCCATCAGAAGTTCTGATGCATCTTGTACGAGTATTTGCATTTCTTTCACCCCTATAGCATCTTCGAAGCCCAATCTCCTGCGCGCTCACCAGCACCTGCGGCCTTGTGGGCGACTTCACGAATCAACTCTATGGTGTCCTCTGTGATTATGCCGTCCATGCCGTTATCGAGAATGGCTTTGACCTTTCGATTCAGATCAGCTGCATCTTTGTCATCCCGGTCATGAACGCTAACCACGAAGGAATTCTCTGTTCGTGACATAAGCATCCGAAACTTGTCCAGAGAGAGCTCCTCAAGGTCAGTTCCTGACATCTGTTGAGTGTACATCTGAATTGCAGAGAGAAATCCTCCGAAGAGGACTTCATCTACCGTGAATTCTCCGATGTTTATTGCAGCCTGGGTTTCCCCGGCGTGATTCACTATGTAAACTCCCTGTAACATTACTGCTCTCACCTAGAAGTTATCCATCCAGCCCTGTGCTTTATCTACAGCATCTTTTTCGTCTTGTATTGCCTCAGCAGCGGCCTCAACATCTCTTACGGTAATGTTTCTGTCCACAAACAATACAACTGCATGGCCCTTGCCACATTTTGCGGGAACGATTACAGGAACTCGGTCTGCGTTCTTAATCGATTCCACATCTACCGTGACGCCGTCCACGACTGCTCCACACACTGGGCAGGGAACGGGTGAAAGTGTACGTTTGGTCACGTCTTGCACCCATTTGGTTCGCGTTTTTGGTCCCCACCATTCCGCTCCCATTATGGGAAGAATGGGCAAGTTTCCCATAATGGGAACTCTATATAAACTAGTCTCGAATGTATTCCTAATAGGAAATATGATGAGATACTAAGAGGTTCTTGGTGCGACAGGGCATGATAAGTCAGGGAAATTCAGGAAAAGGAGTCAGAACAGTGAGATAGGAGTCTGTCCGAGGATTTGTTAAAAGCGAGTGTAGGAAGGGCTGTTTGGGACCAACATTATAGGAGGTTACCGGGATTCCGAAGAAACCCCTTTCAAGAAAACCATTCATGTTGATGCTTCAAGATGATTCTGGTGAAGTAACGCCTGTCAAGCTTGATGCATCACTAGTCAATAGCGACTCTGCCGTCATTGTGCTTGACGAGATTAATGATACATGCTGGGTATTTGTAGGGCGTAATGTAAACATGCCCACACGAATGCACGCACTTCGAATTGGGAAGAGTGTTGCGAAGTCAGGACACAAGATAGGGATCACCAACATTGGAATGGCATCCACGCACTATGTCGAGATGCTAGAGAAAGATGCTGGCGATCCTGAGGTCGCCGGAGCCATTGAACGATTCAGAGAAGCTATCACTAGGAGATGGCAATTTGAAGACAAATTCTTGGCATTTGATGCTGGACCGGGCCCTCCGATAGCAGGTGAAACAAGACCAGCTAAACCAGAACCTGAGCCAGAACGTCAGCCAGAACCTGAGCCACCCCCGCCTGTTCCTGAAACACCCACTATCACAGCTACAACAGTCACAGAAGAACCTGAGCCATCGCCAGTCGTCGCCCCTCCTTCAGGTGCGGCTGAGCAAAAGACTGCATACCTGATATACTCAGCAGTTCGAAACGCAGACTTAGTCTATACAGAACGCTTCGAGCGCGATGGAAAGATGGGTGTCAAAATAGAGGCCCCAGGAATTATGGTAATCGAAGCAGTACAGGATGGAGACGACCTTCATATCGACCCAGCCGACTTTGGTGACTCTGACGAAGCATCACAAATCAAAGCTGACTATGAATCATGGGTTGGCAAGCTCTAGCTCCTCCATTCTCCAGCGGCAGACCTGGTAGGATACAAGATTCGGTGGGACCTCTTTGGAGGTCCCTCCTACAAGGTATGTTTGTTCTATTCTATTAGCTGGCGGTACCAATACTCAAACTTCTTTTTGAAGCCTAGACTCTCATAGAGCTGAATGGCCGATTTGTTATCTGCTTCAACTTGGAGATAGGCCTCTTGTGCCCCCTTATCCTGAGCCCATGATATCAATGCGCGATTGATTGATTTGGCCACTCCCTTTCGCATGTGCTCCTCATCTGTACGCACACCGAATATCCCAAGATACCCTCGATGGATAACACCAATAGAGATACCTATCACTGCGCCTCTTTCTCGAACCGAGGCAAACCTCTTCTCTACAGGCATTCGTTCAAAGATTCCTTTCCGAACTCTCAGGACTTCTGCTGAATGGCCGCTAATTCGGGAATACGAGGAGAACCATTCATCATCTGGCTCCGATGACATCTCCACGTTGTAACCACCGCTCACTTTTAGGACGTCCTCGATCTTGCTGGTGTGGAAGTATGTCTTCATCTCATAGGCGAACCCATACTTAGCAAGAGCATCATCCAATCCTCTGGGCACGCTAGCTTTGGTGACCTGGAATCTTGGAATTAAATCTCGACTTCTATAGAAGTTCGCTACATACTCAATGGCCTGATTCAAGGGCAAACCCGGATCCCCATAGGGAAACACGCTATTGGCCCTTCTAGTCACACCAGCATCAGCCCGCATTATCCAGTCCCCAAGCGGAACAATCTCCCTGGCGGGCCATGAATGAAATGCAATCACTTCGAGTTTCTTGATTTCTTCGAGTTCTTCAGAAACGGTCATTATCAGCCACGCTCCCTGCGCGCCTGTGTGAAGCGCCCGTCCACTACATTGATTTGATGGCTTACCTTCGAACGTATTGCAAAGGATGTTGATAAAATAATGGGAAGACTCAGGTGGAATCCATTTCTGGGAGAATGGGTCATAGTCACGCCCAAGAGAGCGACAAGACCATTTCAAGAAAGAGACCAAGTATGCCCATTCTGTCCAGGGGGCCCTGAAACACAAGGTGACTGGCAAGTTCTTACACTTGATAATCTATATCCTTCTTTAAGCCCCGACTCTGGACCAATTCCCATAGACGAGAATGTCGTGATGGACGCACCTGCCTACGGGTATTGCAGGATAATCCTCCTCTCCCGAAACCACGATGAGCAGATCGAAGTGATGGATGATGCAAAGCTTGAGCTGGTCTTTAGGGAGTACTTGGAGGCCTTCAAAGAACTCAGCAACAAAAAAGGGATTGAATACGTGGTGCAGTTTGAGAATAGGGGGAGGGCAATCGGGGTGAGTCTGAATCATCCTCATGCTCAGGTCTATGCGCTACCTTTCGTGCCTCCAAGATTGATTAAAGAGCTAGAACAGTCCAAGAAGTTCTGGGACAAAGAAGACACCTGCCTCGTGTGTAAAATGCTTGAGAACGAATTGAAGTCCTTTGAGTCAAGAGTAATCAATGAAACAGACAACTTTGTTTCGTTGGTTCCGTTTTCAGCTAGACTACCATATGAGGTTCATCTCTATCCAAGAAAACATGTGTCAAGTCTGGAGGAACTGGAGAACAACCTTCTTGAGTTTGGCCAAGCCATTCAGGATATTGTGCGGCGATATTCCAGGATTTTTGAGGAATTGGCATATGTGATGGTCTTTCATCCTCGCCCTGCAGTTGGAGACCACCCTCATTGGCACTTCCATGTGGAGTTCTATCCACCCTGGAGGGATCGAACAAGACTGAAGTATTTGGCAGGCATTGAGCTAGGAGCAGGCACCTACACAAATGACTCGATTCCAGAAGAGATTGCAGAGGAACTGAGAGAGGCGCTTTAGATGGATATTCCAGACAAGATGCATGAGGGTGTGAAAGAACTCAAGGAGATGGACAATGAAGTTTGGGTCGCCAGGGCTCCTGGAAGAGTCGAGGTGTTGGGGAATCATACTGATTACAATAGTGGATTGGTGATGGCTGCTACAATTGACCGATTTGTTTGGGCGGCGGGGATTGCTTCCGATGAGGTTGAAATTCATTCTTTGGACTTTAACGAAAGCACCTCCTTTTCACCAAGAGGCCTTCGGTCGAACAATGAGATTCTGTGGGACAGCTACGCAAGAGGGGTCTATTGGGCTTTTGAAAGGAGAAAGCATGCCGTGAAAGGGCTGACTGGCATAATTCATGGAAACATCCCAATAGGCGCTGGTCTCAGCTCCTCAGCGGCACTGGAGGTCGCTCTGGTGAATGAGATTGCCGCTGCCAGTGGACTGACGTTAAACCCAAAGGCTGCAGCCATGATAGCATTTGAGGCGGAACGACTCTTTTGCGGCATATCATGCGGTGTCATGGACCAATTCACTTCGCAACTCGGACAGCAAGATTCTGTATTGGCAATCAAATGCGGGAATCTTCAGACGAAGAGCATTCTCATGAGCTCGAATCTCAAGATGGTCATCACTGACTCAAAGGTGTCAAGACCAGCTGGAGATGTGCTGAATGAGCGACGAGCTGAATGCTTGTCTGCGTTGAAACAGCTCAATGAGAGCGGGATGAATTTGCAGAGTCTAAGCGATATTGGATCAGACCAGTTGGATGCGGTAGATGATATTCTAGAGGATAAACTAGCTCGTCGCGTTCGTCATGTTGTGTCTGAGAATGTACGCGTCAGAGAGGGAATCGACGCACTCGAGAAGGCAGACCTACGCCGATTCGGAGTCCTCCTCTATGAGTCGCACACTAGCTCAAAGGAACTCTATGAGGTTTCACATCCCAGACTCGACCTCTTGGTTGACATAGCTCGGAGCCATAAGGGCGTGTATGGAAGTAGGATGACTGGAGCGGGACTTGGGGGGGCAACTCTGAGTCTTGTAGCTAATAAATATGCACAGGATTTCAAAGAGGAAATTTCCGAGGCATATGAATCTCAGACTAATGAAACTCCAGATGTTTACGTGTCGGAAATTCCCGGCGGCGTGATGGTTGAAAGATTGGAGTAGGCAGACCTCATTCGAGTCATTCATATTGGGGATGAAAATGAATCGGAGCATTTGACTGACGGTGATTAATCATGGAGCCGGACAACGTTGAAGCGATTCTGATCAGCGAAACACACTGGGATCGGGCTTGGTATAGGACCTTTCAACAATTCAGACTTAGACTTGTGAATCTTGTTAACGACCTCTTGGACATCTTGGATAGAGACCTTGAGTTTAAGACCTTCACATTTGATGGTCAGACGGTTGTGATAGAAGACTATCTCGAGATGGTGCCTCATCAGCGAGAGAGGTTCACAAGACATGTGAAAGATGGCCGCATCGATATTGGACCGTGGTATGTCCTGCCTGACGTGTTTCTTGTTTCTGGAGAAGCTCTAATCCGCAATCTTCTGATGGGAATCAGAATTGGCAAGGAGTTCGGCGGAGTCATAGATGTTGGGTATATACCAGACCCATTTGGTCATGTAAGTCAGATTCCTATGATATTGTCGCAGTTCAACTATGATTCTGCGATTTTCGCTCGTGGAACGGGCAATGAGATAGATAATCTCGGTGCGGAGTTCATCTGGGAGGCTTCAGACGGCAGCGAAGTCTTGACACACTGGCTGCCCTATTCATATGGAAATGCAGCCAGACTACCAGAGGATATTGGCGACGCACTAGGCACCCTTGATGATGTCGTCCAGAAGCTCAAACCGTGGTCACGAATAGGCACCGTTCTCTTGATGAATGGCTCAGATCACGTGTTGCCACAACCGCAGGTACCCGAAGTAATTCGAATCTACAACGAGAAGTACGATGACAAGATTGTCTTCGGTTCGCTTCCCATGTTTATTGATAGGATAAGGAAAAAGAAAGATGACCTCAAACGTTTTCGCGGCGAGTTTAGAAGATCTAAATATGAAAACCTGCTCTCAGGAGTCTATTCCACCAGGATATACCTCAAACAGATGAACGAGTATATTCAGAGATTGCTTGAGAGAACCGTTGAACCTTGGTGTTCAGTTGCCTATGCACTAGGTTCACCATATCCTAGAGATCAGATCATACTGGCGTGGAAATATCTTCTGAAAAATCATCCCCATGACGATATCTGTGGCTGTAGCATCGACGAGGTCCATGATGACATGGTGCAGAGATTCAGATGGGCAGATGAGATTGCCGGGGCATTGGTAGATGATGCATACGATACTATCGTGAAAGCGCATGAAACAGAGTCTACAGGAATAGTGGTGGTCAATCCTTCTCCAAGAGCACGAAATGACATTGTCATAATGGAGATGCCAGCATCAGACTTTAGATACACTCGATTGGCTGACATTCAGCTTATCGACAATGATCTTGAGCCTGAAACTGCACTGGAAGCAGCAAAGAATGAGGCTCATATCAACTTCGTAAAGCTCTATGGTTTCGATCCATCACCAACTCAAACAAGAGAGATCAAGATTGGGGAAGAAGTGATCACTGAGTTCGAGTTTGACTTCAGTGCATTGGCCTTCATGTTCCCTCAGTTTCTTGAGTTCCTAACACATCTTTCGACAGCTTATCGAATCAGAGTCAATTCTGCGAACAAGATAGTTGAGGTCTGGGCTAGGAAAGCGTATGCAGGGAATGAGATGAAAGGAATTCCTGTACTCAGGACAGAAGAAGGAGAGGCAATTCCAGTTCAGCTCCTCAGCCATGAAACTCGAAAGGATGATGATGCCAGACTCATTGCAGATAGAGAAGAGTTCCTGACAATTGCCATGCAGGTTCCTGTAGTTGATGGCCTAGGTACGCTTCGTCTGGATTTGACGAACGATCTTGAAGAGGCTGCCTCAAATGTTGAGGGAGCGGTGAAGAGCTCCGATAGCACTTTGGAAAACAATCTCATAAAGGTGAAAGCTTCATCAAATGGCACAATCAAGCTGACTGACAAGAGGAATGGAGAGGAGTATGAGGGCCTCCTAGAATGGGAAGACTCTGGAGATGTTGGCGATGAATACGACTATAATCCCATAAAGTCAGATACATCCATTCGGTCCTGCAGCTTGAATTTCGATATTGAGGTTATTCAGACTGGCCCATTGGTGGGCTCCTTGTTAATATCAGGAGCTCTTGAGTTGCCGATAAATGCGGTGCTGGGAAATGAAGGACGTGCTGAAGAAACTGTTCTCTGTGACTTTGCTACGGAAATTACAGTGCATGCCAACAGTCCTACTCTGCATGTAGTCACTGAGTTCGTAAATCAGGCTGAAGACCATAGACTGAGGGTTCTCTTCCCCAGCGGTACGAATGCGAAGACAGTGCTTGCTGACAGCGCCTTTGACCTTATGGAGAGGCCTGTCCGACCATTAGATGATGACTCTGATTGGAAGCAGCCTGTAGCACCGACCTATCCAATGCGAAGATTTGTGTCCTTGAGCTCTGATACTCGAGGGATCGTAATTACGACCAGAGGCTTGCCTGAATTTGAGATTCTAGAGGAGCAAGGAGGCACGATCGCTCTTACCACTCTCAGGTCCGTTGGGTGGCTGTCAAAAGGAAATCTTATGACACGAAGGGATGCTGCAGGACCAATCTTGGAGACCCCAGGAGGACAGTGCCTTGGTCTTCAGATATTCGAGTATGCAATAACTCCACATGAAGGTGATCGGCCCGAGGACATCTTATCCAATTCAGAAGCGTTCCTTCTTCCTATGACCGCTATACTCACTCCCGGGAGAGAAGGTGCAAGAGGAGTTCGCAGTGCCAGCTACCTTAGCATAGAACCAGAGTGCATTGAGTTGTCAGCATTCAAGCAGTGTGAAGAGGGGGAAGAGCTTGCTGTCAGACTGTGGAACTCTTCTGATGTGGAGCAGGAATGCAAGCTGGACTTTGGTTTTGACATCAAGAAAGTGACACCAGCGAGAGCAGATGAAACGCCAATCGAGGAGCAGGTCAAATTGGAAAAGAACAGGATTATCACCGCTAAGATCAAACCTCGGGGTCTCTTGACTCTCCTTCTTGACATCTGAAAGCGAAGGATTTCACCAACAGTTTATATGCAAGTCAAAGTTCCTACATCATACCCTTAAATATACTCAGATAGCTGTTATTAGTATTCTTTTACCAGCCGCACGCCACGGGGTATAGGGAATGGTTACGACCCACAGGACCGCGCATGACAGCCGCATTGAAAATTTGTTCATGTCAGTCAATGTTGGGTCTGTAGTTGCAATCGCTCTTTATGGAGTGTTCTTCTTTGGATATCTCCTCACTCATAATGAACTCATGCAGCAGATAGAACAGGCATTAATTGACTGGGACTTTATCGCTCTTCAGAACGCACTGGAAGCAGTCGCCGATGGAGTCATGGGAGTTACAGGTTGGGTCCGAGTGGCTTTTGGCCTTGGCCTGCTTCTCATGGCGCTCATGTTCATCCTGAACACTGGAGGGATTATCTTCTCAGTGTTCATCCACAAGTCATTCAGTGCTGGAGGAACTCCAACTGTCTCATGGTGGAGGTTGAGCCTCTCAAGACTATCTCTCACAGTCAGGTTGCTAGTCTTCATCGCCCTTTACAAGCTGAGCGGACTTGCTGGTTTCTCAATCCTTCAAGAGTTCTTCCCTGACAGCCCAGTCCTCAATATTGGCTTCTTCATAAGCAGCGCGTTGAGTTTCGGCACATTCGTTGTACTTGCCAGCGTGATCAAGGTAGTGGTCTATGAAGTTGGCCGTTATGAAACAATGGTCGAAGCCAATAGAATCCGAATCGCCGGCTCACTGACAGAGTACATGACCAGATGGAGAAACGAGATGATTCTGGTCGAAGAAGCGCTCCTATCAAGAGATGCTGGCTATGTGAGGGCGAAGCTTGAAGATGCCACAAGGGACATGAAATCAGACATTCGTTTGCTTGAGAGGTCAAAGAGCGACCTCGCGCGGATCGCATCACCTAGGGGGATTATCAAGAAATTGCTCACAGCATTTCTCGGAGTTGTTGTAATTCAAATCATCACAGATGTCATCCTGTACATAGGATGGGGCACCGTACTTGAGTACATACTGGGGTGGATACTATCATGAAGAAACCATTGACTACGATTGTCACCAGTAACAAGGGCGGTAGCGGAAAGACTCCAATCTCGCTGAATCTTGCTGTTTGGGGACTATCACAAGACCCACCATTGAAGGTCCTCGTCATCGACATCAATCATACCAATCAAGACCTGTTCCAAGCCATGCAGCATCTCACTCTTGGAAACGGGGGCGGCTTTGAAACCGCCTTCTCCCTTGAGAAAACAGGGACTGCATACTATCTTCCGCTCTCCGAAGAACTCCATCTTGTGCGTTCGCGAGCATTCCAGCCGCTGACACCTGCTCAGACTGTTGAGATGATAACCGAGTCCACTACCCAGTTTGCCTCACAGAAAGGACAGGGAGTCTTCAATCCTGACCTGATAGTCTTGGATGGCAACTACTGCTTCCCAAGCTATCGCATAAAACAGAAGATGGCTGTAGACTATCCGCCTTTTGTGTTCTTCAACATCTGGAGTATAACAAGTCCCCATGAGCTACGGATGCCTAAGGATTACCGTGCGACCATCATGAACTACAAGGACTGGTTTGAGGCTGAGTCATGGGACAGCACGAATTTCATTCATGTGTTCACAGTTCTTGAGAAGGAGCGAAGACTAGTGTCGGAGATGTCCAGAATAATCAAGTTTCAACGGGCGATGTACTCTGTCCCCGGCTCTGACGACCTTGCAGACCTCTATCGGAGAATTGCTGAGGACAAGACCTCCAAGGTCCAGGGCTTTTCCTTTGACCAAGTCCAGAGAGAGGTATTCTCGCCAATATTGTCTGAGCTTGACTCTCTGTTAGTAGAAGAACCAAGCAGCTATTCTGAGGACGTGATCAACGCCCGGTGGGTTGAACGCATCAACATATTCCTCACAAATCACAGAGTATTTCCAAAGAACGTGTTCCCCCTGCCGCACTTTTACCCATTCCTGAGGAAGGCCGTTGTCGACATGATACTTAGAGATCGGATTGAACTACCAAAGGTCATAGAAATGTTCGGCGATTTCTACCGGTGGATTAAATTGTTCATGGACCGTTATGTCAGTGAACTTGATTGAGTGACGACACAGCCATAAATAACCTCTGAGTCGTATAGTGCATCATGCTCGACCCAACTTTAGATCCCAAATCTATCGTCAGAGCCTATGCACCGATACTCCATTTCCACCCGAGAGAGGGCGAGCACTGCTGCTATCCATCTGATGCTGAGGAGATTTTCTCCAAGTATGGTTCCGACTGGACACAGTTCATGGTTGACCCAAGCCCAAAGACATTCCAGCCGGATGCACCATGCTACTATGAGTACTGGCTGGATAAGGACATGTTCCAGATCAAGTACTGGTTCTGGTATCGATACAACGACTTTCCGAAAGCCCCCTTCAATCGAGGCAAGCATAAGGGAGACTGGGAACATGTGGAGGTCAGACACTATTTGCCATCGTCAAAAATCCCATGTGCTATCTGGTTCCTCTCATACCATCGTGAGGCGATACTTGTGTCGTTTCCTTCGTCCTATACTATTCCAGAGTTCATTCCGGAACCTATCACTCTCACTGACAACCATATCCATGTGTGGGTGGCCCTGGGGTCTCATGCGAACTTTCCCTCGCCCCACGGACCAAAGAGGAGAATAGCCCTATTCTGGAAGGACACCACTGATGACGGAGGAGAGATCTGGTACACAGAGCCGGTTCTGAAGCCTATCGATGACACGAACTTTGCGGACTATGAAGGAAGGTGGGGTGACAACAGGTCGCCTTTAGCACCAAGGAACCCCTATAATAATAGAACCAGGAATGCCCCCCTTGTTAAGCCAATTCCTTTCAATCCATGAACTCAATCCTCTCTCCGAACTCTTCAGCAAAGCCGGAGAGGCTTTCTACAGTCCTTGCATCGAGAGGAATTCCATTTCTCTCTCGTTGATCATGGATTTCGAACTCCTTCTCTCCATGAACATAGATTCTCGGGCAGTTCTCAGCCTTGTTTGAATTGTGAATAAGGTCAACATAGTCATCCATCCTCTTCTTGAAAGCTCCAACATCCATGAAAAACGCAGGATCGAGGACCATGAAGAAATGGCTGACCCGAGGATGATTCACAGTGCCTTCCTTTCTGAATACGACGTCTGGTCCGTAGTTGGAACCAGACAGGACTCCGCTCAACACATCCACCATCATTGAGAGACCGTAACCCTTGTGGCCTCCGTGCAGCTCACCCTCACCGCCTAGAGGAAGAATGCCACCTCCATACCCATGCAGAACATTGTTCAGTACTCGTGCTGGATCATCGGTGCTGACACCATTCTCATCAGTGGCCCATCCTAGAGGTGTCTTCTGCCCAAGACGGTTATAGACCTCGAGCTTTCCACGGGGCACTACGCTGGTAGCAAGGTCCATCACCCAGGGACTATTTCGAGACCCCGGCACAGCAATGGAAATTGGGTTTGTTCCTAGTATTGCATCCTTGGCAAAGGTTGGAACAACGAGCGGCTCTGAATTCGTTAGTGATATTCCAATGAGGTCGTGTTCGAGAGCCTTCATGGCATAATAACCGGCGAAGCCATAGTGGTTGGAATTGAAGACGGTGACAAGCCCAATACCCTCCTTTTTCCCTTTGGCGATGGCGAGGTTCATCCCGAACATGCCAGCGTTCTGCCCTACGCCATTTCGAGCATCGACATTGGCGAGAACGCTGTTCTCCCTCACTATCTCTGGAACGATATCAGGGATGATGTATCCATCCTTGATTCCGCCAACATATCGTTTCACTCGACCCACTCCATGGGAGTCGATGCCCCTCAGATTTGAAGTAACAAGATTGTCCGCAACGTGATGCGCACTATCTTCAGGCACGCCACATTTCATCATAACTCTCTTCACAAAGCTGTACAGATTTTCCCAGTGTATCAGCCTCTCGCTCATCGTAGAACCGCCTTGCAGATGATAGACGAGAGCGTGTATTTCTGCGATAAAAGCATCAGGTTTTGCACACCAGATTCAGATATCCTCCAAAGAGCTGTCCCATGGAGTCCTGCGTGGAATCCAACGCGGAACATTCTCAGCATATCGCAGATACTCATCACCGAATCGTTTCACCAGCCCTGGCTCTTCAGACTTGATGAAATAGAAATGGTTTCCAATGAGGAAAAGAAGGAACCACAGGTATAACCAGATTGATCCAAAGAGGATTGACTCCCCCAGGAGAATCAAGAGAACCCCTTCTATCATAGGGTTCCTCATATGGAGATAGATTCCTTGAACAATCAGTTTCTGGGGAGGATTCCATGGTGCGAGTGTTCCCTGTCCAATTCTAGCAAACATCTTGATAGTGTAGGCAAGAAGATAGAAGCCTCCAATTATCAGAAGAATGGAGAGGGGAACTGCTAGGAAATTGAGTGGGAATAGCAATAGCCAGCTTGGAAGCCAACTGGTAGGAAACAGGACCGCGACAGGGACCATGATTGTCACTACAAAGGGTAGCATAAATGACTGCGCGTGTGCCATTCTGCTCATTCTCAGGACTCCCCTAATTGTCATCGATTGGGAGTAATCCCTTCTTCAACACGGTGTCAGTGGGGATATCCATCGTTTCTGGATAGTCGCGATTGAAGTGAGCCCCACGACTCTCCTTACGCATGCGTGCCATCCTAATAATCAACTCAGCAACAGTAGCGATGTTACGCAACTCAACGAGGTCTGGATTGATAACAAAGTCCCAATAGAACTCCTCAATCTCCTTGGCGATGAATTCGATTCGATTTCTGGCACGAATCAACCTCTTGTTCGTCCTTACAATACCTACGTAGTTGACCATTAGTCTCCTGACTTCATCCCAGAGATGGGAGATAACAACATGCTCGTCTGGATCAGTGGCTTCTCCCGGATCCCACGGAGGCATCTCAACTATCTCAATCGGTTGCTCAATCTCCTCCGCTGCCGCTATCGAGGCATTACGGGCCATTACTGCACCCTCTAAGAGAGAGTTAGATGCCAGTCTGTTCGCACCATGGAATCCTGTACCAGCTGTTTCTCCGATAGCATAGAGACCTGCAACGTCGGTCCGACCGTTTACATCAGCCTTGACACCACCGCAGACATAATGCACGGCTGGCACAATAGGAATTGGTTCCTTTGTGATGTCTATGCCAGCCTGAAGACAGGTTTCATAGATAGCTGGGAATCTATCACGAATGAAATCCGCATCTTTGAAGGAGATGTCTAAGTAGGCGTGGTCAGCACCAGTCTGCTTCAATATATTATCGATTGCCCTTGCCACGATGTCACGGGGTGCCAGCTCAGCATCTTCATGATGCTTATCCATGAATCGTTTGCCATCTGGACCAAGGAGCACGGCTCCCTCACCGCGCAACGCCTCTGAAATTAGGAATGAACGGATTTTCGGATGAAATAGGATGGTTGGATGAAACTGAATGAACTCCAGATTAGTGATAGAAGCACCAGCGCGATAAGCCATTGCGATCCCATCACCAGTCGAGATGTCAGGATTGCTTGTGTAGAGGAACACCCTGCCTGCCCCGCCTGTGGCTAGGATAGTGATCTTGGCGATGAACCTGTCAACCATTCCTGTGTTGATATCGAGTACATAGGCTCCCATGACCCTTGCGTTGCTCGTGAATAGGTTGACAGCCATGTGGTGTTCAAAGACCTCGATATTGGGCTCCTTTCTGACCTTGGCAATGAGGACTCTCTCAATGTCCGCACCGGTGTGATCTTTCACATGCAAGACCCTTCGATGACTGTGCCCACCCTCCATCCCTAGGTCGAGCTCATCACATTCTTCATTCTCACAGAAATCTACTCCAAGGTCCATCAGTTCCTGCACAGCTACAGGGCCTTGACGAACTATGTTCTGCACCACATCTCGATGGCAGAGGCCCGCACCTACTCTTATGGTGTCTTCTATGTGAGATTCAACCGAATCTTCTTGGGACATGACGGCTGCAATTCCACCTTGAGCTTTGCTCGTCGCACTATCAGCTAGAACTGCTTTAGTCAGCAGATGGACTCTGCCATGCTTTGCTATCTTTAGGGAGAACAATAGACCAGAGATACCTGTGCCAATCACAAGGAAGTCACACTTGCGAATATCGCTCAAGGTGGCTGTCACCTCTATGTTTGCAGCTTCCTCAAGCAGTTAAGTCATTTCCCCTGAGGCTATCCCACTGATGTGCCGCAATACTCGCATGTGACGAGCTTGCCTTTCTTCAGTTGGTCAGCTTGTTCCACTTTGAACTTGCTACCACACATTGGACAAAGCCAGACCTTCACTTCCTCTGAGACCACTTCCCCACGAATTGCGTTCAGTACTCGGTCCACCCAAGCAACATATGTGACCTGGTCTAACGCACGAAATCCTTCAATGGCCTCATCCAGAAGTGGCTTTGCTTCATCTAGGCGTGCCATTCCGCGAAGAGCATTCGCAAGTCCAAATGCATTCCATGCGGAATACCACTTGTCTGAGATGCCCCGTGCGATTTCCAGACCGGATTGAAAGTAGGTTGCGGCTGTGGAATAGTCCATCTTGTGAAGAGCGACTTCACCGAGGCCCCAATTCGCAGCTGACTGATACCAAAGATTAGACATCTCAGCACCCTCCTCAAGGAGGTTCTTATACAGTTTCTCAGCTTTCTTGAGATTGCGGGCATTGACCGTACAGTCGGCCATCACTCGTAGTGCCTCTATTGCCTGGTCCACCCTTCCTTCTTTCTGAAACTTCTTTCTCGCTTTCTCTGCGGCTTTGATGCATTTGTCAAACTTGGAGGCCTGATGATTCTGAACGGCCTCGTGGAGCAATTCTTCAGGACTTGGTGACATGAAACTTCCAGAGGAGAGAAACGATATAAAGCAAATGTAACGAGCTGCTGTTATCTATGGACAGTTACAACTATATTGGTGGAGAGGGGCAGAATTCTAACGAAGGGCGAAACGGGATCTTTTGCTCTGTCAATAATGACCCCGCCGAAAGCTTTGACCATAGGGAGGGCAAAGTGAGTAGGAACCTGTATGACTAGCTCGCGTGGAAGATTCCTCATGCCCACCTCAATCTGATGTTGATTGGTCGAAACGCCAACTTCGATATCCACTTCGCCATGACTCGTTGGGAGCGATTTCGCCGTGAGAGGTGTCGAGGACATATACCATTCATCTGAGATAGCCGGAAGAATAACCAGGTCCTCACCATCTTCGAACAACATCATCTCTCGAACGAGCAGTAGAAGATCAACAGCTGCCATTAGACTACATCCATCGCCGTCGCCGCCTCCGGATGTTCGTATGTTCACGAATTCCGGAAGAGTGTAAAACTCGGAAGTGAAGTCTGCCACTTTCTCCAACATCTGAAGAGTTGCAAACTCATCCTTCCGAAGGACATGGTAATGAGCGAGTCTGAGTCCCAAATGACCAGACACTCTGCCATCGGGCGCGGGGAGCCGAATGAGATGCTTTGAGACCAGGCTATGCACTGAGGCGATTACTGTTTCGACAAAATCAGTTGATACTAGATCGCCTCCCAGAAGTACAATTGCATCGAGCAGGTTCAACGCATCCACTTGCCCGGCTGCAGTTGTAAACACATCCCCATAAGCCAGTCGATCTACATTCTCAGACACAAGTGACATGTATCGCACCACAGCTTCACTGATAGATTCGAACCTCTCCTTGTCACCTAGAGCGTCGTAAGCGTTGCTAACGAGTACAAGTGCAGACAATCTCCAGAGGGCATCAGATAGATCGATGAGTTGCCAAGGCTCTTGGGATTTGGGAGGTTCAGGTTCTGGCTCCAGAGTCTCTTCAGATGTCTCTTGGGAAGCCTCAAGTAACTCAGTCACTCCAAGAAACTCTCTGTCTTCAGTTGTGAGAATCTCCGTAAAATCTTCAGCCATGTGGGGCGTTTCTGTGGCAGCTTGTTGCGCTTCAATTGTTTCCAGGATTCTTTTCGTCAAGTCATCCATGAAGGGTGAGATACTTCCAAGGAATTCAACATCGTTGCTGTGAATATAGTACTGCAAAACTCCCCAAAGATACGGTCCGAAAACGGACGAGGCAGCATCTGACGGAACCTTGCTTGGTTTGCCGATGGCTAATGAGATCTCTTTTGCCTCTGGGAGGCTTCCAGTTCGTGAGAGAGCGAGGAGAATGCGGGCTTTCTCACGCCAGCTCACATCAGGTGCATCCATTATGGCAGTTGCCGCCCGGATAGCTAATGTGGCCTTTGCTTGGACAACTAGCAGGTCCAGGGCTCTGTTTGGAAACGCAAAACTTGTCGTGCAGCCCATAAATTCAAACCAGTTGCCTACAGTGACGTCTCGCATCTTTGTGCTAGCCGGAAAATCGACCATCTCATCTGACTTTCTGATAGGCTTTAATGGACTAATGAAATAGAAGCGCTTTGAAGCAGCTGGTGCCAATGTCACCTCATAGCGTAGAATGGCTGTGGCTAGACCCTTGGCTGCGCTGAATTCGTTGTCCATTCGCTTCTTCTGTGCCATTATTGTTTCGGATAGATTCGGATTATCACCCGTCGACAGTACTACTGATTTTGGTTGAACATCTACGCTGAATGCAAGAAAGGCATTGGCATAGAGCTTGCGTTTCTCATTGTCAAACTCTAGGGTTTCTATTGGCTCAACGCCTCTAACGGACATTGGCCGGAGGACTGCATAGAAGGTGAAACTCGCTTCAGTAAGTGAATGGTTTTTCACTAGAACCTCATTATAGACGGCTTCCTCTCCATTGTAACTGACATGATAGATGTGCCTGGAAAACTCGATAGGCCCCCTGATTGTCTTCCACTCGAAGATCTGATCTTCAGGAGAAACTAGACAAAGTCTTGGTCCGTCGCGGTCCACCGTCGATGGATAAATCAACTCTCCGCTGACTTCAAGCCAGAAGTCCAAAGAGCCACATTGAGGGACGGCAGTGACTAGGCCACTCTCATCAGTCACTGCATAACACCTAGCACCAGGATTTCCCACAATAGTCCAGTTTCTGAGATGGTCATTCGAAACTCCAGCTTCATCAAACGGAGTCTTCTGCTTTTGTAGGCGGGCCCAGCGCGGCAACATCCAAGGCTCGGCATTTGTGTATATGCGACCATTCAGACCAATGCGCAATTGCTCAGCTTCGTATTCGCGACTGAGTTCTTTAGATTCGATGGTCAGACGATTGTTTCTGGCGACTCGCCGCAATCGGTCCAGACTGCCATCATCAATCTTGTTGAACATCAGCTCTGCCTCTAACCCAATCAGATACTATTCTGTTTGCTCGCATCTACTGGCTATTAATGTATCAGGTAGATGCCCCCTTACAAGGAGATAGAGACTATAGATACCTAAGCCTTAATAGCGAAAATCTGGGGGTTGAACAGCAGACAGGCAAAATCACTGGGGTATAGATGAATCTTCTTAGAGGGAATCTGAAATGGCGGAAACACTCACCAAACCATCTCGTCGCATACGAAACATGGTGGCGAAGGAACTCCGCCTCATAGTCAAAGACAAGGTGGCACTCTTTCTCATTTTCCTGCTGCCCGCAGCACTCATTGGTATGCTCTGGTGGGTGAGTGATATGAGTGAAATTGGAGGCACATCCCTGGGAGGGGGAGGTGGTGCAATGGGAGGAGGCTCTGGAGATGGCGGAGAGAATGAAACATTAGAGGGCACCGGAATTGTCCTTGGTATAATAGATCAGGACACGACACGTACCTACAGCGGAGAGGATTTGTCTGAGAACTTCACAGCATTTGTAGAATTAATAGTCGATGAGCTTGTGGTGTTCAACGATACTGAGGTCGCGTTCGATGCCTTATACAATCAGGAGATAGACGGTTTTATTGTCATACCGGATGGTTTTGAGAGAAACCTAACAATAAACGAGCCGACCTACATAGAGATGCATGTGGACTCCACGGACCTTATTGGTCAAAGCATGGTTCAGGGTGTCGTTCAAGGTTCGGTTATCGCGTTTAGGGCATCTAAATTATGGATTATATCAGAAGTGTTCCCCAACGTGGTGACTGAGTTCGTTCCTGAGGGTTCAACCTTGATGGCTTCATTTGGAGGCTTTATTGTTGTCTTCTCATCTTACCTTGGAATTGCGATGACAGCAGCACAGAGCATTGTTGGAGACATTCCACTCAGGAGAATGCTTTTGACACCCACGAATAGACTGGAAGTAATTGTCGCCAAAGTATTGGGCTATGTAGTTATTGGATTCTTTCAATCCCTTCTACTGATTTCTCTGTGGGTCATTGTCTTTGACCTCAATCTGAATACAGGATTCGAGTCCCTTGTAATAATAATGAGTCTCACGTCACTGACCGGCTCGACCACTGGAATCCTCATATCCGCAGTGGCAGGCACTAGATTGCAGGCCAACCAGATGTTCCTATTCGTGATGTTCGCAACTGTGATTCTCTCGGGCTTCTTTATCGATGTTGGGTTCCTAAATGAGATACTTCCGATGAATCTGGGACTGAATGTGTTAATAGCTACAGCATTCAAGGGGCTAACACTATTGGATGTCTGGCCATCCATCGTGACTCTATTGGGATTCTCAGTCTTCGCTGTCTTAGCTGCATCGTTCATATTCTCCAAGAAGCCAACTCTTGATTAGGTGAGCAAAATGGTAGAGAGATCAGAACTTGAATCAACCCGTGCCGAGGGAACTCCTGCATTTGTGGAAGAGGCCTACTTCTCAGGAGCCAGACTGGCAGAGGCCATTGATTGGTGCCTAGCTCGAAACGACCGTGAGCTGCATATTGATGTCCAAGGCACACTAACATCCAATGGAAGAGATGTCAAGTTCAAAGGTCGAATCCTCAAGGTCAAGAAAGGAGTTCTCACCAGGAGAATTGCAGTCTATGTTGAGGAAGATTTGAGACGGAGGAGGAGAGGTGATCTCGACCTTGTTCTGACAGTGGGTGGAGATGGTGCAACGCAAGAGGACGTTGCAGCCACTGAAATAACCCTGCAGAACTACCTGAAGAGAGACCTGTCAGAAGAGCTATACTACGACGGAAGAGATCTACAGCAAGCTGTGAAAGAGCTAATTCGGATTAAGAGCGAACAGAGCTTATGTACTGTATGGGGTAAGAGAGCCTCCGATCAACTTCCAATTATGATTACAGGAAATGTGATAGGGTTCTCCACTGATGCGCTCCACCCAAGGAGAGGCACAATCCTTCCTGAGGGCTTTCTTGAGGTACGAGTTGAGCCGGAGGGTGTGATTGGAGACCCGAAGATTTACCTAGTTGCACAGCCTCAGCTGCTTCTTGGCCCTAGATCGAATCCTAACCTCACGATTATCGCAGAAAAAGTATACATTCAACCCTTTGCATGGAAGGAGGCTCCCGCCTATAGAGATGTGTTAGAGGCACGAAACCTCACTGTGAAACTGAAAAGCGGTCAGAGGCTAATCGAGAATGTATCCTTTGCATTGCAGGAGGGGCAGATGCTGGCCATAATTGGAGAGAGCGGAGCAGGCAAATCAACGACTGTCAAAGCACTCATAGGAGACATACCTAGCACCGGGGTTTCTAGGATTGCTGGTATAGACTCACGGCAGACCTCAAAAGTGCGTCACTTCTTTGGGTACTGTCCGCAAGACCTATCGTACATGTATGAGACCTTCACACCACTTGAGAATATCATCGCCTTCGGAAAGCAATACGACATTCCCGAATGGCAGCTGATTCAGAGGGGGAAGGCGCTCCTCAGAGACTTTGGCATCCTCGACAAGGGGAACAACGCTACGAAGGAACTGAGCGGCGGTGAGCAGCGCAGAGTTTCAATTTCAGTTGCAATGGGTCATATGCCAAAAGTGCTGCTCATGGATGAACCTACCAGCGGTCTTGATCCGGACAATAGAACCGAACTATGGCAATATCTCAACTACATCAACCAGGAGTACGGCACCTCCATCATAGTGATTACTCACTATCCAATCGAGTCTGAGTTCTGTGATAAGGTAGCAGTCTTCATGAGAGGCAAAAGTCTGGTCTCATACGGTAGTCCTAGAAGCCTAAAGGAGTCTATGCCAAACAATGGATTCTCAGTAGGAGTTGTGTTGGAAGAAGTCGATCCTCGGGCAAGAAAGACCCTCGAAGCCATCAAGGGCGTTCGGTTTGTGCTGCAACGTGGAGAGTTGCTAAAGGTGTTTACTGACGAACCACTGGAAGTCATTGCAGAGAGGTGTGTCACTGCATTGAAGGAGAAAGAGATTGCAGTCAAGATTGTCAAGACGAAGGCTGTCGCAGATATGGTTGATTATTACATTGCAATTACCCGGGGCCTCATTCAAGGCTCTTTAGAGAAGTGATACAATGACCAGGGTCCATCAGAAGAGAGCATTGGTATGGAGCAGACTCCTCGCCTGTTCAATGATGGCGCTAATGTTAGTCAGTGGCATTGCTGGCATAACACCAGTTGGACCTCAAGCCGCTATTAGGGACCCTATGAGCAAGATCGATAGTCTACTCCTAAATGAAACGGACTCAGAAGATTCGCTGGACCTTCTTGTTACTTATGACACTGCAGCAGGTGAAACCAAGGCTCGCAATGCATTGGCATTTTTAGACAAGACAGCAGAGGTCCTTGACACCTTTGATGAACTGAACATGATTCGGGTGAAGCTAGTCGGAAGGGCCATTTCGCAGCTTGCTGAAGAGGACTTCATCACAGGCATCTGGTCTAATGAAGTACAGGCAATTTCTAAGCCCAGGTCCTTCTCTGCGTCAAGTGCATCTTCGGATGAGTATGCATCCCCGGTCAACACGACCGGAGCCAGACAATTATGGGACCAAGGCTACAATGGCACAGGGGTGGTCATAGCTGTCTTGGACACGGGTGTCGATACGAGCCATGAAGATGTGAACAAAGTCAACGCCTTCGCTTCTTTTGTCGAAGCGGACACTCTGCCTACTGACATAATCGGCCATGGAACCTATGCAGCATCCGTAGCAGCAGGCACTGGCAATATGTCCAATGGTGTCTATGCTGGAATAGCTCCTGGTGCCACATTGCTTTCAGCAAAGGTAACACTGGGAGGCCTCTTTGCTGCCCCGAGTTGGATAGTATCAGGAATCGAGTGGGCAAGTAGCAGGGGAGCAGACATCATTCTCCTTCCATTCAACACATTTGGCGCTCCGGGAGATGCTGTGACGCTTGCGGTGAAGGAGGCCACTGAGAAGGGCATTCTCGTTGTTGCAGCTTCAGGAGACGATGGACCTGACTACTTGACAATAATGTCGCCTGGTGGCTCAGCAGAAGCGTTGACTGTCGGAGCATATGATACTGCGAAGCAAGAGATCCCTGATTTCTCAGGAAGAGGACCATCCCTATCATTTTTGACCAAGCCTGACCTCGTTGCACCGGGTGTCGGCATTGTTGGTGCTAGGATGGGTGCAGGTCTAGGAGGCTTGGGATTTGGCGGTCTGGACATGGGAGGGCTTGGAGACATCTCTGGACTCCTAGGAGGAGGATTCCTTGGGGAAACAATTGATGAGAATTATACAATCGCTGACACCACAACAGCATCTGCATCTATTGTTGCAGGCGCCGCAGCGATTCTCATGCAGGCTTTCGATAGAGCGACTCCTCTTGTACTCTCCAATGTCCTTCGGGACACTGCCACTTCTATTGGATATGGGGCAAATGATGGCGGTGCAGGTTTACTAAACCTGCCAGCAGCTTTTGAGTACCTTGCTGCACGACAGACTCCAATTGAACCTCATAACAGGACCACAGGAACTCCTTTGCTCGCCTTGGGAATTGTGACGGCATCAGGAACAGACGCTTCGACCATTCTTTTGATGAGTAGTTTTGGCACCACAGTTGCAGGCTTGGACACACGAGCTGGACAGGACACCAGCATACACATCATGATGGGCATGTTCGCGCTAAGATGGGGAAACAGAGATCCAACTAATCTCATGGAGTTCGCTGTAAAGAGTGAGATGCATCAAGTTTCACTTGGTTCTGGGGACTATGGCTACTCGCGCTATGTTGGTGTACTATCATACGACGATGAGATCTACACTGCGCTAGTCGTCGAGTCCTATAATCTCACAGACTATTCAGACCAGCCACTCACGGCTTTTAGAGTCACACCGTATATTCTCAATCTAGGACTAGCTCCGGTTGATAATGTCAGTTTGTACCTCTCATACAGTCTTGACATATTTGGTGATGGTGAAGACGACCATGGTAAATATGACCTAAATGATGAAGAGCTCTTTGTCTATGGTGTCAATGAGAACCTTGACAATTTCTACTTTGGATTGAACTCGAGCATTCCATTGGATGGATTTGAGGTAGGAAACTCCTCGGAGATCTCTTCCAGTGTGTCAAATGATAATCTAACGAGCTCAACCACCTTCGATGGCTCAGTAGGACTTGCAATGAAATGGGACTTTGGTGTCTTGCCAATCAATCAACCGGTTAATGTGACAATCGCAATGGGTTTTGGGGAGAACAGGACTGTGATGGATGCCTCCATAGAGGCAATGTGGGACCTTGACCCTATTACTACAGGAGCCCCAGCGGACGACCTCATCGTTGTGGAAGCTGAAATACCTCGAATCGCGCAGTTGGGAGAAACCTACGAGTCAAAAGCAATCGTGATGAATATTGGATGGAATGTCAGCGATGTGACTGCCGCGATGGTCATACTCCATCCTGAGGATGATGGATCATCTTTGTACGGACGAATCTTCTCATTTGACGGAGTAAATCCCTTCCAGGCTGTGAAGATGACAGCTGACTGGAGTCCGGAGAAGATGGGAATGAACACGGTATACTGGGTCACAGCAGGCAATATCGATGATGCACTCTCATTATCCACTGGCTCACTTCTTGCAGGTGGACTTGATTTAACAGCAATAATTGGACTCCTCGACAACTTCATGATGCGCGATTTGTTTGTTGTCACTCCACTGTCATCTTCATCGGTCTTTCCGAAAGACATCCCATTTGCACCGTTTGACATTCACTTTCCCGCCGACTTCGGACTCTACACATTTGTTGTTTCTACCAATGTGCCCTTGGGCAACCTCACAGTGCAGAAGCATGGCAATGCGAGTGACTGGGGCAACACCACCCTGAACAGCATGGATAATGTCGTAGGATACTACAACTTCTCATTGTTTCTTCTTGCTCCTCCAATCACAATAGACGGCTATCATCGATGCGACTATGTAATTGAAACCGACCAAGGGTGGACCTCCAATATCACTCTTGAGAGAGTACTTGAGTACCCGAGAGCTATGATGCTGCTCGACACATCTCATGGAGGTGGCTTATCCTTTGGAGGGCTTGGTGACGGATTTGACCTAGGAGGCGATGTTGGTGGAGGTTTCGGAAGCTTCCCTGCTTCAATGCAGGATGATGATTCCAACGACGACGATTTATTGGGCGGCGGCTTCAGCCTTGGAGACCTCAGCGATCTCGGATCACTAACAGGATTGCTGGACTCTTTCCGAATGACAACATTTTCCGGTCTATCGAATATCAAGAAGGAAATGGGTGCCAGAGGACTTGATCTAGTTGAAACTCCTGGGATGCCCATTGATGAAGCCCTCTTAACTCAGTTCTCAGCTGTATTCATGTTCAGTCCTACTGAGGAGTTCAACAGCACCGAAGTCAGCATACTTCGCAATTATACTGCTGATGGGGGCAAGTTACTTATTTTTGGAGATGTGGACGGCAACGCCAATTTGACCGCCATAAACCAACTTCTTGCACCATTCGGCTATTCAATGCAAGGAGAGCATTCGCACGAGAACACAACGGATATTGTCCAAAGCTCATTCCTTGGTGCGGGGGTGGACTCCATCTGGCTCGGAGAAGGAACCTTCATCATGCAAAACCAATCACTAGCGTGTGCAAGGGTGATGGACAAATCAGTCGTACTGATTGACAGAACTAGACCAGAATTAGTACTCTTTGGTTCATCGAAAATCTTCATGAACAAGAATTTGGTCAAGAACAATAACAGCATCCTATTAGACAACCTGAATGACTACTTGCTTCTTAACACATTGACTGGGGTGGCCAGCCTTTCAGAAGACACGACACGATATCCTGCGGGTCAGAGTGTGTATCTCAACCTCGATGTCACAGACTATTATGGAAATCCAGTGAATGACCTATTTGTTGCCATTGTATTCGAGCTCCCCAATGGCACTCTTGCTTTCTTTATCGCGGGCTTTGTTGGAAACGGTCTGTATTCATCACAATTCATTCCAACATACTGGAATGGTCCAGGTGTTGTCCACGGGATATTCATCATGCTAGGTGAGGAAGACTATGCCAACACCTATGCGGGGATAACCTTTGAATTGTATGAACCTGATGCAACCACACCTCCACCCGGCCCAGACGTACCTTTGACACTAGCACAAATAGCTGCGATAGCATCAGTCAGCATTTTCCTTGCATTGATTGTGGGCCTCATCTACAATCGACGACGACAGAGCAAGAGGATGCGTATTGTTGAGATTGACATGGAGCTTGTCCGAGAGATAGACACCTCTTTGAACACCCTTCTGGCTGCTTTCACTCAAATTGAGCTTCTGATTCAGAGAGAGGACTTAGACCGCCTCCAAAAGATAGAGGCATTAAGAGGCTTGATGGTCACAGTGGAAGAGGGACGCAGGCTGTTCGAAAAGGTCAGCGACAAGGTGGGAGGTGTGTAAGATGTCAGAAGAAGCTCCACATCCAGAGAGGGAAATTGACATCCAAGACCTAAAGGTGGCCTTTGGAGATTTCTACGCACTCAAGGGCGTATCATTCTATGCAAACAAGAAAGAGTTTCTCGGCATCATTGGAGCCTCAGGAGCCGGGAAGACAACTGTCCTTCGAGTGCTGACTGGCCAGATTAGCCCGACAGATGGAATGGCATACGTGGGAGGATATGATGTCACAAGACAGGAGAAACTCATCAGCCTCCTAGTAGGATATGTGCCACAGTTGGAGCATCTGAGCCTCTATTATGATTTCACAGCAATACAGAATGCCGAGTTCTTTGGCCGATGCTTTGGCATGAGACCGAAGGAGATTGAGGCACGTGCTCGAAATATACTGGAAATCCTCGGATTTGACGAGGAGTTAATGACCAAGGCAGTAAAGCGTCTGTCAGGTGGCGAAAGAAAGAGGGTTTCAATCTGCCTTGGCATGATTCACGATCCGCCTGTGCTTTTGCTCGATGAGCCCACAACAGGCTTGGACGCGCACCTAAGACATGAAACCCTGAACTACCTGAAGGAGCTCAACTTTGAGCTTGGGACAACTATGGTGATTATATCACACGACCTTGAAATTGTCGACTACTGCACTCGGGTGTGTCTGCTTGAACATGGACTTGTAAGCCAGTTTGGCACACCTGAGGAGCTCATCTCTACCCTCCCAGGAAGGGGAGAGAGCATCAGAGTTGTATTGCCATCGCTATCGCAGACAATTGTAGATCGATTGGCGACTGCGCCAGGTGTACAATTCACAGCCATGGCAGGTAGAAACGCCATGAAGCTGTTCATCGACAATCCAAGCGATCAGATACTTCCGCTCATCAAAGTGATGAATCAGAGGAAGGTTCCCTTTGAAGAGATATCCGTCGTAGAGGCGGACTTCTTTGACTATTTCCAAGTCAAACCTTGGAAGACAAAAACAGGAGAGAGTGCAACATGAGACACAGAGATATTCTCTTGGCACTGGCATTTGTGTTGATTCTGGCTGGGCTATCGACGGTAGCAGAAGACCCGTCGGTACAACCTACAGCGATGTTACAACGAGGAGGCTCGGCTGCGCTCTCAGACCTTACGCCGTTTGACGTCGCGGAGGTATGGACTGAAGCAACAGCTTCCCAGGTCGTCGCTGTCGTCGTTGACAACTTCGATGCAGACGCTCTTGATGAGGTTGCGGTGGTCACACAGAATGCAACACTATACCTCTTTGATTCTGACAGTACACTGCTCTGGCGGCTTAATATCACTGACACTCCTTATGCGATGGTTTCTCTGGCCATCAATGCTGGCGGCGTGATGGAGTTGCTCATCGGCACAAGTAACGGCTTTCTTGTCATAGATTCAGGACAGAATATTCTCACTGATGTCACCTTGCCCAATGCGGCACGCGCAGTAGTGGGTGCTGATGTAGATGGAGACACTCTTGATGAAATCGTGGTAGGTTGTGACAACAATAGAGTCTTCGCATATGATGTGTCTGGCACCGAACTCTGGAGTCACCCTAGCAATGGGCAAGTTCGGGTTGTTGCTGCGGCGGACATCGACGCTGATGTGAACGATGAGATCCTAGCTGGTTCGGAGCTGGGCAGATTTTCCCTTCTGGACAACGGCGGAGGAGTCATCTTTGAGGTCACAGGACTATCACCAATTAGGAAGGTAGACACAGGCAACATCGATGGTGCTGGCGAGGATGAGGTCCTCTTTGGTGCTGCCAATGGAACTCTCTGGGTCTATACTGCAACCGGGGTATTCCAGTACTCACGGGAAGTCGCCGGTGGGATAACTGCTCTTCAGGTAGCAGACATCATTGGTGGAGCAACAGCTGAGATAGCAATTGGCACCTCTGCAAATGAACTACGAGTGCTGGATAACACAGGCAGTCTTCTTTGGAACAGGAGCTTGGGAGGACGGGTTTCGGACATTGAGTTCTTGAACGTCGGTGGTTTGACTAATGACCAGGTTCTTGCTGGCAGTAATGATGGCGCTCTCACGTTATACAACGCCACTGGGAAGCTCATCTCTGAGACCGCTGTACCCGCATTCTCTGGAGCCATGCATTATGGTGACCTTGACAACAACGGGAAGGACGAGTTTGCTGCTGGCAGCAACGTCGGTCAGGTGGCATGCTATGGTCAAGACCAGGACAAGGACCGCCTGGCTGACGCTCGAGAGACCCTCATAGAAGGCACTCAGTTCAACAATCCAGACTCTGACCTCGATAATTTGGACGATGGCGAAGAGGTTCTAGACTATGGAACAAATCCCCTCGCACCAGATTCCGATTTTGACAAACTCAGCGACTTTGCTGAGGTCATCACCTATGGGACAGATCCCAATGAGCCGGATTCGGATCTTGATCTACTGACGGATTGGCAAGAGATCTATCTCGGGACCGATCCCAATGCTGTGGACAGTGATCTCGACCAATTGGACGATTACGAGGAGAACAATATCACCCTGACCGACCCCAACGAGGCGGACTCGAATGATAATGGCATTAACGACGCACAGGACGATAACGACGGGGATGGCCTCACCAATCTGCAGGAAGTACGACTCACCGAGACCGACCCCAATGATGTTGACTCATCTGTTCCTAAAAATGGCATATCCGATTATTATGATGACGAGGACTCCGATAACCTGGCTAACTGGAAGGAGATTCAAGTTGGGTCAGATCCTCTTGATCCTGATTCCGACGATGATGGCCTTCTAGATGGCGCAGAAGTCAAGATACACAAATCGTCGCCAACTGATACAGATACTGACAACGACGGCCTCAGCGATTGGGATGAGGTCAAAATCGTTGGCTCCAAGCCATATGACGCAGATTCCGACGATGATACACTGGACGATTACGAAGAGTACGTTGTCTACGGGACAAATGTCAATTTGGCAGATTCAGACTCTGATAATCTTGACGATGCTGAGGAAATTAACACCTACAACACAGATCCGTTGAATCCAGACTCTGACTCGGACACTCTTTCCGACGGCGACGAAGTTCTGATCTATGATACTGACCCCAACTCCGCAGATTCTGATTTAGACTCGCTTGATGATGCCGCAGAGATACTGACATACAACACGGATCCAAACCATAGAGATACTGATCGAGATACGGTTGACGACGGCAAGGAAATCCTGCAATATGGCACAAAT
>JBHLLF010000007.1:0-57098 GCA_048885865.1 Candidatus Hermodarchaeota archaeon
GACAGGAAGGCACTCAGAGTAGGACTGGTGTGGCTCGATGCCCATGGAGACATAAACACTCCCGAAACGAGCCTAAGTGGGCTCCTTGCGGGCATGCCTGTAGCAGTCGCAACAGGTATGTGCCTTGAACGGCTACGATTGAAATGCGGTTTGGAGGAAGCTCTGCCGACAGATCACGTAACCATGTTCGGTGTCAGGGACACAGACCCCCTCGAGCAGGAAATCATTGACGGAAATGAGATTACACAGATTTCAGTGAACGAAATCAAAGAAGGCGCCCCAGTCATTGAAAAAGAGATGACTCGCCTTGACGGACTGACAGACCTCATCTATGTTCACCTAGACCTGGATGTCCTTGACCCAAGAGAGGTGCCTGGTCATGGACTGACTGCCGAAGGTGGCCCCGCAAGCCGAGAGCTAGGTTCCGTACTTGAAGTGATCTTCAGGAGTTCGAGAGCAAGGGGCTTAGGCATTGCTGGATACCCCGTTGGAAAAGATTCCAACAGAATCACAATGAAAGCAATTCATCATCTTGTTGAGGCTGCAATCAATGGGCTAAAGCATCAATCAGTTCTTCGTTGATAGCGCAGAATTCAAAATACCACATTGCACAGCTCACTTCTTCTCGGTTTCTTTGAGGAATATCCTCAAATCAAAGGAGTTGAATCGCCTACCTGAGTTGATTCGTGATGGACATCATCAAGTCTCCCAGACTCAATGAAGGCGACCTAGTAGGAGTGTTCTCTCCATCGTGGCCCGTGATGCCTGATGTAAGACCGCAGTTCGACAAGGGAATCGAATCACTCCAGGCGATGGGGCTTCATGTGAAAGTGGCAGAACACACTCTAGGACAGTTCCATTACAGTGCTGGAACTCGAGCGGAGAGGCTGGCGGACCTACATTCACTATGGCGTGATCCTGAAGTAAGGATGGTCCTGATGACTCAAGGAGGGAGCACTGCAATCCAATTGTTGGATGGAATTGACTACGAATTGCTTCGGGATGACCCCAAGATACTGGCAGGCATATCAGATGGGACAACTTTGCTGAATGCGGTCTATGCAAGGACCGGCTTGGTCACATACCATGGTCCTGACCTCCTCTGGACCTTTGGCCGCGAGATGACATCTCAGATACAGGAGAACATAATCAGTACATTCTTCCATGGAAGTGTTGGGGAGCTAAAGCCGAATGAGAACTGGAGACATCAAAAGAAGCCCGAGGTGCAACACTCAGGATGGAAATGCCTGCGCGAGGGAAAGGCAAGTGGACGATTGATAGGCGGCCACATACGAGTCCTTGCCAACACAATACTCGCCGGGTACGGTCCAGATTTTGACGGGGCAATCCTTTTCCTTGAGGGGACAGACGATGTAGCTCTCACTGACAGAGTCATCAATGCGCTGCGCCTGCATGGCGTCTATGACAGAATCGCAGGACTGGTGTTGGGATGGTTTGAAGATAGCGAGCTCGAGGAGAAGGAACTGAGCCGCCCTATAAGCGAGGTCTTTCTGGAGAGTACTGAGAATTATGACTTTCCCATCTTGGAAATCGCAGAGTTGGGGCATAATGTGGAGAATTATGTGCTCCCAATCGGTTGTCGTGCCACTGTTAACGCTACTATGAAGCGGATTCGGATTGATGAGTCTACAGTCAGATGAGGCACTTCTCATCGTTCAAAATGCCCGAATCTGACCCGATTCGATAACGTCTATGGGAACCCCTTCTATCTCCCTTGGGATGAGCTCATGTGCTTTTAGATCTTCAATTGGTTTCTTCCGTACAACATAGCAGATGATGCAGAGCTCATCGGTCTTCTGACCATCAACGTATCTATAGCCGATGGCCAAGGCTACTACACCAGACTTCCCCATCAGCTCTGCTTCATATGCTGCCTTGACCCGCTTCACTTCTTCCATTGTTACCATTGAGCAACCTCACTCTGTGACCAATTCGGCATCAAGCTGATCCAGATAGGTCTGTATTGGATTTGCAATTGTGATGTTCTGCACGTCACTGCCTGCGAAGAGCTTCCCCACAGCATACCCCTCTTCATCGAGGATTAGACTTCCAGAATCACCACCTGTACTGAAGCCCTCTTTGCTTATGATTATCTGGTCACTGAAATACGCGAATCTTCCACCATAACCAACGGGACCTACCGTAGCATCTATACCAGTCACCACTCCATCAACTGTATGACACGATGTTCTCCCTGACTTCTGAACGAGCATGTCTAGCTGAGCCTCCTTGACGCCCTTTGGGACTCCAATGTCCACGATGTTTGGTGAAACATCATTCTCAGCCACTTCAATTAGGGCTCCATCTACTTGATTGTATAGGGGTTGTGCGACAATTGGACTCAGCCTAGTCATTCTTCCGAACGCTCTCGCAGGAACATTATAGATTCCACTCCAGAATCTGGCGGCTGGGCAATCACTCTGGTCAGGGGTGAAGCCAATTGGAACGAACCTCAAGAGATGCCCTATTGTGTCGTCTTGAACTTTGCCCCCGTCGTATGGAGCTGGCTGGAGATAGGGGTCTCCAATCTGCGCATCATTGGAGTTTGCTCCAACGTGATTGTTGGTGCCTATGCAGATTTTTCCGGTGCTCTTGTCCCTAAGTAGCTCTCCGTTCGTGCCAGCAGTCACCAAATAGTGTCCTCCTGACGTTCCCATTGGACAGGGTCTATGTCGGGCCTTCTTGTCTATCTGCAGTGCCCTGAGTTTCCCGACCTCAAGCACATCAGTCATTTCATTTTCAATCTCACGGGGTATGATGTCCCGCGTCTTCAAGTCCGGCTCTTTGATCTTCTTCTCCACTAACAATACAATACTCAACTTGCGTGTATTGTCACCTGCTGTGAATTTGTATCCAATCATCACTCCAACGACATTGGCTATCCTCAACAGTCGCGCTTCATACGCCTTCCTTACTTCTTGTATTCTCATCCTGCTCAACAACCTATGCGGAATCTCATCTCACATTCCTAACAGGCATCAGGTCTGAAGTCTACGGTCCCACTGTGAGAATAGAGCAACTTCTACTTGAGTCTTTTCAAGAATGGCTGGGTGAAGCAGACTCGCTAATGGATTATTGATCCAATCAAAAAGAGATCTCAAGTGGTCCGAGATCTCATGAAAAGACAAGTGCCACGGCACAATGGCATTGCGACACTCTTCTTTTCAGAGGTCTAGACCTGTTCCTCAAGCTATGTCCCAATCGCTCAAGAAACATTGTTTCCGATTGCTCGGAGTGGGAGATAGAAAATACTTCATGTATGGGACATGTGTTTCATTTTTTCAGGACTTCTTTTTGCAGAAGATGCAGCCCTTTCGCCCTTCGATTCCATCTCATATGTGATCCAGCTATCAATCGAGGAGTCATGGCCTCTTGATTTGAGCTGGGAGTGCACAAAATCCCGTATTGCCACGGTTTCCAAAATCTTGTCTGAACGATCGGACAACGAACGTGCGATACTCCGCGCATCCTCATAGGGAGCGCCGGATTTCACAATGCTGACAACCACTTTCTCTGGCATGAATGCCTCAAGTGTGTCATCGCGTTTTCTTACCTGCATTAGATATTCCTTCTTTACTGGAATGCGCCTGCATTCCATATAATATTCATTTGAATAGTTTAATAAACTCTGTGATGCCCGCAAAATGAGAATTAGAGAGATTGTGGAGAATGTAGCACCCTAGAACCAACCTCAGTAGTGAAAAGAAATGAAAACGAATAGCCTTGCATCACGGTCGCGGACTGTCCCTTAATGAGCGCCCGCCGCAATTTGCTTATACGTCTTATGATTGATGGATTCATGTGGGCAACCGTTCAGCTCGTCCAATGCGTCTATTTACAGAGATCATGATTTCTTGGTTGGCCCCCCTGTGGTCGACTAATCACACTACATTCTGTCTACCTTATAGTATCTGAGTTCAGGTGCTACGACAGAGTACGGATACCAAGTAGTCAGACCCACCAGAATCTCGTTTTGCAAGTCGCCGTCGATATCTCCTATTTGTAGAGCTGCTATGGTCATGTCAGGATCAGTCACCAAGTTCTCAGTCCATGTATCAGATACTGCATCATACTCAAAGTACCGAATTGACATATTGCAAAGACCGGCGCCATCATCGAAGAGCCCTATTACAAGCTCGTTATCACCATTATCGTTGTGGTCAATGTCTGCAATATCTAGAGCTGTGGGAAATCCAAGTGCTTCACTTAGATAGTAACTAAGTGTTTCCTCCCAAACACCCGAAACATAGTCGTAGACTTTCAAATAGGTCTCCCGCTCAGGATATCGATACTGAGCTAGGACAATCTCTGCCTGGCCGTCGTTGTCAACATCCCCGGTAGTCATGCACCTACTGGGATCGACATTCAGGATATCATGTTCTATCCAGGTGCCATCAAGCTCAAAGTACTTCAAAGCAGACTCTTCGACCTGGGCAATATCGCCCCGCCTGAAACAGACAATCTCATCGTGACCATCATGGTCGATATCTGCGACCTCAAATTGTGTGTAGTCATATTCGAAATTCCTTAGACCAACCTCCGTCCAAGAATCAGTCAACGAATTGTAGTCGAAGTATTTGAGATCATATCCGTCGCACGGGCTCTTGCAAGCAACAACCTCATTCTCTGGATCATCGTCAATGTTTCCAACTACTACAGTATACATGACCTCAAACAGATTTGCAATTGGGTGGTATGTCCATTCCTCCAAACCCCCATCATTGTTGTGATATCCAAGCCAGAATTCTCCATTGGGAAGGATTTCAAGGGTCAAGAGCTCATCGTAGCCATCACTATCCACATCCTCAACTTGTACCCATCCCTGAACTGTAAGGTCAGGAATGACTTCTTCGGTCCAGACGCCATCATTGTACTCGTAGTACTTTACGAACCATGACTCATCTGTTTGATAAGTGAAATAGACATCAGTATCGCCATCAAAGTCTATATCGCCAATTCTCAGGTTATCAGCGCCAACGGGAATCTCAAAAGGGCTTTCACCAATGAAATACTCAAAGGCAGGCTCAAAGACAATGCAGGCAAAGTCAACATAAAGTGAAGAGATTTGGGGCGATTTGCCTTCGGGCCCTCTATCATTGTCAATAATTCGCAAGAGGATTGTAGGAGAACTGTCGTCTGGAACATCTACAAAGTACGACTTATCGGTACCAATGTTCGTGATTGCTGCAATCGTCTTCCACGAGCCAGATGACAATGCCTGAACATAGAAGGCGGTGTCTTGGTCATCCCATTCCAGAAAGCCAGAATCCAGATATTCACCGGAGAGTTCTATGTGGCCGACTAATTTGAATGCCGTGTCGGTTCTTGGGACAAGGTCATCAAACTCGTAGATCCAGTTCAAATCAGCTGTATCATCGGTAGGATTCTTTGTTCCATGAGAATTGGGCTGCTCCATGAGGACTTCATACACCTCATCTACAAAGTATGTATTCACAAAGGTACCGGAAGAAGTGCCAAAGGGATTCTCTGGATCTTTATACTCGTCGTCAATGGTTTCACAATCAGTTGGAGGGTCAGGCGGCGGTTCAGGGGGAGGACCCAGTAGAGTCACAGTCCTGGAGCTCGATTCACCATCCTTGGACGTCGCGCCCTGACTGAATAGCCTTATCTCATATGTGGTGGGAGTGCCAGTCAGTGTCCAAATGACATCGTACGGCTCGTCTTTTGCCAGTATGGCGTCTTGATGTTCATCTCCACTGACGATTTGTATATTGGCGTCACCGACAAAGTTGAAGTCTGTCGAGCCCTCCCCGATTGCATACTGGACAAATGTCTGCACAAGACCAGCATCACCTCTCCTTGCTGTAACAGTTCCTCTCACCTCAAAGGTCCCACAAGCCTCGCTGACCTCATCATAGGGGACTTCGAGTCCATCATCCGGATTCGATATTGTCACGTCAAGCACTGTCTTGGCCGGCTTTCCGGCCAGCACAAAACAGGTGCTAAGTGAGAACATCATCACCAAAAGAAATCCAATTAGAATCCTCTTCTTCAACCTCTGACATCTCCCTCTAGCGGTTTGGCTGATTCTTGAAGGGGGCCTCACCCCCTCTATACGACCATAGTACTAGATTTGGTCAATGATAAGGATTTTTTGCGGTTGGAAAGATCTCGACTGCCATAACTAAGTCGGCTTAAGACTGGGAGCTATCTAGGAGCTGATTTGATAGACTGTAACGTTCATGCCAAAAGGACCTGAGAACAGCCAGACGCCATCATGAATCCACCGAAGCAGTCCCTCAGAATCCACAATCACAATCATTGGGAGTACTATCATTCCACACCACGTTGATGCCTCCAAGTCTATGTCAATACCGCAGGACCACATCAAGCCTTGGTCCGAAGCATACTCTCCTAAATCCAATAGTGTTTCATTCATGTTCACTGTTAGTGAGAGGATATTAACTGTGTCACCGTACTCTTGATAGAGTGATTTGGTGTAGCCATTTTGAGTCTCACAGGGCGCACAAGAGATAGCCATGAAGTCAAGGACTGCCACTTTACCTCTAAGTTCGTACATTGTCAATGTGTAATTGCCCACCATTTCAAAGCTCCAATCTGGCACATACAAGCCGCGTTCTAGGAGGTCGTGGTCAGTCCAGTCATACGGCTCGGTGGTTGTAGTCAAACTAGTTCCCAAAGGCAAAATGCCAGCCAGAGTAAGACCAATGACTGCAAAGGCCAAGACCACGATTACTCCTATGGCTGCAATCGCTTTTCTCAAGTTCACTAAGAATCATCCTCAGAGGGAATCATTTCTTCAATATCTCTTGACCTGGCCAGGGCTTCTTCTTCTAATGGCTCAATCGAGTCTATTTCCCTTCCTGCAATTGGACGAGTTGGCAAGTAGAGATTTGCCCTTGATATAGCGACTGCGAGCAGAATCGTGGCAATGGTTCCAACAATTGCCTCAAGAATTCCTTCAAGTGGATAGATTAGAATGACCCCACTATAGATGAACGAAACCAATTCGACAGGCACAGGGAACAAAAGATATGCTAGCACATCTGAGGCAACAATATGATTAGCCATCACAGAAATGAAGACAAGGAGGAACATTGCTATTGCTGCCTGTGGATAGCTTGTTCCCTCCGATATATCCAGACCTTCCGTGAGATGGTTCTTGAGTTGAGGAACCATGTAAAGCAATGACAAGAAAAGCGCAATGATATGCAACCAGAGAAAGCTGAGAGATGCCAGGCCAATCCGTGTGAATAGGAACAACCCAATGGCAACAATGAACACAAGAGGAACCACGCGATGCCTGCCTTTCTTAATCAATCCAGCCACAAAGGCACTGGTTGTGGGCGGGATTGCCATTATGAGGGCTCCAAGGATTCCTAAAGACATAAACAAGGTAGCAGTCGACGGATCTATGATTGCTCCCGCGAATGTGCCAAGAAACACTGAAACAGCCGCATAGAAAGGACCCAAGAGATAGCCAATTACGGGAGCTGATATGAGATTTATGGAGAAATGGATTCCAGTCCCGGCAATTGGGATGTTAGCGGGAAAAAGCGTTGTCACCATTTGGATAGCCGCAAAAGCAAATGTCAGCGCCCACCATGCCTTCTTCAAAGACCTGGCCATTTATCTCTCCTCCTTAAGACGAATACTCCTACAAAGAAAGCAAAACCAATGCCGACTGCACCAGCGATTAGGTTATTAGCTGAGATTATTGGTTGGTCAGCCACTCGCATTATCCAACCATCGCCTGCAGTTGAACCCGCCACTACAAAGCCGCCCTCACTGGACTCTATTATTGCCCAAAGCCAGCATCCGGAATCACGGGAGTAGAAGTTGTCCCATATGTAGTAACCGCCGTCATCAATTCGTAAAAGCCAACTACCCTCCTCGAGACCTGCATAACCTGTACCCACAATGGCGTAGCCTCCGTTGCTGCATCGAACCATGGAATCTGCCCAACCAATTGCAGAAGATCTGTGCCAACTTGCATAGGAAAGGTATTCGTGCTCTGAAATCACATTGCCATCTGCATCAGTATGAATCATCCAGGGTCCCGTGACAGATGCGTCTGCAGCAATGATGAAGCCGGAATCAGTTTCCAGGAGGCAAGACCCGCTCTGACGACCAGTTCCGCCATATGTCTGATACCATAGAAGGTCCCCTGAAGAGTCAGTACGAACAAGCAGGACTTCAGTTTCTGACCCGTAGCTATACGTGACTCCAATCATAGCAAATCCTCCATCGTCACACAGAACAAGACCATCCCTGCGGGCGAGGTCTGCTTCGGTTCCGCCATAGGTATAATTCCAGAGTGTGTTGCCATCGGAGTCTGTCCGAACAAGGTAGAAGTCATCGTTGCCTATCCCTCCAGGCCTCTCTGTAGATCCAAAGAGGGCGAATCCACCATCTGAGCATTGGACTATATCGTAGAATTCGCCTTGACCGTAGGTCTTGTTCCATAATTGATTCCCATCGGAATCGGTGCGCAATAGATTCAACTCATAATGAGTTGCCACGCTCACAAATCCATATCCTGTAATCGCAAAACCGCCATCAGCACATTCTAGAAGTGATTGCCCCACCAATTGCTCTGGATTTGCCTTATGTCTGAATGTTTGGTTCCATAACATGTTTCCTTCAGAGTCAAGTCTGACAAGCCAAATCTTGCATTCCCAACCTGAGATGCAACCCGTGTGTCCCGTTAAGGCGTAGCCACCTGTACTCACCTCAATCAGGTCATAACACACATCCCCATGGGGCCCTCCAAAGCTTCGCTCCCAGATGACGCCGGGAGTTTCTTGAGCTGACATACTCCTCAAAGAATATTGTCGGGCTGAAACAATTGGAATTGAAACGACCAGCGCGATTAATGAGAAAATTAGTCCACGATATACGATGCGACACCTTCTACTCAGTACAATCTCCCTCCAGCAAGCATACCATGCCAGAGAGATGTCTGCTGATGATAAGTATTTCTTGCGGGCGGATAGGACATTATTGCCATAATTCAGCCCGAAAAACAGCTCAACAGATGTCAATCCTATGGAGTTCACTTCAAATCATCGTATGTAGGAATTCTTGGTGTTATGGTTTGAAGATCCATTTCACTTGCGTCTTGCTCTAATCACGACTGCCAATACAATCACGACTATTGGGACTCCGACGCCAGCCACAATCCATTCAATGGGAATTGGTGGAGCCTCATCGGCCACTCTCAACAGCCAGAAATCAAAGTCGCCTTCAGACCAATCCACTTCAGTCTGCCCGGCCAATGCAAAGCCGCCATCGCTGCATTCCACTATTGCGTAAATCTCATCCCGGTCACTACGATCATAGATTTGATCCCACAGAAGATTGCCGTTATCGTCAATCCGCAGCAGCCAGGCCCCCATAGACTGACTGAAAGGATCACCTCCGAAACCTGCTAGGGCGAACCCCCCAGTGCTGCATTGGATCATTGATTCTGCAATACCCATATGATTTGCACTGCCATACGTTCGCTCCCAGACCACGGCACCATCGGTATCTATTCGAATGAGCCATACCAGAGAGAGTTGCTGAACTGAATCAAGTCGCTGCGCTACTATTTGGAGCTCTGACCCAACTGTCACAATGCTGGTCGCCGTTTCAAAGCCGGTTTCACCAAGGGTTAGATTCCAGAGCTCATTTCCAGTAGAGTCGGTTCGGACTACATAGAGCTGAGCGTCAGAGTTGAAGCTCCATGTGTCCCCAGCTAAAGCAAAGCCGCCATCGCTGCACTGAGTCAGACCATGGAATCCAGGGTATTCGTTGCCATCAAATCCATACGTTTGATTCCATATTTGGTTTCCATCGGCATCAGTCCGAACCAAGATAAGATCGGAGTCATCACCGATATTCTGCCAGCCCAGAAGTGCGAATCCTCCATCAGAGCATTCGATCATGTCGAAGCAACTGGTGCTCGCAGAACCATAATAGGTGCGGTTCCAGAGGTGATTACCATCGACATCGGTTCGTACCAAAAGCATCTCCTGATGGAGGGGGTTTGAAAAGAATAATGCACCAGCCATTGCAAAGCCTCCACTGCTGCATTCGACAAGCGAATGGCCACCTGATTCATCGTCAGTATATGTCCGGTTCCAAAGCTGAGTTCCATCCTCATCGACTCGGACCAACCAAAGGCGTCCACCGTTTGTAGATCCTGTGGGATCAGTAAAGCCAGTCATAGCAAAGCCGCCCGTGCTAATCTCAATCATATCTCGGCACCATTCCCAATTAGGACCACCGTAAGTTTCTTCCCAGATGAATCCAGGAACTTCTTCAAAAGATGAGCTTCCCAGATTCTGCTGGATGGACTGATGCGATGACGCCCAAACGAGCGGGAGTGACATAACAAGGAATGACATCACCATAAGGCATACCCAGCCGAGAATATTTGTCCTTTTCATCTCCATTCTCCTTTCCAAACGAGGCATTTGCTTGTGAGGCCGAATGGCAAATAATAAGCATTCTCACAGTCGAACTGAAATGGTTGCCAAAAATCATAAACCGTCACTGAAGAGAGTCCTTCCAACAAGATGAGGCCTATTTTTCTCTTGGCGAGGTTAGGCGTGAAAATCGAAGCTTTGATTTGGATGCGTTGCTTCCGATACTAGTGCCAAGTCTATGTGAGTTTCGAGGGACAAGAATTGGATAATTGCTGCTTCCCAGCAATCGAGGTATTCACAGATAGTGGTGACTCTAGTCTTGTTTTTGAGATGAAGCAGCAGCAATTCGATACTGATGATGAATTTGTGTATACTATGGAATATGACCGAAAGAAATTCGATCTAGCCTTATCATATGAAACTGCGGCGAGTTCTGATGTGCCTGATATGATTAGATTGACCTTCTCTCAGAGTTCACCTCGAAAGGCACTTGCGATATCCCGTGCCGAAGCAGGTATCATGGAGGTGACTCTAAGACGAGTTGGCGGAGATACGGGGCATCAGGAGCACGAATACATTCTAAACATAGCACATGGAATGATGCGTTCATCTGTTACCATTGGCGAGTTCCAAGACCTTCAGACAAAGCTCACGCACATGACAGTACTAGACATGTCCATACCAGGATGCCAGTTTGAAGACCTTCTGTCTGAGATGCTTGCCAAACTCAGAATGATTGTGGTGCTGGACCGACCGACCTCATTCTCAAGGACATGTTGGCTCTCAGGGAAAATTCTCGATAGGCCAGTCTTGATTGTTCTTGATGGTGTTAAGGAGAGCCTAGGAAACCGTGTTTCTGTCGATGTCTGGAGCAATCTTGAGAGAATTGATGAGGCAATCCTAGAGATCATCGCAGAAACCAAGATTGGAGATGTCAGTACGGACTTCAGTGGGCTCAATGTCACATGGACTGTTGATGCAACTCATGATGATGAGGCGTTTTTGACTGTCGTGGTTTCCTCAAAACCTGAAATGACGATGCATTCAGGGAGTCCGATTTTCTTCACATTGGACTATCAAGGACTTCTCACAGAGAGTTTCGAAACACCATTTCCAAAAGGGAAACGGCAGGCGTCCATCGCGGCAGACTTGAGTGACATAAGAGCCTCATGGGGTGACAAACTCACTGAGCCCTATCTTGCTGTTCACGTGAGTGACGCAAAATGGAAAGATGTCGACCATGCATATCATTTCGATTTCACTTGGGGACAGGCTTTGGAACAGCAAACAAAGCTCAAACTATCAAGTGGAAGTAGATTTCGCTCTCTTGGGGAGTTCGCGAAGTACCTAAACATGATTGAAGACAAGAAAGTAGCCCTTCGACTCTTCATGGAATTCTGCCTGAGTCGCGAACTGAGAGGTTGTGAATCACAGAGAGCAGCTGCTCATTGTGCCAGGGCCGCCATCCTAACAGGACTAGTAGTATGCTTCAATCCTCCGCGGGGACTCTCTGGCTATCTCGAGATGCTAACTGATTCGGAGGCACCAAAGATTCTCGAGGAGCTTGGATCTCAGCGAACTTGGAGAGACCACATGTCACAGATTGTTCAGCTCAGCAGCGACTTCATCCCGCAAACTGCAAAGCTGAGCACACCGAATAGCAGAAAGAAGCCGGGTCGACCTCCAACTCAATTGGTACCGATCGCGCATCCTCTGGAACTATTCACCCAGTTCCTTGGTAATCCTGAGAGCCTAGTTTGCAGATACTGTCGGTTTCTAAGAGCCTAGAGGACGGTACTGTCACTATTCCCAGAGGATTTAGCTGAGCGTACGAACTCGTTGTTCACGCGATAGACGGGGAATCCACTACCAATTAGATCCTCCACAATGTCCTCAACAGCATGAGTTTCCATATTCATCATGCGGGACAGTCTTGAAAGTTTGACGCGGTCATATGAGAGCAACAGAATCTTGATTCGCTGAATTGAATCATCATAAGGCTCATGTTCATGATAGTATGTGTCCTTCCTGGACTTGTAGATCAATAGTGCATAGGAAGATCCTGTGAGTAGAAGTACCGCGCCAAGAAGGGCGAATTGCCATGTGTTCGGATGTGGCGCAGAAACACCCAGACTGTATACAATGCCCAGGCTATATTTGTCTGGAAAATCAAGGTTGTATCCACCATGTGCTAGCTGCAGACCCAGCGCGATTCCTTCCTGAGCGTCAACATCGAAATCTGAGAGGGGTATCAAGAATTCATAGACCACAGCCCCATCGGGAGTCGAAGATGCAGACACAAGGTTTGGAATCAAGCTGTCGTTCGCTCCAAAAATATAGGTGTAGCTACTGTCTGCATTAGGTGAGGCAAGAGAGATTCCGAAATCAGGAGCCTGCATGCTCCATGATCCATCTGCATTAGCATCAATGAATAGAATTGCTCTGGAATGGAAGGTATCAGGTATTGGTGAATCAATAGCCAAATACAGACTATCCGACGTGTAGCCAGCCAACAAACTCACTTGAATCAACTCACCACTCTCACTCCTGAAATCCACTTCAAAATGACTTGCTTGGCCAGCCTCGGTTTCATCCACGCTTCCATCTACAACTGGTTGAGTCGGCATGAGCCAGACTCCAAACTCATATTGACGCTCATCGATTCGAAATGTGTAGACTACTGTTGACTGATGTCCTTCAGAATTCAATGCCTGCACAATAAGACACACAGACGCAGGAAGTGTGATGGGACCACCATATATGATGCAGGGAACCTGAGTATCCCATGGAGAGTCTATCTTAAACGAAGGACCCTTTTCCCATGAACAAGAGAGATTGGTTGCGGCCCCACGTACCTCGAAGTCCAAAATATCCAGAGGATACACAATCGAATCATTCTCTGGGTGTAAAAGCACGATCTCTGGGTCAGATGCAAGTGATCCTCTATCAAACTCATATACATTAACTGAGTCCAGACTCAAGCGTCCTGGTTCCACCTGAGTGTGATGGCCCGAAACCATGAATGTCATGGTCAGTGGTGATTGAGGAATTGTGCGAGACACAAACGCTGTGAGAGTCGCATCAATTTCAAGACGAACAATAGACTCGGTCCACTCAATCCTAAGTATGTGCCATCCATTCATGCTTCCAGTGCTGAAACTCGCCACTGTTCTCTCGCCGTCTGCGTAAGCAACGAGAAAGAGTTCCCCATCCCAACAATCAATGAAGACTCCATTCTGACATAATCGGCCATTGGCTATCCAATCGTTTTCATCGTCATGCCATTGGTCACACCAGCCAATAAAGGAGTAGCAGGACCCCTGGGTGAATGATGCGTTTATTTCTGCAATGATTCCCGGGCTGAAATCTCGTGTTGACCTCAGAAGCACAGTCTTGAACTGCTCCCCCCACATGTCGAGAGTTTCTGCATCGTTCCATGCGAGGCTTGGATTATTGATCTCTATGAGGCTCCACTCTGAGTCGTTGTAGCCTAAGGTTGGACTCTGGAACTGCTCAGTGAAGACAAGATTGCCCTTGCTTTCGGATATGCTACCAAGGCTTTCGGCACCGTCTAGACAAGGACTCATAGCTGGCATCTCATTAGATGGAATGGTGCTTGATGTAGGTATGCCTGCCAGAAGCAATACAACAACTGCCAGTAACACCAGTCTTCGCAAATTCTCGAACTCCTACTAACCAAAGATTGGGGAGTTGGTTGGCAAAAAGCCTTACTAATTATATTCCTGCTTTGGCATTTGTGACCATTCTATTGTGGTAGCTCCCAATAGGTCACATCCTCATTGTGGAAGCTGGGTTATCTACGAATTTTTAGAGGTGCCGTGATTAGCCCTCCTTATTTCCTCCTCATGAAAGATGCATGACTTCGACTACTCTCGAACCAGGCATTCGGCGAAGCTTGAATGGAGAGGTTATATTCTACCTAGATGACTCATATTACGGCCCTTTAGGGCTACTAAACTGTGTGTGGAGTGAAAAATATGAAGAAACCCCTGCTTTTGCTCTGCGTGTTAGGGTTGATTGTTGCCATACCTATTGCACAAGCCACGATTTCTGCTGAGAATCAATCGATAGGTGCGGGCGAAATCGGCACAGCGATTGAAGTTTCAATCGATATAAGACCAAACACGCTGCATTCCTACAGCAGAGGCCATTTTGTGACTTGCTATATCGCAGCTCCAGATGGCTACTCTATCTATGACATTGATGTGACAACAATATCGCTTGAGGGACTGCCTGTACTGCCAGGTGAAACAGGGTTTATAGATCATGACCTAGACGGCACTTGCGACCTCATGGTCAAGTTCAGCCGCGCGGATCTGTTCGCCCTGCTTCCTGGATATACATGTGAAGAATATCCATTGACTTTGACTGGTTCCTTTGATGACGGGACAACCTTTAGCGGTGTAGACATGGTTCATATTCTATATCGTTGATCGATTTGGGGTCACCTATGTCTTCATAGGTGTCCCTTTCTTTTAGTTGAAGAAGTTGCCTCATATGGGTCAGTGAAACAAATCTCGGCAATCGCACTATTTCCAGTTGGTATCTGATGCGGGAGAAAGTTCATTATCTCGATTTGCACCCATTGAATATATTCACGGTAGAGGAGGAATTTCCAGGTTGCAGGAGATCTCTGAGGAAGAGTTCAAGAAACGGTATTTCGAGATAATGGCGAAGCCACTCCCTGAAGATCCTGAACAGTTGGAGTTCCTGTATAACCGAATAGTGAACCTCATTGAGTTCACAGTGGATCGAGCTGAGTACTATGAGAACATCAGGCAGGACAATGCCTCGACTTCCAACGCTCTTGTGGGTCTGGCAATCGCTGGACTTGGACTCATCTACACAATCGTCACAGAGACCAATTGGATGTATCATATTGCTACCTACCTGTTCGTGCCTCCGCTGGTGGTCCTCCTCATTGGTGGAACTATCAGTGTGTTCAAACACCAGTTGGACTCGCGGTTTGATTATCCCCATCAGAAGTACGACTGGATCGAGGAACGGTGGTACTTCAAGAAGAACATCCCCGCCTTTGAGAAGCTGCTTGAAGAGAACGAGTCTGACATGAAGAAGACCCAGGATGCATTCCTCAGCGACCTTGAGAGAGAGTTTGACAGAAACTCAGATATCAGCATGGAAAAAGCGATTCCATTGGATAAGGCGAACTTGGTCATTCTCTACATCGTCACTGCCTATAAGAAGAAGTTTGCAAAATTCATAACAAAGATTCATACCTGGAGCTTCATTCTCGCTGGAGTGGTATTTGCAATCTTTGCAGTCTACTACACCTTATTTGTGATGCCATTCATTCCTTGAGGAGCAAGTATGTTTTAGCTGGCTTGGAATTCATAGGACCGCATCGCAGTTCTTGCATTGAGGCCGAATAGCTGAGTTATTGAAACCACAGTATGGACATTCGACGGTTTCGCCAATTCTCTCAAAGGCTCTAGCTGAATTGGGGTCAAGACCCTTGAGTTCCATGACCTCATCTGAGACCGGATCATAGATGCGTATCGCGTACACAGATTGACCATTACTCTGATGGTCAACTCTTGACTCAATGAACTGGCCCAATGGCCTTCCAGCAAAGTGGTCCAGGGGAATAGCTCTCTTGATCCTGCTTCCCAGCACCTCTACTATTCTATCAGTTGTGAGGTAGTATCGTGTCCTTCTAACATTGATCAAGGTAACAAGCAGTGCTATGCATCCGACAAGGGTCAGGACACCAAACATTAGACTAATTGGTAAACCAAAGGCATCCAATGACGCAAACGTAAGCACTGGACCCCCCATGACTAGTAAAGCACCGAAGAAGATGACCCAGAACCCAGTTCCCGCTTTCCGACTCCATACAATGCTCTCTCCAGGTAGCATTCCTTCATGTGGAGGGTCAAACCTTGCGCCTTCGAATGAATCCTGCCTCTCACTCATTTGGTCACCTTGTTTAACCATAGTTCAGATGCCATATGATATTTCTTCGTCTTGGCTGCGGCTCACGAATTCTATGCATTTTGCTCAGACGACGAATCCTCAAATTGCCAATTTTCCATTTATTCTATGGGGAAGTATATGCGATTTGATCCTCCTAGACAGGGACTGCATGCAGGCGAGAGTATAGTCTGGACAAGGAGAGAAGGTACAAGCGGCAAGGTCATTGTATCGGGGTTCCTTCTATTCATGTTCGGGCCAGTGTCTCTTGCTGGAGTGTACAACCTATATGGAATGGATATGGTGGGACCTACGGCCTTTCTGCTATTCATCATCTTCATCGTTGTAGCTGTAGCATATGTCCGTGAAAGGAACACTAGGTACTATCTGACTACTGACAGAATTATAGAGGCGCGAGGAGGGAATCTTGTCAAGGAGATGTCTCTGGAGCACTTTTCAGGGCAGCCTCTGAGCCAGTTTCTTGAAGCCAAGGTCACACACCAGGTCAACAACCGACCAATCTATACGATAAGAGTCTATGACCCTGTCACTGATGATGTGTTTGAACTACAGGGATTGGACAGATCATCTACAAGAGCTTTCGAGAGGATTGGGCAGACTACTGAATGTCCGTTCTGCAAGTATGACAACATAGGAATTACTCCACAATGCAAGAATTGCGGAGCGACGTTGTAGATGACTGATGCGTAGAGCCTTTCTGAAAGAACGTAGTAGAATCTGGATTATGGCCTCTATTCATGTGATGATGAGTATAGATTGCGCTATGAGCTAAGCATTTAGAGGCAGATACCTTTGGCATGGCAACTTCGCTGGTGTGTGAAAAGGGGATGAACCATGAAAATCGACACCCACCTCCATCTAGATGAGCCCTGGCTAGCTGATGAGGAACTTCGACAGAGAACCATTGAAGACATCACTGAAAACAAGATAGTGACCTGGGCGCAGTCCTGCAGTGTTCCTTCATACAAGAAGATATTGGAATACTCCAGCCAGTCTGAATACATCTTCCCTGCCTTCGGCATACTACCCTGGTATGCCAATGAGTACATGGACAGGCTTGAGGATGTAGCCAAAATGTGTCAAGAGGCATTGATGCTAGGCGAGATCGGACTAGATATGGCAAGTACAAGAAACGAGTCAACAAGAAAAGAACAGGATGCGCTCTTTGCAGTTTTCCTAGAAGCAGCTGAGAAGCACAACATGATAATGAACTGCCATTTCAGAGGAGGAATCGAGCGGGACGGACTAGAGGTCTTGAAGAGCTATAGAGTGAAGAAGGCGATATTCCACCACTATTCAGGACCACCTGAGATGATCGATGAGATCACTGAGAATGGCTTCTACATCTCCTACGGCTCACCGAGATACAGGAACCTCTCGAAAGATATGAGAGAATACCTTCAACCAAGAGTTCCAAAGGTCCATGATGATCTGCTAATCATAGAGATAGATGTCTTAGGTAGAGGAAAGGGCTACAGACCACCTTCTGAGATATTTCCGGCAATCCTAGAGCCAATAGCTAAAATGAGAAATTCAACGCCAGAAGAAATCGAGGCGCTCAATCATAAGAATGTGTTAAGACTCATTGGAAAAGATCCAAAACTGAAGGACATGGTCAGTCTTCTCAAGCACTAGGAATCATCAGAGGCAATTGTTGTTATATAGAATCATTCAGGTACTCTCTAATCGCTTCAGAAACGACACAAGCTGTTTCAAAATCTGCTTTCATTAGGTTCTTGGCTAGGCCAAAACCTAATTTTCGTCCAGGATCGGCAAATCCCAGTGATCCGCCCATTCCTGGGTGACCGAACTCTTCGCCCGAACCGCCCATAGCTCTACTCCAATCATGATTTGTATCACCTCCTAGAAAATAGCCGAGAGATTTGGGCTCTGAAACTCCGTACACCTCGTCTGGGGCATAAGTTTGCAGAGCTCGCATCACATAGACTCGCTCTCTTGAGAGAATTCTTGTACCATCCAGAACTCCAAAGCCAGCGAGCATTGCATAAAGGCGAGCAATGGCACGTGCGTTCATAATGCCGCCAGCTCCAGGGATAGAAGCCCGGCGTACATCAGATCGGTTAAGGGTGTCAGCGGTGGTGATCTGCGGCGGCGCCACACGCAGAAGCAGGTCGCTTGGCTCTGGTGACATGTCAGATGATCTTGGCTCTCGTCTGAGTGGCGCAACACGGTCTTCGACAATATCAGGAATTCCAAGATAGAAATCCCTAATTCCAAGAGGCCAACAGAGCTCATCCTGAGCGAATTGAGCGATTGATCGACCGTCAACTCGTCGGATGATTTCACCAACTAACCAGCCAAAGGTCCAGAAGTGATAGCCTGTCCTAGTCCCGGGTGTCCACAATGGCTCATGTTGAGAGATAGCTGAGCACATCTTATCCCAATCAGTCATCATCTCAGGTGTCACTCCATCCGGCATATGCGGAATCCCAGCAGAATGAGTGAGGACGTGACGAACTGTAATCTGGTGCTTCCCGTGGGCCGCGAACTCTGGCCAATAGTATGCCACCGGGGCGTCATAATCCACTTGACCACGATCAGCGAGAATGTGAAGACATGCTGCAACAAACCCTTTGGTCGTCGACCATGACGTGAAAAGGGTATTACCATTGACCTGCTGCCTACTGGCCTCATCCGTGACCCCAGCCCATGCGTCGATTACTAGCTCACCATCAACATAAGCCGCCACTTGCAGGCCTAGTTCCTCACCTGACTCCACCCTTTCATCTATGATTTCTTGCACACACGTATTCAGTCCCTTCGTCATTGACATCCTACTCCTAAGGCCCATTTTGCGCCATGAGCTATGCAGGAAATTCTGGAAGATGTGTGTAGCTGAAACCCAGTCCCTCGGAAAAGCTAGCGGCTACTTTCTCCTCAGGTTCAGGAATTTCCCGTCCTTTACCTGTGCCAAGTATCTACGCCCTTGCATCACCCACAGAATCTGATGACCTTCTTTTGCGAGCTTCGCCCATTTGGAGTCCTTGTGAGGGTTCTGTTCGATGAAGGTGTATCCTCCTCTCTCAACAAGTCGGACCTTACTCTTTGATGTCTGTTTTATTGGATAGACATTTCCATTAATCTCGACAGAGTCTGATCCATCGAAGATGGCTGTGAATACAGTATTAGCTATCCCTTCCAATTTGTCAATCCTTTCCTCTTCACTGGACATCTTAGCTCGGGAGAAATAGCATCCATACTGCTTTAGTGTTTCTGAGAGTGCTAAAAATCTGGATAAAGCTCTGAAACCCAGTTGTCATCTGAGGTTCAACAGTCGGTAGGCTCGACATGGACTCTTAATCTTCTCATTCATCCTGATTGAACCGAGGGAGCAATCGGCCAGTCCGCTTCATGTACTCGGCGTATTCATCCCCAAACTGCTCAATCATCATTTCCTCCTCACTAGGAATCCTTCGATAATTCACCCATATCGAGAATGCAAAGAAGACAAACACAAGCAAATCAGAAGCAATGAGTATCAGGCCTGCAGTATAGACAAAAATCCCGAGATACATCGGATGCCTCACTCGACCATAGGGACCGCTGGTTATTAGCTTATGATCCTCCTGTAGCTCAAGAGCAATTGACCACTGTGTATCGAGATGCCGATGAACCCAGACCAAGTAGAAGAGGGGGGGAATAGCTATGGCAATTCCCAGCCATTTGACAAGTTCCCCCAACGGCAATCGCGTCCATACCCACCATGGTGGTGACAATAGATAGAGGATGAGTCCGGCTCCCCCCACCACAGTGATGATACCTGTGAGAATCATGACCCCCCTTCCTATCTCCTGTTCGGCTGTCTTCAGTTTTTCCGCAACTCCTACTAGACTGTCATGGGTCTTGGTCTTTCGTCCATAGTATCCTCTAATGATTCCAAGCATAATCCAGAGTGAAACAAACGAGATGCGGAAGAAGATATCAAGATCCATCATGACCACCTGCATTATAGAATGTTAGACTAATCTAACTTTATGGTCCTCTTCTCTAATATCCTTCACTTTGTAAGCATCCGACGATAAGAAAGGAATTTTACGGGGTTCAGTGTTACTATTTCGAGGTGTTGCGTGCTTTGGAGAATTTAGAGAGACTAAGGAATGCCATTGTTGAAGGAGATCCGGACGTGGCTGAGGATCTAGCAAAAGGAATGATGGAATCAGGAGAAGACGTTCTGAACGCTATCAACAATGCTGTTGTTCCTGGAATTAATCAGGCAGGAGAACTGTGGAAACAGAACAAGTATTTCATTTCAGATGTAGTGATGTGTGGAGAGGCCTTCAAATCTGCAATGAACATCCTAGAGAAGGACAAGGATATTCAGAATCGTGAGAAGATTGGCAAATACTTGATCTGCACTGTTGAAGGAGATATGCATGATCTTGGGAAGTCGATTGTGATGACGATGCTGAAGGGAGCAGGTTTTGAGGTCATCGACCTGGGCGTCAATGTCCCAATTGCCACATTCATTGAGAAGACGAGGGAACTGAAGCCAGACATTGTGGGCTTGGGAGCATACATGAGCACAACTGCGTCTACGTTGAAAGACTATGTCCAAGCATTAGAGGACAATGGATTGAGAGATAGCGTGAAGGTGATGATGGGAGGCGTCAGGACCAGCGAGGAGTATGTCAAGAAACAGGGAGCAGATGCGTGGGGCATAGATGGAATTGAAGCAGCAGAAAAGGCGCTGCAACTACTGGGGGTGCGGAAATGAGCTTCATTAGACCATCGACTGGAGAGGCAATTAAAGGACTACTCTATGCCAAGGGGTTACGTTTCATCAATCTGAACCCAGGAGCAAGATCAGTGGCAGCTATGATGGGAAAACCAGACTACGTGCCTATGGCGACTGCACAGATCCATGTTCATGCAATGACCGTAGCTGGGGCAGACCCTGAAAGATTTCATCGCAAAGATGGGGCGTATTGCACGGATGTACAGGTCAACGTTCAGAAATGGTATGGATTCGAAACCCCAATGGGAATGGCTCCAGAGGCTTATAACTATGAAATTGAGGCGTTGGGTGGAAAACTGATTAAAAGTACAGACCATATGAACACAATAGATCAGAGCGACCCACTAATCAAAAATCCAGAAGACATGGACAAGGTCAAGCTGCCAATTGAGAGAGACTGGGGCAGAGTGGGGTTTGTCATTGATAGTATACTCAGAAATAAAGAGACTTCAGGATATTGCAGCGGATTCTTCTGCGCTCCTTTCAGCTTCATCTGCGGGATTCATTCATATCCCAGAGTCATTCTGAACATCAGAAAGAACCCGGAATTCATTCATGGACTTCTTCAATGGTCTATAGATGATGTTCTGATACCTTACCTTCAGTTGTTGAAGGAGGAGACAGGAGCCAAGAACTCGATTGGTGCTGATGCATGGGCTGTTATACCAAACATCAGCAAAGAGATTCTCGACGAGTTCGTCTTCCCATGGAACAAGTATCTGATGCAGCAGGCTAAGAAGAAGGGCTTGGATGCAATGGTTGCAATATCTGCTGACTATTGCGAAGACAACCCTGAGAGATTCGATTCTGACCTAATGAAGTGGTGCTGGTCTCGAATGGGACAAGAGATGATGGGAATGCCATTCCTAATGATGGGGATGGGTAAGCCAGAATACTGGCCAATGGAAGTGATGCAGGAGTTCGTTAACGAGAACAAGGCAAAGGGCTCTTGGCCCCCGGTTGCTGCAACCTGCAGTGCTAGCTATATTCGGGATGCATCCCCGTATGAGATAGCTGACTTTGTCAAGAAGGTGATAGATGGGTTGGGCAGAGATGGTCATCTCATGTTCAATGCCATTCAGATCCCAGCGGACACTCCTCCGATAAACGTCCATTCCTATCTCGAGGCAGTCAGGCTCTATGGGAAATATCCAATAGCAGAGAATCTGGATGAGATTGAATTCAGGCCTCCTGAGTTTGAACCCTATAAAGAGTGGTTTGCGCGAGAGGTCGCCGAGGGGAGAGCTACTCCCTACGAGTAGATATGGTTCACATGATGGTTCCACTGCCAATGCCAGAAGCTTCGTCAGCCAATTGACTGGCGATTTCTAGGATTTGCTGCCTTGAAGGATATTGGAGCACTCTAAGGGGAGGCATACTCTCAATCAGAAGTGAGTATAGAATGCCTTCACCTGAAATGAATTCCTCCTGCGAGATGGGTACAGTAAAGCGCTCCTGTCTTCGCGCGATCTTAAAGCCCTCTATATCGATCTTGTATTCCCATCTCCAAATCACGCTCGGAACATCTAGCTTCTGTCTCTCTGCTGGCATTGAATGCATGTATGCAATGAAAAACAGTGTGTTTGACCCCCAGTAAGCCACTAGGAAAACCCTCCCTATTTTGGCCACTGCATACCTGCCCTTCAGGACCACTTCATCTGGAGAGATCTTCCTGATGATGTCAAGACTGTGAAAGAATAGCTTGCTCCCGGCTCCATAGTAGAAAGTAATCGTAAAACCAGAGAGTACTCCAACTACGATGAAGCCAAAAATGCCAAGAGAGGCCCCCGGAGGAAGGAAGTTGTTAAAGAAGGCAAGAAACAGAAGGAGGAATATTGGAGAGATCAACAAAAGGAGTCCAATACGAACCCTCCTCCTAACCTTGGCACGTAGCTCCTCCTCTCCAAGAAAAGGCATCGACGCGGCGGTATTTTCCACGATTCCTCACTCAAGTGTAGATACACGCCGACTCAGAAAAGGGTTTGTAGAATTCCTAGCCTTGAACGAGTTTGCAATAGGATGCACTATATTAAAGCATACAATGAAATTACAATCTGTAACCATTATAGATGAATAAAATGGAGAGAGATGTCAAGTTCCTTGCTGGATTCGTCATCGCAATGTTTGTCATGTCAGTCTCTTTGATTATCACAGATCCATTGTCACCTCAACAGAGCGTGGATCTCTCAGGGTTTCCTGACTTCATCACTAAGAACGAGGACTATTACATTACTCGAATTGGGGACGTTCCGGAAATAGACCGCGACACCTATCGACTTGAAATTAGTGGGTTGGTTGACAATCGAACAAGCTTCACCCTAGACGAGCTGCAATCGCTGGATTTAATCGAGCTACCTCTCACCATTGAGTGCATCGGGAACCCAGCGAATGGACCGTTAATAAGTACCGCCGTTTGGAAAGGCTTCAATCTCTATGAATTACTGCAATCAGTGGGCATCTCAGAGAATGCAACTGGAATCAGATATGTGACTGCGGACTACTATTATGCATCACATACTCTAGACCAGCTGAGAGACAATGGAGTAATAGGCGCATTGTATATGAACGGGGTGGAGATTCCGCCTGTCCAAGGATTTCCTTTGCGAATCATAAATCCGGGCTATTTTGGAGCAAAGCAACCTGCCTGGGTGACTGGGATTGAGGTCATGGATAGGCCATTAGAGGACTATTGGGATGACTTAGGATGGGACACCTCTCCGCCAATGGATATCGACTCACACATATTCTTTCCCGACGAGTTTGTCACCATAAGAGTGAATGAGAATCTAAGAGTTGGAGGTTGTGCTTTCGGAGGGACGCGTGTGAAAGTTGTGGAATATACAATAGACTATGGCTTCACATGGAACAACGCGCAGATAATCCAGCAAATGGATGCAGATAATGTATGGGTGTTTTGGGAGATCAATCTAAGATTCAATAGCACAGACCAAGTCATTCTGCAGGTTAGAGCTACGGATATCAATAACAATCAGCAACAAAAGACGGACTTTAACTTCCGTGATGGAACCAGTTATTGGCCTCGTGTGAAAATCACTGTGGCATGAGGTGGTAGCTGGAAGAATAAGACTCTGATGAGCCTGTCTTTGATGGCGGTTTGGCAATGCACTATATTAAAGCATACAATCAAATTGCTTCTCATCATCTGGTGAGGGGAAAACATCTGCGAAGGGGATAGCTGATGGAGAGAGATCTGAAGATACTGGCGTATTTCATTATCGCGATGGTTGTGACATCTGTCTTACTGATCGCAGTGCATCCCTTATCACCAGCAGAGGAGGAAGTCTCTTCAGAATATCCAGATTTTATCACGAAGAATGAAGACTACTTCATAACTCGAATTGGGAGTGTACCTCCGATTGACCGAAACACATACCGGCTCGATGTGACGGGGCTCATTGACAATCCCACCAGCTTTACTCTGGATGAACTGCAGTCATTGAACATGACCGAGCTTCCTCTGACAGTCGAATGCATTGGTAATAGTGCATTTGGGAACCTGATAGGTACTGCAATTTGGAAAGGATTCATGTTAATTGATTTGCTGGAGTCCCTGGGTCTCTCAGAGAATGCAACAGGAGTCAAGTATCGAGCTGCTGATGGGTACTACGCATCCCACACTATGGACCAGATAAGAAACAATGGAGTGCTCGGAGCTCTATATATGAACGGGGTGGAGATTCCGCCAGTGCAGGGATTCCCTCTGCGAATTCTCAACCCAGGGTATTATGGCATCAAGCAACCCGCCTGGGTCACCGAGATTGAGGTGATTGACAGGCCGCTGGAGGACTACTGGGAGGACCGCGGATGGGACACCTCACCACCCATAGAGATTGATTCACATATTTTCTTTCCAAAAGGGGCGGTTTCAATCGGTGTGTATGAGAACTTACAGATTGGTGGGTGCGCATTTGGAGGCACTCGTGTCAAGCTAGTGGAGTACTCGGTTGATGATGGTGCAACGTGGACCAATGCACCAATTGTTCAGCAGATGGATGCAGACAATGTATGGGTGTTCTGGGGCATCAACGTGACTTTCTCTACTGTGGGCCAGATCACTCTGCATGTCAGAGCCACTGACATCAACGACAACCTACAGACTAGGACCGATGAGTCATATCTTGACGGAACCAGTAGTTGGCCTCAGCTATCAATCAACGTGATATAAGAGAGAAGCGGCAAGAACGGTCTTCTCTCTTTTTCAGATGTTTGAATGTAATGTGGGTCGAGCCCCCAATCAATTAATCAGAAGCGATAGGCCATCACTGTGAACACCCCACTCATGACCAATGATGAGAGATGATGATCATGGACATTGTCAAAGGGTTTCCTTCCACCTCAGATCATAGCGCCCAGTTGAGCATAGCCAATATTATCAAACACGCCGCAAGGAACTTCGGGAGGCAGGAGATTGTCAGCAGAAAGCGAAATGTGACCTTGTTTCGGTATACATACAATGAAGCCTATGAACGGGCGCAACGTCTAGCGAATTCCCTGAGTTCACTTGGAGTTGAGATCGGAGATCGGATTGGAGTCCTTGCGTGGAACACATACAGATACCATGAGATGTATTTCGGTATTCCTGGTAGTGGCGCAGTCATGGTCCTGATGAACCCACGTTTCACATCACTGGAATTGAGCTATGTTGTGAACCATGCGGGACTGAAACTGATCTTTGTGGAAGAAGACCTGCTGCCGATGGTTGAAATAGTTGCACCCAATTGTGATACCCTCCAGGGCTTCGTAATTCTCACAGATGGGAAGCTGGAAGACATAGAAACAAATCTACAGCCGGTCTACAGCTATGAAGATTGTCTGTGTGACGCAGCACCTGTTTACGAGTGGCCCTTGATGGACGAGACCAGTGCTTCAAGTGCTTGTTATACGACAGGTACAACAGGCAGACCCAAGGGGGTCTATTACTCCCATCGGGATGTCTACCTCCAAGCCATGATGTACGCTCTCAATGCGATGATCTCCGCGAAGGACTGTGTCTTGCAGATTGTTCCCATGTTTCATGTTCTGGGATGGGGCACACCCTATGCAGCAACTATGGCTGGTGCGAAGCTGGTATTCACTGGGAGATACAGCTTGGAGGACATGAATGATCTCGTCAAGGTCATCGTTGAGGAGAATGTAACAATGGCCAATGGAGTGCCATCCATCCTGCAGGCGCTGCTCAATCCTCTTTTGAAGATGGATCCTTGTCCCGACTTGTCTGGAGTCCGATTTATCACTGGAGGCTCCGAGCCACCACTGTCTATGATGAGAAGCTACTGGGATGAGGCCGGGGCCGAGGTTGTTCATTCATACGGATCTACCGAAGCTCAAGCCATTGTCACCTTGAACCTGCCCAAACCTTGGCTGAACAAGGAGCTATCTGAGGAAGAGAGATGGAATTTGAAGACGAAACAGGGAAATGTTGTAGTAGGGCTTGATGTCAAAATTGTAGATTCGGACGGAAGAGAATTGCCTCACGATGGCCAATCAGTCGGAGAGATTCTTCTTCGTGGACCATGGGTTCTGGGAAAATACCATGATGCTCCAGGTTCCGAAAGCCAGTTCACCAAAGATGGCTACTTCAGAACAGGGGATGTGGGATCCATTGATTCCGAAGGTTATCTAAAGATCTCAGACCGTCTAAAGGACTTGATCAAGAGTGGGGGAGAGTGGATCTCGTCTGTAGATATGGAGAATGAGCTATTCAACCATCCAGCGGTCATCGAAGCGGCAGTTGTCGGCATTGCGCATCCCAAGTGGGAAGAACGACCTCTAGCACTAGTGGTTCTGGGAGATGAGTTCAAGAAGGAAGTGGAAGTCGGCGAAATCTTGGAACATCTTAGCCAGAGATTCGCCAAATGGCAGCTCCCTGACGAGGTCCTGTTTGTGGATGCCATTCCAAAGACTAGTGTTGGGAAGATAGACAAGAAGGTCATTAGGGCGGACTATGAAGACCTCTATGCAGACGGGTAGAAGCACGCCCTTTGTCACACTGTGAGGTTTGTGTAGGGAATATGAGGATTTGAATCCCGGCATCAGCCTGCAGAGTCTGGAGGTTCTCTTGGGTTACTTGTGTCCTCCTTGTTTTGATTATCTGTGACAGTTCCCTCTGAGGCGTCAGTTGATTGAGAGGGAGCTTCTTTGTCTTCTGCCGGAGGAACATCTTGCCCATTTAGCCGCGCTACAATCTCATGTATTCTCTCAGTCGACATTGATGTCTCTGGCTTCTCGGGAATGAGGCCCCGTGGCTTGAACAAGACGATTATTATCATGACTGCTCCAGCCAAAGTGTACTCAAGCCATATCGGTTCAAAGGGAAGGAACTCCAGGAAGGGCTTGGAGATGATGATGCCAGTCCGAGCAATAATAAAGAATGTCACTCCTAGCAAGATCCCAAAGTTATTCGCAACGCCGCCCAACATAAGGTAGGCCCATGGATAGAAGGTCCAGTTCAATCGAGAGAAGGCCTGTGAGTTCGCTGCACCGATGAACATCACGTAAATCGCTCCGGCTACAGAGGCTATCATTGAGCCAATGACAAGGCTTGTCGTCCTGACACTCACAGTATCTTTGCCATAAACATTCGAGGTGAGTTCGTTGTCTCTCAGCATCTTCAAGGAGCGCCCAAATGGCGACTTTGTCAACCTGTATAGCATAAATAGAACGAAGCCCATGAGTAATGCGGTCACCACTGCATACATGACGCTTCGCATTGGACCCCAGACCCATGCAAAAGGGTCAGGTACCATCACAGGCGTTGTACCACCCACGATTGGAGTATAATTGATTCCGATGAACATCAAGATGTCACCGAAAGCCAGGAGTGAGATGCCAAGGTATGCCTCCTTCAGTCTTACAGCCGGGCGAGATGTCAGCCATCCAATTATAGCACCAGCAATTGCAGCCAAGATCAGAGATGAGAGCATGTAGGTAATGGCCAGCAGCGGATTGGTTCTCAGTACCGCATTGATACTAGTAACTATCACAACATTGTAGGCTCCATCTGCATACATCTCTGCATTAGGTATCCCCATTAAAAATGCCATCACCCGTCCGGGTATGGACCCGGCAGTAAATGCCCCCATGATTACTGCAATCACTCGTCCAAACTGAGGGATTCCAGTAAAGCCTACTTCCAGGTTTAAGCTCAGAGTCACGATACTGAATATCGATATGTCAATTACAAGATTGATTATCGTTATTATATTGATTGCCACCTCGCGTCACCCCCGCCTGGCAAGTTGTCCGAGTCGTCTTGACCCACGCTGTCCCAATCCGACCCACGTCTCCTTCATTATTAGTTTCTTCAGATCTTGCCTCGTTAAACCTGCGAGTCCTTGCGGTAGCACCAAGAGGACTATCACCATTATCGCTAATGGAATAACTTGTCTGTATGGTAGAATGCCCGATCCAACGACTACCGCGAGCGCTGCCAATAAGACGTATTCAGCCAAGCCCACAATGTATCCACCAACAATTCCACCATAGATGCTGTAAAGACCACCTAGGATGCTCGCCGCAAACATTGGCACGATGATTCCCCATCCAAGAACAGGACTTCCAGTTGCCACCATGCCCATATAGGCACCTCCCAGTCCTGCAAGACCGCCGCCTAGAATCCAAGCTGTGAGATAGACTCTCTCCGAGTTTATGCCTGTCACTCCTGCCAATGAGGTGTTTTCCACTGTTGCTCTAATTGCCAGACCAAATTTCGTTCTAGTCAAGTAGAGATGCAATGTAGCAAGTATTGCTATCGCTGATATCAGCGAAATGACTGTGATAGCCCTCATGCCAAGTATTTCGAAATCCACAGTGGACATAGTGATCAAGCGTGGATATGCGCCTATACTGGTGAGCACATCGGCAAACATCTGCACAAAGGATAGCAACAGCAATTCGTAGCCCAGAGTTGACATCATGAGAACGGTTTCATCTGCACCCCGCCTCAAGAGATACCTGTTGCAGACTAAATACCAAACCAGTCCCTGTCCTGCGCCGAGGAGGAATGCAAGGGGAAAGAAGACATAGGGGGTGAGACCTGTTAGATAGTACCCCGAATATATAACAAATAGACCCCAAGTGCACATGCTCGCATGTGCGAAATTGAAAGTCCTTGTCGTCATGTAAATCAGAGTTATTCCGCACGCAAGCAGTGCCAGACCGCTACCGTATGCGAGTCCATCAGCTACTAATGGAGGTAATATCACTTCTCTCTCACCATTTGACTTGCTGTTCAGTTCACGCAGTGTTCTAGATACTTAAGGATTCCGAGAAGCGTATCTTTTCTCTGAGGACAATCTATATAACAATCCGGACCAATCCCATGGTTTAGTCCATTTAGCGACTCTACTGGATATTCAGTAGTAAAAGAGATGTAACATACATTGGAGAGAGAAAAAAAACATGTCTTTAGATAACAAAGGCGTATTAGCTGTTCTCATCATTGTAGTGTTAGCTGGTGGATTAGCTGGAGGATGGTTCGTTGGACAAATGGGCGTCGGACCAGCTGGACCGACCGGCCTCCAGGGTGAACAGACTATAGTTTTTCTGGCACCCCTCACCGGAGCACTAAGCACTTATGGAGAGAATAGTGTATCTGCAGCTGAATACGCTGAAACGCAGGTAAATGCGTGGCTCACTGAAAGAGGAGAGGCATGGAGCCTCAACCTGGTCGTGGAAGACACGGCAACTGAGCCCACGCAAGCTGAACAGAAAATGAGGACATGGCACGGCCAAGGTGTAGAGATCTTTGTAGGCCCCATGTCAAGTGGTGAGGTTTCGCAGCTCAAGGCATATACGGACTCGAACGCGCTATTGCTAATCAGTCCATCCTCAACTGCAACATCGCTATCACTAGCTGACGACTCAGTCTTCAGGTTCTGCCCAGATGACTTCATCCAAGGACCAGCCATTGCGGCAATGCTTCTTGATGCAGGCATCACAGACGTCGTTGCAACCTGGAGAGGAGACGCTTGGGGCGACGGTCTCAAGGCTGCTGTTGAATCGTCCTATGGTGACACATTCGCTGATGAAGTGAGATACGCACCGGCAACGACCGACTTCCCAACTGAAGCCCAGTCATTGGCAGATGCAGTGCAGGCAGCAATCACTGGAGGTGCTGATCCAAGTGAGGTCGCAGTCCTAGCAATCTCATTCGAGGAAATCATCCCATACATGGAAGATGCTGATTCACATGCTGTTCTTAAAACAGTGCGGTGGTTTGGAAGCGACGGTACTTGCTTGCTCAGCAGTCTGACTGACCACGCAACTGCAGGTCCATTCGCAGACACGGTCAACTTCACTAACACTATATTCACACCTGGTGCTTCAGCGAAGTACCTTGATGTGCAGGATCACATAAACACTGATCTCGGCAGAATTCCAGACTCCTACTGCTACAACACCTACGATATCGTCTGGACTGTTGCTATGGCACTAGATGCAGCAAACGAGTATAGTGCAGCAGCAGTGAAGGATATCTTGCCTGGACTTGTTGACAACTACTACGGTGCAAGTGGCCTGTTCTCGCTGAACTCAAATGGCGACAGATCAGTTGCAGACTACGACCTCTGGGCTGTTACGACTGATACCCCAGTTGAATGGGTCAAGGTTGGAACATATAGCAGCAATCTAGATGTAATCATTTGGGAGTAATCTAATAAATCAACAATATTGGGAAAAAGGTGAGGAACAAGACTGAATTTGTTTCTCCCTTTCACTCCCACACTTTTTATGCTTGAATTACATGTGCCGGAACTACAAAATACGAAGAATATGATTGAATTAAGGGTGAACTTGATTGGCCGACATAGTACTCCACGCGGAAAATATGGTGAAAAGCTTTGGTGCCCTTATGGCGGTAAATGATGTGACCATGTCGATAGAAAAGGGGAAACTCACTCTCCTCATGGGTCCAAATGGGTGTGGCAAGACCACCTTCTTGAATCTCTGCACTGGCGTTTTGAAAGCAGATGCTGGGATGGTGACTCTAAATGGTGAGGAGATAACTGGATGGCGCCCCCATAGAATCTATGAAAAGGGCTTCGTTAGGACTTTTCAAATTCCATTACCATTTCAAAGTATGACAGTTCTTGACAATGTACTTGCTGCCATGAAGAGCATTGGAGAGAATCCGCTATATGCGTGGAATCCGAAAGCTTGGGAAGCAGAGGAAGAAGAACATATCAAGCAAGCCTTGGGCATTTTGAAGAGAGTGGGGTTGTATGAACACTGGGACAAGCTTGCTGACACACTTGGCGGCGGCCACTCAAAACTGCTGGAACTGGCGAGAGGGCTGGCTTCAGGAGCAAATCTCATCGCTTTGGATGAGCCAATTGGGGGTTGCGATCCATCATTTGCTGATGAGATATTCACCTACATTACTTCGGTAAAGGAATCAATGGGAATAACATTCTTCGTGATTGAACACAGAATCGACATAGCAGCCCCTTATGCAGATCATGCATACGTTATGGAATCAGGTAAGCTGATTGCCGAGGGCACTTCCAAAGAAGTCACAACGGATCCAAGAGTCCAGGAGATATACATTGGATAGGGAGCGGGAAGGAAGATGCTAAGTGTAAAGAACCTAAATTCTGGCTATGATAAATTCTGTGTCTTGTATGATGTCAACGTGGAGGTGCCGGACAAACAGATTAGTGTCGTTGTGGGACCGAATGGGGCTGGGAAGACCACACTTCTCAATAGTATCTCTGGGTTGGCCACTGTCACCGGTGGTGAAATCATATACAGAGAAGAGAACATTACAGGCATACCTCCATATGTGGCGCCCAAGATAGGGATCTCGATGGTACCACAGACTGGCAATGTGTTTGCGGGTCTGAGTGTCATGGAGAACCTCATCATGGCAGGATACACATTGGATAAGGATGAGGTTGAGGAACAGGCCAAGGATGTCCTTGAATTCTTTCCTGCTTTGAAGGACTTCGTTGGTAGGAAGGCTGGCACCCTGAGTGGTGGGGAACGGCGAATGCTTGCCATTGGCATGGGACTAGTCCGGAAGCCCAAGCTGATGCTTCTTGATGAAGTTTCAATGGACCTTGCACCCATTCTAGCTAAGAGAGTGATTGCTAAAGTAGAGGAACTGCGCGACGAGTTCGGACTGACAATTCTTCTTGTGGAGCAGATGGCAAAGGCTGCATTAGAGATAGGAGATAATGCGTATCTCCTAGTCAGTGGTGAAATGCGATACAGCGGCGATGCCAAAGACCTTCTCAACAATCCAGAACTGGGCGAGTTATACCTCGGTATAAAGAGGCAATAATGAAGGAAACCTACTTCCTTATTCTGACCAATTTGCCCCTGTTTGAGTCGAGTAGTACCTGTGTTGCAACCTTTAGGAGAGAGGTAGTTGACCCACCGCTTGAGTACACGAATTCCTTTTCCATAACTTTTGGGTCCACAAGGAAGGTAGCCTCAAAGCCAAAGGAAGGTACTCCTCCAACAGGATAACCTGAGGAACTAAGTATCTCGTCTGGTGTGGCGGTCCGAGTAGACTCAACCCCCAACACCTTCGCAACTCTAGATGTGCTCACACGGTGTGCACCTTTCACGATTGCCACAATGAAATTGCCTTCTGAGTCCATTAGGCAGATGTTCTTGATGATTTCATCCACATCTGCACCGACAGCTTCAGCTGCATCCTGCACTGTATGACAGGATTCACCTAGACTCAGCAACTCACCTTCGATGTTGTTCTTTTTCATATACTGTGTGAGTTTCTCCTCATACTCGCTCATATCTTCGAACAATCAGCCATTTGCTATTTAGCATTTTTCGAAAGATTCAGACCTGAAACCAGATGGAAACAGGTATCCTAAAGAAGAGGAGGATATCCGGGAGCTGCCATGAGTACTGCTGCAAGGATGAGTGCTGGAATAAGCACTGACAGAGCAATTTCAATGACCCGATTCTGAGTCTTCACAAACGGGACAATGAATCCGGTTTCTTCTCTATAATCCTCAAACTCTGACGCAAAAGTCCTAGCCAAATGGAGTTCCTCTACTTGAGCCAGAATGACATAGGCAAACAGGGTGCCAAACCAAATAACAAGCGTGAGTTCAGGAGCGATCCAGCTCATTCCAAAGGTGTTCTTTCCTATCCAGTAGCTTCGGCTCGTCAGTGCGAGTGTGAACAAGACAACTCCTAGATATTGTGGATGGCGGACGTAACTATACGGCCCACTCCTGATCAGACCCTCCTTCTTTGCCAATCTCATATGAATCACTGAATAGAGGAGGACACCCATTCCCAGTATTGCGATGATCTGCTCCCACGGAAAGCCGCCAAAAAAGATGAAGACAATAGCCTCAACGAACTGAGAGGGGCTTGACGTGAAGAGTAGAGCGATATAGCTGACAAATGGTATCGTCATCAGGCCGCCCCATATTGTAAGCGGGGGGATGGATTGTACAAATGGCAGTATCGCTGCAATGATACTTGATATTCTCGACTTTCTGCTAGTCTGAACGCTAATTTCCCCATCAGCTTCAGACTCTAATATTGTTTCACTAATTGATTGATCCACGCGTATCCCACACCTGGTGAGTTCTCCTACCGAGTCAAGTTAGAGTGCGTGAATCTGATAATAATACCATGGAATAGAACGGTTTGTCCAAGGAGTAGAACAGGACGATGGGCTAGAAATCGGATCGCCCGTCATGACTCAGATAGGGGAGATGTTGCGCTATAATGGGTCGTGTATCCCTTCTGTCAGCTGCTGCATTACTAATCCAATCTGTGGCGCATTCAGAATAATGATCCCTTGAGGATGGCTCTGGGCAACGGTCACAAACGCATAAGTAAGGTTACCCCATGCCTCAACATCCACCTTGACAATATAGATACTGGTAGTGCCCCCCAGCATTACCTTCGCGTGTTCGTGTATCTTCTTTAGTTTGGGGGCCTTCCCCTTGAAGTACTTCTTGATGTAGTCTTTGACCCTTCCTCTTTCCTTCTTCCTATCGTTCATCGATTCACCTACATCATATGTCAAGCTGCTTGTCATTGAATATTTCGCAATTCCTAGATACCACTATGGAGCTACTCCTCGAATGGAGAAGGGGAGTCTTATGCTAGTTTCCGGGCAGAAGCAATCATAATGTTGCTCCGGTGGTATAATTATGCCAGAATATTGGGTCTGTCCACATGTATGCCGTATAGAGTCCATAGGTTCCTGGAAAGTGTGGAGGAGATAGAATCCATCCAGATCTGAATACTGGACCAGGAGGCCCTGCAAACCCTGTGGGACCTTGTGCGCCCCAGAGTCCATCATATCTCAACCATCCCTCATTGGTTATCAGCTCTAATGAGTACTGTGACATGTCTTCTGGTAAATAGGTGCCCCCGAGAGGAATGAAACCACTCGCGTGCGATCCTTTTTCCACAAATACCACAGGATGATTGGTGAGTGTCGACAGAAGATCGAAGACCCAACCGCTTCGCTCTATGTGGTTGTGCCATGAATATCCTGCGACTTCGGGGACCAGATTCTCCACAGCAGAGTTGCCTTTGGGTGGCAATATCAGCTGAATCATCTCCCAGTCACCTTCATGCCAGTTGTTCCAGAGATCGTAGATGTAGAAGAACCAGTATTGCACAATGATGTACTCTTTGTAGGATGTGAACACATGCGAATAGATCGTGAGGTCGTGTTCCGGAGAGTCTTGTGTATGATACGTGTTTTCAAGATCCAAGTAGTAGTCCATGCCAGCATAGGCTTCTAGTTCGTCGGGGGTTGGTGTGAAGTCCACAGGCGTGCCTGTGTCATCCATCAGGTCGGCATGATCAAGAAGGGCACTAATCTCACGCGGGCGCCATATCTCCGTTACGTCGAAATAGAGCTGAGGTAAGAACTTCTCAGCCAGTTTCATCTGTTCTTGATAGGACAGCTCATAGTCTAGAGATAGCGAATACGAAATCCGGGCGTCATCGTCGTCACTGCTTGCGGTTCCATCCCTACTGCCACTGTCTGCAATTCCTACCACGTAGCCCCCGGGCTGATATTGCGTTGCCGCTCTAAGATCAAAGAGCGCAGAGTAGCTGAAGTCCTCCCCTGTGAAGCTAATGTCCAATTGGTCGTTAAAGGTCAAATCCACGTCCCATGCTTCCACCGTAACCTCCACAATATCCGTGTCATCTGGCACATTGGCGACAAATAGTGGTGAATTACTAGAGCTATAGCTCTGAACATCTTCAGCTACAGGGACTTCACTGTGCATCCAGTTCTCGCTTCCCCACTGGTCCGAAACCTTCACTCGGAAATATGGCTCAGCACGCCTGTTTTCTTCAACCCAGGGATAGTAGATTGTGAAACTCCTGTATCTGATACGACAACCTGACCAACTGCAGCTGAGGTAGGGGACTCTTACTGTCCTCGACCTTGTGACTATCTCAAAGTCAATAGGATCTTCAATTTCGAGGTAGTCAATACTCACCTTCACTAGCAAGTCATGTAGTGGGTCGATATCCACCTCGTCCGAATATCCATCATTGTCTGAATCGGTGTCTAGGGCATTGATCAAGCCATCACCATCTGTATCCACCAATGAGTCACGCTCAACGGGCCAGGCCTTGGAGCTCCATGCCCTATGAGGGCCGTCCTTGAAGGTATCTCCATCCGAGTCTGAGTTGTTTGGATTTGTTCCAAGAATCACCTCCCCTACGTCAGACAGACTGTCCTCATCTGCATCTGGGACTACGATATAGACAACATTATTCGATTCGTCTGACTCCTCAATCGCATGGTTTTGATCAACCTCGATTCGGAGGTTGTGGAAGCCCAGAGGCTCTGGAGCTAGGGTGACATTGAAGTCGATGCTAGACCCGGCTTCAATACCCGTGTCTCGGCTCATAGATGTGGTCCATCCCGTGGCCTCATCAGATACTTCAAATGACACACTACTCGCATCAAGGTCCCCGTCGTTTTGAACTGTCAGACTCATTATGACATCTGTTCCATCTGTGACAAATTCGATGTCATCGGTTGAAACAAAAAGGTCTGGCGGCCTTGGATTCTCTGCGGTTATGACCACAGTGTCAGTATCTCTGCCACCATCATTGTCTATCACGGTGAGAGTCACATAATAAGTCCCAGCAGCACCAAAGACATGGGTGGTGCTCTGGCCAGTCCCAGTCGTTCCATCCATGAAGTTCCACTCATAGGAAACAATCGTACCGTCAGGATCCGTTGACCCTGCACCAGATTGGAAGTCAACACTGAAACCTGTGAACACAGATTGGTCCAAGCCTGCATCCGCGGTAGGAGGCTGGTTGATGACGGTGAATGTGACAGTTGAGGATCCCGTTTCATCGTCGTCATCAGTCACTGTCAGGGTGACGTCGTACTCACCCAACTGCATGAATCGTACTGAGGGGCTCCATGCGTGAAGCAAGGTCAGAAGTAGGTCTCCCACGAAGTCCCAGTGATAGGCTTCGACTGTCCCGTCAGTGTCATAGGATGAGCGAGCATCGAGCTGAACATCCACACCCCTATACACGGTCCTGTCCAGACCGAAATCAGCTAACGGTGGGGCGTTGAGTGGATTCGTGCCGGCTATGACTTCCTCATAATCCGTTGCGCCATCTCGATCAGTATCTGGATGATTAGGATCAGTCCCATAGGTCTGAGTTTCCTCATAGTCGTCGAGGCCTTCGCCATCAGTGTCATTCGACAGAGGATTCGTTCTATAGACCATGACCTCCTCCCAATCGTCCAGCAAGTCGTCGTCTGAATCCGGGTCATTCGGGTCTGTCTTGAACACATATACTTCTGACCCGTCTAGGAGCCCTTCTCCATCGGTATCATTCAATAGTGGATTCGTTCCGAATATGTGGACTTCAAAGCCGTCTCGTAGAGAGTCTGCGTCCGAGTCTGCATTATTCGGGTCTGTTGAGTAGACAGGCTCCTCATTGTCGTTCAAATAGTCAAAGTCTGTGTCAGCCCTATCTGCGCGGGTTTCGCTCAGGAGGGGCTCATGCTGACCATTCCCATTTGAATCCTCAGTCCCATCTAGAATCCCATCTCCGTCCGAGTCTGGGTTCAAGGGGTCGGTTATTATCGGAGGAGCTGCTGGGAGAGCGTTGGGGTCCGGGATGCCAATCTCGATGCCATCGTTTATGCCATCCATATCAGTATCAGGATTTGTCGGGTTGGTTTCGCCACTTGTCCGGGTTCCATCAAGATTCAAATCCTCGTCGCCATCTCGAATGCCGTCGGCGTCGGAATCAGCATTGAGTGGGTCAGAGGGGATGCCATCATAGTTGCTCAAAAGCTCAATGTAATCGAAGATGCCATCGAGGTCCGTGTCCCCGCTGTTAGGATTGGGATCGAGTGTGTCGGAGTCGCCGTCCCTGTCTGTGTCAATATCAAAGGGATTGGTTCCAATATCATACTGCTCAAACCCATCTGTGAACCAACCAGTAGACTGCGCCAGAAAGCCGTCTGCGGCTCTGTATCCGTCGCCATCGGTATCGATGTCCATGGGGTCAGAAATGCCTCTGGGAACATTGAGAACAGATGAAATAGTTCCAGTACCGTTGTTGTATGAAACAAAAGCCGTGTCCGACCAGTACTCCAACTTCATCAACAAGACCTTGTCGACGAAAATGTCTCCCAACACCCCCAGCGCACGAATGTCGATATCAATCGTATCATCTGCTGGGAGATTGAATTGGAGAGCAAAGAGCCACTCGTAAAGATGGACGTTTCTGACGACCACATTGTAAACCACCTGCCTTACTAAGGCAAACTGCACTGGTGGCACTGTAATCGGATCGCCTCCCAGAGTGATATCGACCTCCATAGTATTGCTAGAGTTGAGAGAAGCACTCACAGCCCGCACAAACACAACATATGTTCCATTGGGAAAGATGTAGCTTGTGTCTGAGATGAAGGCCACTCTCCCATCTGGCAGTGGAGTGACGTGTTTGCTGTTGCTAGCGGTGGTATTATCAACAATCTGCGTGGGGCTCCAAGCAAAGTCCTCTGCCTCATACCAATAGGAGTTGAGAACCGACTCCTGTCCCTCGATAATCAGGTCTCCATCGGTGTCTTGATCAAGGGGGTCGGTGACCTCAGAGTTTATGCTCTCCATTCGGACGAGTCCCACCTTGTCAATCACAACCCATGAAAACAATGTGCTCGTGATTATCTGGACCATGCCTTGGCTCACAGTGAAGAACGGAGTGGAGTACCAGCGATAGATGGGTGTAAGGTAATGAAAGTCGCTATTTACGATCATCGTGCTATTTTTCTCTATAGAGAGAAGAATCGACCTATTCTCGGTTTCAAGAAACTCTCCTCTCGCCCGCACGAAGAACTTGTAATCACCATCAGTGACCGGAACTGAATAATTGAACAATATGCCAGAACCTGTGGAGAATAGTGCCAGTCCATTCCTGGCATCATTGTCACCTCCGACTACTCCCCGTTCTGGGTCGAGTTCCTCAGCCTCATACCAGTAAGACCAAGTCGTAGCCTCACTCCCATCAAAAATGCCGTCGTCGTCCGCATCGCTGTCCATAGGAGCCGGATCCCATCCGTCGATGACATTGTCAGCGTCAGAGTCATTGTTCAGAGGATCACTCCCGAGCAGAATCTCGTCGCCATCAAGCAATAGATCGTCGTCAGAGTCCGGGTCCAATGCATTGATCAATGAGTCTCCATCAGTGTCTACATTCCAGTCAGGCTCGGCACCATCATTTACACCATCGTCTTCAGAGTCTACATCTAGGGGATTTGTCCCGTACAGGATTTCCTCGTTGTCCAAGAGAAGGTCATGATCGGTATCATTGATTTTTGGATTCGTACCGTACACTCTGATTTCATCTGCATCCTCAAGTGTGTCCATATCGGTATCCTTTGACAGAGGGTTCGTATCGAAATCAAAGACCTCCTCTTTATCGTCAAGCGAGTCATCGTCCGTGTCTGGAAGTGTGGGGTCTGAGCCGACAGTATTCACTTCTGTTCCATCTGAAAGCCCCTCTCCATCTGAGTCCGGATTCAATGGGTCTGTGCTATATTGAAGGACCTCTTCCGCATCACTGAGCCCATCGTCGTCAGAATCCCGATTGTTGGGGTTTGTACCGATGAGGAGTTCATGACTATCACTCAGTACATCGCCGTCAGTATCAACAAGCGTGGGATTGGTACCATACAGATATTCCTCCAAATTCGTTAGCCCATCTCCATCCTTGTCTAACTGGGCGTCATTGGGGTTGTTCATGTCAAGCCCATACAGCATCTCCCAACTGTCGGGCATTCCGTCATTATCTCCTCCAGCAGGACCGGGGCCTCTTGGCAGAAAATAAAGCACACCGAGAGAAGAGCCCACCACAATGAAGATGAGAATGATGGCCAATGCTCCCCTTCTCTTATCTTTGAAAAACTCTCTGATCACGCGCGACACCTTTGCAGCTCCTCCCATGATTTCTTATCTTTAGGATTCAAGGCAAGTCTAGCTTAAAGGCAAATGTCTATGTAGTCAATTCACAATAGTTTACTTATTGGGTTCCATTCCTGATAAGTCTTTACAATTCAAGATTCGAAGCCCTCAGTGCACGTGTAAGCAGCAGATTTGTGTACATGCAGCTACAGAATTTCTTAATCAACTTTGGAGCTTACTAAATATGTGATGATTCAAAGGAGATTTCCCACATTCCCAATCCCTACAGTAGGCGCGCTTATTGTGGGAGTCAAGGGAGTTCTGCTCATAAAACGTGACAAGCCCCCCTTTGAGGGACTTTGGAACATTCCGACAGGCGTAATTAATGTGGGCGAAACTCAGGAAGAGGCAGTCTTACGTGAAGTGAGAGAAGAAACCGGGATTACAGGAGAAGTGCTCAAATTTGTTGACACTGGCGACGTGATAATCACGGACGGTGATGAACAAGTACAGTACCATTTTGTAGTCAATGTATACCTCTTTCATGCTGTGTCACAGGAATTGGACATGGATGCCGCTACTGAAATAGCGTGGTTTAGTCCAAATTCACTTCCTTCTGAAGACATGGTGGATAGTGTGTACGAGGCGCTGCGAACGATGGAGAAACAGCTGCTGAAGATAATGCAACAAGACAGCTAGTCCATGTTGACTCCACGTTCAATCTCATACATTGTCCAGATTGATGAGTCCTAGGCGATGGCGAAAATCATTCAGTGAATTGCTTTTTTGGGGCTTATACACTAGGCATGTTAGTCTGCTTAGATCTGACAAGCAAGAAAGCCTCTACATATCGATACGACTCAGACAGCAGAAATCAGCACCAATCAGTTCCGAAATGTCCGCGAGAAGGCGTATGAACGCATCTATTGCTAACCAAATGGGTGGCGGCATTTAATATTCAACTATTGATTATGATAAATATACAATTCATAGATAATTGAGAGTTGACATGAAATGACAATACCCGACGTAGATAATGAAACTCAAAAGGATGCAGAAACGCGAGATATGAAAACCAAGAGCGATAATATTGCGACTGACCTCGCACTCTATTCCATCATCGCTTACAGCTATACATGGCTAAGCGGGCTTTTGGTCGTTCTTGCTGGCTATCCATTTGATGTCATATTGATAGTATCAATTCCTGGTCCCCTTCTAGGAGCTGTCCTAGTCTCTCTGAAAGGGAGTGGCGTTAAAGGAGTCCGGGAATTATTCCAAGGAGCCTTCCGATGGAGGTTTCATCCTATATGGTATCTTCTAGCTATGCTAGTACCACTTTCTGTGTTTGCCATACGTTCATGGCTAGGAATCTTTGCTTTGGGAGCTGAAGTTCCGTCGAACTGGTTCGATTCAACTTTCTTTACTGCTTCCATCGCAGGGCTGACTTCTCTTATATGGAATGGAATCGGTGAAGAAATGGGCTGGCGTGCCTTCGCTCTTCCGCGACTTCAGGAGCGTCTTGGCTCCCTTGGAGGAACCATTGTTCTTGGAGTTATCTGGGCGTTCTGGCACACTCCGGCGTTCTTCATTCCAGGGTCGTACCAGTATGGTGAATCTATGTTCGAATACGTTTTGTGGGCTGTGTCCCTTAGTATGATCATAACCGCACTCTGGAACAGGGCCAAGGGAAGTGTGCTTGTGGCAATCATTATGCATGAAACCCAGAATACAATCGCGTACACTATGACTGCCCCTAGTGGAACAGGAATCTATACCATAGCCATTTGGCTGTTATTTGCACTGGTGTTCATAGCGTTGCTGCCGAAACCACTCGTCAAATTAGCAAGTCCAACTGAAATGCGGCTAGAAATCTGTCCGTCCTGTGGGGCTCGACTGAGATACACTGATGAGGAGCTTCAAACAGGCAGGATTACTTGCAGGAACTGTGAGAAACCAATCGATGTGTCGTGAGATGGGGATCCCTTGGGATCCCTTGCCTTCTCAGTCGTTGAACTTCTCTTTGGTATTCTCCCACCAGTCAAGCCAACGGGACATGAGTCCACTTCTCCCCTGTTCTGTCACACCAGAAACAAAACTGAATCCGGGATTCCCAAGAGCCTGCCTGATGAGGACAATCTGCCCTGTGTGCCCCATGAAGTGAAGCGAAACACGAATGATTGTTTCAAGGAGATTTTCACCTGATTCGCCCGGGAAATCTTTGTACAGAACCCCTTCATCTTTCTCAGATAGGAATATGAAAAACAACTCAGATATTCTAAGGTAACTGTCCATCAGGTCGCTGAAGGAGATGGGCGGCCCTCCATCAAGAATCTCAGATTTCGTGGTGCCGTATCGATAATAGTGGCACACCTCTTCTGAGAAGTACTGAACATTTCCCGTCATGAGACTGAGGACCCAGTCAAGATGCACCGCACAGTGGCCGAATATCCACCCAATGTGATTGAGCTCTGGCTGCACCTGTCTATAGATATCTTCTGCATGAAGACCCTTCATAGACATCAGAAGGTTGCACTCGCTAGTTGCTAGGAGATTGATAGCTGTGCTTCTGACGTTCTTCATTTTCCTCTCTCCACTCTGGCCATGACAATCACTATAATATAAGAGGGACATATTGAGCAATGGTTACTATTGTGACCAGCATTCAGGTAGACCAGTTTGATTCTCAAGTAGTACGAGAAGGAATCCTTCAGCAGAAGGATGGTGATGCAGTACGCTGTCTCACATGCACACATAGATGCTTGATTAAGGAGAAGAAGGTAGGTGTATGTGGAACAAGAGTAAACATTGACAGTTCTGTAAATACCCTGGTCTACGGTAATGTGGCTTCCATCAGTAACAATCCAGTTGAGAAGAAGCCATTCTTTCACTTTGCACCAGGAACAATGGCTCTGACTGTTGGAAGCTGGGGCTGCAATGCTTCCTGCCCCTTCTGTCAGAACTTCGACATTTCCAAATGCAAGCCAACTCCCGAAATCACACGATATGTAAGTCCTGAGGATTTCGTCTCCATGGCTGAGGAGAGAGGGAGCAGAGGAACATCCATATCTTTCAGTGAAGCAGCTACTCTGATGCTTGAATGGAATCTCGAAGTGTTTAGGCGGGCACGAGAGCAGGGGCTGTACAACACGATTGTAACTAATGGCTATATGACACTAGAAGCGCTCGATCTCATGATAGACGCTGGGCTTGACGCAGCGAATGTCGATGTAAAGGGGTGCGAACCTCAAGTAAGAGAGATATGTGGGTTAGCGCTCCAGCCAGTGCTTGACAATATCATTCATATGATTGAGAGAGGGGTTCATGTAGAACTCACTACGCTTGTGGTTCCTGGACTGAGTGATGACATGGAATGCCTAGAGTCCCTTGCTCAGTGGATACTGGAGTCTGCTGGTTCTAAGGTGCCTTGGCATCTAAATAGATACTACCCTGCATACGAGTACGTTGAACCAGCAACCTCGCTCGAGTTATTGACACAGGCTAGAGATATGGCAAGGAAGAGAGGATTGGAGTTTGTGTATATTGGCAATGTTGGCGGGAGAGGGTTTGAAGACACACTGTGTCCTAGCTGTGGGACTCTGTGCTATGGGCGACAAATGCTGCTTTCGAGAAATATCGCAACTGATGCTGACGGAAAATGCAGGGAATGCGGGTATGATTTGGGAATTCGATTCGTATAGATCTGCGTGGCTCATTTTGTGAAGCGTTTTGCTATAACTGGATTATAATCAATTGCGGGGGTTTTTTATCAAACCATGATTATATGTTATAGATGGAAGTGTCAAGCTTCCGAATCGGAGCGATAGAGTAATGGATAAAGAGAGAGAGAAAGATCTCACTGCGATAAAGGACACACTAAATCAATATGCCATAGAATGCAACACTGGCAACTTCGAAGGTTGGCTTTCCTTATGGGCTGAGGAGGGAAAGCAAATGCCGCCAGATACTCCAGCCAGAATTGGGATAGATGCAATACGAGAAGGAATGAGGCCCGTCTTTGATGATATGAATCTAGATATAGTCATCAAGAGTGTAGATGACGTTGAGGTTCATGGCGACTTGGGCCTGACTCGATGCAAATACTCACTGAAGTTGACTCCAAAGGCAGGTGGGGAAACGCTTGATGTCATGCCAGACGGAAAAGCATTGACTCTGTTTGGAAAGCAGAAGGATGGGTCTTGGAGAATCGTATATGATTGTTTCAACTCCAATGTGCCTGCAGAATAAACAGAAGCTGAACCCGGGAAAAGAAACCGAGCAATGTAGCATTTGCCACTTCAAACATTCATGATATTCATGGGAAATGATCGATTAGTGCGGGCCATATAGAACGTCAGGTTTTGTCAGATGTAAGGACCTTCTCCATAAAGATACAATACGGTCGATACCACTCAGGGACTTCAAGGCCTGGATATTCACCCCTCTCCTTGAATCCCGCAGAATGGTAGACATTTAAAGCCGCCCGCATGAAGTCTCCGGTCTCAAGGCGAAGGATGGAGTAGCCAATCTCTTCTGCTCGATTCACCAATTTCTCCATCAACTTCTTCCCGTAGCCCCTTCCACGATACTCAGGACGGATATACATCCGTCCGACTTCGCCAATTCCCTCTCCTATCGTCTTTATGAGACCCATGCCGACCAGTTTCTCTTCATCTTCAAGTACTAGAACAAATCCCTTAGGCGGTTTAAGAGCCGCTAGGTCATCCACCAAGGACTCCACATATTCTTTCCCAGTCCATTCGCTCATGTCAACACCGTGATGTGTAAGAATCTGCTCATGATCCCACTTGACGAATTCGAGATTCATCTCAAAGAACTGTGCTTTATGCAGGTCCGCATTGAACGGTACAATCTTTGCTGTCATCAGGAACCCCTCTCACTCCAATACAGATTTTGGGTTACTCATTGGGAAGTCAAGAGCCTTTCGAAGTCAATTCAGGTTCAGTGAAGACATTAATCTATGGGAATGTGTTGCCAGTCATTATTCGATGTGAGAGTCTTTTCCATAAAGATGCAATATGGTCGATACCATTCTGGTACTTCACCGCCCGGATATTCGCCTCTTTCTTTGAAACCAGCAGAACGGTAGATTTTCAGAGCAGCAGGCATGAAGTCTGCGGTCTCTAAGCGCAGAATGGAGTAGCCGACCTCTCTTGCTCTCTTCACCAGCATCTGCATTATCTCCTTCCCATAGCCCATTCCCCGATGCTCCGGACGAATATACATTCGTTTGACCTCACCAACTCCCTTTCCTATCGTCTTTACAAGGCCCATCCCAACTGGTTTCTTCTCATCCTCAAGAATAATAACGAAACCCTTTGGGGGTTTGAGAAGCGCAAAGCTCTCAACCATAGATTTCACGTATTCATGTGCATCCCCTGTTCCTTCGCTCATATCAACTCCATGATGAATGAGTATCTGTTCATGACTCCACTCGACGAATTCGAGATTCATCTCGAAGAACTGTGTCTTGTGAATGTCTGCGTTGAAAGGAACCACCTTTGCGACCATCAGGAGCTCTCTCCATATGCTACAGATTCGGATTGCTCATCGCAAAGTCCACAGCCTTTCGAAGTTTGGCGAGCGAGAGATTTCCACCTGAACATATGAGCCCAACCTTCTTGCCCTTCAGACGCTTTCGAATCCTGTATGCTGCTGCAAGAGGAGCAGCTCCAGCCCCCTCTGCAAGAGTATGAGCATGCTGTATCATCCAGATTATGGATCTCATGATTTCCTGTTCACTCACTAGTATGAAATCATCAAGATGATCCCTCAGGATGCTCTGAGGCAGTTCGAATGCAACCCCCGTTGCGAGTCCCTCCGCTGAGGTGCGGTTAGGACGCTCAACGAGACTCCCCTGTTTCCAAGAATCATGAGCAGCGGGAGCAGCCTCAGACTGGACTCCTATGACCTTAATCTCAGGATTGATTGACTTTGCCGCGATACAGGTGCCTGCTGCCCCGCTTCCTCCGCCTATCGGGACAATGATTGTGTCTATCTCAGGCTTCTCTTGAAGCATCTCAAGGGTTTCTGTAGCCACACCGGAGATCAGGTCAGGTTCATTGCCGGAGTGAATGTATCGATAACCGTGTTTCCTCGCAAGCTCTTCACAATGAATTTTCGCCTCATCAAAAATCTCGCCATGGAATATTATCTCCGCACCCAATGCTTCCATGGAGCCCACTTTTCCAGGATTAGCCTTCTCCGGTACTACGATTGTTGCTTTGACATCGAATAGTTTGGATGCATACGCGATTGATTGTCCATGATTCCCTGTTGAAGCTCCGATGACTCCTCGTTTCTTCTCTTCATCGGAGAGCTGCATAATGAGATTGATACCTCCGCGTACCTTGAAAGCTCCCACTGGCTGGACGTTCTCATGTTTGATGTAGACATCAGTCCCTACTAGCTTATTGATTGCAGGATAGGATATGAGAGGCGTAGGTTTCAAGTAGGGACTGATTCGCTTCTGAGCATCTAATACATCCTCAAACGTAGGGATTTGCATTCAGGATTCATCTCCATAATTATGGACTAACCATTCTCCTGTTTAAAGCTCAGATGTATCTTCCTCTAAATGGCAAGAGTGTCCTTGCTCCAGCAAGGATTACTTATTACTCGGCACCGGAAATGGAATCGAACTGCAGGTCAATGTCATAGGGGAGCCCTATAAGTAAGGAGTTCACCATTGCAACCATCGCAGCTTCAGGTGGTGTTGCTTCGGGAGGTATTAGGTAGAATGTGTTATACTGTCCAAGTAGGAAGCCAACTGACTCCCGGTGCATGTGCGGCACCTCAGATATTGACCTCTTGATAATTATGTTGTAGTCACTGGTGTCTCTATCTAGAAGCTCCTTTGGACAGAAAGGCCCTTGATAATCACCGATGGATATGTTACCATCCTCATTCTTCGCGATTCGAAGTTGCAGAGTCTTGTAGGGCGAGTGATTTGTATGATAGACAATATCGTTGCTGCAAATCTCTGCTAGCAGATCAACTAGCCTCATTCCTAGAGGAGCTTCAATTCCTGTATGAACATGGTAGTAGTTTTCCCCACTCCTTGAAACAATATTAACCAAGCAAGTGACCTTGTTCTTTCGATCTTTTGTCATGGCGTGGAGAAACTGAGCGTCTGTGTTATCTGGGCTGAGTGAGAGTGCTTTCTCAAAAGCCTTTGATGCATCCTTATACTTGCCTCTGATTGTTTCTGCACGACCAAGTTCAAACCAGACATTTGCAAGTCTGTCATTCTTCTTCAGGGCCTGCTTCAGAACATTGATTGCCTCTTTCAAGTCGCCTTGCATTATCCTGAGGCATCCAGACTGAAGAAGAGCCTCGGTGTCATCGGGGTCTGCCTGTAGAAATGTATCTATGATACCTTGAGCGTTCTCAATGTCGCCTGCCAGGATGCAAAGGTCAAGCAGCTTGTATAGAATGGCTGCGACTCCAGCTTTTTCTCCCCTATTTTCAAGCACTTCGATTATCTTCTTTGCAATCTCCAGTTCTTCTGACCTTCCCTGGGACTCAAAGTATGCAGCTAGAACAGTCCAATTGTCTTTCCCATGGGGAAGGAATCTCAGCCCACGACGTATGCTCTTGCCAGCTCCCTTTGGATTGTCACCACTGAGCTGGGCGGCACCAAGGATAGTCCATGCGTCCCCATCAGTTGGGTGGATAGAAACAGCGTTCTCAAGATGTGTTATCGCGTTCTCCCAGTCTTCCAGCTGATAGTATACTGCAGCCATGTTTCGAATGGCTGCGTATTGAATGTCCCTTAACTGGGTGATATATGGATCAGCCACTTGAATGTCCTTTAGATCGTTCATCTTTTTGACCCCGAGTTGCCTCATCATGTCTTCTTGTTGTGCGGAGCTCAACTTCTTTGCCAAGTCGTATGCATTCCCGAAATCACGCGGCTCAGTATTTTGAAGCTCTTCTTCTGCTCTCTGTGCAATGCCTCTAAGCAACTCAAGTCCTTGATCAAATTCATTTCTAGAGAAATGTGACCTTGCTTCATCGATCACTCTGTTGACTTCACTCAATTCGTCTTGAGATAACCTTCTAGTGCCCATTTGCTTTTCATACCTCCCAGGACTGCTCCAGGTAGAACTCGGGCGCGAGAATAATCAATCCCTCTGATAAATCAACTTGTCATCACAGGCTCCAAGTCTTGCTGCTAGAAAATCAAATCGAGAAAATCATTGCTTTAGGTAATTTGTTAAAGAGAAGCCAATGTCCTATTTATCAAGAGGCCAGAAGATACTATGACAATCAATATGAGAAACTATCAATGGGATAAAGACTTCGAGGAGGCAAGATCGTTCCTTGCTAAGATATACCCCATACGAACAGGATATTCGAACTGGATACCATCCACTTTGGAGAATGTTAAATTTGGTCCTGGTGGAACAGAGTACCTCGATGAGGAAGACGAATATCTAAAGATCTGGGAGTCAGTCGGCGTTAAGGAAATCATTGCGCTTACATATACAAAGCCCTCTGGAGAGTGCTGGGTGTCGATTCATCCTGATTATATGGAAGAGTTCAAGGGAATTGTTCGATGGATGGAAGACCAAGTGGGAATGATGAACAGGGATGAAAGCAAGGAACTGAAGATAGCTCTGGTTGTTGATGACGACGATGAAGAGCGTATTGCATTGGTTAAAGAACTAGGCTTTCGGAGGGGTGAGTCGTATGGCGACAAACAGGTTCGACCGCCAGATGCGCCGGTTCCAGACTATAGTATGCCTGAGGGCTACACGATTCGACATGCGGTGGTCGAGGAGGATCACGCTAAATATCGCGAGGTTCAGAAAGCGGTGTTCCGACACATCAAGGATATGTCGAAGAGTCAGCTTCTTCTTTACAGCAGGGCATCATTCTACAAAGAAGATCTAGACATTGTTGCAGTTGATCCTAAGGGGAACTTTGCTGCCTTCTGCACTGTCCGGATAGACCCCTTGAGCAGAATCGCGGAGCTTGAGCCTGTCGGAACTCATCCTGACCACAGAAAGTTGGGACTGGGCAGGGCTGTGATATGTGAAGGGCTTAGGCGTGTTGAAAAATACGAACCATTTGCAATGGTCATCATTGGAGCAGCACCATCAGAGGGGGCTAGACGACTATATGAGTCAGTGGGATTTGTTAACGAAGGGCCTCTACACTATTGGGTCAAGAAATTGTCACCATAACCTGACTCACACTAGCTCTATAGTCCCATGATGGCTTGGAACATTATTGCTCCGGCTTCTCTAAATGAGAGCCAATGAGATTCATATGCCCCAATATGCCTGAAGGAAGGTCCAGAAGCCTTCTTGTGGAAACTGCATTGCTAGGTAGTCTTCGGGATTCCACCAGAGTTTATTCTGGAAACATCCGTATGAGTTCGGGAAGAATATCCCCATGCCTTCTGCTGATTTCATTGCTTTGCTTGCTTCTGAATAGAGTCCATCCATGAGTGTATCATACAGAGTTACAGCTTCTTCGAAGCCATACCCGGCTATCGTCTTCACGAATGAAGGCAGATCGATGTATGCCTCCCATCCGTATTCTGACCATCCAAGATTCCCAGCTCCTCGAGCCTCAGCGACTATCCCGTGATAGTAGCTTCTCATATCGCCGAGGAGGCCCTCTTCAAGAACCTCTGTAAGGTCTCCAAGTTGCTCTACTACAAGATTGACATAGGCCATATCAATCACAGCCATTTGAACAAGTCGTGAGGCAGGCCGCATGGTTTCATAGTAAGCGATATACTCATCCACCATGATCTTGGATAGATCTAATGCATCCATCTCTGGATTGGTTGTCAAGATATGCAAGAGTGTTGCATAAGGATAACCCCAGTTTGGCACATAGCCTTCGGTGGCAACCACATAATCGATCTGAGTTCCAGACCATGCATACTCATAGACAACCTCAATCATCCCCGAAACACACATGTCAAATGCCATGATATCAATCTCGATTCCAGAAAGGGCTTCAGTGACCTCTTGGTGGGTCAGATAATCTTCTGGGTGGTCGTCCCAACAACAGCCTCTGAAGTCATCGCCGTGATCCCACATGACAAGGGCATAATGACTAGCACGAAAGCTCTTCATCGTGTATGTGACAAAGGACCGCAATGTGTAGGGGTCCCCCATGTTCGCCTCTTCACCATTCAATGAGAACCCTTTGACGACGTTCAGATCGTCAGCCTCAATATAGTACAGATTTGCCACATCATCGTATTTGTCCCATAAGACTACAATGTTCACATCTTTTGTGGACCCGACTGACATCATAGCTTCAATATTCTGATACCCGAAGTAGTCCAAGTTATTGTCAGCATCCATATACACCATGAAAGTCCAATCCGCCCTTGGTTGTGCAACAACATGTGATATGGGGAGCATTGCAGGAACAACAAGTATCACAGCTAGCAGTGACATGATTGTAATGCGATACGAAATTCGACTAATCATCTCTCTTCCTACTCCATTCGCGCGTGATATTTGTCCATAGCTACAGGTTGCCTACGATATAACGCTTCTGACCCGCGCTATTCTGCAGCAATCCCAATGCTTTCGATTGACTGATTAGTCGGTTAATCCATCCGAGAATTTACAGGACGTGGCACGCATGCTCCCGCTGTGGAAAAAGGTTGGCTATGCAATGGGCCGCTTCGGCCCGTCATTTCTCATAACTATGATCCAAATAACGGCATTCTATGTCTATGGTACCAGATTTGAACTAAACTGGTTCTTGAATGGCATCTCAACATCTCTCTCTTACGTCGTTATCGGCCTCACCCACTGGCTTACAGGATACTACAGTGATGGCTTGAAAACCAGATGGGGCAGGCGGAAACCTTTCGTTGTACTTGGCACACCGGGTATCGTCATCTCGGGTTTCTTACTCTTCGTCCCTAATTGGTTCGTCAACACAGCTGACCCCTCATTAGAACTCCTTGTTTTCACCTACTACTTGGTAATCCTCTGCCTGTTCAAGTTCTTCTACGCTTTCGTGATGACCGCACATCAGTCCTGGTTGCCGGAAATCACTGAGGAGGAGGAGAGACCCCTAGTGTCAGGTCTAATGAACACATTCAACTTCACGGCAGACTCGAGCGGAGCCATCCTAGGTTTTATGACTCCACTTCTGTTTGTTGGAGAGTCCCCCGCAGCGCTCAGCGATACCGGTATGACGATACTGATTGTCTTCTGTGCTCTCACTCTTCTATTCATGCTACCTTCAATGACCGTGATTAGAGAGAAGGCCAGCATAGCTCCAGTAAAACGAAGTCTCAGTGAGGAAACCAGGACCGCAGTTGCCAATCGCACATTTGTTGGATGGACAATTGCAGTGGGCTTCCTCTCCTTTACATTCATTGCAATTACTCAGCAAATGGTTGGATTCATTCAAGAGGTGCTACTTCTAAACACGATAGATGCTCTGATTCCTCCCGCTCTCACAATGCTGGGGTCAACGGTGATCTGTTTCTATCTCTGGCTATTGGGAATACGTAGGCTCGGGAAGAAGAAATCTCTTATGATCGGCCTCGTCATGCTGGCAATTATTACCCCCCTGACACCGTTCCTCCGGGGACTGGGAGCTATAGTTGGATATACTACGGTAGCTATCATGTTCTTTGCACCTTTGGGAGCAGGGATGGCAATCTACTATCTGATGAGCTATATTGTTCCAGCGGATATTGCCCAGGTTGATGAGATTGTCACAGGGGAGAGTCGAGCCGGAATTTACACAGGATTCATCGGTGTGCCTTTGAACATGTTCCAAGCGGCCTCTACAGTCCTCTTGGGAGCCTTCATGGAGTTGTCTGTAATCCTTACAGGAAATGAGCTATGGGGTCTGATGTGGTGGGGACCAGTGTTTGCACCGTTCCTCTTGATTGCCGCGTTCATCTTGCGGTACATCGACATAGATCCGGATTTCGAGGCACTGTCCGGGAAGAATGAGTAGAGGTGAGAGCATGACAAGGGAGTTCATGCCAGGTGCAGAACCGCTCTTCATAGAAGGTGAAGAGAGGGGGTGCCTTCTGCTTCATGGAGGTGGAGGAGGGACAACGTGGGACCTGAAGGAGTTTGCGAACCTATTGCATGCAAAGACTGGAATGACTGTGTGGTTGCCTGCGCTGACGGGCTATGGAACCAAGCCTGAGGACTTGTATGATATCACATTTGACGACTGGCTTACTGATGCCCGTAGGGGCCTCGACAAACTCCTAAAACACTGTGAGCAAGTGAGCGTAGTGGGTCACAGTGCAGGCGGTCTCATCTCTTTGATTCTAGCATCAGAGCGAGAAGAGGTCCATTCGATAGTGACATGGGCAGCTCCTTTCAGTATTCAGAGTCGATTGCTAATGCTTCTTCCAGTCATCAGTAGGATTCCAGGCATTAGACGCGCTATTCCAGAAAAGCATCCGACTGGGATACCCAAATGGTTGAGAGAGCAAGGATGGATTGGTTATGACTGGATTCCGCCATCTATAGGACTTGCAGTACGTGATGGGTTGAAACGTCTGAAGACGGCTCTGGGAAGGGTAGAATGTCCAGCTTTGATCATTCAAGGTTCTGAGGATAAGTCAGTAGCGGAGGATAGTCCAAGGAAAATCTATGAAAGTTTGGGTTCGGAAAATAAGGAGATTTGGATTGTAGAGGGGGCAGGCCATCCTTTGATGAATGATGAGAGGTTTAAGGCGGACCTATTTGCTCGGACAATCACATTTCTTCTCGACGAATGACTGATTAGTAAGGTGGACCTCAAATCATGTGGAGATGGCAGGTTTGGAGTTCATCGTCGGCTACGATTTTAATCAGTTCGAGGAGTATTATATAGGTCTCAATGACCTCCACTCCTTCTACAGAACCCGTGGCTTGCGGAAGTCCAAAATAAACGAACTACATGATGACGAGAGAGGACATATTGAGAGTGACCCTGACCACCTAATCATCTGGATGGCCCAAGGCCAAATTATTGGTCATACCATCTGGCATGAAACAAGCACAGATGAGATGACATCAGGCGATCCACGTGATGAGGATGACAGAGATGCGCTCCAGAAGCTCTTTGGAGGGAAGCGGGAGAACCTCGTTGAATTACATGAGGTCTGGTTGAGGACAGAGCACAGAGGGAAGAGGTATGGACACCACTTCCTGGATTTCTTTGAGAGCTTCGTTCGCGAGAGGGGATTTGATGGTATTGTTTATTACTCTGATGATGTTGCAGCCATTGCTCTATGTAGACGGAGGGGATACGCTGAGGCCTTCCTTGAAGGAGAGGGATGGTACGTCTTTGGAAAATTAGTGACTTGAGGGCCTCGTCTTTCCTTCAGGCCTACTAAGGCAGACCGTTCCTGTAAGCATTGTACGGCATTTTGCCTACCTAACTTGATACTGACAATGCTTATGTCATAGGCTCGAGTGCAATCTCAAAGGTCTTGATATGAACAGGAAACAGAAGGGACTACTTGCCCTGCCAGTCATTGTTGTCGTTGTTGTCGTTGGCTATACAGCTGCACTTGGAATTTCATTTGGCTTTGACTCGCCAGCCCTTGAGTTCCCCATCTCTGAACCAGACCGAGTTGAAAGGCTATCTGCATATCATACACCAGATTGGGGAGAGCCTGGAGTCTTCCATAATGGTATAGACTTAGTTATCTCAGATGATGTCACGATAGTATCACCTGTGAGAGGAACTGTGGTAGCAATGAGCGAGAACATCAATCCCTACGCAGGGAACGTTCTCTTCGACGTAGCAATTTCTGTGAACTGGGGCTGGGAGGTGAAGCTAGTACTAGAACCCGGCTTCTTAGACAGCGTCAACAATTCGCTACAAAGCACGATGATTGATGCGACTGTTGGACAGCAAGTGGAGCCAGGGGATATTCTAGGAACCCTCTTGTTTAGCGACAATTACCCCCACCTCCATTATATGCTCTTCAGCTTTGGTTCAGATGTGTGTGCATACAACTACTCAACTACCGAAGCAAAGTCCACCTTTGAATCAATAGCTGTACGCTCTGGGAGCACAATTCTCTATCCATACGAGTCACCTAGCCTTTTGCTCAGCCCAATTGTGATTGCTCCCGTGGTACTTGGAGTAACATATGTCATAGCAGTGGCGATTGTCTTTCGTCGTGACTAGCAAGCCGCTATTCAAGACCCTCATAGAACTCGTTGAACTCTACCCAGTCTTCAATCGGCCTCTTTCCTTCATCACCACAGAGAGGCCAGGCGGTCCCACAGGAAGTACAATGATAGATGAAGCCAGCATAGTAACCCAATGCACCACCTTTCAGGCGAATAAGAGCGGACTCAAGATTGCCATCAGATCCACAGACAGGACAGGCATCATCCCTGTCCATCATCATCATGGGCTCTGAAACCTCCTGCAGCTCTCTCATATGGGCGTTCATTCTCTCACTCTCTCCAAAGCAGACCGTGATGTTGGATGGTCATTTCTTAAACCTGGTGGCAACAGCAAAATTGGGCGCTGTTACTAGCGACAAACATTCTTATAAATGGACACCACAGACTATTTATCGAAAGACTTAACTATAGTTATCACTTCCAAGTCTTCTATCTTCACCAGGCGGCGTGGGCGATCATTATATCGACTACATGAGCCGAACGGGCAGACTCGTTTCTAGAATCCAGTCATCTGAGAGGTGATGAAAAAGATGAGCCATCTGTGCTATGGCCCCTTTTTCTTCCCCCACCATTTACACCAACATCTCGGCCCTCGCTCATGAATTTGAATGCTGCCATGATGTACCTTGCCGAGGGGATCGAAACCAGCCTCGTGAAAGAGCTCACCAGACTCGTCAAAGATACGAATCTGAAAGATATCTCGCTTACATTTGCCATTGTCCCATATCTCAACTCTGAAATAGAAGTTGCCGAAACACTGCCATTTCCTAGTTTCATAGTTATATCGCAGGATCTTGGCCTTCCCCTCCAGAAGAGCATGATTCTCATCTATAGCCATACCGAAGAAGTGAGTGCTCTTGACGATGTACTTGTATCCATCAGCCCTGAAGCTGTAAATTAGGTGTCCCTTTAAGACATTACACTTGTACTTCACAACGAAAGTAAAGTGTCCCTTTCCTCCAGAGTCATAGATCCATCCTCCGCCCGTCACGAAGCTGCGTGTAGGCTTGCATATTTTGATAGTTGCGGACTTTATGTCTTCCACGTTACCAGCATTGTCTGTGGAATAGTAGTAGACTGTGACTTCACCCGAATTGGTCAGGACAAATGGACCGGAATAGGGAATCCATGTAGAGCCATCCAGACTGTATACTGTCGATGCAACTCCAGAGGCGTCATCAGTTGCAGTCAATGTGACCTCAACATCAGAATGGTACCAGCCATGCTCGCCCTCAACACCAGTGAATTGTATCGTTGTCACAGGAGGTTTCACATCGATGACCGTTATTGTCACAACAGCGATGTTGCTGTACTCGCGCCCATCAAACACATAGTATGTGAATGTGTCAACTCCACACCATGCGGCATCAGGAGCATAGTTGAACCACCCATTAGGGCTGAGAACGACCATTCCATGCATTGGGGAGGCAATCAGAATCGCTTCCAGAATGTCCTCCTCATCGACATCAATGTCATTGGCTAGGACTCCTGGAGCATCCACTATCAGTGAAACTCCTGCCTCTGTCGTGTACGCATCATCGTATGCAGTTGGTGGTGTGTTGACATAAATCACTTCAATAATCACAAAGGCTTTGTCACTGTATTCGGTTCCATCAAACGCCAGATAGGTGAAGGTGTCGAAGCCATAATAGTCTGGATTTGGAATATAGGTGAATGCTCCATCTGGCTCTAGCAAGACGATCCCATGCAGAGGCAGATCTATTAGTACGGTCACGAGTGAATCGCCATCTATGTCAAAGTCGTTTGCTAGGACTCCAGGGGCCACCGCAATGAGTGTGATATCTTCAAGGGTCGAATATGTGTCATTGACCGCAACAGGGACATCATTGACTGAGTTCACTGTGATTGTCACCGTAGCAGTGTCAGTCAGCATCCCATCTGACACCTCATAGACAAACGAGTCCACACCAAACCAGTCCGCATATGATGTGTAACTGTACGAGCCATCAGGATTCAGTGATAGTGTACCATGACTAGGTCCTGAAGCAACACCTGCAATCAGAGCAGAACCTTCTATATCATAGTCGTTAGCTAGAACACCTGAAGGTTCGTCGATGAGAAGAATGGTGTCTTCATCAGTAGTGTAGGCATCATCCACAGCTACTGGAGCGTCGTTCACAGGGTCCACTTTGATTGTGGTAGTTGCAGTGTCAGTCAGTGAACCATCAGACACCTCATATACGAATGAGTCAACACCGTACCAGTTGAAATCGGGAGTATATGTGAAAGAACCATCTGCATTGAACACGAGATGACCGTGAGAGACTCCTGAAACTATCTGGACTGAAAGCGCATCTCCATCTACATCAGCGTCATTGGCAAGAACGCCTGATGCAGCGTCTACCACAAGAACGACATCTTCGTCAGTGGTATAATCGTCATCTTCAGCCACAGGTCCATCGTTCACAGGATTTACTGTGACCGTCACAGTCACAACCCCGCTATACTCTGTCCCATCATATACGCGGTATGTGAATGAGTCCGTACCATACCAGTCGGCAAATGGATAGTAGTTGAATAGGCCATTGGAGCCTATTACCCAATCTCCATGCTGCGGGTATGTCTGAAAGTCCAGAGTGATGGCGTCTCCATCAACATCATAGTCGTTTGCAAGGACTCCAGGGGCTGGAAGATTCAGTGACGTGTCCTCATCTATAGTATAGCTGTCATCGACTCCTACTGGAGCATCGTTAACCGGGTTCACAGTGATGTACACATTTCCATTGTCTATTGGAATCGATCCGGTCACTCCAGTGGTGTGGATGGTGTAGTGGAACTTCGCTGGCCCATGGTAGTTCGGGTCTGGTACAAATCTAAACATCCGTCTGCCATCGACTGTCACAAGACTCAGCTGACCATGAATCTCTGCGTAAGAATAGCCATATGCAAAGATGTCGAATGGGTCACCATCCACATCATAGTCGTTTGCCATGACGTCGATGATGATAGGAGTGTCCTCGTCTGTCGTGACATAGTCGTCCACCGCAACAGGCGGATCATCTACTGGATTCACTGTGATAGTCACTGTGGCGGTATCAGTCTGATCTCCATCAGATATTTCATAGATGAATGAGTCCATGCCATTCCAATTAGGGTCTGGCGTGTAGATGAACGACCCATCTGGGTTGATTGCAAGTGAACCATGAGAGGTTCCTGAGAGCAATGTAGCAGTGAATAGATCTCCATCAATATCGGTATCATTTGCAAGAATACCATTTGGTGCATCAATCGTCAATGTAGTATCTTCATCGACGACATAGTTGTCATCAGATGCAACTGGTGCGTCATTCACTGGATTCACAGTGATGTGGATGTAGGCAGTATTGGAATATGCGCCTTCAGAGTC
>JBHLLF010000007.1:57198-60260 GCA_048885865.1 Candidatus Hermodarchaeota archaeon
GATGCAACTGGTGCGTCATTCACTGGATTCACAGTGATGTGGATGTAGGCAGTATTGGAATATGCGCCTTCAGAGTCCATGACTTGGTATTGTAATGGTGTGATTGCTCCATGCCAGTCCGGGTCTGGCGTGTACTTGATTGTCCATCGAAACACACCAGGCTCCACTTCGTGCCAGACGTATTCCCACTGGCCATGAATCTCAAGGGGATACCAAGACACCACCTTTTTATCGAAATCACTGTCCACATCATAGTCATTGCCCATGAAGTCTATGATGACCGGAGTGTCCTCATCCGTCACCACATAGTCATCTACGGCCACAGGTGGATCATTGACAGGATTTACTATGATAGTAACTGTCACAACTTCACTATACTCCGTCCCATCATATACCCGATAGGTGAAGGAATCTGTTCCGTACCAGTTGGCAGGAGGATAGTAGTTGAAGAAGCCATTGGAGCCTATGGCCCAGGTTCCATGCTGTGGGTATGTCTGAAAGTCCAGACTGATGGCGTCCCCATCGACATCATAATCGTTTGCGAGGACTCCAGGAGCCGGAAGAACAAGTGACGTGTCTTCATCAATCGTGTAACTGTCATCGACCCCCACTGGGGCATCGTTCACAGAGTTAACAGTGATATGGATGTAGGCTGTCGCAGAGACAGCGCCTTCTGAGTCCCTGATGTCATAGTATATTGCTGATGTCGACCCATGCCAGTTGGGATCGGGAGTGTATGAGATCACTGTTCGAAATACCCCAGGTGAAACCTCATAGTTGTGGAGAATGTCCGCTGTGCCATGGAGCTCAGAGAGGTACCGTGTTATCGTATACCAATCAAAGCTGCTATCGATGTCATAGTCATTTGCCATGAAGTCGATGATGACTGAAGTATCTTCATCTGTTGTGATATAATCGTCAACAGCCACAGGCGCATCATTAACTGGATTCACTGTGACTGTCACGGTAACAATTTCACTATATGTTGTACCATCAAACACACGATACGTGAAGGAGTCTGTTCCGTGCCAGTTGGCAGGAGGATAGTAGTTGAAGAAGCCATTGGAGCCTATGGCCCAGGTTCCATGCTGTGGGTATGTCTGAAAGTCCAGAGTGATGATGTCCCCATCGACATCATAGTCGTTCGCCAACAAGCCGGGTGCAGCTAGTTCTAGTGAAGTGTCTTCATCGATGGTGTAACTGTCATCGACTCCCACTGGAGGATCATTGACAGAGTTAACAGTGATGTGGATATAAGCTGTCTCAGAAACAGCGCCTTCCGAGTCCCAGATATCATAGTATATTGCTGATGTCGACCCATGCCAGTTGGGATCTGGCGTGTACGAAATCACTGTTCGGAATACTCCAGGCGAAACCTCATAGTTGTGGAGTATTTCCGATGTGCCATGGAGCTCGGAGAGGTACCTTGTTATCGTATACCAATCAAAACTGCTATCGATGTCATAATCGTTCGCCATGAAATCTATGATGACCGGAGTGTCCTCATCCGTCACCACATAGTCATCTACGGCCACAGGTGGATCATTGACTGAGTTCACAGTGATGAATATCTGAGCGGTGGAAGTTAGCCCGTCCGAGTCTTTGATCCCGTAGGTTATTGCAGAAGCTGTACCATGCCAGTCTGGGTCAGGCGTATAACGGACAACCAATCTAAAGATGCCAGGCTCAATCTCATAGTTTGAGAGAAATTCCAACTCGCCATGAATCCCTAATGTACTCCATGATGCATAATCGAAAGTGAAGCTATTATCCACATCGTAGTCATTCCCCATAAAGTCAATGATGACCGACGTGTCTTCATTTGTTGTAACGTAGTCATCCACAGCAACAGGAGCATCATTCACGGGGTTCACAGTAATGTAAATCCTAGCAATGGAAGATTGCGCACCAAATGTGTCTGAGATTCGGTAATTGATCGTAGAAATCGAACCGTACCAGTCAGGATTTGGCGTATACCTTAGGACATCACGAAACACGCCGGGCTCCACTTCATGGTCGTAGACTATCTCCAATTCGCCATTAATCTCTGTAGGCGCCCATACCACGTAGTCCCAACCAAATGAGTCGTCCACATCATAATCGTTCCCCATGAAGTCGATGAGAATTGGCGTGTCCTCATTTGTGACAACGTAATCATCTACGGCTACTGGTACGTCGTTCACGGAGTTGACTATAATGGTGACAGTCACAATGTCACTGTAGTCTGTCCCATCAAACACCTTGTATGTCATGCCATCAGTACCATACCAATCAGCATGAGGAGTGTAGGAAAACGATCCATCAGCACTAATTGAACCAGAACCGTGGCTTGGAACCGTGACCACAACGAGTGTTATTGCATCTCCATCCACATCATAGTCATTCGCCAATAAACCGGGTGCAACTAAGTGCAAGGAGGTGTCCTCATCGATTGTGTATTCATCATCAACTCCTACAGGTGCATCATTCACTGAGTTCACTGTGATCGTCACTGTCACAATATCACTATACTCAGTACCATCAAACACCTGGTAAGTCAAGGTGGTGACACCATGCCAGTTTGCAGGCGGATTGTAGGTGAGTGCCCCATTTGGACTGAAGGAGCCAGACCCATATGGAGGGCTCACAAGGATTGCACTGAGAGAGTCCCCGTCTACATCATAGTCGTTGACCAAGACACCGGGTGCGGGGACGCTCAACGACCCATCTTCGTCAATGATGTATTCATCATCAACTCCTACGGGGGCATCATTCACGGGGTTGACTGTAATGGTGACAGTCACAATGCCACTGTAGTCTGTACCATCAAACACCTGATAGGTCATGCCATCAGTGCCATACCAATCAGCATCAGGAGTGTATGAAAACGAGCCATCAGCTCCAATTGAACCTGAACCATGGCTTGGAACCGTGACCACAACGAGTGTTATCGTGTCTCCATCTACATCATAGTCATTCGCCAATAGGCCAGGTGCAACCAAGTGCAAAGAGGTGTCCTCATCGATTGTGTATTCATCATCAACTCCTACAGGTGCATCGTTCACTGAGTTCACAGTTATTGT
>JBHLLF010000007.1:60360-62675 GCA_048885865.1 Candidatus Hermodarchaeota archaeon
GTGTCCTCATCGATTGTGTATTCATCATCAACTCCTACAGGTGCATCGTTCACTGAGTTCACAGTTATTGTGACTGTCACAATATCACTATACTCAGTACCATCAAATACCCTGTATGTCAAGGTGGTGACACCATGCCAGTTTGCAGGCGGAATGTAGGTGAGTGCACCATTTACACTGAAGGAGCCTGACCCATATGGAGCACTCACAAGGATTGCACTGAGAGAGTCACCGTCCACATCATAGTCGTTAGCTAAGACACCGGGTGCGGGAACACTCAGTGACCCATCCTCGTCAATGGTGTATTCATCATCAACTCCTATGGGGGCATCATTAACCGGATTCACTGTAATGTACACGTAGGCCATGTCTGTTTGACTTGATCCTGTCGTACCAATATTGTAGGTAAACCATGCTGAACCATGCCAGTTCAAGTCTGGCGTGTACCGTATCATCGGTATACCACCAACATCTACCAGAGTCAATTCTCCATGAAGCTCCGCGGGGCTCCAACCATAGCCAATCAGGTCGAATGAATCGCCCTCTATGTCATAATCATTGGCCAGGACATCAATAGTGATGGGCGTGTCCTCGTCGGTCGTGACATAGTCGTCCACCGCCACAGGCAGATCATCAACTGGATTCACGGTGATGGTCACTGTGGCAGTATCAGTCTGATCTCCATCCGATATTTCATAGATGAATGAGTCCATGCCATTCCAATTGGGGTCTGGCGTGTACGTGAAAGAGCCATCAGGATTTAGCGAAAGAGAACCGTGAGAAGGATTAGAAATCGGCTGCAATGTAAGTGAATCTCCATCGCCATCATAGTCATTAGCTAAGACTCCTGATGCTGCGTCAACTTGTAAGACACCGTCTTCGTCAATAAGATAAGCATCATCCACTGCCACTGGAGCGTCCTCAACTGAGTTTACTGTAATGTACACATACGCCAAGACCGTTTGACTTGATCCCGTCGTACCGATGTTGTAGGTAAACCACGCTGAACCATGCCAGTTCGAGTCTGGCGTGTATTGTATCATCGGTATACCACCAACATCTACAAGGGTCAATTCTCCACGAGGCTCTGCGGGGCTCCAGTAATAGTCAATGAGATCGAATGAATCGCCATCTATGTCATAATCGTTAGCCAGGACATCAATAGTGATGGGTGTGTCCTCGTCGGTCGTGACGTAGTCGTCCACTGCCACAGGTGGGTCATCAACTGGTAGCACATAGATCGTGACTGTGACAACATTGCTATGGAGGAATCCATCAAATACCCAATACTCGAAAGTCGCAACTCCATTCCAGTCCGGATCTGGTATGAACTCGAATGACCCATCTTCATAGACCATTAAAGAGCCAGAGGTGGGATCACTCCAGTCATCCACGAATATGACATCACCATCCACATCATAGTCGTTGATGAGAAGACCAGGGGTGGGAATGCTCAACACCCCATCCTCATCCATTTGGTACTCGTCTTCATGCGCAACAGGGGCGTCGTTCACTGAGTTCACGATAATGGTCACCGTAGCGATATTGCTATCGAGAACACCATCAGAGAGATAGTATGTGAAGAGGTCAGTGCCCCAGAAGTCCGGGTTAGGTATGTACACGAAGTCACCGTGTATGTCTGAAATCAGGGTGCCCGCAGGGTAATCCAAGATGTGAATCTCTAGTGGGTCCCCATCTGCATCGTAGTCGTTCACCAATATTGCCGCAATGCCAGCGCCATAAGTGGATAATTCAGTGTCCTCGTCCGTGGAATAGAAATCATCAACAGCCACTGGCGCATCGTTCACTGGATTAACAAAGATGGTCACCGTGACAACATTGCTGTGAGCGAGTCCGTCAAATACCCAGTACTCGAAAGTCGCAACTCCATTCCAGTCCGGATCTGGTATGAACTCGAATGACCCATCTTCATAGACCATTAAAGAGCCAGAGGTGGGATCACTCCAGTCATCCACGAATATGACATCACCATCCACATCATAGTCGTTGATGAGAAGACCAGGGGTGGGAATGCTCAACACCCCATCCTCATCCATTTGGTACTCGTCTTCATGCGCAACAGGGGCATCGTTTATTGGAAGAACCTCGATGGTCACCATAACTACGCTGCTGGAATCAGAGCCATCATAGACATAGTACGTGAAAGTGTCAATGCCAAAAAAGTCCGGATAAGGCATGTACTCGAAATTCCCCTCCCAGTCTAAAGCAAGATATCCATATGTGGCGTCTTGCACGAGGTAAACCTCGAGGAGGTCCCCATCTACATCATAGTCATTCCCTAGTACTCCCTCAAG
>JBHLLF010000007.1:62775-116603 GCA_048885865.1 Candidatus Hermodarchaeota archaeon
AGATAAGGTATGTGAAGAAGTCGGTGCCCCAGAAGTTCGGATTTGGAGTGTAGGTGAAACTGCCATCCAGATTGAAATGCAAATCCCCATTTGTGGGCAATTCTAGCCAGTATGCCTCGAGTGCGTTTCCTTCTATGTCATAATCATTAGCAAGGACCCCTGTTGCGGAGTCGACAACAAGAACGTCATCTTCATCCACAACATACATGTCATCAACAGCTACAGGATAATCGTTCACTGAGTTCACTGTGATTGTTACCATGGCTGCATTGCTAGTGAAGACTCCATCAGAGAGATAGTATGTGAATGAGTCTATACCATAGAAGTTTGCTTCAGGAACATACAGAAAGTTCCCGTCCGGGTCAAAGGATATAGTGCCGTATACGGGATAATCCACCAGTACGGCCTCCAGAGGGTCTCCATCTGCGTCATAGTCATTCGCCAGTACTCCCGCTATTCCAGCACCATAGGTGGATAGCGCAGTGTCTTCATCTATGGAATAGAAGTCATCCACAGCCACTGGCGCATCCTGCACTGCGTTGACAGTTATCGTGACTGTTGCAAATTCGCTTGCATCGATTCCATCATATACAAGGTATGTGAATGAGTCAATTCCCCAAAAGTCAGGATTTGGAGTGTAGGTGAAACTGCCATCCAGATTGAAAATCAAATCTCCATTTGTGGGCAATTCTAACCAGTATGCCTCAAGAGCGTCTCCATCAACATCATAATCATTAGCAAGGACTCCTGTTGCAGAGTCGACAACAAGAACACCGTCCTCATCCATGACATACGTATCATCCAAAGCTACAGGATAATCATTGACCGGGTTCACAGTGATCGTGACAATTCCAATGTCTGTCAATTCTCCATCTGATACCTCATAGCCGAATGAGTCCACCCCGTACCAGTCGGGATTCGGCGTATATATGAATGAGCCATCTGGATTCAACACAAGTAATCCATGTGAAGGTCCAGACACTAGTATTGCTGTTAGTGCATCGCCATTTTCATCAGTATCATTGGCAAGAACACCGTCTACCACGTCAATATTGAGAATAAAGTCCTCATTTGTGGTGTAGAGATCATCAACGGCGACAGGAGGTCTATTCACCGGAATCACAGTGATAGTGACCGTCGCCGTATCCAACAACATCCCATCCATTACTTGGTAGACAAACGTGTCTACCCCGTACCAATCCGGATTCGGCGTATAGGTAAATGAACCATCCACATTGAAATCCAATAATCCATGCGACGGATATGTTACAATCTGAGAAGCTAGTACATCATCATCAGGATCAGTATCATTTACAAGAACACCTGATAACGCGTCAATAATCAGTGGAACATTCTCATCGGTAATATAGAAATCGTCTTGAGCTCTTGGCGCATCGCCAACAGCACTCACTTCTATTGAAACAGTCACGATGTCGCTATAATCTGTACCATCGAACGCCTGATAGGTGAAGTAGTCTGTACCATACCAGTCCGCATCTGGGACATAGTTCAGAGACCCGTCTGCATTGAGAGCAACTGAGCCATGGAGAGGCGCATCTACTAGAACGGCTATGAGAGAGTCGCCATCAATATCAGAATCATTTTCTAAAATGCCAGGCGCAACCAAGTCCAGCGGCGTGTCCTCATCGATGGCATAACTATCATCGACTCCCACTGGAGCATCATTGACTGGATTGACAGTAATGGTGACAGTAGCGATGTTGCTAACAGTGAATCCATCAGTCACACTGTAGGTGAAGGTGTCAACGCCGTTGGAGTCTGGAAATGACGTGTATTGGAAGGAGCCGTCACCGTAGAAAGATAGAGTGCCTGATGAAGGTCCTGATTCAAGAACAGCTGTTAGTCCATCACCAATGTCATTCAGTAGAACGCCAGGAGCGGCCACGGAAAGCATGACATCCTCATGAGCAGTAAAGCTATCATCCACAGCCTCAAGTGGCTCCTGAATGCCTCCATCCAGATAGCCTAGTCCAATCTTTCCACTCTGGAAATGCTGTTGAATGTAATCTTCTGATAGAAGTTCATCATATACAGCTACTTCATCTATCAAACCATTGAAGAATACAGACGAATGACCAGCCATCGGATTTTGACCATATCCTATGTTGAATCTTGAGTATGGTAGACCATTATACGGGTCGTTGATCATAATCGGAGTATCCCTCGTACCATTGACGTAGAAAGTAACCTGTTGCGTATACGGGTCCAGGAGTTCCATAAGTACAGCAACATGGTGCCACGTGCCCGCATTCACTCTCAAGCCAGACCGAGCCATATTTGCTGGACTTGTAGACCCATCGTATCGGTCGAAGTATGGGACTCCATCCTCAATTCCAAAGTGGTACATCTTGCTCATTATATCATTCCCATTCTGAACGATAGGTCGTACACCTTGAGTGTCAGGAAGCATCACCCATGCTTCGATTGTGAGTAATTGCTGGATGGACAGCGAGGGATCACCTCCACACTCAACCAGAGCTTGAGGATATAGGTCCACCCCAGTTCCAGCTATTCCTGGAACCCATATTCCACCATACCAGAGAGTTCCATCATTTCGGCCAATACTATCGTGAGCAATCATTCCACCCCCCTCATTGAACTCCCAGTATGAAACCATGCCTGGGGGAGGGGGTAGTTGTGCAAGGGAATGTGCAGATTCGGGTTGAGTCAGCTCGGTATCTGAAAAACTAGTGACCGGTGTGTTGGCCCCCAATGTTGCACTTGACAACAGAAGAATGAAAAACGCGAATGACAAACCGATCAGGCATACCTTATGCTTCCTAAGCATATCTCTCTCTCTCCGATGGTGCGATGAAAGCTATCAAGGTATACCGATATCGATTGAGTTGTTCAGGGCAAATGCGGTGTCGATGTGTCAATTCTCCCTCGCAACGCGGCTCGCAGTATGTGAAAACTACTTATTAATCAGGCCCAATTTTCCGGATTTTTGCAATGTTTTCGGAAAATGACTCACATGGTCCATTTACCAGCCGCAGATTTTGAAAATAGAAACATCGTAGACTCATACAGGCATATTGATTAGGTCTCAACTGGATTTAATAGGCAGATAGCATATTATGCGCGTAATATGCCGGGAGGTCAGAGTGTGTCCCATCCTAGAGATGATGTTTCAGATGTGAAGATGCTTCGGATTGGCAGAGCATACGGGAGATTTTTCCTTCTTGAGGAGGAAGAGGAGAGAGACCTCGCACTTATCCGAATTGCCAGAGCATATGGGGAGTACTTCAATAGTCCTCAGGGAAGAGGAATCATCATGACTATGGCGGAGGGGGAAAAATTCACACTCAAGTTCGAGGAGGAGATACTCATAGTCACGAAGGTTGAGGGCAAAGCTGTTGTAGAGGCAATGAAGTTGGATGGGCGTGAGAGTCTGTTCAAATACAGTCCGACTTAATCAAAATGGATGCTCATAGAAAAGCATCCAGACACTGTTTGCTTCGCCTCAATTGTAGATTAGCAGTGAGGCCGGAATATTTAACTAAAAGGTCTTGCTAGCTCTTCCGACCTATTTGACTGCTTCAGCGTCATGAGTGCATAAGATGTGGGAGAACGCAAGCAGCAGAGGCCCCTTTCTTTCTTAGAAACCTAGGTCATGCAATATTAGGAGGAGAGATTAAGATTGAGAGATAAGAAGATTGCATCAGTAGCCGTGTTTTTGATCATGGCACTGATTGCAGTTCCAGTGCTGTCAACATTCAGTCTATCTATACTAGGACATCAGGATGAAGCCGTGATTGGCCCACAAGAGGACAGTGCATATACCAAAGCAGAATGCGCTGAAGTTCCCGAGGGTTTGGTTGGCTGGTGGCCTGGTGATGGAAATTCGATTGATATTCAGGGCCCAAATGATGGCGTATTAGTCGGCGATACCACATACGTAGATGGGAAAGTGGACCAAGCATTTTGCTTTGATGGCGATAATGATTATGTTGAGGTGCCAGACCATCCTTCATTAAAGCCAGGCATGTCTTCATTCTCCATAGATTTCTGGATGAGGACATCGGCATTAGGATTTCAGATATTCCTGTCCAAGGGTAGTAGCGAAGTGGGCAGCGGTGGTCTGATTAGATTTGATGTGTATGATGTGGGCGGGGATGGTAATGATAAAATCAGATATATACTTGGAGACGGTGACGGACATAATATTGCGACCACAGGTATCTCTTCAGGCGTCGTTAATGATGGACAGTTTCATTTTATTGCTATAACAGTCGATGGCCCAAATCAACTGTCCACCCTCTATGTAGATGGAGTAAAAGACTTCACGAGATCCATCGCAGGATTAAACTCCATAGACCCTGATGGTCCTCTTCTTTTTGGTGGAGGACTTGGAGTTGCAGACATGCAGGGTGAAATGGATGAGATAGAATTCTTCGATAGAGAACTCTCTGAATCAGAAATTCAGGCCATTTACAACGCAGGTAGTGACGGAAAATACAAGCCAAGAAACATCGAAGTTTATCCCACAAGTCACGACTTTGGAGTAGTTGATGTGGGGGACTCGTCCTCAGAAATCGTCACAATAAGGAATGTGGGTGATGGGTATCTAGTAATCAAGGATGCTTCATTTGATGAGTTCTCATGTAGTGATTTCGAAGTGACCATGTTCTCTGATCAAGTGAATGATCCTTACACTGGATACACTGTAGGATCAGGCGAAGGAGGGAGTCTATATCAGAGCTTCATGGCGAACGCTAGTGGACTAGATGCGATAAGCCTCATTCTGACGAAAAAAGGAATATTTCCGAATACTGGATATACAACTACAGTGAAGATTCGATCTGAAACGACAACGGGAGTGGTACTCGGAACATCTTCTGCGTTTGTTCCTGGACCTTATGTCCAAGGTCAGCAGGTTGAGGTCTTATTCAAGTTCTCAGGAACTCTGGCTACTATGATTGGAAACACCTACGTAATCGAATGGTTATATCCTGAAACACAGGCAATCCTAGATTGGATGACGACTCCCTATGACTCGTATCCTGGTGGCAATTTCTTTTGGCATGATCACACTGCAGATGAAGACAGAGACGCGTACTTTGCCACCTATGTGCGAAGTCCTAGTGTGAGTGTGGATCAAATCAATGATGCTGAGTATGTTTCAACCATAGGTAGAGGAGTCGGATTAGGAGGGAGCTTGTTCCAGAGTTTCACGCCATCTTCGACCACCTTGAATGCAGTGGTTCTTGATTTGGCAAAAGGAGGATCCTTCCCTGCAGATGGATTAGTGAACGAAATCAAGATTAGACAGGACGCATACGATGGGCTTGAAGTTGGCTATGCGGTAGCCTTCATACCTGGCTCCAGTGGCCCATACCCCCATATTCAGGTGCGTTATGACTTCCATTTGCCAGTCGCTTTAACACCTGGTGAAACATATGTCATTGAATGGATTTCACCATTACAAGGAGTGTCATACCTCAAGTGGAAGTATGCAGATGGTAATCCATATTCAGGCGGGATGATAATATTCGATGATGGTTCGTCACTACCAGACTGTGACTTTTTATTTGCTACATATGATTCTCCGATCTTACTCCCAAGAGGATTGTATTCTGACCAAGTCTTGAAGACTATAGTGGAATATACCCCATCTTCAAAAGGAAGCTGTCTCGGTACGATGGAAATACAGAGCACCGATCCTGATGAGCCTATGGTAGAAGTCAAGTTCACCGGAGGACAGTCTGAGATAATCTACAGCAACTGGCGAGTCTATCCGTTCACTGTGGATGGAGAAATTACCACGGCTGAGGAATGGTCATTAGCTGTGCCCTATATGTTGCCGCTGCTGTTTCGAAGCGGGGGATGGGGAACACCTGACTACTTTGAAGAGCCAGCTGATGAACTGATGATAGTCCGTTTCATGAATGACGACGAATATCTGTATATGCTGTACCAAGTTCCTTGGCCGGGTCCATTGAGTCCCCCTGATTCAGCTGGAATATCTATGTGGGAATTCATCGGCCTTGGGCTGGTTGCGAGCGATGCTAGCTATACGGGAATGTTAGGGACATTCGACGCCTATGGCTGGAATGGTCAATATTGGTCTGTTGATGAGGCTGCAGGAGGGCAAAATAATGTGGAAGGAACTGGCTCCTTCGATGGCGAGTTCTATTGGTTCGAAACCCGCAAACCCCTAGACTCGGGGGATGGATATGACTGGAGCCTCAGCCCTGGTGACCAGATTGGTGGAAGGGAATCTCCCAATAGTGGGTCCACTCTAGAGCTATCTCTCTGGGACGCAGATACGCAATCGCAATACGGCTACTGGGCTACACTGCAGTTGAGCTCTGGAATTACGGAGTCGCTGACCTTAGCCGCAGATATTCAGGTGGAAACTGAATACGGCATTGTGGTGACGGGTGAGAATATCTACATCGATGGTGCAGGTCACAAGATGAGCGGCAGCAGTGGCACAGGGATATTGGTCAGTGGAGGCGGCGGTATTACCATCATCAACACTATCTTTGAAAACTTTGACACTGCGATACTGGTGGAGGAGAGTCATAGCCTTAACATATCAACGAATCATTTCTCGAACAACGGAATCGCGATATCTCTTGAGTCGAATTGCAGTGTGATTGGTCGTAATATCATCGCCAACAACATGGTTGGTATCCAAATTATCGAACAGGAGCAAATTGGTTATGGTGGATCAATACAAGTTGCTTGGGGATACTGGAACTGGATCTTCCTGAATCTCTTCATTGATAATGCCGAGCAGATACAGGATGCAGGCATCAATACATGGTGCGATGGGTTGCTGGAGCGTGGCAACTTCTGGAGTAATTACTGGGGAAGTGATGATGGAAGTGGCGGCCGTGTAGCAGGCGATTTTGTCGGCGACACAGACCTTCCACACGAGGGCGTTGATTGGTATCCATTGATGGACCCATCAATTCCAGAGCAATACGGGCCGCTGCTTTATGCAGATTGGTGGCTAGTATGGCGAGGCGATTGGTCTTCTGTATATATCGAGGTCACGAACCCCGATGGTGAGTCAATCACAATTGATGTGAATGAGATTGGTCTCAATGCATTCTTTGTGGTTGACGAAGAGTGGGATCCAGAGAGTACCAAGATACTGGTGCTTATTGGTATCAATCCTGACTCAGACTTCTCAGGAGCATACACATTCACGATGCATGCTTTGGAGGACCTGACATACTCCATGACATGGTTCGTCAGCGGACGAGGTGAAGTGTTACTCGAGAGGTCAGTGCAAGACGTACCACTCTTGAAGGATGACATCAAGCTTGTGGCTACGGAGATTGTGAAGAATCCCGATGGCACCATCGACCCAAATCCCTTGCCTCAGTATACCTTTGATGGCTTCTACAGACCTATCAAGAATGATGGCTCGAGCTGGTTCAAGAGAGGCATGCCAATATCAGTCAGATTCCGACTCTACGACGATGAGAGCATGCCTGTTGGTACCGCCCATGCCACTCTGCAATTTGCGAAGATAGTAAACGGATTGCCGAGCGACTTTCAGGATGCCACTAGCATCGGGTACTCAAATGATGCCAATATCTTCAGATACGATGTACTAAAGCAGCAATATGTGTACAATCTTGATACTAAATCACTCACAAAGGGTTCCTACGTATTAAGAGTCAGCCTTGATGATGGGCAACTATTCGACGTCATCATAACACTACGATAATCGTTGAAATGAGTGCGTGCTCCTCCAATTCTGGAAGGACACGCGCTCTCTTCAACTCGATGGCAATTTATTTGATAACAGGCACATATCGAATGTTGACTGCGTTATTGTGAGTCCACTTTCTTCAATACAGCTAATGCTAGTCTAACCGCATCAACAAGAACTGAATCATCTATGTTCTCTGGTGTGTCATCTAGGGTATGCCAGTTCTCAAGGAATCCTGCCTCTGAGATACCGACTATTGCAGTTGCACGAAGCCCAGCCTTGATGAAGTTGGATGAATCAGTGCCTCCGAACGGGGGAACTCCTGAAGCAACATCAAGTCCATATTCTTCTGCTGCATCGACTACTAAATCACATAGCTCCGGTGTCAAAGTCGTCAGATACATTGGCTCGGCAGTCAAGACATAGAGTGTTCCAGCACCCACCCCATCAAAGTTCAAGAGATATGCATCCTGAAGCTCCTCCCTATGTGACTCTGCAAAACGTTTCGAGCCTCGCATATTCTCTTCGCAGGCAAACGATACTAGCCAGACTTCCGTATGTTTGAGTGGGTTGTGATGCAGCCATTCACCCACTCCTAGGGTAACAGCCACTCCTGAGAGATTGTCATTAGCACCAAGGACTACTCTGTTTGAACGAAGACGAAAAGCAAAGGTCAGCATTGGAAATGCACTGATGAGGGGGATAATGATCATCCAGTCAAACAAAGGAACAAGAGCAGGAATTAGCAAGAGAAAAAGGAACCTTACAATACTCAAAATGACGGTGACGAGTCCCAATCCGATTGTCAGAAGGATTAAGGTTGAGAATCGTCTTCCAAGTCGCTCATGTATAGGGAACTCATAGGCTGAATCATGATGTCCTGAAACAAGTACTATCTGCCTAGTGGATTGGACAGGAGGAATCTTGCCATATACATTGGTCCCCGTTCTCTTGGGAAACAATGGGTCGACAATTTCTTTGAGGGCCATCATCTCTGCCACGAAGAGAAGAAGAGTGAGAGCTCCAAGAATCGCCGTGATTACTGGTAGTGTGAGATAGAATATCAGTCCTATCAAGTAAATCACAACAGAAACACGAACAACATCCAGGAACGCCGCAGGGTGACAAGAGAACTCCTCTTGAGCCGTAGTTTCACAGAATCGCGTGTACTCCTCTTCAATCCTCATGCCCGCCTCTCGCTCTTCATCACTGGTTCCAAGACGCGGCCCAATGTCTTCACAAATCCTAGTTATGAACTCCTTTAGTCTAAGCCCCAATTCCAAGTCTAGTTCATTCATGATTTACTTGCCAGCCTCGTCTTAGCGTGTGAAGCTGCTGGACGCAGCGCAACCTAAATCCTTGTTTGTGCATCAATGTAACCAGTTTTGATGAGGAGGAAGCATATGTGGACATTGCAGCTGAGATTCTATTGCCGGCGACGATATGTAATATGGGTGACAGCAACCCCTGCCACAAAAGAACCGACACCTACACCAGCCAGCAGAATCAGATCAATTCCTGGGGCCGGAGGCGGATTGTATTCTTCGTCATACATGAACACCATTGTTTCTGGAGCAATTGTGGTGAACGAGCCTCCTGGCTTCTGGCTGAAGTTTGTCCATTCAGCCCTTATTGCATGAGTGTCATCTGAGATGTATAGTGGAATATATGGCATGTTCTCTGTTGCAGCTTTCTGAACTGCTCTTGCTGCTTCTAGAAACTCAGAACGTGTTGCAGACTTGTAATCATCCAGAATTTCATCGAGGGTGGTATTTATGCAACCATATGGATTCAGGCCGTTATCAACATACTCATCGGAATGCATAGACCACAATGGATGATTCGGGACTGCATGGATTTGAGAATATAGGACACAGGTTTCGAAGGTCCTTGGAACCATGTAGATGCCTTGGGTGAATACTAGATAAGCAAGTGGAACAACGTTGACCTCGATTCCAATCTTTTCAAGCTGAGGTTTTATTCCTATTCCCGTGCTTACTCCTATAGGATCTGATGATTCAACACACAGATCGTAAGAAAGCTCCACTCCGGCTCCGTTGTCCCTCACGCCATTCATATCGGTGTCTATCCATCCAGCAGCATCAAGAGTTTGCATTGCAATGGTAATGTTGTGTACAGGGAAGTTTCCATCAATATGATAAAGTTCAGAATAGAATGCGTCTGGGATTATACTCATAGTAGCTGTACCAAATCCAAGCCTAGCCCTGTTGATCAGATCCTGGCGGTCGATGGCATAGGCGATCGCTCGCCTGACCTCGATGTCATCAAGGCCGGGCAAGACGGTGTTCATCCCTAGGGTATACCACCAAACAGTAGGCGTGCCAGTAATCAGCTTCAGCTCAGGTGCATCCAGAACTGTGTTGACGAAAGCTCCTTGGACCTCATAAAGCTCAGTGTCAACGTCGCCATTTATCATGGCCAGGATTCTTGCTTCTTGAGTACGAACCACATCGATTCTGAGTCTCTCAATATTGGGCAGTTGACCCACATGGGGATTTTCTGGGCCCCACCAATCATCAAACCTTTCGAGTGCCGTATAGTCACCTGGGACACGCATAACATACTTGAACATACCTGAACCAATGTGAGCAGTAGTGTTTGTGTGATCCTCCCAAATAGCAGCGTCTTGTGCAACACCCTCACGAATGTGTTTAGGTAAAATAGGCACGTTTCCCAAAACGTCTACAGCCCAGTTGACTACTTCATCAAAGTTGACAACGATATCTCGACCATTCACAGTAACATCCGATATATGTTGAGTGATATGATGAAACCTGATGCCGGTTGGACCATCTCTTGCGTATTCAAATGTAAACTTCACATCCTCAGGGGTAACTGGTTGGCCATCATGCCATTTTGCACCCTCTCTTAGCGTGAAGGTCACTCTGAATCCATCTGAACTCACATCATAATATTCAGCCAGCCAAGGTATAAGGTTGAGATTATCATCATATGACAATAGGGAGTCGTATACACACATAAAGTACCACTGCGACCGTCCCTTCAACCCAAATAAAGGATTGAGATTCTCAAAGTCCTGATAATACGCCATGACGAACTCCATGACATCTTCTTGAGCACTCGCTGATGGTGTGTATATGATAACTGGAAAGAAAAGGAACAGTGCAAGCACAATCAACGCACTTGATTGCTTCTTCAGTACTCTCTCCTCCAAGATTGAATACGAGGCTTTCTGAGCAGAAATAGTGGCGGTTTCGGATTAATGTCGATCAGATGTGGTCATGAGATAGATAGTTTATGAAGACACCTCGTAAACTCTGACTCCAATGATTCCACTAGCTTTGTATTGAATGTTCTTCTCTAAGAAAATCGTAGGAGTTTGCAGAACAGATTCAGGCAGGAATCACTGTGTTGATGACAACTGATAAATCAAAACTTTGTCTATTGTTTTAGGCAAGAATTCGTGTGGTGGCGTGCAGGCATAACTTCACTACCGCATAAAGCAGATGGGAGTCACATTGGATAAAATAGACAAAGATATCCTTCGCGATCTCTTCAGGTTTAACTGCAGAGCTAGCTATAGATCTTTGGCCAGAAAGTTCGGTCTCAGCCCTAACGCTGTCAAGAATCGAGTTACAAAGATGATTGACCAGGGTGTCATCCGCAAGTTCCAGGTTTCTTTGAATCATGAGATGACTGGTATGGAATTAGTCTTCGGACTTGTCTTCACTGACGGGACTGAAAACAGCGTGGAATTTGTTTCAAAAGTTGGTGGCAATCCTATCATTTCCAATGTGTTGACATTGACAGCTCTAGAGGGGGGTGCATACTTCATCGATGGTCACTGTAGTGGACCTAACAAACTGGCCGAATTAGGAACCATGCTCAGAGGATTTGATCAAGTGCGGCAAGTCGAGCTGCACATGGCATTCCGTCCTTGGAAAGGCCGCAAGGTTGAGTTCTCAAAAGCACAGCTGAAGGTCATTCGTTGTCTACAGCAAGATGCTCGTATGAGAATTGAGGAAATTGCTCAAAGAACCGGGATGGCTTCAAAGACTGTCCGCAGGATACTCCGAGAGATAGAGCCCGGAAATGGACTCTATTATCACTGCAGAGTAGATTATTCTGCAGGAGGCGTTGTAGACGCCACTCTTCGCATTGAATGGGATGGCAAGACGACATCGCTTGAGGAAATGTTTGACTGGATTAGACTTGAATACAAGGATGATTTGTGGATAGTGTACATGTCGTCAACTGAGCCTGTTATGTATGCATGCTTCATGCTGGATAGCATTCTGGACTTTGGGCTCATATCGAACCGAATCAGGGAGCAACCATTTGTCAAGTCTACTACGCCTTTAATCGCCATTGCAGCAGACTCTTTCGAAAGCCCGGGTGAGGCCATGCTCAGAGAAATGCTGGACAAAGCAGGTGTGTGAAACCCTTCCAAAGAAACTCAGCAGGGAGTCCACCCGATTTGTGAACTTATAGCTGCACTTTTCGTGCCGCTAAGAGCACTCCAAAGCCAATCTGTGCAGGCTTATTCTAACGCGCATTGATATTCAGAGAAGGCCATGTATCCCCTGAGGATGACTATGTAGTCGAAAACGACTGATGTCTTCCACATCTGAGGGCCTTCAGGTCCTCAGAAACACGTTTTGGAGATGGAACTATGTCAAATCAGAGGATACTAGGTCAGATGGTAGGCAGAATCGTACTCTGCTGGGTTTTACTCCTGGCATTATATTTCATTCATGAAATGGGGCATCTCGTTCTGTACAATATGTTCTCCAACACAACTGATGGGAAAATTCTATTCGATGGAGCAAGGTATGCTATGTACCATCCAGCAGTACTTGATCCCTTTGCGGATAGAATGATACGTGCCGGGGGATTAATAGCGACACTTCCAGCAGTCATTCTTGTCAGGAAAAAGACTCCATTGCTTGGAATGGTAGCTCTTTTCTGGATAGTATATGGGATATACGAGGCATTCTTCCTAGTACGTTGAGCGAAACAGCAGTAAGTTTGCTATTCAAATACGATTAGCAAGATTTCATTTGGAGATGACTTTCTCGACAGAGTCACTCATTAGAGTTTCTGAAGATTCTGCTGGGTAAATACACAGGACTGTCGTCTTTCAACAGCATAGTATCTGCGGCTCGCGCAAGCCCGCACCTCTTTCCCATTGGGGCCAAGAGTAATCCCGCCGTATTTGCCTTCGCCGGGGGAAATATCTTGCTAGACTACCATGACTAAGCATTATAATAATCCCAAATTTAATTCGGAGCGCTATAATTGCTTTAAATTTGACGAGATAAGTTTATATCCCATTAAAACGGAAATTAAGGGCGAGGTTCTTTTTGTACAGACAACTCACGAAACCGGACTCTATTAAGAGAAGGTCCAATGGCTGTCCGAGGCATGAGCAACCTACATGGTCATGCGAGGTGAAAGTGATGGCCAAAGACAAGAACCAGAAACCAAAAGCAAAACCGAAGCCAAAGAAGTAGCGGCCTGATGACCGCTATGTCTCTTTGACCTAGCAAAGCACCCCCAGGAGGATTTCAAAAAATCCTCCTGAACTATTTCTCGTATTCGCCTTTCCTGAAATTGTGCTGAGCAAATGCACGAAATTGAGATCCTTCAACAACATAGTATGTTCGGCTTTGGTAGCCCCCATAACTGGTTAGACTGCGTTCGAATATAACGCCATCCTCAAATCGATGAGCATGAGGAGATTCACGGGTGAACTTGCGGTCCAGCCCCCATCTGTCATGGAAACCTGCAACTCTGGCAATTCGTACATCCATGATATCATCACTGTCACGTCTTTTTGACAGAGTATCGTGTAGGACCTCTTCAGTGATTTCAAAGCCCCCGCGTTTCAGAAGATATTCAATGATTTCTTGCTGCAGCTGATTCTCTGCAACTTCTCTATCAGCATCTTCGGTTTCTCCATCAAGTATTCTACTTCCTATGACTTTGACTCCAGGAGTTAGCGACCTCTCTCCCCTCCGCCTTGCGATAATACTGCTCTCTCTTACTCTCTTAGCTTTCAGTCTGGCTTTTTCCTTCTTATGCTCCAATCCTTTTTCTCGCTTATTCCCTGTGTCTGGCAGTCCTAATGCCTCCGAGATATGTATGTAAGACTTCACTCGCCTATAATCTTGACCAGAACACGCTTGGACCTGCGACCATCAAACTCTCCGTAGAAGATAGCCTCCCAAGGTCCAAGATCGAGTTTCCCATTTGTGATAGCTATTACTACTTCCCGGCCCATGATCTGACGTTTGTGATGAGCGTCTCCGTTATCCTCACCTGTACGGTTGTGTTTGTATCGGCTAATCGGCTCATGGGGTGCTAGCTCTTCCAGCCAACGCTTATAGTCGTCATGCAATCCGCTCTCATTGTCATTGATGAAGACGCTAGCTGTGATGTGCATGGCATTGACGAGGCATAGACCTTCTTGGACTCCGCTCGCTGAAACTTCCTCTTGTACTTGGCGAGTAATATGAACGAAGTCCATTCTTGCGGGTACATTGAAGGTAAGGTATTTAGTATGGCTTTTCATGGCATCTGTTCCATCAAAGGGCTCGTGTAAAAACATTGCCAAGTAGAGGCAAATGTCCGAGGCATACTTAGCCCACGGCTATCAACAGACTCAAATCGCCGGACCTTGTTTGTCAAGAGAATTTGACAAACCGGTTTTGGTCTTGTCAAAAAAGTTAGTGAAAATCGGTTATTAATCTAGAATTCCAAGTAATTCATGGTAATGACAAATGACCAGCGAATCTGAAGACGTGTTGAAAGCTCTGTCCAGTTCAACGCGTAGAACAATCATGAGACAGATCTCTGAGAGAGGTAGTGCTACTTACACAGAGATAATGCAAGTGCTAGATCTCGACCCATCCGTCTGAAAGCGCATATTCCTTAATCGTCCTATTCAACTCCAGCTGCTCAAAAGATTCAGCTCGCGTCAAGTAGAGATGAGGCGTGACCCAATCATGGTTGAGCGCGGGAATAGAAGGAACACATTCACGTTTGACCTGCTCCAATACTGCTGAGATTGCAGCATCTTCTGATACCTCTATGGTCCATCGATGCGATTCTACAAATGATTCATTTGAACGTGTTCCAGTCGATATTATCAGCTTCACGGGAGAGCACCTGAAATCAGCGACAACAAAGCTGCTTCCATCTATTATGGGCATGATGTTTCAGCAATGGAAACCACGAACTCTTTAATCCAAATAATCCATCGGAAATGCCGTCTACCTTTTGCATAGTTGGATTGATGAAACATGGCTAAAGTAAGTCCCTTTGTGAAATTGCTGAGAGGCGAGTATGAGCTCACTGTTATTCTCCTACTTACAAGACTGAAAGGCAAGTCAAGAGCTGATGAGATCATCAAGGCAGGCTTGAAGACCAAGACGCTGCCAGCCCTCAATGGGGCAAGAGTGGCTGCGGCAAGGAAGTTCCTGCTGAAGAATGAACTCATCACAATTGAGAAAGAAGGCAAGGAGATTATTCATATCCTCACCAAGAAAGGAGCCAAGCTTGGCAGGCTACTCAATTCCATTGCGGATTTCATTGTAAAGGACCTGAACTGGAAGCGCTAGAAGGTCACCATTGGTATCTTCTGGAGGAACGCTGTCTGAGGTAATTCGCCACCACCATGATAATGATGATTGTAAATCCACCTGAGAACACTAGAAGAACTAGGTTCAGAATGTCAGGATCGAATGGATTTGGTGTTGTGGTGGGAGTGGGTGTAGTAATGGTGGGAGATGTGCCATTCCCGGTCGACAGCAATATCGTAAAGGACTCCACGTTACTCCACTGACTAGCAGCATCATGGTCATCGACAGCCCTCACACGGATGTAGTAGACCCCATTAGATAGTCCCGTGAGTTCTTTGTCTGTTTCAGTCACGTTCCATTCTGCTATTATAAGACTGAAGTCATTGCTAGCGCTCAACTGTAGCTGATAGTGGTCGATTGCGTTCTCCAAGTCATATGCGCCGGTCCAGTTTATGACTAAGTGGTCAGTAGAGATAGTTGTTCCAGGGTCAATTAGTATTGGAGCTAGTGGGACCTGATTGTTTATTGTGTACATGTAGATCGATGTCGTTGCATCATTGTATTGCGTAGAGTTGTCATACGCCACGATGTAGTATTCGACCACATTATCAACATAGAAGACACCAAGGCCACCACTATACTCATCACCAACTCCCTTTGTCAATGCTACAGATATCCAAGCACCTGAATCAACCCGATAGTAGCAGGTCGCATTCTTGATGCCTCTTGGGTCCGTTATGTCAGCACTTACGGTCACGGAGTCCCCGTGCACAGGCGCAGTAGGTGAAAGGACCGGGGTCGAGATTGTTGGTCCTATCAGATCCTGTACGATTACAACAACGAGAGATTGAGGGAAGCACCAGAATCCATTGGTACCATCATTGTCTACTGCACGGACTCTGAAGTAGTAGGTGTCATTGTCGAACACCATCATCATGTATTCATCCGTGAACACAGATATCTGGTCCAGAATATTTGTGAACCAGCTGTTATCACTCACTTGAATCTCATAGTGGTCAATGTATCCATCAGGGTCTGTAGATGCTGTCCAGTTGAGGAGGAACACTCCATCATCATCAGTTGTCCCCGGATCCGGTAAGCCCGGTGTGGATGGGAAGTAATTGATTCCATTAAGAGAGACGACTGATGACACTGATTCCATCACATCTGAGGAGCTATCGAATGTGCGAACATAGTAGTCCTTCTCTGCGGAGGCATTGAAGTTTCCAATATCTGCAGAGTAGAGGTCGCCACCCACTGGAGTCATTGACACACTCTGCCAGGTGCCAAGATTATCGCGATAGTAACAGGTGATGTTGCTCAGCCCGTCTGAATCAGTCGCTGTTACATTGACAGTCATCGGGTCTCCATGGTTTGGAGCCGAGGGTGCGTGGGTAAGACCCGAAAGCATTGGAGCATCATTTGGAGGTGCAACATCTGCCAACCAATGAATTGTATTAACGAGCAGGACATCATTGTCGCTGTCAAAATAATCAATGACACCATCATTGTCCTGGTCCTCATCAAGGGGATAAGAAGTGCAATCCATGAAGTTACCATCCAGAACCACTGACACCTTGCCAGCGCCATATGTTGAAACTGCCATTAGCGTGATGCCATCTGCCCCTAGATAGTCATCCCACCAGCCTCCTGCTCCCCAGCAGCTTGTCATATCCCAGTCAGTCACTATTATACGCTCTGCGTTCGCTGGGAGTGTTGTGAATCCATCACTGGCATAGAACTCCACCCTTGATACATTGTATGTTATTTGATGAGAGAGAATACTGTTTCCAGTATATGCGATTCCGCTCGGGTAGTACCAAATCATTGCATCGTCTGTATCATAAAGAGTATCCCGAGCCCAATCATATCCAAAATTGTTCGCAAGTGCTCTTATGTCATCGCCGTAAGTAGTGTGTTCAGACTGAATGAAGATTGAACCTCCGTTTGCCACATAGTCATTGAGTATGGCTATCTCGGCAGTGTTATAATCGTAAGTAGGGGAGTATGGGAGGGGGCAAATGACCACATCACTAGCATTGAGGAAGGCTGCATCCAATGCGTCCATCCGTGACACAGCAAACCCGGCCTCCACCAAATCCTCCACAAATGCGATTGCTGGATGGTCGTCAGTGTAATATTGATCTTGCCGTTCGTTTAACCAAGTATATTCGCTATGTTGTGAGTAATCGAAGACCACATGATTGGGTAGCCGGATTGCGTTACCCACTATCTGTTCATAGTAAGGACCAGGATCTGAAAGGTCAAAGCCGAGGAAGACAACATGCCCTCGACCCATTGTCTTGTGGACACATACTGGACTATCTGTATCATAGTCGGCAAAAGCATTAGTCCCATCTGTCGTAGCGACTGCAAAGGTGTGGTTTCGGGGGACCCAGCGATACTTGACCTGTCTACCTAGTGCATCACCGAACGTAATACGGTTCATCTCCATAAGGGCTGCACTGGGATATTGACCCAAGACTGGACCAAACTGCATGAGACTTGACTCGTTGTAGATATGCAGGCCAAGTCCTGGGGCTGATGCATTTCCGAAATCAAGAAGCACAACCACGCCGCCATTGTTCACAAAGTCAGTGAGTGTGGATGCCCATGCCTGACCAACTGTCTTCATTTTGGTAATATTTGCATTTTCTTGCTCTGGAATTAGGAGGATGTCATTACCTGGAAGCTCTGCATCTAGATATGTGTAGTTGATGAGGTTGGAGTACATATAGTTAGTACCGTATGTGTTGTTGATTGCAGTCATCGTGTTCTCGAGTTCTTCCCCGGGATTTTGGTCAGCAAACTCAGTATAAACAAGAATTGAAAGAGGAGCCAATGACAGACCTTCAGCAGTCACTGTGGTCTGCAAGGGTGAAGCCAGATTGGTGACTGAATCTTCACCTGCGATTAACGGATTGGCTACAAGTGCAGGACTAAATAGAATCACTAGAAGGAGTATGGAGAGGGGTTTCTTAGACATCATCAGAGTCACCGCGCGGCATCAATTCAAACCACAAGTTTTGGATTTTCAATAACTGTAGGAATTCGTTTTGAGGGCATAAAAGTCAATGTCGTGCAATGTTGGTAGGAATTAACTATCTGAAAACGAGTTCAGTTTCAATCATTCGTGAAGCCAGTAACTCCCTGAGCAGGCGTATTTGGCTTAGGTGAATCTAGAGAGAATAGTTCCAAGGCGCCCCTTGAAGCCCTCACCATCTTCTTGAAGCCGCTTCCGAATCATCTTCCATGTAGCCGCACAGTTCTTGTAATCAACACTCAAGTAGTCGTGAAGAGCCTCATTGATAGCATCCGCGTTCTCCTTTGTCACAGTGACTCCAAGCTCAGCGAAAAGGTCAATCATCCTTGAGTTCTTGAAATAGCATGTCATCGGTATTTTCTGATTCTAATTGAATCTAAAATACTTGGTGCGTGACATATCACCGATTTGTTTGCTTTCAGGAGTCTCTTTATTTTCTTGCCATTCATGCTCAGATCGATTGGAAATGAAGAGCTATGTCCTCCTTTACGACGGCTTCGTCCAGTTCGAGATTATTTTGTCCCTACTTCTCCTCAAGGACAAATCAGAGATTCACACCTTTACGGTTGATGAGAGAGTCGTTCCTAGTCATGAGAGAATCAAGGCGATGGCGGATTTGACACTGGATGATGTCAAGCCAGATGATGTTGATCTCCTGATTATTCCTGGGGGTGAACCTGGAATCTACAAGGATTGTAAAGCAATCAACAACCTACTTCGGGAGATTCACAAGCGGAGAAAGCCCATCGCAGCAATATGCGGAGGACCGGAATTCCTGGCGAATGCAGGCATACTCAAGGACAAGAGAATCACTCATGGGCATGATCCGGAATATGCACTGAAGGTCTTCACGGACTGCACAATCGTAGATGATGATGTAGTCGTTGATGGAAATATCATCACCGCTCGTGGCCAAGCATATGCTGAGTTTGCCATAGAGATTTGTAGACAGCTAAGTCTCTTTGAAAATGAGAAAGAAGCCGAAGAAACACTGAGCTGGTTTAAGAACACCTCGTGGCAATAAGACCACGGTTCAAACTTCGTATATTTGCCAGTTGACAAGTGATATATCTCAAAAATCATCTTTCAGGGAAAATGAGTATTGATATTGACAGTGCAACAATAGAAGAATTCCAGAACAGGGTAATGACCTGGTGGAGGGAGAATGCAAGAAACCTCCCGTGGAGAGAGAACGCTTCCCCCTACAATGTACTGGTGTCAGAGGTCATGCTCCAGCAGACACAGGTCAGTCGCGTGATTCCAAAGTATCTCGAGTTCCTAGAAGCATTCCCAAACATGGAAAGCCTTGCCGGAGCTGAAACCAAACGATTGTTGCAGGTATGGAGCGGACTTGGTTACAATAGAAGGGCTATATGGCTGAGAGAAGCTGCAAGAGAGATTGCGAACAGGGGATCATTCCCCAGGACTGCGAAGGAATTGTGTTCGCTCAAGGGAATAGGACCCTATACATCACGGTCGATTCTGATTTTTGCTTTCAATGAAGATTTAGCAGCCATTGACACCAACATTCGCAGAGTGTTGATCGCTAGTGGTTTTGCGACTGAAGAGATGTCTGAATGCAAACTGCAAACGGTAGCGAATCGGTTGCTGCTCCAGGGTCGTTCTAGTGATTGGCACAATGCCCTGATGGACTATGGGTCGGAGGTCCTGACGTCAAATGCAACTGGTATATCTTCAACATCGAGCCAGCCCAGTTTCGTAGGATCCAGTCGGCAAGTGCGCGGTGCGATTGTCAGACATCTTACCTGTACCGACTCTCTCAGTCTTCAAGAGATTCTAGAAGTGCTGAGCCAAGAGGGCATTGACATCGGTTTTCCCGAGAAGACGCTTGAACAACTTATCGAAGAAGGATTCATAGAACGAACAGATAATGACAAGTTCAGGATAACTGAATGCTAGCTCGTTTTTGTCATCTTCTATCCCATTTCTGCATCGCTTACGTCTATGATTAACTTAATATACTCAAGTAAAATAGATTATACTTGAGTAAAATCTGGTGGTTCACATGGGTCGACAAGACAGGATTGATAGCACCAAGCAAAAGAGATTGGAGCGTGAACGTTTGTTGCGTCGAAATGCAATAATCGACGTTGCTGAAGATTTCTTCATCCGCGAGGGCTATGAACGCACAATGGTGGATAAGATTGCACTTGAGGCAGGATACACCAAAGCTACAATCTACAACTACTTCGACTCAAAAGACGACCTTTACATGGCAGTAGCATCAAGAGCCTTTGAACACATGCACAGAATCATGAAAGGGACTCTCTCACGCCCTGAGACAACATATGAGCTGCGCGCCCTAGGAGATGCCTATCTTGCCTTTGTAGACCAATATCCAGACCATGCGGTGATTATGGACTCGGGTCAACTGAGTGTCGCATTCAACGTAATTGTCAGGAAGGAGAAGGCAAAGAAGCCCTTGACGGAAAGTGAAACTGAGCTTCGACAGCATCAGATGACTATTGAGAAGCTTATGATTGATGTCGTGACTCAGACCATGGAGAATTCTGGAGTCCAAAGAAAGGCGGATCCTTTTGCTGTAGTCTATGCCCTGAGCACCTTGGGACTTGCAATCAGAGAGCTTGTGATGCGTGGAAAGACAGGTGACCTACCAGAGGAACAGACCAGAGAGTATCTCTCGGTCTTATTCAATATAATAGATCAAGGATTGAAGCATTACGATGCAGAGTAAATTACAGGAATTAGAAGTAATCAACAATCGGAAAAGCGCCACCACTTCCAAAGTTGTGGGATTTGTAAGGATTATCGGAATGGCCCTAATCTGGGCGTTCATTATTGCTGCCGTTGTAGGATGCGCAGCTGCCGCTCTTTGGACAGTGATACCTACCGAGATGCTTGAATGGGGTGCAAGCAGACCTAACCTTCTGGGATATGTTTCTCACTGTTCCTTTGTTCCAATCAGTACAGGAATTCTTTCTGTCGTTTCATTACTAGGGATTCTAATAGCTTGGAAATTGAAAAGCGGTAGAGAAATTGCCAGCGGCGTCTTCATTGGTACTGCAGGGGGACTCCTTGTGGGGATGCTTGGAGGATTTGACATAGCCATGTTCATGGGTATGGGAGCCGGTATTGGAGTCGGGTTAGTCCTAGGTATTCTCATTGGACTTTTCAGGAGACCCGTGCAATGAAGAAAGCGCTTGTATTGTATCATTCTCTTTATGGAAACACGAGAGCTGTTGCCATGAGTCTTGCCGAGGGCATTAGAGAAGGTGGTATTGAAACAGACTGTCTGAGTATTAATGAGGTTGATTTCCAAGAGATACCCGGCTATGATTTTATTGCCATTGGTGGGCCAACACACATAATTCGTACTTCAAAAGAAATGAAAGACTTCCTCCAGAGACTCAAGTCCCATGATTTGAGGGGACACACTGGATTCGCTTTTGATACGAGGAATATTTCTCGAATGAACAGTAAGAGTTGGTTGGTACTCGAAAACAGCGCGGCAAGAAGAATCGAAGGTTCGATGAAGAGATTGAAGATCAAGATTCTTGCGCCACGTGCATCTGCCATAGTTGAGGGACGTGAAGGCCCCTTGGATGTAGGAGTTGAAGATAGGTTCGTTGAAATCGGGAGGGAGCTTGGCAGAGCTATTGCTCTCCAGACCCCTCTTCCAAGATCCCAATGAGCAATGCTATTCGCATTCTTGAATTGCTCCTGCTCCAGACTTCGCAGGTTGTGCAAAATCTATATCGACCTCTAGGAAATGGTGACTCAATGACTCCAGAAAGAAATCCAGAATTCTTCGACCGATGGGCAGCTGACTATGACTGGTTTGTTGAAGGCTGGGCAAACAGCTTTCCATTTGAAGGCTATGACAAGCTTTTGGATAGGATAGTCGAGCTAGCAGATCCGCAACCGGGCATGAAGATTCTAGATATGGGAATAGGGACCGGAAACCTTGCAGAACGATTCATCGGCACGGGCTGTGAGATGTGGGGCATTGACTTCTCCGGAAATATGCTAGAAGAGGCAAGGAGAAAAATGCCCTCTGCCCATCTACTGCAGGCCGACATCCTCGCTGAATGGCCTTCAGAACTAAAGACTGGATTTGATAGGATAGTTTCAGCATATGTCTTCCATCATTTCAATCTGGAAACGAAACTCAAGGTCATTGAAAGAATTCTGAATGAGCTGCTTCGAGATAACGGGAGAATAATTATCGGTGACACGTCGTATCCATCTTTTGCCGCTAGAGCGAATGCACGGAAGGAATTGATAGACGTGTGGGATGACACAGAATTCTATTGGGCTGCTGACGAGATCAAGCTCATGTCATGGGGGAATAGTGCGCATATTGTCTATGAGCAAATCTCGTCATGCGGTGGTGTATATCTCATCGTGCCTGCATAGATAGTATCAAGCCAGATGACAGGATTAGATGCTCATACAGGTCTCTGTTCTTGTAACTCCATCTGACTCATGGAATTTATCGACGAGGCGTCTGAATCCTGAACGCTCTGGTAGCTCCGCGATGGCGATGACATCATACGGGCCAGTTACCATGTAGGCCTTCTGAACTTCTTCAATTTCCTCAGCAACAGCACAGACTTCTGCCGCTTTTCCGGGTCTTACTTGAATGAGTACAATGACCGCGACCATAACACTACCTTCCTTGGATGCGAGCGAACAGCCTACAATACGAACCCATTCCAGAAAAGGATAGCTCTCCGCCGCTTCTCGGGAATAGGCAAAATTTATATACAAATTTGTATTACGTAATACGTAATTGCTATACGCAATACGCGAATAACAAGGTGATGATGATTGAGCGGGACTGAAGGTATTCGGGCCATAGCGAACGAGATTCTTAGAGGATCAGTGCTTAGCATAGCAGAACCTATAGTACACCCGGGACTAGCAATTATTCCCATCATTAGGAATAATGGGCATGACCGAGACATCTCTCGAATTACGCGGTCCACTCGCAAAGCCATCATAATGGGTCTTCCTCAACATGCATGCGGAGCAATCATCCTCAACTCTGAAGGAGAAGTTGTAGCGTTCAAGCTCCATCGTGGTATTAGGGCATTCTGGGCACGACTCGGATTCATTCAAAAGCTCGTGGTAAGCCTCTACGAAAAAGAGAGCCAGCCAATTGGCAAAGCAACAGCTCTTGCCAAAGCAGTCGTATTCCTAGCGCGATTGAGAGACTCAGGCCCTGAGGGGATTATGAACAACTCAAGATTCGATTACTTTGCAATCGGATTCACAGACATTCCCACGCAACAGGAGGCATTCTCGAACTCCTTGGGGTCCACAGCCCACATTCTATACAGCGCTGTAGCTGGATAGGCGGGAATAGAGTATGTTATTCTCTTCATCATGACATGATAATTGATTCAGATCTGGGGAGGGGGGAGGCCCCTCTCATTTCTCTTTAGAAATGGACCGTTTTCCGGTGAAGACATGTTGCACGTACGATGAGGGCTACTGTTTCTACAAGAAAAATCCAAAGCAGAGAAACGTCTTGTGAGTCGACTTCCATCCGCTCTGAATTATTCTGAATCAGTCATGCTTGGAATGATAAAGAATATCGCTGCGAGCACAGAGTCAAGCTTCTTGTATCAGGCGGTCCAACTCCGTTATCCGATCGGTGATTATCTTCCGTATTGGTCGAACGCCCAAAGAGTCTGTGATACCCAAAGCATGCTGTAGTGTTTCACGTGCATCCCGGACTCGACCTTGATTCTCATAGAGATCCGACCTGATGAGTGCGGCCTGCATTGCAATACCATGGAGACATCGAGTTTCCGCATGGGTTTCAAGTCTGGAAAGCCACCTTCCTGGCATGCCGCTCCAATCTGAAGGTCTAGAACAATCGTCGACAACCTCTGCACGCGCCAGAGCCAGTAATGACCAATTCTGAAGCATAACGTGATTGATCTTCTCAAAGATCTCAAATGCTTGTTCAAGAGTGCTTAGAGCGGTTGAAGTGTCCCCTTTTGCCAGTTCAAGTAATCCAGAAGCATGATAGTATCGTCCTAGCCATAGTTCCCTACCGGTTCTCACTATCTGTGAATGTGCGACGCGCAGGTATTCATCCGCCTCATCCACTCGGCCCAGCAGTATCAAGACATTGGCCTTTGCAAAGTACAAGCTTAGCCAAGCTTTGCGATGAATCTTTCGAACCAGTGATGAATGGAGACAAGATATATATACAAGTATCGTTTATACTTTATACACGATACGCGATACGTAAAACATGTGTCGCGGAAAAAGTAGGTGATTGTCATGGAGAAAACTATTGGATCCGAAAGAACCAGAATTGGCTTTGGAGGATTAGACGAGAACTATATAGAAGAACACAAAGAAACCGCTCCGCCAATCAGGACCGAAACTGGCTCCTTTGAAGCTGCGCGTATATATGCAAAGCCCCTAGGCGGAATAGCAGCAGCCTTTGCCCTTCTAGCATTGCCAGCGCTGACTCTGCCAGGATTGGCGATCTTCGTTCTGATTGGAGAGATCTATCTCATTGACTGGACATACTCCATGTTCTCTGAAGCTAGGTCTGCAGGTGCCAAGTTGACTGATACCAGGGCTCTGGAGAAGGATGCTCGTCCTGAGGATGAGATTGACAAGTTTGCTGCGCGGACAGGACCAAAGGATCAGTTTACAAGGTAGACGCCACTTGAGGGTAATCAGACGTAAGTCGTATACACGATACGGAAGTTTATATAGCTCGTATCGATACAGAAACATGGGTTGAGCAAAATGGCAAAGAAGAATGAAGAGACACCCACCATAGCACGCCCCGGCTTACGTGAGAAGCTCCTGAGTAAATTGGCTGCGGACGGTTTTGGGGAAGAAGAGAGGGACGTTCCCGTTGTTGCACGAATGAATAAGAAAGTCGTCGCAACACTCGACTCACTTGTTTCACTTGGTATATTCAAGAGCCGATCTGAGGCTGCTGCTGCGTTGGTAGAAGCAGCTATCTCATCCAGGGAAGACCTCTTCAATGAAATCAAGGCGCAGGCTGCCAGTCTAAGTCGTACACAAGATGAAGCCATGAAAGAAGCTCAGGATGCAGTGCTAGAGAGATTGGGGTAAGTCACTCACTCAAACTGCGGCCTCATAGGCCTGCTTTAGCCATGCAAGCAACTCAGCATCAACTTCCTTTTCATCTGTTAGTCTGACTCTGTGGCTGCACATGGAGTTCCAGCTGCCAGACGCTTCCATGCGGGCTGTTGGTTTCTCACCCTTCAGAATTATCCCAACATCAATCCTGGTCTTTGTTGAAGGCTGGACAATCGCAAATTGCTTCTTTCTTCTCAGACTGACATAGCCTTTCTTAGGTGCGATCTCAACGTCAGTTCCGAACTTCTCTACAGCCTTCCGGATGCTCTCATAGATTGGTTTCAGGTTTGATTTTGCTCCTGCGTATTGAGCCTCCACCAACTCTTCATCGGTCTGTCTGCCTTCTGTGATGTCTCGAATGACATGAGCTAATGTGTTTGCATACCCATATGTGAGCCCATGTTCATCTTTCAGGAAGGTACGAATCTGGCCGTGCTTTACAAGCTTCTTCGACTGTACGATCTTTACCCATTGATCAACTGTCTTTCCAGTTTCTTCAGCTACCTTCTCCATCATCTTGGCTGTCATTTCATCTCGGTTCATCGTCAATGAATCTCCCTCCGGATCGGTAATATTTACTATTGTTAATTTTATGAGTCTTCTGAAATGACAAAATAGACACTATTCACACTCACTGTCAGATGAAAGACCTATTCAGAGAGGGGGAGTGTGATTCGAAATGTAGCCCCAGCTTCCGTACTATCGAGATCAATGGTGCCCCCGCATGCAATTATGATCTGTTTAGTCAGATATAGACCCAGACCCTTGTCTCCATGCGGATCACTTCTAATGAAAAGTGTCCTACGCACTGCTTCAGGAATGCCCGGTCCATTATCAGCAACGACTATTACTAGGTTCTCATTCTCGACTAGAACACGAATGTTGACTTCTGCGTCACTTCCCGCATGTTCTGCCGCATTACGAAGGAGATTGTCCATTGCAATGGGAAGCAATGACCCTGCAGGACTCCTTAGATGGATTGCACCAGAATCGACATACACCTGAACTTTCAGTCCCATGCTCACTTGTTCTGCTTGACTGGCGACTTCCTTGAGCATTGGCACAATATCAATGCTCGAGGGTGTAACATCGCTCTTGAAGGTCTTGATCAGATTGGTCATTCGAAGAGCTGCCGCCTGTGCTGATTCAAGCATTTCAGTTGCTTTTGCCTTATCCTTCTTGAACAGCAGCAGAGAGCTTTCGACATAACCAAGTACAGCTTGAAGATCGTTGCCTATGTCGTGGCTCATTAGTGATGCATAGAGGTCTATGACGCGCCTCTGTTGTTCACGCTCTTCAGCAGTTCTTCGCCTCATTGTAACGTCTGAAACCACAACTATATGACCGGTGATGCGGCCATCCCGTTCTCGACTACTTACAAAAGACACGGCCAGGTATGTCTTTGACCCATCATCCTGCTCCAGAGCCACATCGAATTCCACAGGAACATCTGAGCTGGTGCCATTGTCCTCCAAGATTGACTTAACATCCGTTAGCAGAAGGTCTGACATCATCGCACCCTGTAACTGACTACCGTCTAGCTGAAGTATCTGAGACAGGCCTTGGTTGTATATAGTGACTCGGCCTTCTGCATCTAACATCGCGACTCCAACTGGCATAGCTGCAACTAGAGAGTGGAATCTCCTTTCTCTCTCGGCAACATCTACAACCCAATTGTATATCCCAATGACTGAGATGACGACTCCAGCTCCCAGGAACAGAGTGAGGTTGTCCTGATAGAACTGAATCAATGTATCAAGAATTTCCGAACCGAATGGATAGGATAGGTCAACAAGGTTGATGAGGCCTGAATGGACTGCGGTATAGAAGAAGAAGGCCCATCCCAATTGAAGGGGTATTCGAGCAGTGCGCTTCTCTATTGATCTTTCGAATATCAGAATCAGAAAGAAGATGACTCCAGAAATTGTGAACATAATGAATACATCATTGAATTCCGGAGGCTCTCGCGGCTGATAAACGGAATAGTAGGCGATGGCCTGTATTGATGCCATGAATATGAGAAGCAGTGAAACAATAACATGCCTAGAGATGCTTCTCAATCCCATGCTATTGCCAAGACCCATAGAGTTCCTCACATCCTAGAAGGCCACTTGACTTCTAAATATCCCTGCAATTATCTTTGTTGCGTACAGTGTAAGAACCCTCAGACCCTTATATGAGTCTGCAGATATACATGAATGCTGTTATAGGGAGTTGATTCCAATTTCTGAAGAAAATCTCCGTTTGAATCGAGAATTCATTGGGAAGATGTACAGTGCCGGCCCCATACTTGTCGATGCAGACAGTATTCGTCACTATGCTCTAGCCACCAATGAGAGGAATTCGCTATACACTGAGGAACAAGAGGACAAAGAATTGATTGCACCACCAATATACCCAGTTGTATTCATTCCGCCTCTCCTTGAACAGCTCGTGGAAGAGGGAGAGGCAATGGGTCTTGATATTTTGAGGGTGGTTCATGCTGAACAAGAGATGACTTGGAATAGCGTAATTCGCCCCGGGGATGAAATCTATTCATCAGCTAAGATTGTAGAAATGAAGAAGCTGGGAGTGAATGAGATGCTTGAGTTGGAGATTCTCTGCATGCGCCAAGACGAGCTTGTGGTGAAGATGCAATATCGCTTGATGCTCAGAGGAGAAAGCAAAAGTGAGCCAAAAAAAGCGAAACCTGTTGAGGTTCAGGACAGGGGAAGGAAGATTGCTGAGCAGAAAGTGTTTGTCACAGAGGACCAAGGCATAAGATATGCAGAAGCCTCTGGCGACCACAATCCAATTCACACTAGTGATGAGGTTGCGAAACTCGCAGGTCTCCCAAAGTCCATACTTCAGGGGCTGTGCACAATGGCCATTGCATCACAGGCAATAGTAGATGAACTGCTGAATGGAGACCCATCTCGTTTAAAGATCATGAGGGTACGCTTCTCGAAACCAGTCTTAATGGGACAGGAATTGACCACGGAGATATATGAAGCTGAACCAAAGGCACGCACTGTTCACTTTGAAACCAAGGATTCGAACGGAATCCCCGTCTTGACTCGTGGTACTGCAGAATATGTTTAGCCAAGGAATGTATCTTGACTTACACGCACAGTATATACCTCTCCAGTCGCACACTTGTCCTCCCCAGAATATAGCGAGCATGAAACAGTAATCTTTGACCCATCGATCTTTGTAACTCGTGCCCTGAGTGTCACGGGCTTGTCAATCGGTGTTGGTCGTAGAAACCGAATCGACAGTCCTGATGTCACATACATGAAATGATCCTCACCACTCCCTTCAGCCTTGTGCGCAATGGCATTCGCAGTCCCTGTCCCATGACAGTCAATGATTGTAGCTATGATGCCACCATTGAGAATGCCGGGAAAAGCCAGATGATGTGCTTTTGGCTCCCATACTGCTACAGTCTCTTCATCTTCCCAGTAGCTCTTTAGTTGAAGGCCGTGTTCATTGTTCTTCCCACACCCATAGCAGAGTGTGCCTTCGTACGGCCAGTAGTCCTGGATTGCTTCTTTTAACATGTCAGTCCCACCCGGGAGTTCAATTCTTGGAACAACTCACATAGAATAAGCATATTGCTAGGTGCTGTTACTGCTTCTCAAAGTGGAAATGATAGAATTCGAAATTGAAGGAATCAAGGAAATCGACATTGATGAAATCAGTCAGTTAATACTCGACGTGAAGAGATCTAAGGGAGAATGGAGTGACAACGTGGACCTGGAAAGAGTGAAGCAGGTCTTTCTACGAAACTTCGAAGATACTGAAGATTCAGCTCTATTGGCAAGGGAGCAAGGGAAGCTCATCGGTCTCATTGTGATTCATTTTGATGATAAAAAAACGATTGAGATGAACCCGTGGTTTCTAGGCGGACATCCGCTTGTGTACCACAAGATTGGTGTGCCCAAATTAGGCTCAAGCATGATTCAGAGAATCAAGGAATATGCTGAGTCAATAAACACCGTGAGAGTGAATGTTCATTTCATGAAAGATGACTCGCCTCTACCAAGAATGTATGAGGAGCTGGGGATGACACTTTTTGAAGAGGTGACTCATCTTAGAGCAACATTATCAGACTTAGAAACTATTCCAGTTTCATCTTCTGAGGTAGACATAATCCCCCTTCACGATGCGCCAATGAAGAACCTCTATGCTTGCTGGTATGCTTCTTTTCAGAGCGGCCAGGACCGGAGCTTCTTCACAAGAACAGAGGAACAGAATCGAACCCACTTCGAAGAGATGTTCGATATGGATGACTATGACAATCGAGCATCCATAGCTCTGATGAATAGTGAACAGGTAGTAGGCTTTGCCTTGGTCAAACAGACGCATGGAGAAAATAACGGTCACATATGGGAACTTGGAGTCCATCCTGACTTCAAGCGGAGGGGATATGCCAAGTTGATGTTGACGGCCGTGAAGGACAGACTTCTCGAAGAAGGGAAGGAAACAATAAGCCTGAACTGTGATACATCAAATGAACCAGCAATGAGATTATATTATGGCTATAATTTCGAGGAAATCTGGACGCAAATTGGATACACATGGATTCTTGAATAGCAGAATAACATCCTCTTTCGAAGAGGTTTTTTACTAATTTTCACAATCGTTATCATGGTAGAAATGGTAGAGAAATCAGAAGAGGAATGGAAACTGACGCTCAGTCCCGAACAGTTCAAAGTCCTCAGACAGTGTGGAACGGAACCCCCATTCAGTGGGAAATATGTGTATCACAAAGAGGACGGTGTCTACGTTTGCGCTGGATGCGGAAACGAACTCTTCTCATCAGAAACGAAGTTTGAATCAGGGAGTGGATGGCCCAGCTTTTGGGAGAAACTCTCTGAGGAGAGTGTGGACCTCAAGCCAGACAATAGCTATGGAATGAGGAGGACTGAGGTGGTCTGTAAGAATTGCGGAGGCCACCTAGGACATGTGTTTGATGATGGTCCCAATCCAACAGGACTTAGATATTGTATTAACTCATTATCCTTGGGCTTTAAGGAGGCTGATTCCTCGGATTAAGCCCTGGTTTCAATGAAACTTATAGCAAACCATTGATTCACCGCAATTGGTGAAGATATGGCACGATGGGAGAAACAGAAGATTGTAGTTGAAGAAACACCAACACCCATCACAAAGGACCATATTGCCCAAGATTTGACTCGAATAGGCCTCCACTCAGGAGATGTGGTTGTCGTTCATAGCTCTCTGAGTAGAATAGGGTGGGTTGTTGGAGGGCCAGTGACAGTCATCAACGCTCTAATGGAAGTAGTCTCGGATGAAGGCACGATTGTCATGCCCACGCACTCGTCCGGGAATAGTGAACCCTCTCATTGGGTGGCCCCGCCAGTACCTGAAGAATGGTGGCCAATCATTCGCAATGAGATGCCAGCCTATCAATCATCAATTACGCCCGCTGATAGCGTTGGAATAATACCAGAGGTGTTCCGTGGGTTCCCAGCTGTATTTCGCAGCATGCATCCTCAGGCATCCGTTGCAGCATGGGGAAGGCATGCTGAAGAAGTCGTGAAGACACACAGATTGGATGTGGCATTTGGAGAAGATAGTCCTTGGGGCAAGCTCTATGATCTTCATGCAAAGGTTTTACTTCTTGGTGCAGGTCATGACTCGAACACGGCACTCCACCTTGCTGAAGTTAAAGCAGCACTGCCTAATCATCCCACAGAACTGCAGGGTGCTGCTGTGATTGAAAATGGAAGACGCGAATGGAAAGCATGGACTGAAATCCAGTACTACTTTGAAGACTTCAAGCAGATTGGTCAGGCATTCGAAGAATCTATTGGGTACCAGCCAGACAAGATTGGCCAAGCAGAGAGTCGACTTCTCTCGATGCGGGCCATGGTGGATTTTGCTGTCAATTGGCTTCATGCGAACAGGAAATATCATCCCTAGTTCCTGTAGCTATTCCTTCTTGTAGTTGTAGAATGGCCCGTCGTGGCCAGGTATGATGAAATCAGCTATGTCGATTATTCTCTGAAAAGAGGCCTTTAGCTCAACAATATGCTTTTCCATTCGTTGATTTGGGAAAAAAGTTTCAGTGTGGTAGTACATCTTGGAAACAATTGAGTCTCCGGCAGCCACAAACACTTTCTTCTTGTGATTGATCAGGACCGAGTGGTCGTGATCGGAATGGCCTGCTGTATCAATGATGGATATCCCTGAATGCCAGTCGTCCCCCTCCTTGAGTCGCATGGTCTCGTTGTCTGCAGATATAGTTGCCATTCTGTCCCTTATGTCCTGAGGTTGACAACCGGCGAAGACAATACGTGCTTGAGGGAAAAGAGGAATATTGAGAAAGTGGTCGGCGTGCCAGTGAGTGATGAATATCTCATCGATATCCTTGGGTGTGAGACCGTAGTATTGCAGTTCTAGGATAAGTCGGTTGATTTCTGCTTCCAATGGCTCCCATCCAGTATCGATTAGGATATTCAATCCATCAGTCCTAACAAGAGTCACTGTAGCAAGGCTGAAGGTTCCTAGCAACTGCTCCCAGCTGCGATGCTTGTCATCATCATATTGATAATGCCAGGCCTCAGGATCACGAAGCGTAGTCCCGGACCTCAGAATCTTGATTTCATCCACCATGGCATTCAATGCGATGCACCGAGCTATGCTAGAGCATCATGCCTATCAAGTCTTACCTAAACGCAGCGAACAATCGTCGTGTCTTTATGAGTCGCTTCTGTATCGAAGTCGTTCTCTGACCTCTTTATCCAGGACTACAATTGGTACATCCTGTGCCATTTCCTTCATATCATCCAGAATCTCTAGGTCGAGCTCATACTCTTTGGCAAATTCTTCAGCAAAGGACCCATCTTGAATCTCTTCAAGTGACTTCTGCATCTGCTCGCGGAGCTCGGGATTGGCATAACGAATCCCTCTAGACATGCTTCCATACTGACTCGTTGGAGAGTGAAGTTCCAGCTGCTTTAGAGTGCCCATCTTAGCTATCTTTTCCATTGTATAAGCAAGTTCACCGGACATGTAAAGCTCAACGAGAACAGCTTCAGGGGGATATCCAGCTTCAACTGCAACATCCACTGCTGTTGTAAGAACTTGGCCAAAAGCGGGACCAAAACACTGCTCATTGAATAAGTCAAGCTCGGTTTCCTGCCTGAAGCCAACCTCTAGAATAGCTCCACCCGACTTTGTGGCTCCAATCCCTTTAGAGAGGGCAAGGGCGTACTGCTTCGCCTTTCCGGAAAAATCACTATGAACGCCAATGAAGACGTGAAAGCCCCTGTCATTCTCAAAGGCGTTCCTAACTCCAGCTCCAATCATGCGTGGTGCAACCAGAATGACATCATTCTCAGCAGGCAGTGTGATTCGTTCAAAGGTGACATTATAGCCCGAAGCAAAACATAGAATCTTGTCGGGAGTCATTTCAGGAAGAATCTCAGCCTCGAAGATACTTGGTTGTGCTTCATCTGGAATGAGAAGCATGATGAAACGTGCTCGTTTGACTGCTTCCTTTATCTCAAGGACTTCGAACCCATCTGATTTGGCGGTCTCCCAGTAGTCATCACGGATGTTGCCCACAACTACATCCATGCCCGAGTCCCTGAGGTTTTGTGCCTGAGCCCTCCCTTGGTTTCCGTATCCTATGATCGCTATGACGCCATCCAGGAGTGAGATATCAGCATCCTCGTCAAAGAAGACTGGTGTTGCATCTGTCATATTGAGCACGAGGTAAGATTTGAGAAGCGGGATATCACTGTACCGGATTCATCGCCCTTGATTCTCAAGTAAGGTCTTCAGTTCAGATCTCGCTTTCTCGTTCTCCTTGTCATAACGAAGAGCTGTCAGAAAGGCATACTCTGCATCCTCGTGTTGGCCTAATAGAACTAAGGACTTTCCAAGACCATACCAAGAGTCAGAGTTGTCTTCTCTTTGCTTTATAGATGTTCGAAACGCCTTTTCGGCCTCCTTAGGTGCTCCCATCTCGGTCAGGACATGGCCCAACTCAGCCCAGCCACCCGCATCATGGGGTTCAAGACGAACAACTGTCTGGGCAGCTTCATGGGCTTCCTTTGTCTGACCCAATTCCTTCAAGACGGCAGCAAGATTTCGCCAAGCATCCATGAGTGTTGGATCGTACATAGTTGCCTTTTGGTATGCTTCCGCGGACTCCTCCAATGTCCCGAGTTCTCTCAATAGCATCCCAAGCTCCATCCACGTGACGGCACTAGTTTCTTGAAGGTCTGCAGCTTTATGCACAGCTTTCGTGGCTTCTTCTGTCTTGCCGAGGTCCCGCAATACTTCCCCAAGAGCCACCCAGCTTTTAGTCATGGAAGGATCAATTTCGAGTGTCTTTCGCAAAGCAACTTCTGCATCATCCAATTTGCCTTCCATTCGCAGAAGGGCAGCAAGATTGCTCCATGCCAATGAATAGTCAGATCGCAATTCCAGAGCTTGCCTCAATGATTTTTCACCCTCCTCAAGCTTGTCCATCCTTATGAGAGCCGCACCTAGGTTGCACCAAGACTCTGGATTCTTGGGAGCCTTGTTTGTGGCTTCGCGAAAAGCATTCTCTGATTCCTTGGTGCGCCCAAGACTAAGCAATACTGAGCCTAATCTATACCATGTCCTGCCATTTTGACTGTCAAGGGAAATCGATTGTCTTAATGCGTCAAGAGCATTTTCAAAACGGCCCGTTTTCGCCAACAGACGGCCATATTCGGACCAAGCTTCAGCGCTCTCTCGATCTCGTTCGATAGCCTTCTTCATCGACTCTTCCGCTTCATCAAACCGCTCCATGTCTACAAGGGCTTCGCCAATCCTAAGCCATGTTTCATGTGATTCCGACCCTAGCTTGATTGCCTCCTGTAGGGCTAACTTGCTGTCTGCCAGACTTCCTTTCTGCTGATGGATTATTGCAAGCTGTATCCATGCATTCACGTTTTCGGGATCGAGTGTGAGGGCTTTTCTGATGATATTCTCTGAACCCTCAATGTCCTCTTTTTCTTGGAGAAGCTCACTCAGTCTGCACCATGCTTCGATATAGTCAGGACTAGCACTGATGGCGTTCCTTGATGCGCTCTCTGCCTCTTCTAGAGCTCCACGTTCAATGAGAAGACCCGATAGATGATGCCAACCAGAAGTGGAATTTGGATCAAGTTCGACAGCTTTGCGAAACGCGTCTTCAGCAGATTTGTAATCGGAGTCACGAACAAAGGATTCGCCCTTCCTGAGCCAAAAAGCAGAGTCTTGATTCTCATCAGTCATTCAATACACCCTCATGACTAAAGCCCAGCTAGGCATTCACGAAAGCGATTCTTAGGTTTTTGGGCGGCCTTGAATGTTCAAGAGAGCCGGCCGCGCAGGCTATTGATGAATGCCTCTTCGTCCTCAGCGAGATTCTTCTTGACTCTTCTCCAAGTACTGGAGCAATCCTTGTAATCCACACCCATCATCTCGTGGATCACTTTGTCAATGTCACGCTTGTTCTCTTTAGTGACTTCTATACCAATCTCCCCAAAGATGCGACTCATGTGTCTAAAATAGCATGTCATTCTAATCACTCTCATGAAGGTGCGTAGTAGCATCGTTTTGGCGAAATCAACTTTCCTTCTTTTTGCAGCAACTTGATAATCTTAGAAACCTCCGGCTTGTCAATTCCTGTGATTTCAGCAACATCGCCAGCTCTGAGTGGCTTATCAGCTTCTTTGAACGCTTTGAATACCTTTTTTGAATCAGCTATCTGGGCCACCTCAACTTTGCAAAGTTCACCCGACATATAAGGCGAGTGCACCATAACCACTCGGTGATTTTCTTTGGGCAAGGCGATAGGTATTGGTGGCGCATTCTTTAGGGCAAAGAACCCCAAGAAGCTCCAAGCATGGTATGAAGAACATCTTGGATTTGAGCCCGACAAAGAGGGGTATATCTACTTTAGATGGCCCAAGCAGGCGGGGTTGAATCCAAATGCGTATACACTATGGGGACCATTTCAAGAAGATACGAAATACTTTGGGTCAGAGGATCAGCATTTCATGATCAACTTCGTGGTTGATGACCTAGATGCAATACTAGGCAAGCTGAGAGATAAGGGAGTAGAGGTAGACGATCACATAGAGGAACACAATGAGGGTAGATTTGGATGGTTTATTGACCCTGAGGGCAATCGGATGGAGCTATGGGAGCCGCCAAAGACTTCTTCGAAGGCGGAATAGGCTCATTCAGCAATAAATTTAATATAGTTAAGTCACACCGATGTGTAAGGAGGATGTAACTTGTATTATCGAAGAGTAGGCAAGAGTGGCCTAAAGATTAGTGAAGTATCTCTTGGCTCATGGCTGACTTACGGTGGAAGTGTAGAGAAGCAAATCGCCAAGGAATGCATGGATACTGCTCTTGAACACGGAATCAACTTCATTGATACAGCTGAGGCGTATGCAGATGGGAAAGCAGAATCAGTGATTGGAGAATGGTTGGTTGAAGAGAACATTGACAGAACGAACTTGGTGATTTCGAGCAAGGTCTTCTGGCCAACCAGTGATGTGGTCACCGACTGGGGGAACAGTCGCAAAAATATCATGAATGCCATCGATGGAACGCTAGAGCGTCTGGGCACAGACCACCTAGACATCTACTTCCTGCACAGGTTTGATACAACAACTCCAATCAAAGAGACCATAGAAACTATGGATGACCTTATTCACTCAGGGAAGGTGCGATATTGGGGGACATCAGTATGGACAGCAGCTCAATTGGAGCGTGCCCACGCCATTGCAAAGGAACATGGGCTTCAGCGACCAATTGTGGAGCAGCCATTGTATAACATGCTCTTTAGACATATCGAGCTCGAGATCATGCCAGTAGCTAAGAGTCATGGTATGGGATTCACAGTTTTCAGTCCGTTGTATCAGGGAATTCTCACTGGTAAATACAATGACGGAATCCCGGAAGATAGCCGCGGAAAGCAGATGAATGGTTTTCTCAAGTATCTGACTAAAGAAGTTCAACAGAAGATCATCAAGATGACTGCAATCGCGGAGTCGATGGACATCTCAATGACTCAGCTGGCGCTGGCTTGGATACTCAGACGAAAGGAGATCTCTGCTGTGTTGGTGGGTGCGACAAAACCGGGACAGGTTGTTGAGAATGCGAAGGCATCTGATGTCACTCTTTCCAACACAACACTTGATGAGATAGAAGCAATCCTAGATAATGCACCCGAATGGCCTAGGACTTACAGGCCCAATCTGTTCTACGAGGAGAACATGAGATAGAAGCAGCAATGGAAATCCCCACAGACAATTATGCGAAGATAAGCAGCCCTACCAACGCAATGGTTGAAGAAATGCACCCTAAGCCTCATATTTGACTCAGTAGCTATCGGTTTCTTTAGGTGAACTCATGGATAGGAGGACAATCCAGAGAAACATCGTTGTACTGGGCCTAGTCATTGCTATAGCTGGGTTCGCATTGCATTTCTCAGTGCCTGGGACAACTCGAAGTGGATTCAATGTGATAGTTGAGGGCTCAAGCAGTGCTGTTGATCATATCTCGATGGAGCTTGGTGATGCGTACTACGAATTTGGAATAGAGATGCTACCACCAGAGCAAAGCATAGCTGAGAACACCACTGGATACTTGCTAACGGAAACAGAATATGAGAGGTATATATCAGGCACCCCAATTCAAGATGTAGAAGTCCTCCTTGAGTTTGGGAGTGGAGAGAGAACAAGCTATAAGACCTCACTCACGACAGAGCTAGACCTGTATATTGTGTTCTTCAACTATGGTCAAGATTCAGCCTCATGGACCTACTACTATGTCATTCTTCCTTCTGGATTCTATCAGTCATTCACGCTGGGATTTTTGGGGCTGTTCATTGCTATAGTCGGGGCGGGTTGGATTCTAGATGGATGGAAGAGATACTTTGTGATTGGAATAAGCATCAACCTGGTACTTTTCTTCATCCGCACATTCACCCTTGCATCCTACAGCCTTGGGCTTCCTGATATCTTCGAGGAATTGATTCATGTTGAGTTGTATAACGACTATCAGTTCTTCTACCTCTCATGGGTGCCGTCGCTTAGAGAGGGAGCGTGGGCATACTCGAGCGACCTTGCAATCTATCTCTACCCGCCTTTATGGATCCATACGATATCCATCCTTGGTAGCGTTCCCTCTTGGTTGCCAGGTGTACCGCTCTTCCTCTTCAACGTTGGAACAGGCTATTTTGTATATAGAATTGCGGACTCACTGACAAATGATGAGAGGTATCCAATCTATGCAATGATGTTATTTCTCCTCAACCCATTTACTCTGTTCTATGGTAGTTTCATGTGGCTGAATCCGACGCCTTATGTCTTCTTCACAATGGCTTCGTTCTTTCTGGCGCTATCTGAGAAAGAAGAGCTGTCAATTGCAGCAATAGCTGTGGCCACCTTATACAAGCAGTTGGCAGTGGTATTCTTCCCAATCCTCTCCATTGTCTTGCTGAAGAAACGGTCAGGAAGAAGAATTCTCGAGCATGCTCGTGGATTCATCAAGCATATTGCAATCTACGCAGGTATTGTCCTTCTTGTTTCAGTACCTTTCCTCATTGTGAGTCCAGAGCTGTACCTAAACCAGGTGCTTCTTTGGAATACGGGACGCTATGAAACTCTCCGTACATTTATTCCAGAGCTCTGGATGACAGTGCATCTCAACACGTTCTTCCTGTGGCTCGGGATGCCTACATGGTTCACAGATGCTATTGCTTTTCTACTGGCCAACTATGTGTTCCTGATAATATGCGGGATTGTGGTCTATGGGACATTTGCCGCCTTTAAACCTCGATTCACCAGTGATGAGAACCAGGTAAGACGGGTTCAGGAGCTTGTCATCCAGGCGCTTACATGGGGATTTGTTGTAGTGATGTGCGTTCAGCTCTTCTATCCTCGTGGAGCCTACAAGTTCTATCTGCTCGCGCTTGCACCTTTTATCTCAGTGCTATACGACTACCGCAATCTCGAACTCAATCGAGATCCATCCAGCTTTGAAAAACATCACCTGGTTCCATTGCTCCTCTCGTGGATTGTATTCGTATGCTATCGATTCGTCTACTTCTGGGTCCTAGGGGCTTGGCTCATCCTTCGCCTATGGAAGAGTGGTAACCTCTCTAGAATTGCTGGAATACTCAAGGTGCTTGTGCGTCCTCAGTACAAAGAGAGCACCAGTATGTCAGTCTACGAGGAAATCTACGGTGATAGTGATGACCTGGATGAATTCGAAACGCTATCGCAAAGTGAAAGGGATGAATAGGAGCTACTCCTTAACGACCTCTTGAATCATTTCATTCAATCGACGACTTCTTGGACCTCCGAATCCATCATGATACGACGCAACTATCACCTTCACACGGTCGACAAAGTCCTGCTGACGTATCTCCCTCGCCTTGGAGTTCATCTCATTCAGGTCCTCGGCTGTAAAGAGACAGAAGATAGCTGGCTCTGAAACGGAGATGTACCACTCCCAGAGTGAATCAGGATACCTACTCATGAGCCATTCAATGACAGCATTGTAATCCGCAATCCGCTCGTTCCATGTCACTCTTGCTAGAAAGGGTATGCTCCCGGCCTCCCCAAGTTCGAGATTAGCAGTGAATATGACACTCTCGCCTTCAACAAGCTCGCTAACAAGTCGCCTCACGCGTCTTGCGGTCATGCCTGATTCCCGAGCAAGATCGACAATGCTCATCCTAGGATTATCTCGAAGATAGTATAGGACCTTGAGATGGTTTGTGGTCAATTCGGTCTTTGTGCCTCTGGCTGTCACCAGTGTATGAAGCTCAACATCCTCAACTCCCTCAAGTGTTCTCAGATGCGAACCCAACTCCATAAGCTCGACAGTGTTGACGTACTCTGCAAGAAGAGCGTAATGGCCATCACTATATGCAGCGGCTGCAACCATGGATGGACTCTCGCCTATTTTATTCACGAAAGCCTCCTCATCCTGAGACCCATCAGTCCGAAGCAAACCAAAGAGAAACTGGGCATCCAGCATTGCAAGTGATAGTCGGATTGAATAGCGCTGAATGACACCCGACTCCTCCAGTTTTTGGACCCTTTTTTTGACTGCATTAGCTGAGATCCCGTGATTTCGAGAGAGTTCCTCGTAGGTGATTCTGCAGTTGTCCAGCAAATCACCCAGAATGCCTTTGTCTATTAGGTCCAAGATATTCACCGAAAGGAAATGCGATGCCTCTCGACTACAGAAGCTCACAAAAAGAGTTGTCTCTCAGCATATGTAGTTCTTTTGGATTTTCGCTAATTGTTGAGAACGTTGATTAGGCGGTTGGCTTTGGATTCGCATGTAATGACAACTCTCGATATGGTCAAAGGAATCATTTTCGATCTTGATGACACACTCTATCGTTCTGACATATGGGTGTCCAATCTGACACGTAAATGGCTCGAAGAGCTCGGTTTCGATGAAATTGCATCCTGTTCGAACGAAAAACTGGAACAGGCGTTTGTAACTGCGAGAACTTGGATGAATGAATACATGATTTCGGAGGGAGTTCATTCAAAATGGTATCCGTCCCATGAGCTATGGGTGGAGTACGGAAAGAGAATGCTGAGTTCCCTTGGAGTGTCCACCGAACTCGATAGGTTAGCCAATGAGATAACTGAGAAATGGGAGGCGACAGTGGTACCGTGGCAATCCAGTCTCATTCCAGGATGTAAAGAAGTCTTGGAGGAACTTCATTCAAGAGGATACAAGTTGGGTCTAGCATCAAATCGCTGGGAAGATCCTTCGGGAATTCTGAAGCGGGACTCCATATTTGGCCTCTTTGAAGCTGTGGAACACTCAATGGTTCCAGGCTATAAGAAGCCGTCACCCTATATGCTACTGAAGATATCAAGACACATGGGTATTAATCCCATGAGATGCGCATTCATTGGAGACTTCGTAGAACTGGATGTTGAGGCTGCACACAGGGCTCAGATGACTCCAATTCTGATAACTTGGGAGAGAAAAGGGGAGGCAACGAAGGCGCCTGCAGGACTATTGACCATTGATCACATCAGGACTCTTCTTAATCTCTTCAAATAGTGCGATTTGACGGCAAAGAAGAGAAAATGCGCAGATATTCCTCCTTTTTTAGGAATATGCCTATGATATTTGCGTGACCGTCCACGGTTCAAAGACGGTCCTGATAGCAAAAAGGCGCATTATTATCACCATTCCGAAATCTTCCTCCTTCTGATTCCGGATAAAAGGACTCTCCTTTCGAACCGTGGATTGGGTCACCCTGTGTATGACACAGCTCCTTTTGATGTTGTTGTTTTGTCTTTTTTTGATTGCTACACCAAAGATATGATTAAGGGAATTTCAAATCCATTGACCAAGTGAAATATGGTGGAAGCACTCGAAGAGATCAAGTCTTGGTTATGGATTCCAAAATACTGGATTGTTGTGTATGCATCCCTTTTGATTGTCACAATACTTGTAGGGGAATCCCATTATTGGTCCGTTTACCTCATGGGCGTCCCACTTGCCATAATCCCAATAACCTATCGGAATCTAGTCGGTGGTGGATGTAGTCTCAGATTCCAAATATGCGCATTGGTTAAGGGAATGTCGGCAGGAGTCATTTTCATGGTTCTTACATCAGCTGTGGACATGCTCGTTTGGAGCAGTCTGGTAGTGAATCTTGGCTGGAATCCATTGGCAAACATGACTTATGCCTCCTTAATCTATCAGATCTGGTTTCTGAGCGGTATTGTTGGAGGATTTGCAGCCAGAATTGTGGAAGTAAGAAGCTTTTCAGACCCCCAGAGCTCAATCACAATTTCAGGTTTTGAATAATGGAGAATGTATAGCTGAGATATGTATGCTGGCGGACCTTGAAAGCCTACATATCTATTTATAGCCGCGATGCAAATGATGGGTATCCATATGGAGATGAATCTTATGGGCAAAGGAATGGCACTTCTTGGATTGATCCTGATAATATTCGGGCTTCTACCAATAATCTTTCAACTAATTGGGTTCAGTTATCCAATGATTACTGACCTATTCACTATGCTCAATCTCTACTCGATTGAGCTTGCAGGATATGTTTTCACAGAGATTATGTTGATCCTGATAGTATTGGGCGTCCTACTCCTAATCATTGGTGCTACCAGATAGCACAGATACATCAAGGTCAAAGCAGACCCGTTTACGACTAGAGACGCCGTAAACGGGCGCTATAGGCCATATGGACAGAGGACTTTATCATTAATCGGTTTCTCATTTCACCGTCTTTCGCAGTCTGATTCATATACAGCAATAGTGGCATGATACAGAGGGGGTCTTCCTTTGAAGCAATTGTCAGTGGAACAGATCCGTCTGAATCATTTGAGAAAACAGCATGCCTTTGATAGGGAGCGCCCGGATTTCTATGAAATTGCAGGAACTCAATTGGGCTTGCATTCTACAGATTATTGGACCCCATATCTGTCTGTCTGGGCAAGAATAGGAGATTATGATGCAGAGGCCATATTCAGGTCTTTGAATAGCGGTGACCGCCTGTTAAGGCTCAATGCTTTCAGAGCAACGGTTCATGTTGTACACTCTGACAATCTCTCGCTTGTGATACTTGCCACCAAATCTGCATTCTACAAAAAGATGCGGCAGCACCCAGACATCAAGCAACTTAGTGATAAGGAGATCAATTCATTGATGGAAGTCGTCCTTGCCACTCTGAAGGACGGGCCAAAGACAATGCGGGAAATCAAGAAATCGGTATCCCAATACGCGAAACAGATACGCCCTCTATTTCATTTAGCAGCGACATCTGGCAGAGTAGTCCGGGCCACTGCCAGTCATGCACGGAGTTCCACAACAGCCTACGCACTTCTGGAGAAATGGGTCAAAGGATTTAGACTGGAGGACATGCCAGAAGACAAGGCAGTCAACCTGATGATTCAAAGATACATCGACAGATTTGGCCCGGTGTCAGTCGATGACATTTCATGGTGGCTCTCAATTACAAAGACAAGAGCTAGGACTGCAGTTGAAGCCCTCAAGAATGAAGTTGTGGAAGTAGATGTGGGAGGAGCACATAAGATGATGACATCAGACGACCTCGAGTTTGCTGCCTCGCTTGAAGCCCCATCAGATCCAGTCATATGGCTGCTTCCTTATGAGGATCATCTGCCAAAATCATCCATTGAGCGTTCATGGTATCTCAGTGAGCAGATGAAGTCCTACGTCTTTCCAAAGCTGAGGGAGCATTATTGGCCGCCAGAGTGCCTTCCTCCACCTTCCGATGTGAAGGTGACTGGGGCTACAAATGCATCAGGCGAAATCAGACCAACTATATGGGTCAATGGAGAGGTCGTGGGCCGCTGGGAGTTTGAAAGTGAGAAGGAAAATTACGTCGTCAGCTACCGAATTTTGGAAAAAGTCCATGCTAAGTATGATAATATAATTTCAGAACGAGCGAGAGAGCTGGAAGACTTTGTGAACGCACGATTGGTCCCGATATCAAGAGCGAAGTAATCGCAACCGTGTGCAAAGTCAGAGGTTAGCACGTCAATATCCACTCTCTCGAGGCGAACGTGATGAGGAAAGGCAAGCATGCAGTCATCGGACTTCTTGTGATATTATTGATAGGCCTACTTGGGACTGTCAATAAAGGTATAATGCCAAAGGCAGGAAGTGATTCTCTGTTCGTTTCACCGTCAAATGAAGCTCAACAAGGCCTCACGAGAACGGACCAGACAGAGAGAATGGAACGAATCGATGCGTTCACGATTTCGGCAACTCCTAATGAAGGAGTGCTTGATCCTATTAGAATTAAGCAATCAGGCTATCAAACCACTGAGGGAAAGAGAGGGAGAACTGATACCGGTTCAAATACACAAAGCAATATCGCTATTGATGATGCAAATGGCTGGTTTATGAATTCAACTAGTATCGATGTCTGGAACCTCCAACGGCTATATGGACTCAATGGAACATTCGATGCTGGAACCGATCCGTGGACTAATTATACTCTGGGTGGTGGAGGCTCATCCATACAACTCGCTTCCTACAATTCTACTGGAAAATACATTGAATGTACAGACGTAGCGGAGTGGGGTAATCATCCTCCCTATGGCCAAACCTACAAGCATTTTCCCGGAGAGATTGGATTTAGTCAGGTGATTTACAATGTACCATCTGTTTCTGATTTCAAGTTAGAATTCGATTATCGTTATGCTGCGGGACCCCTCGATCCACAAGACAATGATTCATTGAGTGATATTGGAGTCTTTTGGCAATTGGAAAAAGATCTGGCTATCGTTGAGGCATGGTATACTCAAATACAATTACTGGATTCACACGACGGATGGTATCATATATCACATGTGTTCGATCCAATTGATCCAGGATGGAGTGATTTCGCTATTTCTCTGGGATTATATTTTCCCAGCAATGTCATCGTTGACAACGCAACGGATTATGACGACGACTCTGCAGGAGACTACGATGGCTTGGAGAACATGCAAAATGTCACTCTGCAGTTAGACAACATTGTGTTCACAAGTATTGCAGCCCCTACTCCAGAGGAGGTCGAACTGACATTCCATGCCGGTTCATTCTCTTCTCCGATTTCAAATGGGGGAACAGCATCAATTTCCAATCCAAGCTTTTGGACTACAAATCCTTTGCAGGTGGAGGTGACCTCGAATACAAGTGTCATCTTTTCCTACACCGTCACTTCATTCTTTCACAGGTATATCAACTCTTCATGGACCACTGACCTATCAGAGCAAGGTGTTCAATATTCAGTAGCAGCAGGACAGAGTTCAGATTTGTCGCTCTTCACGTATATGACAGGGTCAGTGGAGTATGACGGGGCCACAGTAGACTTGTTATATCCCACTGATTGGGAGAACGTGACCATCCTGGACCCACTGACCAATGATATCACGAGTCTGTGTAGTGTTTCACCTGGAATTATCCATATACCAACCAGCGAAACCGATAGAAGTGGATGGTGGGAAATCAATCTTCAGGCACCCAACTATGCCCAGAATGTATCAATTCAAGTTCAGGATGGAGGCACAGGACAGTGGTCTGAGAGTTCTCTGTTTAAGCCAGGGAACACCACGAGGGCCCAGGTTGAGATTGGCACGGCTGCAGGAAGTCCCACAGATGGTAGTCCCGTTAACATCACATGGATACTCCCCAACTCCACTCAGTGGGCGTATGATTCAGTCAACACCATGATCAATGGATTTGTCAACAGCTCGCATTGGACATTGGGAGGAGCCAATACATCAGCAGGTCAATGGGAAGTCACTGCATTATGGTCAAATGGCACAGAGGTTGCTTATGATTATGCAGTCTTCGATATGTATCACACTGCAAGCCTTACTCCTCGGGAAACCTTGGTGAACACCGATACAGGTTTGCTAATCACCAATATGCTATATTATATGGATGATGACACATCCGATTTCATTCTTGACGCGTCCGCACTGGTGGTAGGAAACTGGTCAAGTATGTTCGTAAACTTCCTTGCCAATCCAGTATTCAATTGGTGGCAAGCAGACTTTGACACGAATCTTGTGGGTGCCGGCGAGTTTGTTGTGATAGTAAATGCCTCCAGGCCATACTACGATGATGTAAGCTGTCAATTCACAATAGTATCAACACTTCGAACCAATTTCGAATTGACCTCGGTCGGGCCACTGCCTACTGAAGTGGGTCTCTATCAGGAATTTTCTGTGGAGATGCGCTATGAGCTAAAGTCTGGTGCGGGCGTCGATGGAGCCACAATCCAGATGAACTATACAGGTCCACAGGGAGGCCTTCAGCTACTTGGGCAAAGTACTACTGGACCTGGAGACTATTCAATTAATATCACAAGCTCGAAATCAGGTACATATACAGTAATCATTACAGCATCGAAGGCTTTCCACTATAGCAATTCGGACTCATTCACCCTCATAGTTGGAGAGGTTGGTACTATCTTAATCTCTCTGAACGGCACCTCCGATGTATCACAGATGGGAGAGCCGTATAGACTGGTTGTTCAATACCGAAACAGTACCGGCTACGGCCTTGCCGGAGCAAATGTCAGTGTGACAAGCATAAATCCTGCTTCGGGCTTGAATGCCGGACTCTCTACCGACGAGGGGAATGGCTACTACTCAATCGTTCTGACCTCATCAACAGCACGAACATATACTCTCTTCATCAATGCAAACATGACAAATCATGTTTCCCGAATCATAGCATTCACAATAACGGTGATTGAGATTCCTACCGTACTTACAGCAGATAGTGCAGGCACTACATTGTCTGTCGGAGATAGCCAATCAGTGGAGCTTTCATTCAGGGATGAGAGCTCTACAGGCATACCCGGGGCTACTATCAGTGTGCTGAATCCACCCGCAGGATTATCCTTCCAGATAGCGGAGCTATCTGGCGGTCTATACAATGTTACTATCACTCCACTTGCACCTGGGACATATCAGATAGCTCTCAAGGCAAGTAAGACTAACTACCTCAATTCAACCCTAGGCTATACTATAATCGTGAGAGGGTTTGCCACTGTCCTGGTTTCTATGAACGGCACCTCTGATGTATCACAATTAGGAGCGCCCTATAGATACGTTGTTCAGTACCGAAATGGTACCGGTTATGGCCTTGCTGGGGCAAATGTCAGCGTGATAGGCATAAATCCCTCTTCGGGCCTGATTGCTGGACTGTTTTTCGATGAAGGAAGCGGCTACTACTCAGTCGTTCTCACGTCGTCAGCAGCTCAAACCTACACAATCTTCATCAACGCGAATATGACAGATCATGTTACGCAAACCACAGCATTCACAATAACGGTAAATGAGATTCCTACCATACTTACAGCAGATAGTGCAGGCGCTACGTTGTCTGTGGGTGACAGTCAATCGATAGAGCTGTCATTCAGAGACGAGAGCTCTACAGGGATAGTTGGAGCATCCATTAGTGTGCTGATTCCGCCTGCGGGGTTATTCTTCGAGATTTCAGAGCTGTCTGGCGGTCTCTACAATGTGACTATTACTGCTATAACACCTGGAACCTATCAGATGGCCTTCAAGGCAAGCAAGACAAACTATCTCAATTCAACCCTAGGCTATACAGTAATCGTGAGAGGGTTTGGATCCAATCTGATTAGGCTCAATGGGACCGCTGATTTCGCCTATTTTGGCGACACCTACAGATTAGTAGTTCAGTTCACTAATACAACCGGTTTCGGATTGGGTGGGGCAAGTGTTTCGGTCATTGATGTGGTCCCTGCTGCCGGACTAGGAATCGCAGACGCAGTCGATGAAGGGTCAGGATTTTACTCAATTGATATCACTGCATCATCAGCGGGGATTTTCACCATTCTACTCAGAGCGAATCTTACAGACTATGACACACAGTTTGCATCCTTTGGACTCACCGTGCGGGAGATACCCACCATTCTGACGCTCGACACCTCTGGGGCGACCATTTCAGTTGATCAGAGCCATGATGTTCAAGTCACATTCAGAGATGATGCATTGAATGGACTGATAGGTGCGACAATACTGGTACTGCATCCTCCATCTGGATTAGCTAATGTAGTTGTCGAGGGTTCTGGTGGACAATACACAATCACACTAACACCCTCAGTCATCGGGACTTATGAGTTTGCTATTCGTGCCACACTTCTCAACTACCTGAATTCAACAGTAGGTTTCACTCTTGTTGTAAGATCAGTCCCCACCGAACTGAGAATTGTTGAGGAACTTGAATCAGACTCAATCTACTTCACTGATGAATACAACCTCACACTACTCTACGTCAGAACTGATACAGGGCAAAATGTGAGTTCTGCAGACCTTACAATTACCACGTTGCCCGCAGAAGGTCTGACCGTGTTGGTGTCACAAATAGGGGACCTATACTTCCTTGGATTTGAGGCCCAATCAATTGGCAAATGGCAGGTATTCTTCACAGCAAACAAAACAGACCATGTTATTGGATTCATCGAGTTTGAGCTAGAGGTGCTTCCTGTAGCCATAGAGATTGATATATTCAGAGGACTGAGTGCAGTCGAAGGATCACAGATCACGCTGAGTCTTTGGCTCACTGAGTCCGTCACAGGTGATCCTGTTACTGGTGCAACTGTCGAATATCAGCTCATTAGCGAAACAGGACCTGGGGAGATACAGCCTATGAGTGAAACAGAACCAGGCCTCTACTCAGCTTCATTCCAGATGCCTAGTTACGAGTCCACCACATATGTGAGAATCTATGTCGCTATTGAGAACTATGAAATTGATGCAGATTACTATGAAGCCCAACTTGAGCCGCTACTTAGTGAGATTGAAGCCTTGAATAGGACCATCACCCGATACTCACCCTTTATTGCAATCATGGGAGTTGTAGCCATCGGTGTAGCAGGCCGGAGAGCGTATACAAGAAGGCAGCGGAGGCGCTACATAGAAGCGATGGTGGTCAAGCGCCGATTCGATGATGTCAAGAGCCTCCTCGGTGTCATTGTACTACACAAGAACACTGGAATTCCCATTTACTCAAAGATGCTGAAGGAAGGACTTGACGAGCTACTCTTGTCAGGTTTTGTGAGTGCCATTAGCACTTTTAGGAATGAGTTCAACGTTAGCCAAGAGAATTGGGTTGTAACACCAATCTCTGATATCATAAGGACTGTTGCTACTGAAAATCTACTGTGTGCCTTCATATCTTTAGCACCACCCTCAAAGGGGCAGGAGCTAAGAATGGTGGAGTTTGCAGAGGCCATAGGATTCGTCTTTGATCATATGTATCCCGAGGTCCCATTGACGGTTCTTGAACCCGAAACAGAAGCGCAGTTTAATGCGTTCTTTGATGACATCATGGATGGACGCTTTCTTCGTGACTACACAGTTTCGGAGGGCAAGACATTCCCACGAAAGACCAAGTGCATAGAGGAACGCATTCATCGGATTGATGATGAGGACGGCTTTGACCTTGAGGAACTTGCCAAAGAAATGACCTCTTGTGGTTTCGAAGAGGCCCGTGTCTATACAATAATCATGGATGCCATCGAAATGGGAAATCTTGCCTTGGCATCGATTGATGAAGTCAGAGCTGATGCTACGCCTCCTCCTGCAGAAGAACCAAAGATGGAGGAAGTGGAACCTGATATAGTGGAAGCGGATCCAGAGCCTGAAGTCGTCGAACCGCCAACCATTAAGGTGGTAAGAATCGACGAGCCAGTTTCTGAAAAGTCTGATGAAGAAAAATTCTTGGAAGATGTAGAGAGCCTTCTGAGTAAGGAGAACGAAGAAGAGAAAGAGGAATAGATGACTCCCTACACTTCTTCCTTGCGAATAAGTTCAAAGACAACCACATTATGTGGGTCAGGACATGCCACAAAGGCACGTTCGGGATCTGGCTCCCAAGGTAGAGCGCCACCGAACTCTAACACTGCAATGAAGGGCAACATTGAGTTATAGGCCCACCTGCAGATTTTAGCTCTTTCTTCAGGTTTATCCAAATCAAACTCGGTTCCAAGCTGGTATAGACTGCATGCGTTTCCTGAAGGTTCGCTTCGGAGTTCGGAAACTTTCGCAACAATTCGGTATCGTTTTGTCATCGTTTTCGCTCTCACTACAGATGCTGCTCCCCTACCTCAAAAAGGAATTGTCTCACCCAGCGCCAAGTGCTGATGCTGGGTGAGATAGAGATCCAATTACTTTATTCCAATCCTGGAAGCAACCTTTACGATGAAGAAGATCACAATCGCCACAATAATGAATGTGATTAGACTGTCCATAATAGGCCCAGCTGACAATATGTACGTATCACCGGTTGGGTCAATAGGTGCATAAACTATTTTGACGATCGGCATGATGAGACTGTTCACAAGAGCCTGCACAACATTGCCGATATAGATACCCAAGATGAACGCAACTGCAAGTCCCAGCACCTTGTATTGTGAAATGAAATTGACAAACTCATTCACCAGACCCTTAGGAGGCTCTGGTGGCGGGGCTGGTGTCAGCAATTTTCGTATCTCTCTAAGTTCTTCTAACATTTGATCATTAGTTGACATTCCCTCACCTCTTTGAAGTGGCTACGAGATTGGTTCCACTGTAATTTAAATATAGTTAATGAGGCGGGTAAAGGTCGAGTTTCTTTACATGCTGGACCATTTCAAGGGCGAGATTCGAACTCGCATTGCAGATTTCCTGCAACTCTATGCTAATTAGTGCAGGAATACTGGATTCATTGTATACGGTGAACATGGTGTTTGTGTCTTGTTCAATTCTCGGAGGAATGCGTTCAGCCTCCTCAGATGACAAGCTACTACAGGGTCTGATACATACACTCGCGAGAATAAAGGATGCAGGATATGAGAGTATCGAGGTCTGGATGGATGATAGGCCCGAATGGCTCAGAAAGACATTCCAGCATGCAATAGAGGACTATGGGCTGAATCCGTATTCGATTCATCTGCCGAAATTCCTTGTTGCCTTTGATGACGATGATTTCATGAGATCCACAGAAGTGGTCTTTCCCTTTATTCAGGAGCTTGGAGTAGCAGTCGCTGTCTTTCATCCACCAGACAGAGAGATGATGGATGAGAGCGATGAGTGGAAGGCTAGACTTGATAGACTGCTAGACCTTGCAGAGGAATCCGGTTGTACCTTGACCATTGAAAACGTGCCATATCTGCCAAATGTGGACCAGTTCATTTTGGACCTCATTGCTGCAAATGGTGGAAGACCTTTTGGAGTCACCATCGATCTAGAATTTGTGCACATCAATAAGACTGACATCAACCAGATGGTCAGAGAGTACAAAGACCTGATTTTCAATGTTCATTTTCGAGACAGTGATGGAAGTCTTGTGGATGAAGAGTCAAATCGGAGATATCTTGTTCCAGGATGCGGCGATATCGATCTTCCACGAGCAGTCCAAATTCTTCATTCAGGGGGATATGATAAAGCATTGACCATTGAGGTTTCTCATAGAAATCCAAGCAATATTATCGAAGCAAAGATCTATGCTGACTCATGCCTAGCCAAGCTCAAGTGATTAAAAAGAAAGGTGGAGCGGGGATTTCCCGCTCCTAGAAAGACTTCCGTTCATTGTTGACGCGTACGCAGACCACCGCGATGGCTACAACTCCCACTGCGCCAATCAGTATTGCTGAGTTCGTGATTAGCCCGATGAGAGTGCTGATTGGACCTGGCGCTGAGAGTGGAAATACAGTAAAGATTGGGTCGTGCGTGATGGCGTGCCCGTCCCACTCAGCATAGCAGGATGCGTAGTAGTAGGTCTGCGTATACCACATATCAGCTCCAAAGGCAAGGTCTGGCGCGGGGGCGCCTTGCTCCATGAAGGGTAGAATGTAGAAATACGTAGGAATGATTGCGGTTCCTACATCGTAGGTCCCGCCGTCCTTACCCCAGAGGTAAGTCCCTCCGAACTCTACGATGGTACGAGTGTTGGTTTCTCCCGCGACTTCCTCCTCGAATCTGATTGTACCTTCAGGTGCTACTTCGGTTTCTGGCATGCTAGCAGAAAGATCGGTTCCATCATAGAGTGCTCCACTAATCGTGTAGCTAGAGAAGGAACTCCAATACTTTGCTGCCAGACTAAGACCCTGCACCTCAGGCAAAATGATTCCGGTTTCTGGATTTGTAAAGTCTCCAAAGTGCTGGTCAACCTTGAGAACTGCAGCTTCATCTGTCACCTCAAAACGGTAGACCATCTCCAATCGGTCGACAGCTGTAGGAACGGCTATTGGTTCCGCGAAATCTTCTGGTGGCGCATCCTCAGGCCCGCAGAAGCACCAGATTGGATCAGGGTATGGATATGCAGTCATGAGATTGCCCTCTATATCGACTACCTCGGCACTCCATTCGATCTGGTTATTGTCATTGAGTTGGGGGAGAAGGACATTGCCGAGTTCAGCTGACTCCGCGTAGAAGTCATAGACTAGCTCAGATGCGGTTTCATTCATCTCATAATAGACCCAATCGACAATGCCATCCTCGTTATAGTCCACCTCAATCGGATCATATACTATGTCCATGATTCCATTCCTATTCGTATCATTGAATGCGGAAAGACCCGAGAAGTAGTGATCCATCCACTGTGATGTTTCGCCGTCAGTAAACATCTCGCTGATGTCAAAGCCATAGCCTGTGAAAGAATCCTCATAGTCGTACTCATATGATTCATTCATCCAAGCAGCCCAGGAATATTCTTCCTTAAGGTTTGGAATGATATCATTTGCGTCAACTGGATTCATGTTGTCATCAAACCAAGTATAGTTGGCACTATAGAAGTAGCTTGAGTTATACTCTGAGAGATAGAAAGTAGAATAGATGAACACCTCATCTCCTGTCAATGCTTCAGGCTCCGGATACCACATCAACCCCCATATGTCAGTAGCTGTGGGCTCAACGAACCATCTGACTCCTGACAGCCAAGACATGTAAGATGCATCCGGATCAAGGACCACTACAACAAGGAGGTTGGAGAAGGACCAATTATAGGAGTAGTCATAGATATAGTCCTCCTGAATCCAGTAGACGTTGTTGTCAACATCCTCAACATAGATGTACGGCATATATGGGGGAAGAGGTTCGGGGTCGGTTTCGTTCCATACAATGGTACCCATATCACCGGGTTCCGTCTCGCCCGGTTCAGCTGGATATGTAGGATAGAGTTCCTCTCCCCAGTCTTGACCACTGTCGTTCCACCATTCATATGCGACATATACGCCGGGCAGCATCTCTTCGAATGGTGCTACAACTTGAGATGGCCCAAAGGGGAGAGCTGTCGTCATCACAGGGAGAACTCCAACAAGCAGAATGCTGAGAAGGGCTCCCGTGGCAAGTAGTTTCATTGTGGCGCTCATTATGCTGTGCCTCAAAGATTGCTAGGTCAAAAGTAATCCCAAGTAATAATAGAGGTTTTCAGTGAACTGTTCAATAAAGGTTGTAATTCCACTGTTATTTACCCCTAAAACAGCAAAATAGGCTTGATAGAGCTCTGAACAGTTCCAAAAGCGTTAAGAGTCAACGTGCAACTTTTCTACTCAGGCGGACAATCTTCGTTCTTCCACTTGTTTCTCGAGTCACTAACGACTTTCTCTCAAGACCGGAGAGGGTCACACTAAGTGTGGATTTACTAAGACCGGTAACTCGCCTCAGCTCATCCTGAGCCATGAAACCATCGTTTTCCTCCAGTCTATTGATTATTCGTCGTTCTGTGTTGGAGAGGGTCACTACAACTACTGGCTCTTCCGAAGCTGGTTCTGCATTCTCAGGGATGGCTGCAATTGCATCTTCTAGTTGAGATACTCGACGTTGTAGTCTGAGCACAATAAGGACTGCGGCATTGAGAACAAGGATAAGTGATATCACTAAGGCAATCGTGGTCGCGAGGATCACTGTTTCCCGGGAAATTGGAAGTGCGATAATCCAAATCCAGAGCGCTGCAGAGAGAATTATGATAGATAATAGGACAAGAACCACGTCGATGCGTTTGCCAAAGCTGTCGGCGCGGCTCATTGGTTCAACCCAACCTGGTTTTGCTGATATTCCTTAAGAAGTCATTTCATGGCTTTTTTCGCCAATTCTTGCACAATCGTGTTTAGATGTCCGTTGTGATGGCCCAAATGAACGAATGTGTTAGCTATTAGATCGATGACACGCATTCCTCTGAAGGGTGCCGGCATGTCATGCTCAGGCACTAAAACTAGCTGTTCATCGGTAGCATCCCCCACATATGCCAGGAGGTCTTCCTCACTTGAGGTGTAGTAGTCCTCAATGTCCTTCAAAGACACTCCTGTCCAATCCCCATCTGTTCCAGGAGTGTGCGTTTTGAACAAATCAGGATTCTTAGGAGAGCCACCCTTGATTAGTACATTGAGGGAATAATCATACACTGCAGCTTGGTGAGCTAATAGCCACCCAAAAGATGACATACCTGAGTCTGGACGATAGCCCAGGTCATCGCTGCCAAATTTCTGATAGCCCCTGATGGCACGCTCACGCCAAATTCGAGTCCGTTGCGTCATGCTGCGCACTAGTTCTACAACTTCCAAGGTTATCAGGAAAGCCTATGACCCCAGCTGATTTATCTGTTGGTGCCCCAGAACAAAGAATGAATCGGAGAGGCCTGTGTCCATGCTGAAGGAAGTATTTGTCATTGATAGCGGCATCTTGCTTCTTCACTATAGCGAGGACCAGACTGCAAGTGAGAGCGATCAAGCGCTACTTTCATCCGGTTTCATGACTGCGATACGAGACTTCAGCAAAGAAACTAGAGCAGAAGTTGTCGATTCACTCTCGACAGAAACAGAGTACATCTTATTCGTTTCTAATCCCGAATCGGGCCTAGTCACAGTAGGGGTTTTCGATAG
>JBHLLF010000008.1:0-102925 GCA_048885865.1 Candidatus Hermodarchaeota archaeon
GAGAATGCCTTCTCTGCTCCGAAACCTGTTCAAAAGCCGCATCCTCCGATACTCATTGGGGGTGACGGAGAAAAGCGAACTCTCAAAGCAGTAGCTAATTACGCCGACTACTGTAACCTCTTCTTGCGTCCCAACTTCGAAAGAAAGCTGGATGTGCTAAGGAATCACTGCAAGGATGTAGGCAGAGACTATGACGATGTCGGGAAAAGCCTCTTCGCGCAGGGATGGCCTGGCGTCTTTGTAACAAAGGATGAGGATGAGCTAGGAAACCACTGGAGGAAGAGGGCTGAGATTCTTAATCGATCTGTAGATGAGGTTGCAGAACATGCTGGCGCGAATGCTCCAGGCTCATGGGTAGGATATCCAGAGGATCTCATTGAACGGTTTGAGTATCTGGTTGGCCTAGGATTTGATTTCTTCCAAGTGATGTTTATGGGTTTGAGTGAGGACTATATCAAGTCATCTCAATCATTCTATGAATGGGTCATCAAGAAGCTCTAGGAATCTTATGATTGTACTTGGGTGACAACGCTTTTCAGGTAGTTTGCTGTGGTGTTTCCGGTGAATCACTGGATTCGCTAAAAATGGAGGAATTGAGAAAATTGTCACAAGGCTACGGAAATACGATGTTAGCCGTGGTAATGATAGTTGGCCTGTGTGTTGGACTTGGGGTCGGCTTTTTCATACCGGGGCTACTCGGACCGCCTGCAGAGGTCCAAGATGACTATGACATAATCATGGACCGTGGTACGATTATAGTCGGAACCAACTCAGGTTGGCCGCCATTTGAAATGGTCAATACGACCACAAATGAATTGGAAGGATTTGATATAGATCTTGCAGAATACGTCGCCGCAGATATGGGAGTCACAGTAGATTGGATTGACATGGACTTTGACGCCCTAATTGCTGCGTGCGAGGGCGGAACCATCGATATGATTGCGTCAGCGACGTTCATCACCAGAGCGCGTTCAGAAGTGCTCCAGCCACTCGTGTGGTACATTCGAACAAATGAAGTCATAGTGGTCAGCGCTAATTCAACCCTTGAGATAGACCAGCTCTCAGACCTTGTTGGTTACAATGTTGGAGTTCAGACTGGAACAACAGAGGATGAGGGACTATCCGATATTGCTGGCATGGAAGCCACTCTGACTAGATACACCTTGGTTGAAACCATGTTTGCAGACTTGGACACGGGTACTCTTGACGCTGTATTCGTTGACGAGCCAATAGTTGGTCTATATGGCTCAGTCTATAGCATCAAGATAATCTTCACGAACCCTGCTCCACCAACAGCATTCTATATCAGATACGGCAGCGATAGACTTTCAGCAGCAATAAATAGTGCAATTGCTGAAGGATTCGCTGATGGAACCATCGATACTTTGATTGAAAAGTGGTTTGCGTGATTTAAAATGCAAGAGGCCCAGAATCTATTTGATATTCTCATATTAATAATGATTCGGGGCCTCCCTACCACTATGGTTCTTACCCTGCTTGCTCTATTCTTTGGTTTTGCAGTAGGAATCATCCTTGCACTTACGCGTGTCTACGGCCCAAAGCCACTGGGTTGGATCTGTCAAGGATATGAGACCATATTTCGAGGAATCCCATTACTTGTTCTGCTCATGATTTTTGGAATTGGTCTATCACGATTTTTCGCTTGGGCAGGGCCTGGAGTTGGTGCGCTGTTTGTAGGCGCGATTGTTGCGCTGGCCTTGCGAAGTGCAGCATATCAATCAGAGATATTCCGCGGGGGGATATTGTCTGTTGACCCTGGACAGATGATGGCTGCGCGTTCAGTTGGAATGAATGAACTGCAGGCAACCAGACATATCATATTGCCACAGGCATTGCGACTGTCTATGCCCGGATGGGCCAATGAATATGCAGTTGTTATCAAGGATTCATCACTTGCTGTGTCAATCGGCGTAATGGAGATAATATACCACAGTGACGCATTCCGATGGGTCTATCCCGAGCTCTTCTTTGGAATTATAGTGGTGGTCACGATAATCTATTTTCTATTCACATATCCCGTTACGAAATACGTTGGCGAAAGCATGACTACGAAACTAAGGCAACTCGGTCTTGGAGGTGGAAGGTATTGACGAACGTTCTAGAAATAAAAGATGTATGGAAAGCATACGATCAACTTGAGGTGCTTAAGGGCATTTCATTTGACGTAGCAGAGAGAGAAGTCAAGGTGGTATTTGGTCCAAGCGGCTCAGGGAAAAGCACACTCCTGAGAGTCATTAACATGCTCACACCTCCAGACAAAGGCGAGGTATTCCTTCGTGGAGAGAGCCTCATGGCCCGTGATGCGGACCTCAGCAAACTAAGAGCACGAATAGGATTTGTGTTTCAGCACTTTAACCTCTTCGCTCATTTAAGGGCACTAGATAACGTGAGTATCGGACCACGTCTCGTCCTAGGGAAAACAAAGGAGGAAGCTCAAGAAATAGCACATAGGGCCTTGACAAGGGTCCATATGCAGGACTGGAGCCATCACTATCCCGCTGAGTTGAGTGGAGGCCAACAGCAGCGTGTTGGCATAGCGCGGTCACTGGCTATGAATCCGGATGTCATTCTTTTCGATGAGCCGACATCAGCTCTCGATCCAGAACTAATAGGTGAAGTATTGCAGGTCATGCTTGAGCTCGCAGAAGAAGGAACAACTATGATTGTGGTCACACATGAAATGGGATTTGCCAGAGCAGTTTCCGATGAGATGATCTTCATGGACGATGGAGTTGTCGTGGAAAGAGGCACACCTCAACATTTCTTCAGAGGTCCCAAGACAGAACGAGCAAATCGGTTCCTGCATAGACTAGAAGTTCTGTATGGCCAAGCAGAGGAGTCAAAGGACCAAAAACCGTAGGAGGAATCCAACTGGCTTCTATAGTGTCATCACCCATTGGCGTGCTTCAACGTGCTCCATGGTGGGAACGAATAGCTCCGTTCTATGATGACTTAGTCAATGGATTCATGATGACGATGGGGCTCTACCTTTTCGCCATTCTGTTTGGACTTGTCCTCGCTATTTTCCTAGCGATTGCTCGACATTATGGTGGGCCAATTGTATCCAGACTTGCCACTGCATACATTGAGATCTTCAGAGGCACTCCCCTGCTAGCTCAAATCATCTTGGTTGTCTATGCACCGAATGCACTCAATCTGTTCCTTCAAAGTCAGGGATTGGCACCATTTGATTTCAGCTGGACGATATACCTTCCAGATTTTTGGGGAAATCCACAGGTAGTACTCAGCTTTCGAATTCTCCTATGTGCGATTACTTTAGGCTTAAACAGTGCTGCATACCAGGCTGAGTTCTTTCGAGGTGCCATGGGTTCCATATCCTCAGGTCAGTCACTCGCAGCTCTTTCGATTGGAATGACAAAGCGCCAAGAAATCAGGCATGTGATGCTTCCACAGAGTCTCAGACGTGCAATACCAGCTTGGACTAATGAGGCAGTGTATCTTCCCAAATACACTACAGTTGTTTACTATGTCGGAGTACAAGAGATCTTTCTTGTTTCAAGATTGATTGTTTCACGTACCTATGAGGTACTTCCAGTCTATATGATTCTCGCTGTTGTATTCCTGGTTCTAATTAGTGCCATATCATATCTGATGAACTATCTCTATAATCGAGTCAAGATTCCTGGCATCTAGAACTATATGGTGCCGAATATTCCTTTCTCCTTTCTGATTTGCTCAAGGACATCCTTGTAGTTCTTACGAGCAAATTTGGCTTCTTCCAATCTCCCCAGCGACTCATACGCTTCCGCAAGAACTTTCCATCCTATTAGTGAATTTGGGGACATTTCAACAGCTCGTTTATAATAGTCAAGACCTTCATCCTTCCGACCACCGTCGAATGCAATCTGTCCCAAATATAGAAGCAGACTATGTTCGTGGGGATCAAGTTCTCTCATCCTAAGGTAGGTCTTCTCAAGATCCTTTGTCCGTTTGAGTTTCATTTGTGCTCGAGCAAGTCCTTTCAGGATTTCATAGTCATCAGGCGCTAGGCGACTTGCTTCTTCCAGAGTGAAGACTGCCTCTTCCCAGTTCTCCATCAGATTATAGGTCATGCCTAAGAAGTACATAGACTCAATGTGTTCTGGCTTTATGGCAAGCGAGGTCTGGAGTGCTTCTACAGCATCTTGGAGGTTACTTACTTGCACATATGCATAACCAAGAGAAGACCAGAATTGATAGTTCTCAGGACTGATCTCGACGCACTTCTTGAGACTTTTCACAGCATCCTTTGGTTTATTCTTCTGCAAATGCAACTCTGCAAGTTTGCTTAGCGCAAGTGTATTGTCTTTTTCTATCTTAAGGCATCTCTTGAACGCTTTTTCTGCATCGCCAAGCCTATTCAAGGAGAGGCATGCCTCGCCAAGAAGAAGCCATCTCTCAATGTCTTCGGGATGTTGCTGGAGTTGGTTCAGCAGATTCTTGATTTCTTCTTCTGTATCTTGAATAGTCATTAGTCCACATCAGCATTATCTGGGTCATAAGGGTAATCAGTGTTCTGCTGCCAATAGGCCAAAAAAGGGACGTCTCCCCATTTGGGCGATAGTCTTCAGATTTGGAGTGAAGTTGGCAGGACTTGGGCATCTACTTCTCCTATTCTTACTTTAATGCGACAATTCATTAGATTTCATCGAGCAGCCTCCAAACGCATCATGACATCTTCAATTATTGAGTGGACTTCTCCTGACAAGGCTCGAGCAAAAGAAATCTTCAAATCTGTTGAGCCATATCGTGCGATTATTTTCGGTTCAATCGAGCATGGACGCGCAAAGATACATGTTGATTCCATAGATGACCCGAAGGTGGGTTGGTGGTCTTTCAGTTTCCTGAACGCTGTAGCTGGAAACAGCGACTCCGATTCAGCCAAGTACATCATTGAGCAGTTCCCCTACATGATGATCCTATGCGTTCCTGACAAGAGCTGGGAAGGCCTTGTGAGGTCAACATGGGGTGAGCATCTATATGTGATGCCTCGCACACGGCTCTCGGAAAAGACACTCGACATCAATCATCTTCGCCAGTTGAAGAAATCCCTACCTGAAGGTTTCACGCTTCAGCAAGTGGATCGCGAGTCGCTAGAAAACCTCGCTGACAGAAAGATGGCGTATCATATCACTCAATTCTTTGGCACGCCAGAAGACTTTCTTGAGAACGGTTTTGGATTCTGCATCAGGCATGGAGAGAAGGTAGTCAGTATGGCTTCGACTTTTACTCCTTATTCTGACGCGATTGAGATTGAGATTGAAACACTCGATTCTCCTGAATACAGAAGGAAGGGCTTGGCAACAGTTGTTGGAGCAGCTTTGCTTGAGCACGCGTTAGACAACGGAATAACTCCCTATTGGGACGCTCAGACACAGATCTCCGTCAAATTAGCTCAGAAACTGGGATACACAAATCCAGAATCGTATGAATTATTCATTCGTGTGAAGCCCGAGGATAAGGAGAAAATAATCGCAGCCCTTGGCTAGATTCCAATAGCCCTTCATTAGGCGCCAACTAAAGGATTTTCGATTTCGATTTTCCGCATATTTCCTTAGTTTTATTAGAATTCCATGAGAGTTTCTTAGCAAGTGTATATCGGTGTAATACGTTGCCTGATACAAGGAAGCTGACTGAAAAGCCAAATCCAATCGAGTTAGACATTATCAGATCCTTTGGCTGGTCAATCATTGAAACCGAACTTATTCTATTCGAGAGATACGTAAAGCTCTCATCATTCCGGTCTCTCACAACAATCAAGGGCTTCAAGAAATATCTCAATGAAATGGTTGCTAAAGGATACTTAACACAAGAAACCCTTCACGGCCAGAGGGCTTACAGACGGCTTTTGCTTGAAGAGGATCTGCACGAAACCATCTCGCCCAGATTCCCCTTGGATGAGATGCGATTGGTCTTGGGAGCTCGTGAAGCAAAGAAGAAGGAACAACGATTTCGTAAATGGCTCGGGAGCCGCTCAGCTCCCAGTAGCTAGAATAATAAGCAGAAATCGAGACCTTAATATTCACTATTGTTAATATGTCGCCTTGATTAAAATGGGGCGCGTAGTTCATTTTGAAATAGTGGCTGATGATGCAGAACGCATCTCTAAGTTCTATAAGACTGTCTTCAACTGGAAGGTCCAGAAATGGGAAGGTCCAATGGATTACTGGTTTCTGATGACTGGTGATGAGAAGGAGCCGGGAATTGATGGAGCCTTTGGAATTCGTCAGAGTCCTGATGATGTGGTCGTGAACACAATCGATGTTGACGATGTTGACAAGTATGTCAAACTAGTCGAAGAGAATGGCGGCGAGATAGTTCGACCAAAACAGGTCATTCCTGGAGTTGGATATCTGGCCTACTTCAAAGACACGGAAGGCAATCTCTGGGGTATGATGAAGGACGATCCTGAAGCAAAGTAGTTAACCTTTTCATCATGGCCGCCTAGCTCCACCATATATGACATTGTCTGAGTCTAGCAGCTTGGCCTGGGAGTTGGTTCGCGAGCAGAGGGAGGCCTCCGCACATTTAGCAGAGGACGATAAACACCTAGTAGCATTTATTCCCGAAATTGCTCGACTTGCTGCATTGAATCGAGCTGTCCAAGCCTGGACTCGAAATTCGTATTTGAAGATCTCTCATGCCAAGAGGCTAATTTTCAAGACTCCCACTATGGCGGTAGGGCAGGAGCGTGTAATTAGGAATCGTGTGCATGATTCTGCTCGGGAGATATTATCCAATCAAGAATCAAGTAACACTGAGGACCACATAGGGGCTCTGTCCACAGATGACTTCTTAGAGCTAATTGCACATATTCACTCCATAGGCTCCTATCATCTACCTAACGATTACAGTTCCACTCTCCCACAAAAAGTTCTAGGTGCTTACTATACGCCTCGAGAGGTTTCTGATTACATTGCTGATCTAACACTCAGTCCAATAATCAAAAGCAAGGCCAAGAAAGACGACAAAGACGCTCTTGGAGAGAACATGAAGATAATTGATCCAGCTTGCGGACCCGGAGTCTTCCTGCTATCAGCAATTCGCACCTGTTGTAAGCAATTCCCGAAGATGTCACCCAGCGATGTAGCTGAAGCAATGAGGCCCAATTTATACGGCGTAGATTTGGATGGAGCTGCACTTGAGATTGCTGACATATCATTGGCAATTCTCTGCAGAGAGCAGATTGGTAATTCTTGGACATCCTGTTTTGGACTGACTCTGAAAGAAGGCAACTCCTTGATTTCACTGAATGGTTGGAATGGGTCGGAGAATCATGAAAGCTATTTCAAGGACCCAGAATCCCGCAACTCATTTGAGTGGCGGTCCCAATTCCCGACTGTTTTCGATGAAGGAGGTGGGTTCGATGCATTGCTGATGAATCCACCCTATGAGCGACTGAAGCCAAACTTTGCTGAGTTCATGCGTGAGCGATTATTATCAGGCAGTAGGAAAGTTCATTCAGAAGAATTCGAGCACTATAAGGCTCGACTCCTAGAGGACCTGCAATATTATAGAAAATCAGGAGAGTACTCGTTGGCTAACAAGCATACTCTAGATACCTACAGACTGTTTATCGAGAGGTCTCTAAGTCTAGTAAGGCGAGGGGGAGCAATTGGCTTCATAGTACCTTCGACCGTGTTAGGTGATCTCTCTGCGGAAAAGCTACGTCGCTCGCTTCTATTGGAGAATTCGGTCAAGGTTGTGAATGACTTTCCAGAAGGCAACAATCTCTTCGCGAATGTCACTCAATCAGTAACGATTATTTCATTGAAGAGAGGAGGAACCACGAAGAAGCTCAAGGCGGCCTTTGCGCTTTCATCAATGATTGATGCTCGTAGTAAAAGGAGCTACACCATTGAGGTTGGCAAGCTTCCTACTTCTTTGCGAAAATCGATGGTAGTTCCCCGAATTAATAGAGATGAATGGCAGGTTTTAGCGAAAAATCACGCAAACCCAACACTCGACTCACTTGAATGGCTCTCCAACAAAAGAGGGGAGTTCGACCTTACTCTCCACAAGAGATACATTTCCAGCAAAGGTGCTCGTCTATTGAGAGGTTCTCACATTGGTAGGTATACATTGAGACCCGGCAGACGTAGACCTGAAGAATATGTAGACCTTGTTTCCTTCCACGCAAGCATTGGTTCCTCAACAAGGATTGAAGACTCCCAGAGGCCTAGAATCGCTTGCCAGCAGATATCTAATAGAAACCAAAGATGGAGACTTAAGTTCGCACCTGTAGATCCTGGTGTTGTTTTAGCCAATTCGTGCAACTATATCGTGCTTTCGCATGATTCTGACCCCAAGCTGCTAGATTATCTCCTCGGCGTAATGAACTCTGAGCTATTGAATTGGAGGTTCGATATCACTAGCACAAATAATCACGTTTCGAATCGTGAATTGTCTGGCCTTCCTCTTCCCCTCTCTCCACCTTTGGAACTTGTGAAAGAGATAGGGCATAAAGCGAGAGAATGCTCCCGCAATGAAGGAATCTACGATCCTCAATTGGAGGCTCTCATTTTCCTATTATATGGTATAAAGCCGAGCAGCGCAAAACGAGTACTTTCCAATAGAGGCGCATCCACAGACGAATTAGCGAGTGTCCTCTCCGTGTTACAAGGGCTCATGAATCGCTGAGATTACTTCTCCACCGAACTGCGTTCGATTTAGCTATGCAGTTGTATATCGGTGAAACCGGATGGGAATTGCTACTTCCGAGTACATCAGCAAGCAGTCCTCAGAAGAGATGCTTTACAACCATGTCTGTGCTAAGCTAAGCGAATTTGACATGGAAGTTATACGTACAGTCCGTCCGGGAGGAAATTGGAAGGACATCCCGCTAAACATAGCACGGAAATCAGCTCGCCTCAGTCAGATACGAGCATCGGGAGGGCGCACAACATACTATGGTCGGCTGAGTGAGGACCTTCCGAGCTATACAATCAATACATACTTCAATCGACCAGGAAATGGGACATTCATTCATCCAGTGCAAGACAGATTAATCTCGATTCGAGAAGCAGCACGGCTCCAATCATTTCCTGATACTTACAGATTTCTAGGTAGTACAACTTCCATGTACAAGCAAATCGGGAATGCAGTACCTCCTTTGCTTGCTTGTGCATTAGGAGAGCAAATCAAACCAGGAATCGTTGCTGATTTATTCTCAGGAGCTGGGGGTCTCTCAGAAGGACTTTCTCAGGCTGGCCATTCGGTCATTCTTGCTTCTGACTTCAATCTAAAGATGTGTGAAACCCACAAGCATAACCATCCTGAGACCACTGTACTCTGTTCTGACCTATCTAAGGAAGACAGCCCCAGAGAGATCGCAGAGGAGATTGAGGTTGCGTCCAGGGGAAAGAACCTGCGAATGATAGCTGGTGGCCCACCGTGCCAAGGCTTCTCAACTGCTGGGAAATGGAATTGCCTTGATGCACGGAATCAACTATTTCTTCCATTCATGGAAGTCGTTGAGAGAATGATGCCTGACTATGTGTTGATTGAAAATGTACCAGGTATTCAGTGGATGAAGAATGGAGGAATTCTCAAGAATATGCTCGCTCTTCTGAACGGACTCGAGTATGCAACATCAATTCATCTGCTAAGGGCTGAAGAATTCGGTGTTCCTCAAAGAAGACGTAGAGTGTTCATTCTTGGGTCAAGACAGGGAGCTGACTTCAAGCCGCCCTTAGCTCACTTCTATTCGTTGGAACGTGGAAAGAGATATTCAGAGACCATGAGCAATAATGAATTAGCATCACCCGTGACTGTTGGAGAAGCTATCATGGATCTCCCCCCAATTCCTTCAGGAGGCGGGGTGCATGTTTCCAATTATGAGAGAAATGGGCATGCAAGTGTGTACCAGAGTCTTATGCGAGGGCGGATAACGAGAACCAAATTTCTGGAAGGGAGAGCTAGGGAAGACTGATTTATCACCAATCCCACGCTCTTGAGCACCACTGACAGTGAATTTCAGACAAGACTGGAGGAATTTCTAAGAGTGATCACTTGGGCGTTGCTATTCGATCTTCTGGGACCGAAGGTACTCGCCAAACGCGTTTTTGTCAAAGAGCAAATTCCTCAAGATTTTCTCTTGCGTATTGTCGACAAGTATTCTGAAGTCATGTCTGATCTTGCGGGAAAACCCGTTGCTGCATCCATCGATGAAACACTAGTCTATCTCTCACGAGTAAATGAATCCACACTCGTTGTTGCCACAACTGATTCATTGGCGCCAGATAAAGAGGAGCTTCAAGTGGTTGAATCGATCGGTTCTGAGATGCGTGATGTCGCATCCCGCATGGCTATTAGAGACGCAAAGAACATGTTTGTGCCGCTGGTTGATGAGAAGCTTCGAGGAAAGATTCACATTTGCTTCATTTGTGCCTCAAATCCCCCACAACAGAATACCTCTGGAACTGCAGCAGTGAGGATTGCGAAACGACTCAATACAGGAGGGTCCACCTTCTCTAAACCAGCTAAAATTGGTCCATTTGATGTCCTTGTTTCCCAGATGACAATCGAGCACTTTGCTAGGTCGGAGTGGGATGAAAAAATGGACATTGTTGATGTCTTTGTGTATATTATTTTTCCACCCCTATCAGATAACGAAGTCATAGGTTTGATGACCCAGAAGATCAGAGCCAATTCATCTGCAAAGCTTCTGGTAGTTCCGGGTTCTGACAATGAATTGGAGGGTGCTAGAGACCTGGAGTCTTCCTATTTCATGGATTTATGTGATTCAGTTTCGCCTACTCCTTCCGATCTTGTCCTATCGGTTTTAGCTACCTCTGGATATACGGACATGCATCCAGAGCTGGCTCGCAAGAAGTGGTCAATCGACGAATCCATTGATTCAGAAATCGATACTGCTCCCTCAAGGGATGAACCATTGGGACACCAGGCTTTCTTCGTTATCGATAAGACAAAAGGTGAAGCACTCTTCACTTACCTATATGACAAGAATGCAGTCTACATGGCTACGGCACCAAATGTGGTAGCGGCAATATCACAATTTCAGTTGGACGCCAGTCCAACGTCCACATCTGTCTTCTCAGCTGGTGGTCTCAAATACGCACTAATTGAGCGAAGCGATGTCGTTTTCACATTGATAACTGGTGACAAAGAAGACGTAGAAGTTATGCGTGAACGATTCTCATTTCTGCCAGATCTCTATCTGGATGAAACGCCAGAAAATAAGGAGAGCAGCGGAAGGCTTTTTGAATCACCTCCCTTTACACTGAAGCTTCTAGCGACACTCCCCCCGGAGGACTTGCCAGGTCGAATTGCTCCTCAAAAGCTTGAGCCGCCTGAATGGGAGCGTTTTGAATCAGAACTTGTGAAAGATTTCCTCCAGGCAGTATGGAATAATTTGGATGGCCATAAGACTATTTCAGAGCTCTCGAGCAGTACGGGAGGTCCAGATATGGTCATGGGAGCAATCCATCTCTTGCGGAGAATGGAGGCTATAGAATGGAAGGTGCGAATCTACCCTGAAGACATTCCTCAGCTGGTGTATGAGGTTTCTGATGATGTTCGCAAACTCTATTCTCATATAGACAATATCATTGATCTTGTCGATGGCAAAAATACCATCAGTGCAATTGGCGCAAAGCTGGGATTTGATGAAAGCGTTCTATTGACTGTATTTGGCGAGCTTCATAGGCGAGGGAATATTTCTTTCAAGGAGTAGTGGAATCCACCTTATTATAGACCAGATTGTTTTCGACTACCGATCCAGACTGTGACTAGGCTAGCAAACGCCACAATTGCCATAAGAGATCCTGAGGCAGCATAGAGGCTAATCCTAATCTCATCAGGGATGTTCTCCACTTCATATAAAGACACCATCAGCGTTGAATCCAAATAGTCTGAGGGATTGGAATTTGATATAAACCTGCAACGGACCTTAAACTCGTATTCTCCATCATAGAGATCCCTTGTGTCCACTTCGATTCGCCAGGTACGAGGATTTTCATTTATCATACTACCATTGCTAGCTAGAGACTTAGATAGGCCGCTTGAGTCCTGTGGATTGATAAAAACACCAACCCATTCCAGAGAATAATATCTTTGATTTTGAGCAATGATGCTAGTGCTGAAATTAACAAAGAACTTGACTTTTCCTGACAAGCGTGCCCCTTGTTCTACTTGGGTTCCATCTTCATAGAATATACTGGTGAAGGACTGAAATGAATAGTCGTCGTGGAATGACCAACTTCCGACATCTCCCATTATCCCCATTCTGACAGCACATACCAGAAATGCCTGGAGGAACTCTTCCCTACCCACCACGTCGCTTGCCATGATTCCAGTATGAAATACACTTCCTTCTCCGTACCTGTGCTGGTAAGCCACTACAGGGTCATTCGGCTCCTCGTCCGGATCAATGAAATGCCAATACCCAATAATTTGTGAGTCGGTGAAATTCTCCAGTCTATTCTCTTCGTGAGCACCGTAGCTAGAAATGATGTTCTGACCGTAGTTGTTTCTTAGATAGGTGCTGATTGGATGTGATGTGCTGGACTGAAAGTAGTCATAGTGATCACCTGTCCACCATTTCCAGTAGTTGCTAGCAACCCAGTTCCTGTTCTCCTCAGGCCATCTATGATATACTGATTTCCATGCATATGTGCCATTGAACTCCCATCCATGACCTTTGACTAGGCTAAGGTAACCTACTTCGTCAGGTGAAGCCGGAGGGTAATATTTCACTTCAGCGAGGAAGTTGCATGCATCCATTATGATCAGTGTTCCGCCGGTTTCCACGAACCTCTTGTAGAAGTTGTACTCCTCAATTGTGACATACTCTGTGAATCCAAGAATTACTACATCATAGACTCGACTATTATTCTCAAATAATGCACCCATCGTGACATCAATTTCATCAATCAGCTCAACGTTCTCGCCCAAGGACAATCCCGCTATTCCTGCTTTGAAGCTTGTCAAGAAATTTGATAATCCTGCACTCCACCCCCATCCGTCCTTCACTGTCACATTGAGCAGATGTAAATCTGTATCGATGTAGTCCGTATATCCCATGTATTTTGAGTAGAAATTGTAGAATGCACTTGAATATGCTGTGTCAGTGAAGATAGGTTTCACAACGGCGATTCTCGGATTGCTATCATTAGCAAATAGGGGATCCAGAATTTTCGATTCTGGCAATGCCAATTCTACTTGAGAATTCGTCAAGGGGGCATTTACGACTCCTGCGATAATGACTGTAGTCATGACTAGGACGACTCCAATCAGACCCAAAACCTTGACCTCAAAATTAGCCATCAACGGTCCACCTCTGCTTCATACTAAAGCCGCAGCATACCTACTAAGGGTTCTTGGAAAAATCCACTCTTTAGGCTTTTTGTCAGGGCGACAGTTTAAACGGAGTGTAGACATATTAGACAAGTTCTTTTACTCTTTGGCGAGGGGAGAATTACAAGGAAAGTACTATACCAGTAATCTTGATAGCAGGTTAGTTTATCTATGGAAATTGTAAGGCAGATGCAAGACTCATCAAGAGAATTGACTATCCTACGGAGTGAAAGATGAATGATCCACAACGTTCTGTTGATTGACAAGGTCGACGGTAGTGTTGTGACTAGAACCCGATTTTGGAAGATAGATTTCACAGATGCGGATATTCAAGAATTCTTGACCGGATGGAGAGACCTCCATAGCACTGAAGGACTATCAGCAGATACACCAGTATACGTCGGCCCGCATAAGGTGTTTCACGGAGCAGTTGATGATGAGCTTGTCTTGATGTTTGTCACTGATGGCCGTGATGAGGAGAGAGCAATAAAGCACAAGATCCGTGAAGGAACTGCTCGAATATCTACAGCTCTCCGAGGTAACAGCATTGGTTATATCCGCGACAACCTCGAGGACATTCTCGGTGAACTAATTTTCACCAGATTCAAGGTAAGCTATGTAGGAAGCGGTGGTGTTGGTAAGTCTACACTCTTGAGACTACTCTTTGGCAAGGAGCCTGCACCAGGCGGATACGTGCCTACAATCAATGTCGCTGTTGACTCCTCAGAAACAATTCAGTTCGGAACTTTTCTCGTGACCGTCTGGGATTTTGCTGGACAGGCTGTCTTCCAGGACCTCTGGCAATTCTACTTCGCTGGTACAGACGTGATCTTTCTAGTGACAGATTCCAGTTTCAGAAACGTGATGCAGACAAAGACTCTTCTCAGAACGATAAAGAAAGAGGCACCTGCAGTTCCGTTGTTCATCATTGCAAACAAGCAGGATCTGCCAGAATCAATGAGAGGCGAGAAAATCCAGCGTCTTCTTGGTGCACCGACATTCAGTATGGTGGCTACAGATAAGACTCGTAGGGAGGAATTCATCCGCCTTATGCTTGAAGTGGCCGCGAAAACCGTGGGCGTCCAATTGCCTGATAGGCCCATCAGCGAGATGATTACTGTCCGTAAGGGAACTGAAGAGATTGCACCAGTGCCTGAAGCAAGACGAACGGCTGCCGCAGGCGATGGAGAATACGTTGTAGAGCCCTATCAAGAAACAGCTAGCACAGCTAGTGACACAAGTACGGGTTCCGAATCAACACGAGTAGAAGCGGACGTATCGACCTCCAGCCACTCCGATGAAATAGTGACTCCACAAGTCGTGGATACACGCATTCTTGAACAGGCGCGGATCTTGCATCTACTTCTGATTGTGCAGAAGGAAGGACTATCAGAGGTATCCTACCACCTGAATTACTCAGGGGAGGAGATTGACACAAACTCGGTGGCGTCCCTGATTTCAGCCTTGGACTCATTTGGTGGCATAGACGGAGATGCCAGTGGGATTGCAGATAAGACTGACGCATTGGAAACCATAGAACATGAAGGAAATCTTGTGATGGTGGAAAAGTCGGACCACTTCGTGATGGCACTGATAGTCACCAATGATTCAGCTGAGGATGAGCACAGGCGAATTATGGGCGGACTACTTCGTGAGATAGAGCATATGTTCGAAGGCGTCTGGGAAACATGGGATGGCTCACCAGCTAAGTTCGAAACCTCTATGTTCATGGTACTCAACCAGTTGCCTTTGCGTCCAGTGAGTTTCGATTATATTGCGCGTGCTCGCGAGGCTGGAAAGGCGCTGCCTTTTGACAACCGAGAAGTAGGGAAGGCTGTGGTAGAGGTGAAAGCCGCTATCGACGGGACTGCGACTGTTGGTGGTCTTGTTAGGAGTCTTGACCTTCCACGAGAAACAGTTATTGGCTGTCTTCAATTGATGGAACGTTTCGGTTGGATTGACTTCCAGGTTGAGATTCAGCCTGATAGTCATCTTCGGAAGAGTGGAGAGGTGGATGAGGAAACTCAGAAGGCCTATGGTGCAGTAGTGGTCAAGTTTGTGGACCTTTGTGATGGTTCTACAGCACTGCAGGATGTTGTGAAGAAGCTAAATGTCAGCTTGCCCGCAATGAAGTTTGTAGCAACGAAGCTTGTTCTTGATGGCGTACTTGAGGTAGTAGCGTAGAATCTTTCGCTAGGTTTTCAGGATGATGCGTCCCTGAAATTCTGGAATGATGATTCCTTTTGGAGTATCAGGATAAGGGGTATGAATCATCACTCTCTTTCCTTTGCAGGATTTAATATACTGCTCAAGATTTGTCGCCGAAGAGTGAGCGCTTAGTCTTGCATATTCTACTTGACATTCATGTGGCTCATAACCATGCAGTAAGTTCCATCCGGGAGTTCTAGGTGCCAAGTATCCACACAAGATTATAGCAGCATTCGGATTCTTTCTATGTTCCTTGAAGTGCTGTCTAGCCAGGCCTCCCCCCATCATTCCACCACCAGCTACTAGTACATCTTCCTTGTCAAGAGTCACCTTGTTCTTCTTCATTCCTTGCCAGTCACCTGACACGCCAACTAGTTTGGTGACATGCTCGGCAAGGCCTGCAACCATCACATTCCTTTGCTTGGTTATGCCGAGATTGTCCAATGTCACAAGTATCTCCTGTGACCTTCCGACTGCAAAACTTGGTATGATCACTGGCCCGCTATTCTGAACGACCTGCGTGATAATTTCTGCGACCTTCTGCCGATCAAAGTCCTCTCTCCCCCAATATGTTCCATCAAAGATTACCATGTCTGGGTCTGTGGGAAGGTTTGCACCGGGGAATAAGACTGACTTATCTAGATTGAAATCTCCGCTGTACAAAATCTTCACACCTTCAATATCCACAAGGTATGAAACGCTCCCTGGAATATGTGAGGCATCAATGGGTGTCACTACTATTCCGGGTCCAACTTCGCTGCTCTTTCCAAGCTCAAGACTGACATGATTCTTTGTGACTTTGTCCACGTTTGTCTGATTGAGACGCGATATCAAATCCCGCTTATTCTTCTTTCTAGGTGGATGAGGTGTACCTACTTTGATTGCATCTTCCAGAAGTGCCTTTGTGACTGCACCAGTGACTCCAACTGAACACCATTTCCCGATGTATTTCTCATATAATACTGGCAGTCCTCCGATGTGGTCTAGGTGTGAATGACTCACCAGAATAGAATCAATCATCTCCAGTTCTGGAGCCCACTCAGGAATTCTTTGATTTGCAACTGACAGGCCGAAGTCCATCAATACGCCGCCAGTATCTGTCTTAATGAGTATCCCACTATGACCTATCCTTGGCCCCCCGAGAAAAATGACCTCGATGCGTTTAGTTCTAGTTGAGTAAGCAACTGCAGGTAGTAAATCCATCCTTAGCTTCTGCGGAATCATCTCAAAGACGACGGGGTCAATAGCAGGAGGGTCAGGAGGCGATTCAAGATCCTGTAACCGCACCGGCAGAACAGAGTCCTCATTTGACTGGAAGCCTGTCTTCTTGAAGACCTCGCGCACCTTCTTGTTAGCATCTTTTGGATTTAGATCCTGACGAATGTTCTTTTGAGCTTCAGCATTGGCTCTTCTTCGATAAATAGTCAGTAGCTCGGATGAAAGCCCATCAGGGAGCCAATCTTTCGTTGCTGCTCGAGTTTCCAGATATGAGCGGTTTCCCAATGCCTCCTCCAAATATTCCGAATGTCTTCTAAGTGTGTCAACTAGCCTGAATCCAGAATGTTCGGTGAATTCTTCAGCATTGATATCAAATTCCTGACAAGTTTCAACTAGTACCTTCGGATTGAAGATAGGTGCGCCCAGATATTTGAGCCAGAATAGAACTCTATTGAAAATCCATTCCAGATCATCGCGATGTAGGAGCGATTCGAAGACCAACGCTTTCTTCAGCCACTCCTCCACTATGCTGTATTTGCGAATTGCCCTCATGGCGTAGCGATAGATATACCTGAAGTCCTCATCATCGTATTTGCCGAATATGAAACCATAGAATCCCAATGTCAGGCAGGCAATCATATCGCCTTCATTAATCTCCGCCACTTCGTCACGATACACTCGCTGCAAGAGCTCATCCGTAGCTGTTGCGTCAGTGAGTGATTCGATTTCATTTCCTGTAGACTGAATGAGCGCATAAGGGGCAAGTTCCCTATTCTCTCCAAAGAAACCAATTTCTGCAATATTGGCTTCTCCCTTGGAGGAACGCCTAGCTTCACTGAGTATTGTGGTCAGGACATTTGCAACGATGTTGTTCTTTGATTTTGGCATCTTGGATGTACCTAAGTCCATATCAGTCACTCCTGTCATTTGCCATTCGATACAAGCCCTGACGGCTATCTCTTAGAGACACATGTTTAGAAACCAGTCCGTCTGATATGAGAATGGAGAGCGCGTATCTTACGGTTCTAGGGGGAAGTAAGGTTTCATCAACTATTTCTTTCTGTGTTAGTTGTCCTTGATATTCAAGAACCTTGAGTACAAGCTTAGCGCTTGGAGGAAGGTCTTGAGCTAGGTCTCCAAAAGCTTCAGTCATTTGATGGAGCTTTCCTCTCAATGCTGCTACTCTTTCTTCTGATAGCTTGACAAAGACCGCATCTGCATCGGCACGTTCGATGAGGACTGGTCCACTATTGACCTTTCTGCGCAATTGCCCATCAAGAACAGCCTCTATCGCTACAGAGCTTGTCAAATCCCGAATCTCAATGAGAGTGGTGTCCTCCACGATAAGAGGTCGTCTTGCTGGATTAACACTGTTGACGGGGATTATTGTCATGACCTTTGCAGGAGGTAGCACAACTGGCCCACCAACACTCATGGAGTATGCCGTGCTCCCGGTTGGAGTTGCGATGATTAAACCATCGCTCCCATCCTTCCAGAATCGTTCGTTGTCAAGATGGAGCGAATAGCGAATTAGTGTTGCACTTCGCCGAGCAAAGATTGCTGCATCATTCAGCAAGGGAGGACTTGATTTGCCTGCGATAGACACCTGAAGTCTAGTTCTTCGGTCCTGAGTCCATCGTGCTTCAAGGAGATCTGGGATCACATCTTCGAATGTGGATGCAGTCACATCAAAAAGGAAGTCAGGCTGACCCTTAGATGAAACGGGCAGGAATGGCACGGTTGAGTTGCCTAGCTGAAGTAATGCATTGAGCAGGGTTTTGTCGGAACCTATGATCACGATTAGGTCAGAATCGAGTTTCTTAATTGAGGCTCCCTTTTTCTTCAGTGCTTTTCCTGTTTTTTCCTCAATCTGAATATCGACATCGTTTGATTGGAGCACACGCATGATTTCACGAGTGTCCTCTATCATGCTTGCCTCTAATCCTGATATGACGCCAATCTTCGTAATGGTGTCCTCCCATTTCTTCGAGAGTCTGCTTTTGTGGTCGTGTTCAACCTCTTAAATCAAGCTGGAAAACGGGCCTGAGCGAGGCAAAAGTTGCCAAACGAATATATGGAGGACAATGTTTGCCGATTGTGATTTGGTTAATAGTTCAAAAAGATGGAGCTTGCGTGGTGCAATCTGTTGACTAGTAAGATGACTGAAATGCAGCAAAAGGTCCTTGCATTAAAGAAAGAATGCAATGCATTGCTTCTGGCACATAATTATCAACCAATGGAAATTCAAGAGGTTGCCGATTTCGTGGGTGATTCTCTGCAACTTGCCAGAAAGTCGGCTGAAGTCAGTGGCTATGACATGATTATCTTCGCAGGTGTCAAGTTTATGGCTGAGATGGCGGCAGTGCTCAATGATAAGACTCCTGTTTATATCCCTGCAACTGATGCGATTTGCCCATTGGCAGCCTGGGTCAGCGCTGATAAGGTGAGAGCTCTAAAGGAGAAGTACCCCGATGCTCCAGTGGTGGTCTATGTCAACACGACCGCAGAAACAAAATCAGTATCTGACGTTATTTGTACATCAGGAAATGCGGTGAAAGTTGTATCAGCTCTGGGCGTAGCCAGAGTTCTATTCGGACCTGACAAAAACCTCGCTGATTATGTGCGTCGTCAGACTGGGGTGGAGCTGATTGATCTTGAGCCCAGAGGCCATTGCTATGTTCATCAGCAGTTCGACATTGCTCAAATAGAACTGCTTCGAGAGGAATATCCTGAAGCTGTAGTCATCGTTCATCCAGAATGCCCTGAAGAGGTTCAGGCTGCCGCGGATATTGTTGGGTCAACTGGAGCCATGGTCAAGATAGTGGCGGAATCAGCTGACGACACATTTGTCATCGCTACTGAGTTAGGACTGATAGAACAACTTCAGGCGAAACATCCGGATAAGAAGATTATCCCCGCCTACGAGCGAGCTGTCTGTCGCCAAATGAAGAAGAACAGCTTGGAAAAGGTCTTGCGAGTACTGGAAGAGCGGCCGGAGGAGAATCTTGTCACAGTTCCTGAGGAGATGATAGGGCACATCCAAGAGATTCTGAACCAAATGAGTCGAGCACCAGATGCGAAATTTGCTGAAGCATCGGCATCTGACTGAAGGATTAATCGGAAATGAGTTCAAGAATCTCTTTCAATTCGAGGAGATTCGAGATTACGTGGCCACTATGACCAGCCTGAATGAAATCGTCCTTGTTGAACATCCCCTCAAGTGCAACAAATTGTGTGTGATCTTTTGATCTTTCATAGTCCTTTAGCGAATCGCCAATGAACACAACATCGCTTAACGGAATATTATAATTGTCACGCACATGGTTGAAGTGATGAGCTCCCTTCTCGAATCCAGGTCTGTAGCCAAGAATCTCAGTGAAGAGCTCAGTCATACAAAGTCGATTGAAGTATTCAGTTATTGTACTCTGAAAAGTTGACGATGATACGAACAGATTGAATCCCTTCAGTTTCAGTTGAGTTACTACACCCTTTGCTTCTGGAAAGAGTGCCTGCTCATAGATACGACTAATCTTCAATTTCTCGAATATGTCAATGGCTTCCTCATTCGCTTTATGATCAGGAAAATTCAGTTTGATTTGATGCTCATAAGGAAGTCCTGTGGTGGACTTGTAGCGTTCCGCTGCCTCCTTCTTGGAAACGCCATAGAACTTCATCATGACTTCCACGCCTATCTCTGCCAGGAATGGCATGCTATCGGCAAGGGTCCCATCGAAGTCAAAGATCACGGCTCTGCATCGAAGCTTATCAGTCATCGTTTCTATCGCCCTGTGCTTTGCTTTAGATGATTTCGGTTCAATCTCATTTCTTCTGATTATTGTAGTCTGCTATACATCGATTGATCGTTTGATAGGCATCGCCAAGCTCTTTGAACTTCTTTATCTCAGTGTGGCCTCCTTCCTGAATCTTGTAAGTTGCATAAAACTGAGTCAGCTCCTCCATCTGACTCTTTGGCAAGTCCAAGATTGTCTTGATGTCACGGTAGTATGGGTCCTTCATGGGGACCGCAATTATCTTGTCATCTATTCTGCCCATGTCATCCATTTCCATGATGCCGATTGGTCTTGCATGGACCAAGCATGCAGTAAAGGTGGGTTGGTTGATTAGCAGAACTACATCCAATGGGTCACCATCATGGTCAAGGGTCTGTGGGATGAATCCGTAGTCAAAAGGACTGAATGTATACAACACTCTGTCTAGCCTGAAGATGTTGAAATCTGAGTCATATTCATACTTGTTCTTGCTTGCTTTGGTCAGCTCAATGACTACATAGATCTCGCTTGGAGGTTCTGGCCCCGGTGGAATGTCATGCAAGTAGTTTGTCATTCTAATCGACCACGAAGGATGAGTGCTGCATCCCTATTGAGCGTTGCCCATGACCGACAAGGCTTTTTGCAGAGACTGTTTTCTGAGTGACAACAACTTGAGGTGACCTCATTTGGCAAAGAAAGAAGCTGGAGAATCTATTGATGTGGGTTCGCTCTTTAGGGGGACCGCCACAATTACGTTCGTTGTCGAGATTGTTTCAGCAATCATGCTACTTGGATCGAGCATTGCTTTCCTCTTACGTGATCAACCCTGGCTGCAAGACCTTACGTTTGATTGGGCTATATTCCTTCTTCTCCTAGCCTCCATTATCACACTATTCTTCTTCCTGGGTGCGATTGGCTTCTTTGTCAGATTCAATCGACGAGTAACAAGAGCAGTCATGAGTGATGATATTGGCAGTGTTGACCTTAGCATGCCTCGTGTTCGCACAGTTGTATTCATCTATGGCGTGGGGGCAGGTCTCATTCTGGTCTTAGGCACTTATGGGTATTATCTGATTTACAAGTACTATTTTGCAGCGCTTGCTGCGACCTCATTGAGCTTCTTTGGAATGACACTTTCGCTTGGGATTTTCATTGTTGCTTTCCTAGTTCAGATAGTTGTCGCTGGCCTCGGAAGAACTGCTGCTTCAATGATAAGAACTATTCTCAACGAGTGAGGTTCTTCGTGACAATACATACGTGAAGATTATATTTGAAACAGGATTCGTCGAGTGCACAGGTGTGAACTGATGTCAGAACGGGAGTCGGGACAATTCAAGAAGCCTGCATATTGGCAACTTGCATACCTGATAGGATTCATCATTGTCGGATCGATGCTAAGTCTTGAGTTCCTTGGAGCTCCTCTCCCTCACGATATTGTTGCTTGGGTGGAGCTACTTGGTGGTGTTCTACTTATCGGAGGTGCTTGTGAAGCCTTTGTCATTTCGGTTGAAGGCATCGCTCACAACTTCAATCTCACCGATTATGTTTCCGGCATCTATGCGAGTCTGGCCAGCACAATTCCCGAGCTTTCAGTCATCATCTTCTTGCTTCTGGCGCAACAGTTCGAGATGGCTTGGGTACTAGCCCTGGCTACGATATTCATGAACTCGCTTGTATTCGCATTATACACTCTGATTCTACCCAAGGACGAGCAAGGCAATTTCAGACTGCCAGACGCAATCATGTGGGTTGGATCAGACCTGCTGACTATGGGTTCGGTCATCAGCCTTGCAGTGGGATTATCAATGCTTCTTGTGGGAGTCTTTCCAATTGGTGAGGCTGGTTTCAGTCTAACTCATCTCCAAGCAGGAGAATTGGTGGTGTTTGGGCTTTGTCTACTTCTAGTATTCGTAGCATATCTCTTCACTATAACCAAATACTATGGCAAGACCGAGGAGCCTATAGACCATGATGGAGATGATGAGGGAGTGATATATCATCATCTCAGCAAATCAAAACTGGCAACCTATCTCATTGTTGCCTCTGCTGGAGCATTGCTCGGCGGTGAGGCACTCTCAAGCTTCGCTAACTTCGCATCAGGCGCTGAAGGCCTGAATCTCTCCTTTATTCACACAGCACTGCTGCTGGTCCTCTTCGGCGGAACACCTGAATACATTATCGTCGCCAGTAGCCACAGAAAGGAGGAGATTGAGGTTGCACTCTCAAATGCCTTTGGCGGCATTGTCCAGGTGTTCTTTGTGATATTCGGATTCACTCTCCTCGGCTCGGGTATCATAGGATTTGCGTTGAACATTCAAGATGTTGTGCCGATAGATTTGTTCTCTGTGGTATTGCTGTTCTTCGCTTTCCCCTCAATGTTTCTCTTGCGACAGATGATTACTGATGACGCCAGTGTTAACGCCTTAGAATCAATCGCAATGATAGCAGTCTTCATCATGATGCTCTATATCCTATTGATGTATGGGGTCTAGCTAATCATCTTCATGTTGCTCTATGCTCCGCTCACAAATGGGCTTTCCCTTTGTCTTTGTCTTCAGTAGTGCCTGTACTCTCCCAGGACCTGAACTTTCGTGATACATTCGATTAGCACGAACTCAACAGCCTCGTCCTTGTCATGATGCCGAATTCCAACGACATCGTCACCCACGAAGTCAATAAATCCTTCAGCCAATATCGTCATGCCATGGCTATAGAACCTAATGCGGTCTCCTGACTTAGCAGCTTCAATCAAAATGGTCCTGAGAGTGGAGTCCCTCTCAAATTCCGACATGTCTAGGAATATGTTGCTTAATTGTGATAAGCATTAGGTCTTAACGCAACTCTCTTAACTCATGAGTATATGAGGTATGGCAATTCGATGGAGATTGACCAATGAAATACATCATGTTTTGGGAATACGATTCTGGAGACCATAATGTTGTGATGGACAAGCTCAAGGAGTTCCGTGCAATCGTGAAGAAGAATCCGGACCAACATGCAAAGTTCATCTCAAAGAACTACACCATGGTGGATGGCCCGGAGGGCTTTCAACTAGTTGAAACTGAGAATCCGGAGCACCTTGTCAAGATTACACGTCATTACAATCCAGAGGTTAGTTTCAGATTCGCTCCCATTGTTGAACTTGAAAAGGTTGACCAGAAAATCTAATTGAGAATTGCGAGCCCCCGGTCTCTTCCAGAGCCGGCGGCTCAACATTTCTATTTCGCACGAAATCTAGATGATACCCACTCTTTTACCTACTTTCTCATAGGCTGCTAGAGAGACATCGAGCTGTTCCATGGTCAGTCCGCTGTTCATCATGTTGCGGATTCGAGCCTTGTCACGAGCAACCATTGGGAACACAATTGGAAGAGCAAGTATCCCCTCATCCATCAGTCCGTTGCTGAGTTCTACCGCTTTAGAGCTTTCGCCGCACATAGCTGGAATAATAGGTGTCTGGCTGGCACCGGTATCAAAGCCCATCTGCTGTAGCCCCTTAACGAAGTATTCTCTATTCTCCCAGAGAGTCTTCACGTGCTCCTCCTCAGTTTCTAAGACGTCTATTGCTGCAATACAGGCTGCAGCAGTGGCCGGTGGATGAGATGCGCTCAAAAGCCATGATCTGCTCTTATTTAGAGCGTAGTTGACCATGTCCTGACTGCCTGAAACGTGTCCTCCCATTACCCCAAATGCTTTACTAAACGTTCCCATTTCCATATGAACATCGTGATGTGTTAGGTTGAAATGAGAAACAATTCCTCGGCCACCCTTACCCAACACGGCTTCTCCGTGTGCATCATCTACATAGACCATCGCACCATGTTCCTTCGCGAGTTTCGCGATTCCATCAAGAGGCGCTATGTCCCCATCCATTGAGAATACACCGTCAGTGATGATGAGTATTTTTGGAGGGTTCTCCTTCTCTGCATCCTGTAGGACTTTTTCAAGGTGTCCTACATCATTGTGGTTATACACGAATCGGGTAGCTTTAGTAAGCCTGACTCCATCAATGATACTACCATGATTCAACTCGTCTGAAACGATTGCATCTCCCTTTTCCACAAGCTGTGGTATTAGACCCTCATTGGCTGTGAAGCCTGCGCTATATGTAAGGGCTGCCTCTGCTCCCTTGAATTTTGCGAGTCGGCGCTCAAGTTCAATATGTAAATCCATGGTTCCAGCAATCGCGCGGACTGAACCAGACCCTGCGCCGTGTGTTTCAATCGCCTTCATTGCAGCCTCCTTGATCTTGGGGTGATTGGTCAGGTTCAGGTAGTTGTTACTACAAAGCATGATGACATCTTTGCCATCAACCTTCGCCCTCGGGGTGCTTGGTCCCTGCAGTTCTCTAATCTTCCAATCAAGGTTGGCCTCAACTAGCTTGAGATATTCTTCCTTCATCCATCCTATGGGGTTTCTCATTACATTCACCGAAGTCCTACTTAGATTTATGACCTGAGTCGTCGTTTTCAGATTCGGTTCGCGAAAAATCAGCTATATATGCCCTTCGTTAGGCAATGCAATCTCTGCAGCAGGACTTTGGAGTCGTATCAGTCTATTTCTTCTCCCTTTCTGCGTCGATGCTATCAAGAAGATCTTGCACAAGAGCTTTAGGTAGGTTCTTTGCCTGTGCGACTATTGCCTCAATCTCCACTGCTGGAATCTTTCTCTTCTTGAGTTCATTGCGCAAATCTTCTACTTCCATCTCGCCAAGGGTGTCCTCGAACTCGATCTCCTCTGCAACTGAAACTGGAGCTGTTTCCTCAACCTGTTTGATGAAATCAGCAGCCATTTCTTTAGGCACAGTCTTTGCCTGCTCAATTATTGCATCTATCTCATGCTCAGGAGTGCCTTTGATGAAAAGACGGCCTCTTAAGGCAACAAGATCATCCTCAGACATGGTTTCAACGGGCTCTTTCTTCTTCTTTGCCCTCTTAGTTTCCTGCTCATGCCTGAATCCCTTAAGTAGCTCCATAGCTAGTGCTCTTGGGACTTCTCGTGCTTGCTCTAGAATCTTGTCGATTTCCTTTACGCTAGCACCTTCATCTGCAAGCTGCTGTCTGAGCATCTCGATCTCCATATCGCTGAGTTTTGCCGTATCTACCTCAGTTTCATGCATGTCAACAGCTGAACCAAAGCTCTTGAGAAGCATCTCAGCCACATCCTTGGGCAAGCCTCTGGCCTGACTAATCACGGCATCAACCTCATGCATTGGAAGGCCTCTTTCAAGAAGGCCTGTTTTCATCTCCTGCAATTCCTTCTCACTGAGATGATCTTCGTCCACAGCGGGCTTCTCAATTGGAGCAAACAGAGCTGCTTCTTCAGCTTCAATATCAAAGCCAGGAAGCACGGTGCGTGTGGCTTCGCCGCCTATTCTCCTCTGGCGCTCCAACCGAACATCTTCCAACACCTGCTCAAATGACTTCTCTTCTGCTTGGGCAACTCTAGGGACTTCCTGCTTAATGACTTCAGCAATGAAGTTGGTCTGCTGACTCATCTTCATCTTGGAGAGATCTCGTCGGAAGTCATCAATTTCCTCCGGAGTCATGTCTGTCAAAATGGCCAAGTCTAGGAGAAGCTGCTCAATCTCGGGGACATCGACAGTCACCGACTCGGGAGGTATCATCTCTGGCTTCTTGTCGATTTTCAAGTCTTCAGTGAGCTCTCTGAACAACTGTGCTATTAGCTCTGATCTGCTCAATACTTCTCCTGCTGGCTTCGGGACGCGCCTTCTTCGCAGACTTCTGATTTGAGCGCTCAGTGTACGAATAATCTTTGGTACTCTGATAACTCGTACCCACACAATGGCGCTGAGGAGGATGATGAGTGTGAATGCACTTCCTAATGTCATAGCTGTCTGCATCATGATGTCCGCATCAGACGGACTGATGGAGATTGTCAATACAACATTGCTTGATACATAATTCGACTTATTGAAGTGTATTGTGACCTCGATGACACCAGGTGTTGAAGCGCTGACCACTCTGAATTGATACAATCCAGGATTAACTGCATCTTCTCTACTGAACTCAATTATCGCCAAATCAGGATCATCACTAGTGATTATGATAGTGGCTGTAGCACCGGGGATTCCTATGCCGCCATGTCCAGGCCAAATGTCAGAATATTGGACCCAGAATGTGGTTTCATTGCTGTAGGAAAGCGAGAATATTGATGGACCTAGAATCTCTGCTGTTGTTGGAATTTCAACAATGGTGACTACAAATGTAAGGGCTGCTGTTGAATAGTTCTCCAAAGAGAAGCGAATGCTGAATTCGAACTCCGAATATAGTGTCCCCTGAGTGGTGTCAAACACGAATGAGTAGCTCCCACCCTCCCCAGCTATTAGACTCAAAGGCTCCTCGAAGAAGCCAGGTCCTGAATAAACCGACTTATTGAATATGGCACCGGGCACTCCACATGAATCCCAGGTGTTGTTGAAGAGGAGAACAACATTCAGGACATCTCCGTAAGGCACTTGAAGTTGCTCCCAGGTATCTCCTATCCGATATTCATCAGGTAGGTTGACCACTATTTCTGTGGGTACTGGGGCTATGCTTAATGCGATTGTCAGCTGTTGGTCATTGTAGTTTATCTTCTGGAAGCCAACTGTGATTCGATATGTCCCTGGCCTAACTGTACTGGTGTTCAAAGGAACTCCATAGACCCCATTACCGAAATCAAATGGTGCCCCAAAGCCTCCCGCCCACTGATATGTCGCTACATCTGCATCTATTCCCACACCATGGTATGTATTGAAGTATGTGAAGTTGATGTATCCAGTCCAGCCCCATACAACCTCTGGGGAGCCTGGGGATTGTATGACGGCAGGAAGGTTGTCAACAAGGACTATTGTCGAATTTTCAGCATCTGTATAGTCACTACTAGGCGGTTCCGCGGATATGACGAAATTATGAACTGAAGCGGTGCTATCACTAGTGTTGAAGAAGAAGAAGTAGTATCCTGGTCCTCCAATAAGTGAACCATTCAAGAGAGTTCCATTCAAGCCAAGTTCCGGTGAGAACCATCTTACTATGCAATTAGAGAGCCCAGTCGCGTAAGGATCCGAAGAATTCAATGCAGGTGCTAGCACGTAAACTCCAATTCTGACAGCCTCCGACCAATAGACGGGAGTGTATTCGTATGCAGCTGTAGCAGTATCAAGCCACACCTCCAAATTAATCTTGGAAACGCTCATGCTGATAGTGACAGTTGCATTCGCATAGTTTTCCTTGAAGGCAGAAACATGTATCTCATAGGTGCCAAATGTTGCACCAATGGTGGGCATAATGATTGAGTAATATCCTGGTTGTCCGGGCACTTCTGCCAGAGTCAGGTTTGCAAATTCCCATCTCGCTGAAACATTAGCGTCCATTACCATGCCCCCAGATTCAGAATCCTCAAGGTATACAACTATTGATGCTTGTCCTCCATAGTCCACCGTGAAGAAATATCTGCTATCTTCGGGAATCACATCCATCGGCCTTGGTAGCAGCTGGAATGACACCTGAGCGGAGGCGTTTAGATAATTAGGTGCTTGACCCTCTATTCTAATAATAACCATGTCATAAGCGCTACCGGGACTTGTATCCACAATGGCTGTGTAATTGCCTGGCATACCTGTTAGCCCAAAGACATCTGATCCACCTGTCCATGAGTAGATGACAGTAGCAGATGTGACTAGCTGATTTCTTAGAGTGTCATTGAAAGCTGCGTAGATTGTTATAGGCTCTCCCCAGTAAATCTCTAGTGGAGAATAGGCTCTTGGTCCACTCCATGTTACAATCAATTCCGAAGTAACCGCAAATAGCTCAATGTCTACTGAAAGCGAACTGATTGTGTAATGAGTCAGAATAGCGTCTATCGTCAGAGTCTGCGAGCCAAAACCCAAATTGCTAGTGAATAGAGTCACATTGTAGCTACCGTCACCTAAGTCTGAGAATGATGCAAAGTCACCCCAAATCAGGTTGAGAGTCGCTCCACTTCGAGGTGTTCCTCCTGCATCGTCATCTACAAGATACACAGTAACATAGGTGGGCTCTCCAGCATAGTTGGCTGCAGGAACATCAGCAGATAGTCCTCCGACTCTGTTGCGGAGACTGACAGCAGTTTGGGTTGTTATTGATTGATAGGGGTAAAGTGTGATGTTGATGGTTATATAGTGGAGTCCTGGAGAAAGACTGTCAGTGAGATTGACTGAGATGTTGTAGACACCGGGTGCTAATGCATAGACTGACCAACTTGATGGTACGGGTCCTGAAAGATATCTGAGAGAGATTGCTCCTTCAGCGCCGGGAATCCCAAGGGAATGATCAATGTCAGTGAATGTCACTGTAAATGAGATGTTTTGGTAGAATGCAGCAACAGACGGTGTAGGCAATTCGCTCGAAAGGGATACTTGGATTGCTCTGACAATGGCTTCCATCTGAATGTTTGTCACGTTATCGTAGTATGGAGAAATCAGTGGGTTCCATCGGACTTCGAGAATGAAGTTATAGAGACCTAGACTTCCGAGGGATGCACTACTCACATCGATTTCATACCTCCCTCCTGCTCCTGGAGTTATCCAGTAGTCTACTCCTTCAATAAGTCCTGGAACTTCGACACAGGAGAAGACAATTGAAGCACCAGCAATTCCAGTTCCTTTAGCCTGGTCGAAGAAGGTCAGCCCTAGCACTATATCGTCACCAAGAGGTGTGTCTACAACTTGATCCAATTCCACGCTGCCAGTTCTCGAAACAGTGGTGACATAGACTGTGGACTGATCGTCCTGATAGAATGGTGATCCTCCCGTCCAAGTAACGACAATTGTGATGTTCCAATTGCTGACTAATGCAGGACTGATTATAGTGGAGTTCAGATTGACACGCAACCCACTACCAGCTGTAGAGATGCTGTATTCCTGTGTGCCGAGCTGGATGGCATTGCTGAAAATGCTGACATCACTAGCTCCTATTACGATTGCCTGCCTCGTGACTATGTCGATAAATATGAAGTTGAATGTCACATTATCAAGGAACTGAGTTTCAGTTGGAGGTACCGTTATCTCAATGCTTGTCTGGCGTTCAGTGACTGCGAAAGTAACGTTGCGTGAAGCATCACTGTAGTGCGGTGCGCCTGCAGACCAATCAGCTGTCACTGTGATAGTCTTGATGCCGGGTGTACCTAGGAACGAGGTGTCAATAGATATCCTGTATTGGCCAACTCCGATGACAGAAATCTGATATTCCACACCCTGGCTTAGGAGATCCAAACCATGACGGAGGATTATGCTTCCTCCGGTTATGCCTGATAGCGATAGGATATCCTTGTATTCGATCGTGAAATTAGCAGAGTCAGAATAGCTAGTAGGAAGTGCCGTTGTGATGATATCCAAGGTGGTATCTCTCTCCCGGAGCCGGAATGAAACTAAAACCTCGGATGATTTGTAAAATGGTGCTTTGTCTTCGGCGCTGAAATTCAACCAGAGCTGATATGGGATTCCAATATTAAGCGCTTGATTGTAGGTTTCAACGATGAGCAGATAATTCTGCATGGATGGCCGCCACACACAGGTGAATATCCACCCGGTCCCATTGAGTATCTCAATATGCGTATAGTGGCTACTCTCGTTTGCTATCGAGTCTAGCGAATTGAGATCTAGGTACTGAATGATAATTCTTAGAGATGTATTATAAGCTGTATCACCCGGAGGTTCCACAATCAGAGTAGTTTCACGAGAATCAATTGTCAGAGTTCTTGATCCGCTCTTGGCAAGATAGTAGAATGCTCCTGGCGTCGCGACAATTTCTAGATTGTATTCGCCAGGATTAGTGTAATATGAAGTGTTCAGTTCAATCAGATATTGCCCTTGGCCTTGTTCAATGATACTCACGTAACTTTGCGGTATCTCGCTAGCACCATCATAGAGGCTTATACTTACAGATTCAACGCCCTTTGAAACTGATCCGGCAACATCTGTTAGGACAACTATGAATGAAACATTGTCGCCATAGGATGTTAGTGGAGGCGTTGGATATGTCAGTACGGTCTGTCTGTCTGACACTGTAACTGATATCATCTGGCCGGTTTTATTGGCATAGAACGGAATTCCTGACCAAAACACACTGAGAGTGAATATCCTTTCACCTAGGGGTGCTCCGAATTGACTTGTATTGAACGAAACTGTGAATGTTCCTCCAAGAGAGTCATAAGACACCGTGAACTCAGCTAGACTCAATGAAATGGTCATTGCAGGATCATTAGCAATAGTGCTTGAGGTTCCTCCGGTAATGTCTTCGAATGTAAACATGAATGTCGCGTTCTCACCGAATGCCACGGTGGTGGGTGGTACTATAGAGAGTAGTGTGTCTCTGGGGAGAACCCTGACAGAAATCACATCCGTCCGGTTTGTATAATATGGCCAGGCACCTTGGGACCAATTGATGAACACCTTCATTGAGAATAGGCCGGTGGTGCCAAGGATTGTGTTGTTGAAGCCAATAGAGTACTGGCCAGGACTTAGAATGTTGTCAACTTCCAAGATATCGACCTGAGAGTAATCGATCGTCAGCCCACTGAATTCGACATGGATTAGCACATCAAACGTATCGTTGGTTATGCCGAAACCGGATGAGTCCATGTAAAGAAATGTATAGTCCATATAGCCCAAACATGGGGTCGCAGGAGTAGCATCAATTAGCACCAGTTCAGAATCCTCACCTAATATCTCAGCCGAGGTGAGAATGAACTTGTCCTGGTACTTTTGTATGCTCCCTGTCCAGTTGAAAATAATGGTAAGCTGTTGAGTTCCAAGTCTTCCAAACTGTGATGCATCGATAGTGATATCATAATATCCATTGGCTGAACCATTGACCCATGAGATGATGAGGGTGTCAGTGCTGTTTCTTACGGTGCAGGAAACATCGGATGAAACAATGCCTAGGGTGTGGTCTCGGTCGCCATAATAGACAGTTATCTGTATCTGACCTGTTGCTGTTGTTGTTCCTGCTGGTGTTATTAGCCGCAATTCGGTATCAATAGTGCGAATGACTATTGACACATTGAAGTAGGCTGCTTCATACTCAGCACCAGCTGAGAAATCAAACATCAGAAGATATGATCCAAGGCTATCAGTATCAAAGGTGGTGATGGTGACCTTCCAACGAGTCCCTATCCAAACTATGTCATAGTGACTGACGGTCCAATTACATGAACCACTCGCACCATCGCCAGGTCCGATGGTCATGCCGTGGTCCATATCCATGTAATCTACATAGAACGTCCTTGAATCTCCCACTGGTATATCTAGGAAGCCTACAGTTGCTATTGCATAGGTTCTGATTTGCCGCACTTGTATGTATATAGTGATATTCTTGCTCTGGTAGTTCGGAGCAGAAACTATCAGGGTTACATTGTCTCCTCCAATGCTCCAGCTTGAAGTGTCTATAACAACCCTGTATCTACCGCTGCCTATCAAGTTCTCACTCAATTCTGTGGCACCAACAACTGCAACAGATGCAGTATCGATCCCCTGCCCCCGATCTATGTCTACGAACTCCAGTGTGATTGCGGCGTCTGTACTATACGATATCGTCATAGTCGGATAGTCTGGAGAAGTTAGTTCGCTACGTGCTTGACTATATACAAAATTGATGATGGGTGTTTGAGTGCTGGTGTAATTCTCAGCTGGTCCAAAGGTGACAATTATCCGAATTGTATAACTACCTATTGAGAAGAATGATTGAGAGATATTGAGAAGATATTCTCCATTGCCCAAGAATGAGAGATCTTGAATTGTATATGGTGTGCTATCCTTATCCTGTGCGTCGAAATAGCTGATGTCCAATCCATTTATGAAATCGCCATCATACAGTGATACTGATTCATTCACTGTCAATTCGAGTGTGATTAGGAAGTCATCACCCACTGGAAAGCTGTCGATCGGAGTCCAACTAAGATCTGTTGTCACCTTCTTTATCTCAATAATGACTGCGGTAGTCGCATCATAATAGAACCTAGGAGAGGTCGTTGCGAATAATGTCAGAGTCAAAGTGTGAGATCCAAGAGCCCACCCCTCTGTCTGAAGCCAAAAGTCCTTCGAACCAAATGGGGAGGACCCTCCACTCCACTGAGCTAGAACTGATGAAAAGTTGCTTGGAATTGTGGCACTGCCTGAATCCAAGTCATAGTAAGATAGACTGATGTGGGTGTTAGTGCCTAGAGGAACAGAGCTATTATAGGAAACTACCAGAGCTGTCCGATGGGGAATCACACTCACTGCAACGGTGATTTGATCCATGACATAGTAGGACTTGCTGATTGAGAAGTTGAACAAGTAGATGCCAACTGCATACCCGCTCACATCAATCTCAATCGAATAGGTCCCATCCAAAACATCTGTGTACTGGAAGGTGGCATCACCAGTCAGTGTCCCACCAGCGATGCCAATCCCCCCATGGTCTTTGTCCTGCCATTTTAAGGTCGTATTGACGGTTTCACCCCATGGGATATTTATCGGACTGGCTCCAAACTGAACAAGCTCTGTCCTAATAGCTCGGTATGCAAAGACAACAACAGTGCTACTTCCAAGCACGAAACTTTGACTGGGTAAAGCATTAATCTGGAAGCCATACGTGCCGAGCTCAAGACCTGCTGAGTCGATTTGAACCAAATAGGTGCCGTTTCCATAGTCGACTGGAATGCCAACAAGAGTGCCATTCGAAGTTATTCCGGCTGAAGGATATGGATTGCCGTTTATCGCATCATAAAGAGTCACTTTGACAGTGAAATCATCACCATAGGCAGTAGTATCTGGTGTTTGATATGAAACATATGTGGGATGCGAAAGCTCAAGGTCAAAGAATGTCGAGGAGTCTGCAAGATAAGGATGACTTGATTGGATATTGATTCTCCACATCCCTGGCAGGCCAAGATCTGAGGTGTTCAGAGCCTTACCATAGGAACCATCTCCATAATCCTCCAACTGCACCTGAGTCGGTGCACCTGAAATGGTCCAATTAATCATCATTGTAGAACCTGATATGCTTTCAGAGGTGTCTGTGTCCGTTAGTTGCACTTCGACTAGCAATAGATCGCCAGCTGTCTTCACAGACAACTGATCTCCAACCGCATCACCAGGTGCCTGAAGTTCCAGGGATGAAGAATGTTTCACAATGAACTCTCTACTGTATCTGCCAACGTAAAGTGGGACTGCTCCGGCAGTATCGTTGAAATCAATATACGCAATCCATGTTCCACGTGGCCAAGTACCATCGACCGCAATACTCAGCCACTCAAACTGCCCACTTCCATCCTGCGAAGAATCATCTGATGCATAAAAGACCTGGTCATTTGGATCAACAAGTGTAAGTCTCATTGCTGAACCGGGAATGATCGAAGCTGTACCTCTAAAGTCCAATGTCTGACCTGACTGCGCGACAGCAGTCATTTCATATGAACCAGCTCCTACAGCACATTCAAGATTACTGGCTTCGTTTGAGGAAGTAAAATCAAAGCTCCAGATACCATAGACATCAATAGCGGATGATGGAACCATGACTTGCGTCGCTGTTGTCGTCACTTCGGATGTCCGTATGTTATCAAAGGAGTCAGTGACACTCTGGAGCGTCCAAGTTGAGAGCTTATCAAGAGTTAGATTGATGTTGGCGACCCCTGGTGGAGGATTAATCAAGATATTCGCAGTCCATGTTGCTTCAGTTCCATTGGCAACAGAGAATGATGTCCCTGGAATCATGCTTGCATCTAGAGAGGTTTCCTGAGTGGTGATACCAAGAGTCATTCTTGGAAGGATACTTACTACAGATGAGGAATCTGTCGTGAAGAACAACGTTGCGTTTTGTCCATATTGCACACTCTGCTCGGAGCCAACGCTGAGAAAGCTGGATGGGTCGTACTGATTTGCATATTCAGTCTGTATCCAGTCGGCTGACTTGTAGCCCATTATTGTGCGAAACTCGTCAATTCCTCCAAGGTGAACTTGGCCTCCGCCATATAGACCAAGAGAGAATATACTTGGATCATCTCTCAGCTTGGCTCCTGCTCCCATACCTGAATTAGCATTTGAGTCTGTAAGTGTGCCGTCTGCATAACTGTAGGCATGTAATGTTCCGTCCCCTGTGCTCTCATACTTGTACACAATGTAGTTCCAAGTCTGACGTTTCACCAACACATTCAGGTAGCTGGTGTATCCGCCATCAAAATGTATGTCGGGCTGGAACGAGGCTTGGCCAGCTGGCCACCCTGTTGTGCCCCTGAATGTTCTACATAGAGTGATGCTTGTGCCTTTCTCAAAGATTCGGGGCTCTACACTGGTCCATTCGGCATCACTTGAGTAATCGAAGTAGATCCAGAAGGAAAACTGGAAGTCTGTCCAGCCGTCAAGAATACTATCACTATCGATGAAGGGGATGTAATTGCCAGCCGCATCTTGGAAGTACCGGGCAGCACCAATTTTCGCATTCTGCATGAAGGTTGTCTGGACAGGCATGCCATCGTGGTAATTCTGACTTGAGTCTTCTAAGAACGAGCCATTGCCAGACTGTTCTGAGAGGTGCCAAACACTGTTGTAGTCGTCCCAAATCCCATGTGGGTTTTCTGGGATGCTTCCATCTGGAGCTCCGTAGGACATCGTGACAGTTGTGTCAGTCGAGGAAGACAGCAAAGGAACCCTCACCCAAGCTACAAGATGTGCGTGTGTTGAATTATGGTTAGAGTCATATAGTTCGAATTCATGGTCTAGTGTTTGTGAGCCAATTGTGAACTTGATATCTTTCCCATCTGGTCGAGCATCAGTCTTGAGGTCACTGTCATAGATGTCCACCAAGACCGGGAAGTCCTCTAGGTCCGAGCTCACCTTTGTGTGGTCGATCGTCAGGTCCTTCTTGTATTCAAGAATGGAAATAGTGTCTTCTTCTTGAGGCACTAGGAAGTCGACGTAAAATGTAGCCAAGTCTAGGCCGCCATAGCCCCACGTACCCCTCATAGAGTTCCAATCGCGGTACTGGTCAGAGTTCATGTAGTCAATCATGACGCAGATATAGTTCCCATTACTCCAACCGGAACGAGACACCAAACTTTGTACAAGCGATGACATGTCTGGTGTTCTATATCTGAAATAATTCTCCCAAGTATCTTGGATCCATGCGACACTTGTATTGCTCCAAGTGTACCTATTCTCCAAATTGGGTAGCCCATTTGTGAAAGGTGCAACATTATCTTCTTCTGCAACAAAAACTCGAAGGGAATTAGCCCCTCCGCCCCAGTACCCTAATGCCTCTACTTCCAACGCCGCAGAAGTAATAATTGCGCCTTGAGGTATATCCAAAGGGAACTGGATTCCAATTTGATATTTGATGACATCATCCCAAGATGTGCCGCTGGAACTCCAAACACCAACCTCTAATGCGCTGGAAGTGCTGATTCCAGTGTCAGAGCGACTGAAGCAATCTCTTGAAGCCCCGTCTGGAACATATGTGGAAACACTTCCAGGAATAGAGCCAGTGATTACAGTCTGGTTCGCACTCAGACCAATCTGCTCCGGAAAGGGTCTTGCCTGCAAGACTACATCGATCTCGTCAAGATACAACTGATGATCAACGGTAGAAGATGGTGTTCCAGAGTAGTCAGTCCCCACACCTATGTCAAGATCCAGTGTTCCAGGTATTGGATATGCATCGAATGCTGACATTGGCACTTGCACTGAATACTGGAGCCATTGATCAGTAGGGTCTCCAGACTCGAATAGATGTAGTTTGGCCACATAATTACCCATTCGAACAAAAAGGTAGAAGTAGTCATTCAAAGTCGATTGACTCCGCACATAGTAGTAGAGTGATATTTGGGCCCCGTAGAGTTCTCTGTAGGGTAATTGCACACTCTGGGTCAGATACAACTTCATGCTTGGATTAATGGCATTTGTTGTTCCGAAGGTTGCAGTGTATCGCCATCCCATTGAACCATCTCTACCTGAACCAGAATAGCTATGGAAGTAAAGGCGTCCATAGTATGGATGAATGGCCGATTCACCCTCTTCAATAATGCTCCATTCATCTGGCACATTATACTCCATCGCATTCCATGGCGAACCAGAAATAATCGTGCGTTCTGTGTGGTATGTGTCAAGAAGCCCATTTTTAATTGGCTGGAATGAAGTTGAGATTTGACTAATCGATCCGCTCAAGGAGGTTCCGGTCCACCCTTGAGGTCCGCTTATTGTTACTGGAGTCGGTGCCAATGAGTCAAGTAAAACAATACCTTGAGAATCATTGGAAATCGCCCCATTCAGTGTCACACTCTGGGAGGCCCCGCTTCCTCCATAGGATTGAGCTCCCGAAGAAGCCAATACGTTCGTGTTTCTTTCTTGAGATGATGAAAACCTTTCTCCATTTTGAGCGGGCAAGGATCCAGGAATGGGGCAGCAAAGCAAGATCAGCATTCCTATCATAGCCAGCCTAAACGGCATACGCCTTGTGTGATTCCTAATTCTCGAAGAGGCGACATTATAATGAGTGGACATCACGGCTTGCCACCTCCCTTCTTGAGAATGCTATTGATGAGGTCTTCAACAAGATCTCTTGGAAGATCTTGGACTTGCTCCATGATCGTTTCTAGTTCATGTCCTCCAATGCCTGCTTCAACCAGCCTCTTACGGATTTGTTCAATCTCTTCCTGGCTGACTAATTCTGGTGGTAATTCATCCTTTGCTTTTGAGAGGTCAGGTTTCTTCAGTTCTGTTTTCTCTGGAGGTTCTTCCTTTTCACCAACTACTGGCTCTGTTGGAGGAGCAATCACTTTTCCGGCGATCAGTGCTCTTGCCTGTTCCAGAGTTTCTTTGTGAATCTTCTCTATACTCTTCTTCTCTATCTTGGCGCGTTTGATCACTTCTTGACTGATTACTTCTTTAATGAAGGCAGCCTGCTCGCTGAGCTTCATTTTGGTTACATCCGCTCTGAAGTCATCGAGCTCTTCTGGTGTCAACTGCGTAAGGATGGATAGCTGAATTAGCAGTTCTTCCATCTCAGGAACTTCAGCAACCAAGGAGTATTCAGGCATACTATCTGCTGATCTGACAATCCCAATCGGTTCTATGATTTCATTGAAGAGCTCAGTAAGTATGTCCCTTCTGTTCTGGACGCCATCAGGCACCTTCGGAATGCGACCCCGGTTGATGTCTTTCACCATTCCACGAATTTCTCTTAGTCGTTTTGGCAGACTGAACAGTCTGGACCATAGGACTGCCCCAATAATACATATGATTCCGATTGGAAGTCCATAGAGTATTGAACGTTCCAGAAGAAGATTGATATCAGAAGGCTCAACTGATACAGCAACCGTAACTACAGCCGAATCATAATTCTCCTTTGACAGCTCTATAAGGATAACTGCAGACCCTTGTGCCCATTCTGACCTTAGAGTGATTTCGTACCACCCCGGATTTGATGGATCAGGTTGTCTGCTTTCGACTTTGACATAGTCAAGATTCAAGCTGGTAGCGTTCGGAAAGCCACCTGGAATTCCTTGATTGTTGTGGCCTTCCCAAATGTCATAGTAGAAGACACGAATAGTAAATGTTTCAATATAGTTCATCAAAACTATTTCATGATCAGCTGTGAGTGCTGTTGGGATGTTGATTATTGTGATATAGAGATTGAGAGTGGCTCTGCTCCGATTCTCAAGACCGAGATTTGCGACGACTCGATAAGGAGTAGAACTGATTATCCATTGAGAGGAATCAATGACTAGACTATAATTCCCAAATGATAATTCTGACATCAACAAGATGTCTTTATCCGAAATTGATGGATGCAATATCACAGCTGTGAGATCTGAAGCATTTGATATGCCTTGGTTATACCAAGTGTCGTTATAGAACAGAGTAATCGGGAGGCTGTCACCGTACGGAATCTGAAGATTCAAGACATTTCCGTCGATTTGATACTGCGATGGAGTGTAGGCTACAATTTCTGTAGGAACCTCTCTCACTGTTAGTGTGAAGACTCCAGTACCCGCTTCATAGTTATGCTTCCAGAAACTGACAACCACTGGGTATACGCCGGGACTTACTAGGGATGTGTTGATCCATACCTGATATACACCATCGATGATGTACCTGGACTGTTGTTCCATTCCTTCCCAATCGATTCCAACCTCAGCTGCAACAACTCCCCTATCTTCCAAAAGGTTCCAATATGTCAGGTTCACCCAACCTGCCCAACCCCACACCTTGGGTGCCACGAAGGTGGATTCAACTGTTGTCTGAATGAGTCTGATTGTTATGGTTGTCATGTTGTTAGAAGGAGCATAAGCACCAACCAATGGGTACGCTGTAAACCTTAGGGTGTAAGTAGTTGCATTATACTCATAGGTATAGAAGTCAAAGTAGAAGTACCCTGGCCCTCCAATTGACGAACCGTTCAGGAATTCTCCTGTTAGGAATGTTCCTGAAAGCGACCAAGTTACTGTGCAGTTTGACAATCCAGTGTCGTTCAAAGTAGGTGCAAGTACAAACACGCCAATTCGAATAGTGTCGGTCCAATCGAAGACCTGGCTGCTATAGGTTTCAGTCAACGGATCCAGATTCACCTTGGTCAGAATCTGCTTGATATTGACTTCTGCAGAGGAGGTCATAGTGAGATAGTTGGTCTTCTCAGCGCTCACAACAATAGAATACGTCTTCGTACTGGCCGCTACTGTTGCTATGAGCCCTGTGTAATATCCATTCATTCCTGGAACTGGTGCTAAGGACACACCATTCATATCAAAGATCCATTTTGCCGATACCGAGGCTCCCGTTAGAGGCACATCATTGTATGCGTCACGGACAAATACGGTGATGTTTATTGGTTCACCTTTGTAGAGCACCTGACTATTCAGACCATCCACTATTGTAAGTTCAAGATTCAATCTCAATATATTCACGGTGACCTGCCCTGAAACCGTGTCATAATTATCCAGCCTGGCGGTTATCGACACCAGATAGGTAGTAGCAAGAGGAAGGTTTCCAGTATCAACGGTAAACGAGTAATTACCAGGTGTTCCCTCCGTAAGGCTTCCACTCAATATGCCAAATTGATAGTTAACAGCGGCTCCAGGAATGAGAGTGCCACTCCGGGTGTCATTGAAGAGAGCCCATATCGAAACGCTTTCTCCCCAATGGACATCTGGGACAGTCTGCGGCAATATAATCCCTGTTGGAATGTTAAGTACTTTTATTGAGATGGAAATTTCAGGAATGAAGTAGTCAGCCTTTTGAGCACTCACTACAAGAGTGTAGAGGTCTGCACCCAAAGTAGTTGTGTCCAGCGTAATGTTATACATTCCGCTGCCAATATAGACGTAGCTTGAAGTTTCAGGCCATATTAGATTCAGCATAGCGTCATGTATTGGTGCAGACGATGCATCAATATCAACAAGTTCAACAATCGCATAGGTCTGCTCACCAAAGTAAGCATCGGGCGATTCTATCTTTGTCAATTCACCTTGCCTTGCCCGAATCTGTATTGGTACCTGAACCTCAGCAAATTGATAATTACTCAAGTTAATTTGTATCACAAGTGCATTTGTACCGGTGGAGCCTGCGTCAGTGCAGTTCACAGTTAGTTCGTAAATCCCTGGAGCGATTACAGTTATGCACCAAATGGATGGCACAGAGCCATCGGACTTGTAGGTGACACTGATATCGCTCTCAGCTCCTGCTATAGCCAGCAAATGATCTGTATCAGTAAATGTAAGGACCACGCTAACATTATCTCTGATTGGTACCGTTGTTGGGCTTGGTTCGTAATAGTACAATTGCGATTGAATCAATCTGACCGAACCAATGAGAAATATCTCAGAGGCATTCCGATAATAGGGCGCTATGGACTGATTCCATTGCAAAAGTAAGGAGAATGTGTATAGCCCAACTCCACCAAGCTTGTTTGTATCTACTATGATTGTATATTCGCCAAACTCAGGGCCAAAACCCCTAACAATCCAGAAGTCCGTGTTCTCGACAAGCCCGCTCGGATTTAGACAATCAAACACGATTATGGCATCACCTATTCCCAATCCATTGTCCTGATCTTGATAGGAGAAAGTCAGTGTCATATTGTCGCCAATTGGGATTGTAGGAGCATTGCCAAGGCTAATGGATCCAACTCTATTGGTGACTGTGACTCCCACTGATGCTGCATCATCCGAATAATAGGGAGGATCAGTGGAAGACCAATCGACAAAGACTGTGACATTCCAATTGGTTACTAGGTATGGGCTCAAAATTGCTGAATTGATTCCGATTCTATATCCATTGCCAGCAAAAGACATGGCGAAGTCGCTGCTTTGAAGAAGGCTGCCTCCGCTGTAAATTGATACCATGTTCTTTGTTAATGTGATGAAATCATCTGTGCTATCGTCATTATAGCTAAATGTGAATGTGATATTATCAAGGAACCTGACTTGTGTAGGTGAGCTGATAATTCTGACACTTGCGGGCCGTACAACTACCGATACAGTCAATGAAATCGTCGTATCGGTGTAATAAGGAGCTCCTGAGGGCCACTCAGCACTTACTACAAGGCTTTTTGTGGTGCCCGGAATTCCTATTGCAGTTGCATTTATCGAGATCTGATAGATGCCATCTCCACTTGTCTGTAGAATGTATTCAGTGCCCTCCATCAGATTAATTGCGTCAATGGAGAGGACAATGTTTGCACCTCCAATCGCAGTAGATGATTCCAAGTCGCGATATGCAACAGTGAAATTGACAAAGTCAAGATACGGAGTAGGAAGTGGTGACTCAGTGACATCTAGATATGTTGTACGCTCCCTAAGTCTGAACGACACGAAAGTTTCTGCAGCAAGGTAGAATGGTGATGCATCTGCATATGTGAATCGAATCCAAAGCACATAGTCTGTATCAACATCAAGGATTTGATTGAACGTCTGCACAGTGACCAGGTAATCTTGAGAAACTCCGCGCCAATTTGATGTGAAGATCCAAGAGCTTCCATTTAGAATCTCTATGCTTGTCAGCAAGGAGATATTGCTGATTGGTGAAAGAGAGAATAAATCACTGTAATGCAATACTAATGGGATTGACGAATTGTAGGAAACAATTCCAGCTGATTCAGCTGCTAGCGTAGTGATTCTATATCGAACATTGAGCGTCCGTGAACCTGTGACATCAGGATAGTAGAATTGGGTCGTGGTGATTTGAATTTCAAGACTATAAGAATCCGGTCTTGAGAAGTAGCTTGTATTCAGCTCAATGGTGTATTTCCCGCTTCCAAGAGGAATATAGCTATAGAAAGAAACGGGAATTGGCTGTGAGTCGTTGTATAGTGTTATTGTTCCATCATCAATTGGGCTGGGAATTGCTCCTGCGACATCCAGATAGGTCACAGTGAAAGTAGCCATTTCTCCATATGAAGTGGGACTGGGTGTTGCGAAATCGAATGACGTTTCTCTACTAGCTACTGTGATAAAGATGGTCCTTGCCGTAATATTAGCGTAGAATGGTGAGCCTGTCCAAGTAATGCTGATGGTGAACTGTTTGCTTCCAAGAGACGCTCCTAGAACACTAGTGTTGAAGGACACATGGAACTCCCTAGTTGTGGAATTATAGCTTATTGAATAGTCTGGCAGGTTGACTACAACAGTCATCCTTGCATCATTAGGAATTGTGACAGGAATTACATTTGACACATCATCATACGAGAATGAGAAGGTGGCATTAATGCCATAGGATGTGCTGTCAGGCGGAGTCACAGATACTACAGTGTTCCTCGGAATCACTCGCACTGAAATTGTATCAGTTCGGTTGTCATAGAATGGAGAAGCAGATGCAGACCAGTTCACTTGCACAACCATGGTAAATACGCCTGGCTTTGCGAATATGGTTGTGTTGAACTCCAAGGTGTAATGCCCAGGCATGCCCTCTAAGATGGATACCAATGATGTATCAATGGATTCACCCACGAACTCAATGAAGATGAATACATCACCAGTTGCGTTTGATATCCCTACCCCGCTATAGAGCTCACCATAGAAATACGTATAGCTCATATTCTCCAAATATGGAGTTGGACCGGGAGAGTCCTCGAGACTCAGTTCCGATTCTTCACCAATGATATTGACTGATGTTCTAATCATTCCATTGTAGAACTGCTGAGTAGGTCCAGTCCAATTGACATAGACTGTGAAATTGTATAATCCACTCTCTCCAAGTACTAAAGCTGGGAATCTAATGATATAGTAGCCATTACCCGAAGCTGTATCATTTTCAAGGGTCGAGTCGATCCATCCAGCTACTCCATAGACAGAAACATTGACGTATTGCGAAGCAACTCCAACATCGTTGTCCAAGTCACCATAGTACAGAGAAACATTGACCATGCCAACATAGGTCGTGGGCTCAACTGCACTGCCGAGTCTAACCTCTGTGTAGTGAGTCCTGAGAGTCAAGCTCAAATTGAAGTAGCCAAATTGGTAGTTTGAACCCTTTGATACGTTGAATAAAATGAAATAGCTACCCAACGAATCTGTCTGGAGGCTTGGCAGCTCCACTCTGTATTGCGATCCTGTCCAAATCACAGTTAATGCATGGGTCCAGTTGTGGTCTATTGATGCACCAAGAATAGGCTCATCGTGAATTATGTCCCAGTAGTCCACGTATAAGACTGCTGTATCACCTAATGGAAGATCTATCGACGAATCTGAGGAACGAGCGTAGGCATAAGCTATCTGGACTATCACTTCGAATGTTAGTGTCTTCGCTTTATAGCTTAGAGCATCTGCTGTGATATTGACTTCGTGTGTTCCGAGATTCCATCCTTGCACAATTACCAATACTTCGTAGACACCATTGCCAAGATGTTGCCATGTGATTGATGCGCCTTCTGCTGTTATCGAACCTGTGGTGATATTGACATTATTGTCTATGTCTACATAATTCAGGGTGATAGTGACATTTGTGTCGTAGGTTGTTGTCACAGTGGGATAATCATCAGACGACAAATAAGTCAAGATTGGCCTATAGGTGAATGTTATCACTGGTGTCTGTGAATCGATATAGTTCTCTGCAGGCAAAAAGTCGACATACACTACGATGGTATATTCCCCTTCTAGGAAGTTGCTTTGGTCAATGATAAGCTGGTATCGTCCTTCGCCGAGGAATGCAAAGCTCTCAAATGTGTATTGCCAGCCAGTTTCATTCTTTGCAGTGAAGTATGCTTGAGTCAGTCCATTAATGGGATCTCCATCAATTGAAGACCCTGGTTCGCTGATATTCAAATGAGCAAACATGACGAAGTCATCACCGTTCGGGAATGGCTCAAGATGTTCCCAGCTCACATAGACCTCAAGCTTTCTGATTTCCAGGTCTACGGATATTGTTGCATCTGAATAGTATCGAGGTGCGGTAGTTGCATAGACAGTGATGTTGATTGTATATACCCCTACTGACCAAGCACTTGTATCCAGCCAGAAGCCATATGGGAAGAATGCTTGCGGTCCACTTCCCCAATCTAGAGTCACCTGGCTCAGATTGCCAACGCCTATTCCAACTGAACCTCCATCGACATCTAGGAATGAGATGTCGAAATGGGTGCTCGTTCCCACTGGCGTGGACGGACTATAATCTGCACTTACTGAAGTGCTATGTACTTTCACTATCACCGTAACACTTGCTGTTGCATCCTCATAGTTCGCCTCCGAGAGAGTCACATCAAATACATAGGTGCCTGGGAGATACGAACTTGTGTCAATTGTGAGAGCATAATCCCCTCCACCAATATCTGCTGTTTGAAGAGCAACAGGGGGATTGATGCTAGCTGTACCTCCATCTATTCCAATTCCTGAGTGGTCTATATCATACCAGTGTATCGTGACAGTGGCTTGTTCTCCCCATGGGACTTCAACTGGATCAGAGCTAAGTGCATACGCATCTGTAGAAACTTGTCTATAGTCGAATTGCACGTCGATTGAGCTACTCAACAGATATGAATCCGATGGGGTTGCTGTGAATCTAAATGCATGTGTGCCAGTTGACAGTGCCGAGCTGTCAATAGTCAAGAGATATGTACCGTTGCCATAATCTACGGGCGCGCCTATGATGGTCCCATTGCTAGCGAATCCCGCATTTGCAAGCGGCTGGCTGTTGAATGAGTCTCTTAAGGTGATTTTTACTGTGAAGTCATCACCATATGGAGCAGCTGATGGCGGTTCATATGTGAGATATGTCTGATGCGATAAATCCAGAAAGAAGACATTGAATGCATCACCATAGAACTGGTGAGAAGACGTAAGTTCAATACGCCAACGTTGAGCAGTACCCAGGTCTGTCGTATTTAGGACTCTTCCGTAGCTACCATCGCCGTAATCATTGAGTTGAATCTGAGTAGGAGCCCCACTGACAGTCCAGTTCATGGTCATTGTGGCACCGCTGATTGGTAGAGAGGTTAGTGTATCGGAAAGCTCGAATTCAACATACAAGCCTTCACCGATGAGCTTGGCTGAGATACCATCCGATACTGCATCACCAGGCGCCGTTAGGCTCATAGAAGCTCCTCGTTTTACAATAAAGTTCCTACTGAATATCCCCACACTTTGATCAACATTGGCTCCATCATCGTAATACCGAGCAGTGGCTTGCCAGACTCCTGCTTGGGCTGAAGAATCAAGTGTGATTGCCGCGGATTCTGAATATCCTGGAGACTGCTCTATACTAATTGAGAAGAAGCTGCTTGGATCATTTTGGTTCTTAAATTGTGTTTCAATCCATCCAGCAGGACGTGCAACATCTGAGATACGAACCTCGTCGATTTGTCCCTCATATTCGGCACTCCAGACAACATCCTTTGGCTGATCTCCATGACCAATCCAGAAGCCTTGCTCAGCTGTGGAGGGTAATATTGCATCAGTCTTCTGGAGAACATTCGGATCCTGCACTCCGTCAACATAGATTCTCATCAAGCTGCCATCGTACGTGGCCACGATGTGATGCCAAGATCCTCCCATAACATCATTCGCTCCCACTAACTGGTGGGTCTCTCCTTGCACATTGAAGACAGGCTTGAGAGTCGATACGCCTCCCTCATTAATGAAGAGGCTATAACCATTATACCACCCCTTGTGATTCATTATTCCATAGATGTGGGTGTTAGGTGTGATATCATGTTGGACCCACGCCTCCAGAGTTAGTTGATACCCGTCAATATTCCAAAGCGGGCTATCACCGCAGTCAATAAGGTCATAGTTTCCATCAAGATTATTGAAATCTTGGCCAAAGCCAATCTTGCCGGAAACTTGGGTTGGCACATAGGTGGCTTGGCCTTCTCCACCCTGGCCATGATGTTTGTATTGACTGCTGTCTGTATATTCATCAAGTGCTCCAGTTCCACTCTCTGCAAGGTGCCAGACGCCTAGATAGCCAGAATCCCATACCGGTCCTGAATCGTAGACTATTGGTGCTATGGGATTGCCGTAATACATGCTAATTGCGGTATCACTTGAACCAGATAGCAATGGGACCTTAACCCATGCTGCGAGATGTGCATGTGTCGAGTTGAAAGTCTGGTCGAAGAGTTCAATCTCATGTGCAAGTGTTTCTTCTCCAATTGCGAAGGCTATATCTCTACCATCTGCACGAACATCTGTGCGTAGGTCAGCGTCATATATGTCAACAAGTACCGGGAAGTTGACAAGATCTGTAGCGACATTTTCATGGCTGATAGTAAGATATTTCCTGTGGGAGTAGGGCAGAGCGAATTTTTGGCCTTGAAATGTTGCTGCGCCTGAATACCAGGTTGAGCCGTATGGATCAGTCAAATCAAGTGATATGCCTGAGCTCATGGTTCCAGAACTCCATATCCGGAACTGGATTTCTTCTCCTATCAAGAAAGTGCCTGATGGAGTATAAGGTCCTCCTGACAGACCCATTTGTGTGTCAAAAACATGATTCCTGTCTTGGAATCGAATCCGCCACATACCATATTCATCAATCGCTGTTGAAGCAACGATGAGTTTCCCGTCGAAGCATGTCCAGTCAGTTGCGAATGATTTCTCTACCCCTGAAGGACTCATGACAGAAAATGGATACCATTCGCCTTCTGGATAAGACAGCTCAAATGAAATTGATTCTATCTCAGGAGGAGGAGAAACCAGTACATTTGCTGTCCAGACGGCCAAGCTGCCATTTACTATTGAAAACGATGTTCCTGGAATATAGTCATCTGTGTAGCTAAACCCTGAAGTGTGGGTTCCAAGCGAAGAACTTAATCCAATTGTAATGGCAACATCCGAGCTCGTGCTAAATTTGTATCCTGATGCGTCCAGCAAGCTTGGTTCGCTTGGCTCTTCTGGAATGGCAATTTGCTCTTCCGCTCCAACAGAGTAGAAGCTAGCCGGGTCATTCTGATTTGCGTATTCTGTTGCAATCCACTCAGGAGAAAGGACGGCACCGAGAATTCTAAACTCTGAAATCGCACCAGGACCCCACATATTTCCGGCGCTGAAATCGGACAGAATTGCTAGCTGGTCCCATGGCAGATGTGGATTTGCATTATCTGCGCTATTGTCTGATGCATCCAATGAGCCATTTATGTAGTGATATGCCATTACAGCAGCCGTCGACCTTACAAATGAGAATTGAAACCATGAGTCTGCAGCCCAGGAATTCTTAGTCCCAGTACAACTATCATCATTATCTGATGTAACTTCTATGTGTGTTACAACGATTCCACTACTCGCGAATCTCATTAACGGATAATCATTTGTGAGACTGTTGCCCCGGAAAAAGTGCATCTCACTTCCTGGCGGAAACGTATTGTCGAACTTGAACCATGACTGAAATGTAGTGTCAAGCAACGGACCTGAGATACTGCTAACAGCAAACCTATCATTAATCCCGTCAACTGAAATCGCTGTTCCTAATCTACCATCATAAACCCGTGAATCAGAATCAAATCCCAGTGCAGTCAAGTGATACCCATTGGCTGTGCTATCCAAGATGCTAGTGGATGATGGGTCCTGATTAAAGTGCCAAACTGCAACATAGTTGCTATTCCATACCTCAGATGGCCTCTCTTGATTGTTTATGCTTGGATTTCCATAGTACATGGTAATTGTAGTGTCCACTGAGGAGGATAGGTCTATCTTAACCCAAGCGACAAGATGTGCATGTGTCGAGTTGTAGGTCTGGTCGAACAGCTCAATTTCATGTGGTAGAGATGAGGTCCCAATTTTGAAGATGATGTCGTCTCCGTCCGGCTGAACATCACTTCTGAGATCAGAGTCGAAGATGTCAATGAGCAACGGAAAGTCTGTCAGGTCTGAACCAACCTTGGTGTGGTCTATTGTAATGTTCTTCATGTAATTATACTCAGGTGCCACACCCAAGAATTCAGCAGCGCTAATAGAATAGAAGCTAGACGGATCATTCTGATTATTGAACTCGGTGAGTATCCAATCTGAAGAACGAGCAATTTTGGAAATTCGGACTTCATCCAACATTCCATCGAACATATCATCTGTGGTTGGACTGCTTTCGCCATTCAGCCTGAAATTAGCGCTGTTCTGAAGAGAACCTACACTGCCTATAGTTCCCCAAATGGAACTCTTGTCATCTATCCCATCAACATAGATTGTCGAAATAGTATCGCTATCCTGATCAAACACATAGACAACATGGCGCCAGCCCGTGTTGAGAACAGGAGAGCTTGCATCAACGCCAAATTGGGGTCCATCAGACGATATGCTGTAACCAGGGTATCCATTGTTATCGTCCGATACAAACGCAGCATAGCCTGGACTTGAAGAAGCTAGGCCATTCCGCTTGCTTACCAAGAAAGGTTCATAGTAGTAGAAGTAGTCCAGATCCACCCAGAATTCGATAGTGAAATCATCCGTATTTCCGAAGTCGAGATGTCCATCTGCGGGATCTCCCATATTTACAGTGCCTAGCCCATCACGGTCGAAATAGTAAGCATTGCCTATGCGTCCCGATACTCCTTGAGTGAGCAGTCCTGATGGAGTTCCATGTGTTTGATATGGTGTAGAATCTTGAGCATTGCCACTTGTTTCTGAGAGATGCCATACGCCCATATAGCTACTATCCCAGACGCCATCAGAATCCTCTTGATTTGTTGCTTCAGGATTTCCGTAGTACATAGTAACAATCGTATCAGATGATGATGAGAGGTCGGTTTTGACCCAGGCAACCAGGTGAGCGTGAGTAGAGTTGTAATCTCGGTCGAAGAGCTCTATCTCATGTGATAGTGATACATCACCTGTCTTGAAGATAATATCATCACCATCAACTTGTGTTTCAATCTTGAGATCAGTGTCATAAATGTCGATTAGTAATGGGAATCCAACAAGATCTGAACTGACCTTTGTATTGTCAATCGTGATATTCTTTCTGTAGTTGAAACCTTTGGGCTGGGGAGTTAGTTCATATCCCACCGTATAGAAGCTTGTGGGATCGTTCTGGTTTCTGAATTCCGCCAGAATCCACTCGGCTGATCTGTCAATATTTGATACACGGACTTCATCGATGCGGCCATCATAATATTGATCTTCGAGACCTATGTTTAGGGGGGATCCAGAAACAGCGAGAGTGCCAGAATTAGGGATAGATGCTATCTCAGTACCATCCACATAAATGAATGTGGTTGTACCATCGTAGACTCCTACTACATGGTACCACCTGTTGATGTCATTATTGGTCCGGGCAATCCAGGTCTGTCCAGTTCCGGTTGTTGTCACACTAAATGTGATTCTCCTAGTTGCATCCCAATCTTGAAAGATTTCGTATGAGCCATACTTAACAACAATCCCTGAGCCCCATCCAGGCCCTATGTCCTCATTGAGGTATGCCCACGCTTCAAGTGTCACAACATCACCAGCAATATTCAGACTTGGCCCATTACCACAATTGATTGAGTCATCTACCCCATCGAATAGAATTGCATTGCCTATTGGTCCGTTTATTCCTAATGTGGGGGCGCCTGCATCAGTTCCATGATTGTTATTGGAAGTTGAGTCCTTGAATGCTCCGCTCCCTCCACTGGTTTCTCCCAGATGCCAGACTCCCATGTAATTGTCGTTCCACACACTATTCGGGTTCTCTTGATTTGATGCTTGGGGACTGCCATAGTACATTGTAACTGCTGAATCAACAGTGGATGAGAGATCAGTCTTGACCCAGGCGACCAGATGAGCATGAGTTAGGTTGTAATCTTGGTCAAAGAGTTCTATCTCATGCGGAACCAAAGCATCATTCATCTTGAAGATGATGTCATCTCCATCTGCTTGAACGTCTGTCTTGAGATCAGTGTCATAGATGTCGATAAGCATTGGAAAATCTGAAAGGTCGGCATCAATCTGCGTATGGTCTACTACAATGTCCTTCCTGAATGCGAACTCAACTGGTTGGGTTATTATTTCAGCTCCAACCGAATAGAAGCTGGATGGATTGAGTTGATTGTTGTACTCAGTGATAACCCAGCCATCTGAACGTGCGGTGTTGGATACACGAACCTCATCGATTAATCCATCAACTGGATTGGGAGAAGATAATCCGCGTGAGATTGTGAAGTTGTCTGTGCTAGACACACTTCCTATGCCACTAATATCTACATCTCCACTATAACTCCCATCTTTAAACAGATGCATTGTATTACTGCTTGTATCAACACAAGCAACAAGATGCATCCATTCACCGAATGTGACGCTGTAACTGCCAGTAGATTCGTAACTAGTTCCATCACCTATCTGGAAGTAAATGTTTTGTCCGAGTGTGTTGGTTTCAAATCTATAGCCGCTTTTAAGACCACTTGGATGTCCTTTGTTAAGAGGAGCTTGCCAAGAACCTGTGCTCGCATCAATCTTCAGCCATATACTAATGGTGAAACTGTTTAGGCCAAAATCAAGATGACCATCTGCGGGGTCTTCCATGTTTATATAGCCATCAATCCCGTCGAAATCGCTGGCACTTCCTATTCTTCCTAAAACTCCTAAAGTAACTCCACCAAACGGAGTCCCATCTTGACCATATGGTGTTGAGTCTTGAACACTACCGCTAGCTTCACCCAAATGCCAGACTCCAACGTAGCCATTGCTCCATACAGCTGAAGGGTTCTCTTGTTTCGATGCCTCTGGATTTCCGTAATGCATCGTGATTGTTGTATCAATAGTGGATGAGAGATCAGTCTTGACCCAGGCAACTAGGTGGGCATGAGTGGAGTTGTACTCCTGATCGAATATTTCTATTTCATGAACCAAAGGTGTCGTGCCAATCTTGAAGATGATGTCATCGCCATCCGATTGTACATCAGTTCTTAAATCAGCGTCAAATACGTCAATGAGGAGTGGAAAATCTGTCAAGTCTGCAGAGACCTTAGTATGATCGACCACTATATCCTTTTCATATGCGAACTCCACAGGTTGCGTGAATGTTTCTGAGCCTACGGAATAGAAACTGGCTGGGTCGTATTGATTATTAAATTCGGTCGCAATCCACTCTGGCGAGTATGCCATATTGGCAACCCGTACTTCATCTGTGTTTGCAGTGGACCAATAGCCAATAGTGCCACCAACTTCACTACGGAATGCGCCTATATAGAAGGACTCTGACTCGTCAAGACTACCATAGCCTGTAATATCCGTTGGAGAATTGGGATCTTCTACTCCATCAATGTATAATCGAAGATAATTCCCATCCCTTACCAAAGATACATGGTGCCACAAATTGTCACCATATGTAGAAGTCGAGGTGACGCTCTTCGCTACGGTATTGTCGTCAATTTGCGCCATCAACATTCCTGGACCTGATTCTATGCTAAGTCGATATCTCTTGGCGTTAAGTACAGCACCTTTTCCAGCAAGAACTCCCATGTCTACACCATCATACTTGAACCACAGGGACAGCGAGAAATCATTGGAGCCTACATTCAGCGAACTATCACTTCCACAATCGATGTGATCTTGATTATTATCGAAATCGATGCTTCCATCGATTTGTCCATCTACTTGGTCATCGGACTGCAGATTATAGCCTGTTCCATGATTCGAATTTGATGTTGAATCATGAATCGCACCTGTGGGGTCTTCTTTTAGATGCCAGACGCCTGCATAATTGGAATCCCAAACGCCTGCTGCATTCTCTTGATTTACAGCCGTCGGATTGCCATAATACATCGTAATTACGGTGTCAGTTGATGATAGAAGGTTTGTCTTCACCCAAGCCACTAGATGTGCATGACTGGTATTATAGGACTGTTCAAAGACCTCAATCTCGTGAGGAATGATGAAGCCATCTTTAGCAAAAACGATGTCATCGCCATCAGCTTGGACATCTGTCTTCAGATCTGTGTCATAGATGTTGATTAACACTGGGAACTCTGTCAAGTCTGCATCGACCTTCGTGTGATCAATGACTATGTCCTTTTTGTAAGTAAGCTCAATTTGCTGGATATATTGTTCAGCTCCTATAGAGTAGAAACCAGCAGGATCATTCTGGTTCTCAAACTCAGTGAGAATCCATCCAGGAGTGCGAGCGATTTCAGCGACACGAACCTCATCGATGATTCCATCCGTAGTTCCTGTCCATTCTTGCCTACCTATAATCAGGGGCTCTGTGTTAGTATCGATGTTTCCAGACATTGCAGAGTAGTCCTGTTCATAGCCATCAATGTACAGCCTACGATTTACGCCATCATATGTATATACGACATAGTGCCACCCTGCTGTCCCAATATTGTAGCCTGTATTCCAATTCCAGTCTGGAGGATTCCCTGGAACATCTGTATATACCCAGATAGCTGAGGTTTCGAATGTAAGGCCGTAATAACCGCTGCCAGAGTCGTCCGACTTGATTGCAATCCCGCCACTAGGCGAGATGTCCGCTGAGTAGATCCAACCTCCGACAGTTATCTTGTCCGTCGTTATATCAAGACTCACACTGTTTTGCATCTCAATGAAATCGTCTGCGCCATCGAATTGCTGTCCGCCCGCAATCCTTCCTGCTATCAGATTCGGGACATATCCCGCCGTTCCACCCCCTCCTCTCCCATGATTCCCATAGGCGCTACTATCTTTGTACTCACCTGATGTTCCATCGCCAATCTCCTTCAGATGCCACACTCCCCTAAAGTTGCTAGTCCAGACACCATCTGGGTCCTGCTGATTTGTTGCCGCAGGATTGCCATAGTACATTACAATCGTTGTATCAATTGTGGAGGAAAGATCGGTTTTCACCCAGGCAACTAAATGGGCATGAGTTGTGTTGTAGTTTTGATCAAAAAGCTCTATCTCATGCGACAGGAGTTTTGTGCCCATTTTGAAGATGATGTCGTCTCCATCGGGTTGAGCATCAGTCTTGAGATCCATGTCATAGATATTAACCAATAATGGAAAATCCATAAGGTCTGCATTGACTTTGTTATGGTCAACCACTATGTCTTTCTTATATTGACCTTCAATAGGCTGTGAGAATCCTTCTACTCCGACTGCGTAGAAGCCTGATGGATCATATTGGTTGCTGTATTCAGTGAGAATCCATTCTGATGAGCGAGCTTCACTTATCACGCGAACTTCATCAATCAAGCCCTCTACCGGATATGAAAAAGGCGATAATTGCAGGCTCTGAGAGCTACTTACATCTCCCAATGAACTGATGCTTTGTGGTGATCCGACTGAGGCACCATTTGCATAGAATCGGAGAAAGCCTCCTGGAACATCCACAACTGCTACTATGTATATCCATTGGCCAAATGTCACAGAGGTTGAATCAGAAATGACCTGTACTGTTCCATCTGCAACCTCAGCTTTTAGATCTGATCCTGCAGTGTTTGTTTCAAACTCGTATCCCGCATCGGTAGTCATAGTCCCTCCCTTGAATAGCGGTAGCTGATAATTCCCCGTGCTTTGATCAACACGAACCCAAAGACTATAGGAAAAGGTGTTCAAGCCGAAATCAAGATGACTGTCAGAGGGATTTCCAAAGTTGACATTCCCATTTACACCATTGAATTCATAGCAATTCCCAGCAATGCCGGTTTGGCTATAAATCACGCTTGCACTTACTGAACCTGACAAGCCAAATTGAGTAGAGTCTATAGCATCTCCATTGGATTCACCAAGATGCCAGACGCCTGCGTAGTCAGCGCGCCATACTTCTGCAGGGTTCTCCTGATTTCCTATCGATGGATTACCATAGTGCATTGAGATAATAGTATCAGATGTGGAAGAGAGGTCTGTTTTGACCCAAGCTATGAGATGGGCGTGGGTTGAGTTGTGCTGTTGATTGAATAGCTCTATCTCATGCGGAAGATAGCCGCTGCTAGAAGTGAATATAATGTCATCCCCATCTGCTTGAACATCTGTTCGCAAGTCAGTGTCATAAATATCAATCAACATAGGAAAGTCCGTAAGGTCTCCCGCGACTTTGCTGTGGTCAATTGTGATGTCCTTCTTGTAGAGGAAATTGACTCCCTCATCGCCAACTGAAATGAATAGCTCAGGATTTCTCTGATTGATGTATTGTGTCCTTATCCAAGCATCAGACCTGGCAATGCTTGATATACGAACCTCGTCGACAATTCCATCAAAGTAAGATGTTGCACCAGCACTATCGGATCTTCGGCCTATTCTTACAGGCCGGTTAGGGTCATTCACTGATGCAGGGACTCCACTTGTCACCTCTCCAACAAGCTTACCATTCAGATAGAACCTCGTATATTCGGATGGGCTAAACACGCCTACAGCATGATACCACTGGCCAGTATCAACGCGTTCGTATCCAACAAGATCCGTAGCTACTCCATCAGGACTCCACCGAAACATGACCCATCCCGCAGGACTGATGCTAGGATCGTTATCAAAACTGATATCCCATCCTCGATAGTTGAATTCTCCTGATTTAACCACTAGATAGTCATTGTCAACATAATCAGCATAAAACCAAGCCTCCACCGTAAAAGCACCATTCAACTGTAGCTCAGTTGGATTGCCAAAATCTAGATAGTCATTCGACCCCTCAAGATCGATTGCCCCTCCAATGATTCCATCAACGAGGTCACTTGATGTCATGCTCCCATATGAGGTGCCACTACTCTCGGGTGAAGTCACATCCAATATCTGTGGTTGATGAGGCATATAGTCAGCATAGGTTGAGTCCCACTGAGGTTGGGCTGGATTCTCACTCAGATGCCACACTGCGGAATAGTCTGAGTCCCAAACATCTACAGTTATTTCTTGGCCTCCAAGGTCATCGTCTCCGTAGACCATCACTATTGTGGTATCCTGAGTAGAAGAAACATAAGGCACATTCACCCAAGCCGAGAGATGAGCATGTGTTCCATTTCCCAGCTTGTCGAAGACATCTATTTCGTGGGGGATTACCTGGCCATCATATAGAAACGCGATATCATCACCATCAGGCTGAACATCTAGATGCAGATCAGCATCCCAAATGTCTACCAGAACTGGAAAGTTCTGTAGGTCTGCGGCAACCTTGCGATGATCGATGACTATGTTCTTGTTATATCTAAAGCTTGGAATGACGTCACTTGGGTCAGGCGCAGTAAAATCAACAAACAGTCTGGCAAGATCAGCCTGCGGATACCCAGCTGAGCCCTTTATGTTATTGTACTCATAATCCAGAGTGGAGTATGCGTAATCAATCATTATACAGATGTAGTTGCCACTCTGCCACCCGGGTCTGGATACCACCTCTTGGATTAGAGCTGACAAGTCGGGCGTGCTATATCTTCCGTTGGTAAGCCACGTTGTGGGGCGCCAATAGACACTAGTGTTGACCCAATCATATCTGTCTTCCAAAAGAGGATATCCTGTTGTGAATGCAGATACATCATCCTCATCTGCAACATAGATTCGCATTCCAGGATGCCCAGTTGAGTCGAAGGCTGCTTCCACCTGCAGGACAGCAGATGCAATTGTGGATCCCTGTGGCACATGTAATGGAAACTGAAGTCCGACATTATAGGGATCTGCGGTAGTCCAGTCGCCCGGGGTGAGCAAATCACAACCCACGTCAATGTAGCCGCCATCATCGTATCCATTCAAATCCACGCCTCCTGCACCCCAATTTGACGAGTCAGCGCTATAGCAGTCTCTGTTGCTCCCGTCGGGAACATACGGTGAAACACGTCCTTCAGTTGATCCCGTCACTCGGGCTCCATTTGCTAGTAGGTCAATCTCTTCTGGATAAGGTCGTACAAGAAGCCTCAACTCAAGCTCGTCAATGTACATTTCATGGGTCCCGCTGGCGGGAGGATTGCCACTCAAGTCTGTTCCAACACCAATGTCAAAGAGCAATGCATCCTTCGTTTCCAGTGACTGCAAATAGGAAGCGGGAACAGTGGCTTTGGCTTGCAGCCATGTGTCAGTGGGTGTGCCAACTTCATATACATGGTGTTTAGTAACATAGCCTTCCACCCTAGTAAAGACATGAACCATGTCATCCATACTAGAAAGACTGGAAACATAATACCGGAAAGTGATTTCAGCAGAGTAGACTTCTCTCCAAGGCGCAGGGATCTGTTGACTGATGTAGATTCCCATGGTTGGGTCGAAGATAGCGCCAGTATTATAGTTTGCATCAAACCTCCAACCCATGGAAGCATCATATCCTTCTCCAGACCTGCCGTTGAGCTCAAAATAGCCGTGTTGAGGATGTGGAGTCCCGCTAGGAGGTGCATCGTTCTTTACTATGGTCCAGCCATTCGGAACATAGAAGGGATCTCCGTTGTATTCTGGATAGCCATCAATGGGAATCCATAACTCTTCGTGATTGGCGTCAAGATTTGGATTGACTAGAACATCTTCGACCCACATCGAGAGGTGCTCAAGATCTGCTTCCAGTTGCTCCGAGCTCCATCCCAAGGGTGGGTCGACACCAATAATCCAAGGATGGTCTGCGTCAATCACAGAGGTCCCGCTTGAAACAGTCATTCCTTGATAGTCGACAGGCCTGGGTGCACCTGTCCCTGATGAAAGATCATGCCAATCGGAAGGTGCTGACTCAGAGTCACGATTCCCAGTAGCATCCAAATATGGAACGACATGGTCGAACTCTGGACCTCCGATTGTGGGGAGGAGAAAGATGATAAACAGCATCATCGCTGCGGCCGGCTTTCGCATGTTTACAACTCCCACTAAGCAATGCAGGGATGGGACCAACAGAACTGACCGAATAAATTAAGATAAGATATTCTTGTACATTGATTTGAGTTAATATATACGAATATAATATATTAGGTGTTTGTTTGGTTTGATTTGGCTCGTCGTCTAGAGGTATTCGATTCTCCCCATGTCAGTCAAGGCGTTAAGTGCTGGGGGGTTGAGAATCTCTATATTTGGCTCCCTCCAAGATACGAGTTTTGTTTTCTCTGGAACGGAAAGCTTGTGCAATGACGCACATGAAAAAAGAGCACTTAGGTCAAGTCGCATGATGTCATTTCCAAGTAGGTTCAGCTCCTCAAGTCTTGGACACTTAGAAAGCGGGGTGAGATCTAATGCTTTCATTTGATTATCCTGTAGATACAGAGTTGTGAGGTTCTGACATTGAGCCAGTGGTTCCAAGTCCAATCTGAACAGTGCATTGTTGCTGAGGTCCAAATGCTTCATATCGCAATACTTCAGTGAATCAATGTCAATCACTCGTAAATGATTTGAATTGAGTCTAAGGCTGTGCAGAGATTTGCAGAATGCCAACGCCACCAAATCCAGGGTCATTAGGCTATTATTGGCTAGATTCAATTCCTCCAAACCGGTCATATTGTCCAAGGGGCCAAGGTCGATTGCCATAATTGACTCGTTTGAGAAGTCCAAGGATAAACTGTCCGGCACCACTGGTATCTTCCTCGATGTTCCATCTGCCAATGTCACCTTAAAGTGTATCAAGACCTTCACTCACTCTACGATTCATCCAATCTTAATCCTGGGTGAATAATCGCCTATTCATTTCAATATATGGCGCTTCTCCAGATTGAGTTTGGCTAGTCAGAATTTCCCATTTTGGCACATATAGAGATAAGCGAAGAATTAATATGATATAATAGCATAAAATTTAATGTATTATTATATGACATAAGGTATTGTGTGGAGTGTGACGTCATCATGAAGGTCCCTGGAACTACCATGGACATAAGTCTCAAGACCAACAAAATATTCGCTGTTGATCAAGGAGTCATGAAGCGAATCAAATACGCTGGACGGACCTTCATGGAAGTACTCGAAGAGCTTCAAAGATTCGCATATCTAAGGGGATACAACGCTCCAACTACTATATTGAAATTCATTCTCAAGCGAATCGGCCTTCCTGATGTTGAGGTGTTCCCGTCTGAAGATGAACTGACGAAAGATGATATCACTGAACTCTCGAAAGCACTCAATATTGTTGACAGCCTCAAGGATGAATTCCTATCTGCGACGCCAGAGCCCATAGTGCCTGAGGATCTAAAGAATTACACTGTCATAAAACCGAAGCAATCAGACGACTTCACCCTAGAGGGCATAGCTCCTGATGACACTATGCCTATAGATGTGACTCCTGATGCTCCCATTGAAGCAGAGGCTGCTGCAGAAACTCCCGCGTTTGATAGATCCTCTATCTGGGATGATGTGCCTCAGAGTGAGGAAGCTGTGAAGCTAATCTACAATTTCCACTGGGAGAACCTTCCAGTAAATACCCCCACACCCAGAACCAAATCCTCTGAAGAACAAGAAACCAAGAAACCGAAGTTCATCTGGGATGATGAGGGTGAGTTGGAATCTTTCGAGGATGTCAGACCAACTGAGGAGCCAGCTCCCGAACTCCTCGGAGACTCCCATGAACTAAAATCTCTGTTCCTTGGAGAAGCACAAGTAGGTGTGAAAAGCATACTCTTTGAATGCAACCTCAAAGAAGCAGAAGATCTATCCTATGTCTATCGGGATGTTGTTCAACACGATGAAAACCTTGTCGGGGTAAATGTCTGGACCTTTGAAGGCTCGCAGGCAGCAAGAATCCCGCGCCAGGAGTTCTTTACTGGTACGGGAATTGCAGTCCTTGTGTATTCAGTAGCTGACAGATGGAGCTTCGATAGTCTTGATTTCTGGATTAAAGAACTAACCAGTGTCTTCTTGGTTCCACCTCCAATGATTATCGTAGGCAACAAGACAGACCTTAGAGACCATCCCGTATACGGTGAGGACGATGAGTTTGAACCTCCAGTTACTACAGCAGAAGGCGAAGAGTTCTGCAAGAAAATGGCAAATGAACTAGGTGAAAACGGCGAAGCTCATCCAATAGTGTTCATGGAAACTTCCAGCATTACAGGTGCAGGTATCTCCGACCTACTAAGCACGATGATTGATCTTTGGCTGACAAGTGAGAGGCCAAGCATGCCAGCTGTGGAATCGCATGTCATTAAGCGTTGATTCTGTACACTTTGAATCATGCTAGTTCTCCACGGACTTATTTGAAAGGCTATTTCTTTTCAGAATCAATGCTCTTCAGAAGCTCGTCAACTAGAGCTGCGGGTAGGTTACGTGCTTGTTTCAAGATGGATTTTATCTCTTCCTCTGGGAGTCCTCTCTTTTTCAATTCCTTTCTAAGGTCCTCAATATCCATTTCACTAAGCCTATCCTCGAATTCTACTACATCTTCGTCTACGGGGGCAAGTCCCTCCACTTCTTGAAGGAATTCCGAAACCAGGTCTCTTGGAACCTTCTTGGCCTGTTCTATGATATTCTCTATCTCTTCCTCTGGTGTTCCCTTGATGAACAACCTACCTCGAAGCGCAACCAGCTCATCCTCGGTCATAGTTTCAGGAGGTTCTGGTTTCTTCTTAACTTCATGATCCTCTCTGAATCCTTCCAGCAGCTCCATTGCCAATGCTCTAGGCACACCCCTAGCTTGATCAAGAATCTTCTCTATCTCTTGGAGTTCCGCTCCTTCTTCTCTAAGTTGCACCCTCAGCATTTCGATTTCTGAATCAGTAAGATATGCTACATCCTCTTTTGTTTCATGCATGTCAACAGCTTGCCCTACACCCTTAAGCAGCATTTCCCCTACATCCTTGGGTAGCTGTCTTGCTTGTTCAATCAATGAATCAACTTCATGAATTGGAAGTCCTCTAGCTATGAGTTGGGAGCGCATCTCAGCTAGCTCTGACTCTGTGAGCCGGGCCTCAGGTGCTTTCTCAACCTCTGCCCATTCGGTTGGTTCACTTATTCCATATATTTGTGCAAGGGGCCTGCTATCTGTAACTTCTCCACCAATCAAGCTAATTCTCTCTTGACGTACCTCCTCAAGAACCTCTTCCACAGTCGTATTCCTTTCCTGGGCAATTCGAACGGCTTCCTGTGCAATAACTTCGCGGGCAAAGGAAACTTGCTCGCTTCCCTTCATTTTTGATACAGCTTGTCTAAACTCCTCAAGCTCCTCTGGTGTCATGTCCGTGAGTATCGAAAGGTCAATGATCATTTCTTCAATCACTGGAATATCAATTACAATAGGTTCAGCTGCAAGACCTTCAATTCCCCTTGAGAGACCTATAGGGTCACCCATTTCGTTGAATAATTCAGAAACAAGCTCATGTCTGCTTTTTATCGTCTTGTCTGTTTTGGGTATCTTCCCTCGTGTCAGTTGTCTTAGCATGGCGGAGATTCTTCTGACCATTTTCGGAACCTTAAGAACTCTTCTCCAGAACACACCAATCAACGCGAGGGCGATAATGAACGCAGGCCCATAGGCCAGCATGTTCTGAACCAATATATCGGTTTCAGAAGGACTTACAGATATGGTGAATCGTATTCGTTGTTCTTGGAAGTTGGTCCTATTGACGACAACATCGAGCTCGGCCGTCCCTGGTCTACTCAATGCAACAAGAGTGATAATATAGTAGCCATCAGCACCAGCTGGTGTTACACTTGTAATATCTAGATATGAATCAATGTCGCCCGTGACTACAAGATTGGCATCAATTATGCCCTCTGAATCATGACCTGGCCAAGTATCATAGTAGAACACTTCGATAGATATCTCTTGGTTGTAAAGAACTGATAGAACTGAGCTGCCAATTACTTCCAGTCCTGTAGGAATCTCGATGATCTTGATTTCAAAGACTAAGCTGGCTGAAGTTCGATTCTCAAGAGATAAAGCAATAGTGAATACAAACTGGTCAAGCAATTCCCAATCATTTGAATCAAAGTTGAATGAGTAAGTCCCCAATGGTGTACCTTGAATTTCAAGTTCCCTTTCAAAGAAGCCCGGCCCAGAATAATGGGCCGTAACAATGGTTGCACCAGCAATGCCTCTGTTCAGGTATGTATTATTATAGAGAATAGACACCAGCAATGCCTCTCCGTAGGGAACATGCAACAGAGTTCCGCTCTCATCCCCAAAATAATAGGATGATGCTACTATCACTGCTTCAGTTGGCGCAGGTTCGACACGAAAAGTGATGCTACTCTCAGAATCATCATAGTTTAGCTTACTAAATCCAATTGATATGCGATAAGTTCCAGGTCTCACCAAGCTCGTGTTTACGGGAATACTATAGACTCCGTTGCCTTGATGTTGAAGAACACCAGAACCGAGAGCCCAAGAGAATGATGAGTCTGCATCAATAATGCCAACTCCGTTATACAGGTCTTGATATGTCACATTTATGATACCACTCCATCCCCAATTGATACTCATATACCCTGGGGCAAGAGTAGTGGTTGGCAAATTCCCTATGACTAACACAAGTGAATACACGGCCTCAGTGAAGTTACGTCCAATAGCATTGGCTGTTATCCTGAAATTATGGATTGTAGCTGTTGTAAGAGATGTATCGAAGTCGAAGTAGAAATATCCCGGCCCTCCAATTGATGAGCCATTTACGAGGGTACCATTTGCTGCTAATTCAGGGGAGTACCATGTTACGCTACATGTTGGAATAGTTATGTTCGCCTCTGGAACTACAACATACACTCCTATCCTAACTACTTGCGACCAGTTAATTGACGTGTATTGATATGTGCTTGTAAGGGCATCTGGTTCAAGTTCAATTAGTATCTGCGTGACAGTCATGGTGAGAGCAAGAGAAGCTGAGGTGTAGTTTTGCTTTGAGGCACTGATAATGATTTGATAAGACATCGTTTCAGCAAGCTTGGTGGATATAGTAAACCAGTAGTATCCCGGCATACCCGGTACATCAACTAGACTAATGTTACTACCAAATTCCCAATTTGCATGAAGGGTAGCTCCATCAACAAGTATCCCGCTTAGCGTGTCTTCCAAAAAGACTGTGATGTTCTTGTCGCTTTGTTGATTCACATTGAAAGAATACATACCACCCTCGGGTGCCAAGTCCATGGGCCGTGGAAGCAACCTGAATGCAATCTGTTCTGTTGCCAGAAGATAGTTTGGAGCTCTTGCGCTGACAGTAAGTACCATAGTGCCTGTAGTCGAACCATGAATTGTGTCAATAAAGGAAGTGTAGTTGCCTGGAATCAGTGTACCGGAAAAGCTACCATTTCCTCCAACCCACGAGTAGGTCACCTGCGCGCCTGCAATCAGGACTCCACGAAGAGTGTCATTATATGCCGCATATACCTCTAGCATTTCTCCCCAGTAAATCTCAGTTGGATTGTAGGATCTCGGCCCAGTCCAAGAAATCGCCAAGTCAGAGGGTACACTTAGAAGAATTACTGACATTCTTAGTGTCTGGATATCGTAGTAGTCAAGTGTAGCTGTGATATTCAGACTCTGAGTGCCATAGTTCAAATTAGTAGTATCCAGAGTGATGTTGTAGACTCCATTTCCCAAACCAATCCACCCAACTGCATCACCCCATTCGATATCCAAGTCTGCACCATCAAGAGATCTATCTCCTGCATCAAAATCAGAGATGGTGACGAGAGCGTAAGTGGAGTATCCTGCATAGTTTGTAGGACCAATGGTTCCAGTCACGATGGCATTTCGGAGTCGAACTTGTACCGGTGTTTCAAACTGGAGACTCTGGTATGGCATGTAATCAATTCTGATGATGAACGTCTGGAGTCCAGGAGCTATCAAATCAGACATATTCGCGGTTATATTATACAAACCTCCGCCAAGTGGAACTACATTCCAACTCTGCGGCTCCAGACCAGTAGATTTGTACTCCAAGGTGATGAAAGCTTCAGCACCGCCAATTGGCTGGGCATGATCTATATCCGTAAAATTCAGCACAAAAGAAACGATCTCAAGATATGGCACAACTGATGGTGAGGGAAGATCATAAGATACTGATGCATATACCAACCTTACCACTCCTGTCATTCTGATGCCGGTCAAGTTTGCATAATAGGGGCTGACACCAGGGTTCCAAGATACACTTAACAAGAAAGTGAATTGTCCAGTTTGTCCTAGTGCGTTACTGTCCACATGGACAGTGTAGATTCCCCTTTCTGGTCCAACTCCCTCAAGAATCCAGTAATCAATTCCTTCTAAAAGCGCAGGTCGTTCAATGCATGAGAAGCCAATTATTGCTCCTGAGATAGCAGCTCCAGTATCTCTGTCATTATATGCGAAATTCAGAGTGACATTATCTCCCATGGGTGTTGCAATGATTTGAGATGGGCTGACCACTCCTTGTCGACTTGAAGTTGTCACGAGGACCGCAGTTCTATCATCAAGGTAGTACGGGGATGTTCCATTCCAATTCACCAAAACTGTAACATTCCATTTGTAGACAAGATTTGAACTCAGAACTGTGGAATTAATGCTAGCCTCAAAAGCTGTTCCTAATCTTGCTATCATGTAATCTGAGCTAATTAGCAATACGCCTCCGCTATAGATCGCAACCTCGTCTGTGGAGATTGCAATCGCTTGACCGGTTTCAATATCAACATAAGCAAATTGGAACGTAACGTTATCGAGGTATTGAGTTTGGGAAGGTGGAAGGAGGATTTCTACATTGGTGGGTCGTCCAGTCACTGAAAGCCCAACATTGAGAACTGCGGCGCCATAGAATGGAGATCCAGCTGTCCAGTTTGCTGTCACTTCTATAGACTTCGCTCCGGGAATTCCTAGTGATGTTGTTTTAATCGAGATGAGGTATTGCCCATTCATCAAGTCATCCACAGTGAAATCTACTAGCTCTGCAAGCTGAATTATGCCATGGTGAATTATGATTTCTCCTCCAGAAATGCCTGAAAGGCTTACGGAATCTCGATAGACTACGGTGAAATTCACCCGATCAAGATAGGGCGCTGGGGATGGAGCTGATTCTAGTGTAGTTTGTGTGTCTCTGAATGTCAGCTTGAATGAAATATCGATGCTTGCCCAAGTATAGAATGGCACTTGTTCTTCATAGCTGAAGTTTAATGAAAGCAAATACGGTCTGTGAATATCTAGACCCTGATTGTATGTTTCTACGACGAGCAGATAGTCTTGGAATGAATCGCGCCATGTGCAGGTGAATATCCAGTCGGTTCCGTTTAGTATGCTGACATAAGTTCGAGCACCAGTTACGTTCGATATTGAAGTAAGAGTCACTAGATCTTGGTACCGAAGGATGATACGAATCGACTCTTGAAACGGCACTGGATTAACTGGATCCGAGATCAGTATCGTAGGTCGATATGTGATAGATAGAACTCTGACACCAGTCTTATTCTGCAAATAGAATGTGCTTGAATAGACTTCCACGGATATACTGTAGTAGCCTGGCTGACTGAAATAGGAGGTGTCAATTTCTATCCGATATCTTCCATCTCCGAAATCTAAGACTTGATGGTACGCGAGCGGGATTACAGTTGATTCGTTCTTTAATACGATAGTTGCTCCGAAGATTCCTCTTGTCGACGCTCCTGTGACATCAAGATAATGAAGTGTGAAGGTTGCATTTTCCGAATAGGGTGTTTCAGGAGGAGTAGGATATGATAAGCTGGTCTGTCGTGCAGTTACAATCATAGTGATGGTCCGGCCAGTGTGGTTTGCATAGAATGGGATTCCATGCCATGTAATGTCAAGCGTGAATGTTCTCTCTCCCAAGGGCGGTCCAAATTGACTTGTGTTGAATGAAATGGTAAATTCTCCAGATACTGGATTATATGAAAGAGAGAATTGAGACAAACTGACCTGAATTGACATTACACTCTCATTGTACCCAATTGTTGTTGAAGTTCCGCCGGTGACATCTTCGTATGAAAATGAAAAAGTTGCATTCTCTCCATATGCTACACTTGTGGGAGGAATAACGGACAGCAAGGTTTCTCTCGGTAGAATCCTGATTGAGATTGCATCGGTCCTGTTTGTGTAATATGGGGAAACTCCCTTAGACCAGTTGATAAATACATTCATGGAGAAAAGGCCTGTTTTTCGAAGAACAGTCGTGTTAAAGCGAATTGAGTAGTACCCTGGATTGCCAATTCTGTCGGTTTCCCAGACATCGATTTGAGACCTGTCAATGATCAACCCGGAGAATGTTACAGATACAAGGACATTGCCAGTTTCATTTGTAATTCCTATGCCTGAACTGGAACTAGCGTATAGGAACGTATAGCTCATGTTTGATAAACATGGGGAAGGCAGGGCAGCATCAATGAGTGACAGTATTGAGCCTTCTCCAATGATCCTTGCATCTACTTCCAGAAACATGTTGTGGTACTTCTGAATGCCTCCTGTCCAGTTGAACATGACTTTCAGATGTTGAGTCCCCAATCCACCAAATTGGAATGCTTCGATAGTTATATTGTAGTAGCCAGGTGAAGTTTCATTACTCCATAGGCGTAGAACTGCTCCAGTGTCATTAAAGACTGTGCATTCAATTAGTGCAGATACAATTCCTGTGTAATGGTCACGATCACCATAATATACCGAGATATAGATTGAACCAGTTGGAGTTGTGGGCTCAGGTAGCGTAATGAGGCGAAACTCCGTCGTGATTGTCCTTATTGTTACAACGATGCTGAAATGTCCGACTTCCATGTTCGCACTCTTTGTCAGGTTGAACAGTAAAAGGTAGTCGCCTAAAACATCTGTATCGAAGGTGTTGATTGTGATCTTGTAGCGAACGCCAGTCCATTGAATTGTGTAGTGAGCAATTGTCCAATTACATATTCCAGTTGCAAAATCTATAGCAACATTGTGATCCATGTCAATATAATCTACATAGAAGAACGCTGAGTCGCCTACTGGAATATCTAGAGTTCCGACAGTGCCTATTGCATATGTTCGAATGATTCTGACTCGAATTGAGATCGATATATTCTGACTCTCATAGTCTGGTGCGGATGCTGTGAAATCAACACCATAGAGTCCTATGCTCCATGAGGCGGTATCAAGAAGGACCAAATAGCCTCCATCCCCAATGTACGTGACACTGATTATTGAAGCACCAATAGCATCAATCGTTGCCCCAGCTATCCCTTGAGCTCGGTCAATGTCCTCGTATATTATTGTCACGCTTATGTTTGAGCTATATGGCGTGATGGCTTCGGGATAATCTGGTGATGAAACGTAGCTACGTGCAGCTCTGTAGGTGAACGCAATGATTGGTGTCTGAATACTTCTATAGTCTTCTGCAGGTGAGAATGTCAGGAAAATGCGAACTGTGTAACTTCCGCCTGGGAAGTTTAACTGGTCGATGGTCAACGAATAGATTCCCATTCCCAAGTCGGTGAGCGTCTTAATTGTGTATGGTGTTCCTGACTGATCCTGAGCCGAGAAATATGCGGAAGTCAGCCCATCAATATAATCGTCGTGAAACTGAGAAGCAGGATCACTGACATTCAATTGAAGGAATATCTCAAAATCATCTCCTATCGGGAAGGTGTCAACATGTTCCCATGTCATGGATACCTGAAGCTTTCTTATTCTGATCTCAATCGCTGTTTTTGCATCAAAGTAGAATCTGGGTGAGCTGACTGTGTCTAGTGTTAAATTCACGATATGATTACCTAGCATCCAAGTATCCGTTTGGATCCAGAATTGCATCGTGCCATAAACAGCATTATCCTCAATCCACTCAGCTGTTATCTGAGAGAAGTTGCCCTGAATTAGTGCTCCTCCCATATCCAGGTCGTGGAGGGTGACTGTAACGTATGTATCTGCTCCAACGGGAACAGAGCTATTGTAAGTGACAACAATATAGGTCCTGTGTGGGATGACATTAACCCATACTCTAACACTCGCGCCACAGTAATTGGCTTTTGAAACTGAGTAGTTAAAGAGATACAATCCTGGGGCGTACGCGCTAACGTCAATTCTTATGCTGTAATTGCCATTGTTCAAATCTGTCCAGGCCAGAATTGAGTCTCCCGATATAGTTCCTCCATTAATTCCTAAGAGCGAATGGTCAGTATCGTACCAACCAAGGGTGACATTGACATCCTGCCCCCAAGGCACATCAGCGGGATCGGTGCCATGTGACTGGAGAATTGTTTCTATCTTCTCGACATCAAGGCAGACAATTTGAGAACTCCCAAGCAAATATGACTCGGATGGATTCGCGTTGAGCTGGAAATAGTGGCTTCCAATTCCATATCCTGACCCGTCGAGCAGAATCTGATAGGTTCCGTTATTGTAGTCTGTAACGTCGAGAATTGAACCGTTTGATGTAATCACAGCTCCGATAACAGGTGTTGCATCAAAACTGTCCTGAATATCAATCTTGAAATCAAAATCATCCCCATAGGGTGTTTTTGAGGTAGTTCTAGGTATTATCAGGATTTCATGTTGAATATCTAGATCAAAGTAAACGGTTGCGTTATTGTAGTATTCATCGTATGAAACTACTTCGACTCTCCATCTGCCTAGGGTTTCGAGGTCAGAAGTGTTTAAGGCGATACCATAGGTGCCAGTTCCATAATCATTGAGTGTCACTTGGGTTGGTGCTCCCAAAATTGTCCAGTTGACTAGAACATCAGCACCTGTAATCAGGTCAGACGAAAGGCTGTCTCTGAGTTCAACCTCAACTTGTATCATGTCTCCAACGACTCTGACTGAAAGGCCATCCCCAAGTGCATCTGACGGAGCCGATAGTGTCATTGCTGCATCATGCCTCACTATGAACTCACGTTCGATGATACTTACCAGATGACCTCCAAGGACCCCAGTCGTGTTGTGGAATGCAGCGATGGTCCATAGTCCAGCTGGAGCTGAAGAGTCGATTATCTTGCGCATTGATAATTCAGAAGTTGGTCTAGGAGTTTCAGACCCTATGCTGTAGAACCCAGAGGGATTATCTTGATTGGCATGCTCTGTGGCAATCCATTGTGGTGATCGAACAATACTGGAAACCCGTATCTCGTCAAATGTGGCTAGAGCACTACCTTCTGGAACATGAGGGCTGTTTCCTCCCCATATCCAATCGTCGAGGTTTGCTAGTTGAGTCCAACCCGTTGGTACAAGTTCGACTAGAAGTGTCAGCGGTATGCCATCCATATAGAGTATTACTTCTTTTGAGTTGTAGTCCATTGTGACAACGACATGATGCCAGATTCCATTTGTGAATGGAGCTGTAACGTAATTGTAGTTAGTTGAATTGCCACCCCATGGATAGAAGAAGCAGTTTCCAGCACCGTTTACGGCCCATTCAAGCCCATCATGGTGAGTATTGGGTGCTTCTAGAAACCTGTTGCTTGTTGTCATCAATCTCTGGTAGGTGCCATCTGAGACATTTGCCCAATTAATCCAAGTTTCAAGAGTTGCTATGTCGCTTAGAGAATCAAGACTGAGGCTTTCGGGTATCACGATGGCATCATCAGTTCCATCCAATTCTAGTCCATAACCCACCTTGGCAACTACAGAGTCTTGGTCGTTCATGGATCCTCTTGTATGCCCATCATTGCTGTTAGGTGTACTGTCCTGAATCTCGTCAGCAATCCCCGAGGGTGATTCATCAAGGTGCCATACACCTGTGTATCCATTGCTCCAAATTGCTTCGGGATTCTCCTGAGAGTTAACATATTGATTGCCATAGTACATCTCAATTGGCGTGTCGATAGACCCCGATAGATTTGCTTTTACCCACGCTATGAGATGAGCATATGTGGCATCATAATCTTGTTCAAACACCTCAATCTCGTGAGCCAAAATTACGCCATTCTGAACGAATAATACATCATCACCATCAGATTGGACCTTTGCAGGATTGTGCAGGTCTGCATCTAGTATGTCAATCAAAACCGGAAACTCGACTAAGTCTGCGGCAACTTGAGTGTGATCAATTGTGATGACCTTTCTGTACTTGAATGATGGCAAGACATGGGATGAACTTCCTAGAGTGGTGTTCGAAGTCGAGTACCAAATCGAGTCATCAGGCGCTATCAAAGAAAACTCTATTCGTTCATCATCCTCCCAAGCTGTCCATGCACGCACCTCAATCTCTTCATTGATGGTCAATGAGGTAGTGGCTCCTAGTGCACCTCCACCTTTGCCTGTTTGAACATCCATCATTGAAGTGTCCTGCTCAAACTGGAGCTTCCAGATTCCATATTCAGATCCACTAATCGAGTGAACTGCTAGGACACCATTTCCGTTAGTCCAATGCTCTGGAGTAGTCTTTGTCACTCCGAGTGGATCTTTGATACTGAGAACTCCCCAATGGCGATGGGGGTATGAGAGCGAGAAGGAAATATCTGTCATATTCGGGGGTGGTGAAACCAGCACATTCGCAGTCCATGTGGTGTGAGAAGCGTTTTCTGCAGCATATGATGTGCCTGGAGTTAGAGACTCACTCAAAGAGTCTGAAATTCTGCTCATTTCAACGAGCATTGTTATATCAGCTTTGATTAGCTGAGTTGAGTTCGTTGTGAACTCTAGTGTGGTGAAATCTCCTTCGAATTCCAGAGCGGGAGGGTCAGAACTAGGTATTATATAGTCGATATATAGGCGCGCAAGGTCTTCCTGCGCATAGTCTGATGAACCCTTCGCATTATTGTAGTCCTGATAGCCTGTTGAACCAGCATATTCCAACATCACGCAGAGATAGTTGCCATCATACCAACCCTCACGGGATACAACGAGCTGAACCAATGCAGCGAAGTCGGGAGAACTGTATCTCACTCCATCAGTCCACGATCCTGTCGGATACCAGTCGACACTTGTGTCCACCCACTGATATCGATCTTTGAGTACGGGGAAGCCGGGAGTGAATGGTGCCATATTGTCTTGATCTGCAACAAGGATTCTCATTCCTGCTCGATTTGCAGAGGCTCCTGCTGCGCCTTCCAACTCAAGTCTTGCTGATGTAACTACTGCACCTCTAGGCACCTCAGCAGGGAACTGAAATGCAATCTCATAGGCTTGAGCATCGCTCCAGTCTGCGTTGACTCCATAAACACCTACTTCCTGGATGCCATCTCCAAGACGACCATCTAGATGGACACCAGTACTTGGCCAGCTCCGGCAGTCTCTGCTTGACTCTCCGGCAATATATTGACTGTCAGGGACATATGGTGATATGCTATAAGCATCATAGCTCTCAAAGACTGTCGCGTTTGTCTTGAGTTCAATATTCTCTGTGAAAGGAACTATGTCAAGAGCCAGCTCTATCTCGTCGATGTATATTCTGCTGGTCCTTCCGGTTGCTTGAGTTCCAGACAAATCCGTCCCAAGACCAATAGACATTGTGAGCGCATTGGTCGTGGATAGGGACTCGAATGCTATGGATGGTATTTCGACTTCAGCAGTAAGCCAAGAATTCAACGTGTCTCCAGGTTCAAGGACATGAAGTTTCACTTCATAGCCCGATAATCTCACAAACAAGTATGTCTGGTCCTCAAGGTCACATGTCGCCATTGGATTGTATAGGAACTTTATCTGAGCAGATGTGACATCTTGAGCCGCTACCTGTACTGTCTGGCTTAGATAGATTTCATCACTTGATGAGAGCAAATTGCCACTGCTCCAGATTGCTTCCAAAATCCAACCCATAGAATCCTCATATCCAGCTCCAGCATTATCCACGAGTTCGAACATGCCATGATGAGGATGGGCATTGCGTCCAGACCCTCCCCCAACTTCATTATCTGTGAGTGTCCAGCTATTGGGGACCAGTATATCCTCACTATTGTATCCATAGCCCAACCATTTCTCGGCGTGGTAGTCATTGAGCAAGCCATTGCTTAGCATGTTGTCTGTGGTCTTTAGCAAATCATCAATTCTAACAGCAACAGCATCTTTCTCCCAATCACTAGGAGTGTATGAATTCCAGGAGCTACTGGTACCGGAATCGAGATAAAAAGTCCTGGAGTCAGTGACTAGTCCACTGAAGGTTACAGGAAGTGCGGCACCTGTTCCAGTTGCTGATATGCCCTCTGAAACAAGATGGCTTCCTGAACGGGGTGTTGTTGGCACAAACATATTCTGGGGGGATGAATAAGTGACCGAGTTCATACTCGGGGGAGCTGTTACCAATAATACGGTGATGATGACCATGAGCATCTTTGCAATCGATGATCTCGTCATGGCTCTGCACCCCCATCACCCAGAACGGTTCTCACCAATTCATCCACAAGACTTCTTGGTAGATTAGCTACCTGTTTCATAATTGATTCAATCTCTTGCTCTGGAAGACCTGCTCCAATCAGCCGTTTTCTTAGCTTTGCCAACTCGGATTCTGATAGTCTATCAGCATCCGCCTCTGTGGAACCGTCATCATCAATTGGCTTCGCAGGTTTTTTCTTTCCAATTCCTTCATCCCTGATCAGGGGTCTTCCTTCAATCACTGCACGAGCCTGAGTTGCAAGGTCCTCCAAGAAACGCTCTAGAGATTTGCCTTCTGTTTTCGCCTGTTTTATTGCTTGTTGAGTGATGACTTCTTTGGTGAAAGCGACCTGTTCACTAAGCTTCATCTTTGAAACTTCTTCCCTGAAGTCCTCAAGTTCTCCGGGTGTCATATCCGTAAGGATGGTCAGCTGAATGAGCAGTTCTTCTATTTCGGGAACATCAATCCTGACTGAGAATCTGGGCATTGCATCTGGTTGCTTTGTGACTCCAACTCCTGCGCAGGTTTCATTGAAAAGAGCAGCGATGATTTCTTGTCGATCTTTGATGCCATCAGGTTTCTTAGGAACCACTCCGTGCTTGAGCGCTTTTATCATCTTGTTCAGTTTTTTCAGCATCTCAGGTAGTCTGAAGACTCTTGACCATAGAATTGCGCCTAATATAACGATTGCAATGGTTGGCAAGCCGTATAGTATTGCACTCTGTATGAGTAGGTCGGTGGAACTTGGCTCAACTGCAATAGTGATTGAGAATTCTGATGATTGGTGATTCTGTTTCGACAGGATAATCCTGATTACGGAGCTTCCCTCTTCAAATTGAGATGATATAGTTATAACGTACCAGCCGCCTCCGTTCGCGTCAGACTCATTCGAACGGATGATAACATATCTTGTATTGAAACTCGTAGCATTGACAATTCCATTCTCAATGCCAGCATTACCATGAGTTGGCCAGATGTCGATATACCTTACTCGAATTTCATGCGTCTGACCAAAGGAGAGACTTATCGAGGAAAGCCCGTCATATATGAGTGTGGTTGGAACGATTACTATGGTGATATAGACACTGATAGTCGCTGTAGTTCTGTTTTCAAGTCCGATTTTTACAATCAGATGATAGGGCTCATCGACTACAAACCATCTGCTGGAATCGAAACCTATTGTATAATTGCCGCCAGATAGTTCGGCTATGGGCAGACTCTCCTTATCCGATATCATCGAGGGATGTGTGAGAACTGCTTCTAGGTATGTCGCTCCTGTGATTCCTCGTAGGTAGGTTGTATCGTTGTACAGACATATGACATTAAGCAAATCCCCATGAGGGACTATTAGATTCGTTGGGTCATCCTCTTGCATATTCACTTCGTCTGCATATACCTCAATCTCTGTGGGAACGCTAAGCACTACAAGATTGAACACTCCTGTTCCACTCTCATAATTCTCCTTCCATAGATTGAGAATGATCGGATGTGTGCCTGGCCTTACGAGCGAAGTATTAACAAAGACTGAATAAGACCCGTTTCCGAGGTATGACGCCTGATCTTCGCCTCCATCCCACTCAATATATGCATAGGCATCATTTACACCCACGTTTCTAATGAGGTCCCAATAGGTGAAGCTCACATAGCCGCTCCAACCCCATATGTGAGTTGCTGTCTCTGGAGATCCTACCCAGGTCTTCAGACGCAATACTGTCAGTGTTGTTGTGTTGGACGCTTCCGAGAATGTCTTGTTTGTAGGCACTGCAGATATTCTAATCGTATAGGTAGATGCTCTGAGGTCCTCAGTATCAAAGTCGTAATAGAAATAGCCTGGTCCTCCAAGTAGAGTTCCATTTTCAAAGAGACCATTTATGGATGTCCCAGACACTGACCATGAAACAAGGCAATCTGATAGGCCTGTAGAGTATGGATCACCTGGATTCAGACTCGGCACCAGAACATAGACCCCTAGTCGGACAACATCAGTCCAATTGAATGCTCTGTTGACATAAGTTTGAGTGGTAGCATCCAACCAGAGAGTAGAAGTTATTTGGACAATCTTGACAGATATTATACCGAATGCTGTCATGTAATTGTCCTTCTTCAAAACGAGATTGAGTGTATAAGTGCCAATGTCCTTGGCCCCTGTGTTCATCGACCCCGAGTAGTAGCCAGGTTCACCGGGGACTGCAGGAATATAGAACGGCGCACCCGGAGTGTCGCTCCAATACGCTTCAATGAATGCACCAGATAATGGAACACCGTTGTGGGTGTCATTCACAAAGACTGTGACATTTACAGGTTGACCTCTGTAAAGGTCCTGGGATTGAAGTCCGCCCATCAATGTCATCTCTGTTGGTAGTTTGAGAACATTGACTGTGACTTGAGCTGTTGCTGTTTGGTAGTTCTGATAGGAAGCAGTTATTATGACAACATAGGTGGTCGCCCATGCAAGCCTCCCTGTGTCAAGGCTAAAGGAATAGTTGCCTGGTGTATTCTCGCTTAGCGAGCCTGCCAGTGTTCCAAACTCATAGGTGAGTGATGCCAGAGATATTGGCAAGTCATGCAATGTATCATTATAGATAGCTGAGATTGTTACATTCTCACCCCAGTATACATCTGGAACATTTGAAGTAGGAGTTAACTCAGCTGGGATTGGTCGAACCTCAATATTCACACTTATGTCGGATATGAAATAGTCAGACAGGCTGCCAGCCACTTGGAGAGTGTAGGCTCCCGCGTTAAGAGCGGAGCTCCATAAAGTGATTTCATAAAGACCATTTCCCAAGTCTACATAGGTAGAAGAATCAGCCCATGATAGAGCTAAAGATGCACCGGAAAGTGGCATATCAAAGGCATCTCTATCAACAAGCTCAAGGACCACTATCGCATTCTCTCCTTTCCAATTGTTCACTTGCGAACGGACAATCAGCTCGCCATCTCGAAGCCTGATCTGAAACGGAATCTGCAGTTCAGCAATTTGGTAGGGATAGAGGTCAATCTCGACAATTAGAGCATCTGTCCCTGAAGCTGCTGCATCTGAGCAGTTTACAGTTAATTGATAGACTCCTGGAGATACAACATAGATGTTCCAAATGGATGGGGCCAATCCAGTTGATTTATACCGCACATTGGCAACAGCCTCTGCACCAGTGATTTGCACAGAATGATCAAGGTCCGTGAAATTAAGCACCACTGAGCAGTTATAGTAAAGCGGCACAATCGATGGATTTGGTATATCATTAGTGAGAAGTGCTTGAACCAGTCTCACAGATCCGGTGAGGTACAATGTCGTGGTGTTTCTGTAATATGGGGATGTTCCAGAGTCCCATAGCAGTTTCAGTCTAAATGTGAAGGTTCCTGATGATCCCAAAGCATTCGAATCAACGACAATCTCGTATGATCCTTCCCCTTGAGTGTTTCTCAAGACCCAGAAGTCGACATTTTCAACAAGATTCGAGGGATTAAGGCAATCGAAATCTACTAGTGCCCCACTTATTGCCAAGCCATTTCCTTCATCCACAAAAGTGGCAATCAGACTCATGTTGTCTCCTATGGGGACGGTAGGAGGCTGATCTAAAGTAACCAAGCCGATACGATTGGTGGTAGTGATGCTCATAGACGCCTGGTCGGAAGTATAGAAAGGTGCAACAAGAGGACTCCAATTGACCACCAATGTCAGATTCCAGTTGGATACAAGTCCAGTTCCGAGAATTGTTGAGTTTATCTCAACATAATAGTCTCCAAGAATTTCGACAAAACTGAAGTCATCTTGCTGAAGCTGGACTCCACCACTGAAGATGGTGACAAGACTCTTGGTGATAGATATTGATTGGTCCTTACTGACGTCGCTATATCTGAAAGAGAAGGTTAGATTGTCTAGGTAGGCAGCTTGGTTTGGCGGCACTACTATGTCAGTTCTCGCAGCACGCTCAACAATGCTTAATCCAACGCTGAGTGATGAGTTTCTATGATAGGGTGCTCCCAGCAGCCAATTTGCTCTCACCTGGACAATATGAGATCCAAGTCCGGCAAGTGAAGTTGAGTCAATAGAAATGTAATACTCTCCGCCTGGAATGGCGTTTACAAAGTACTCAATATCCTCTACGAGTTCTGTGATGCCATAGTAGATGTCAATCTCCCCATTCTCAATACCCGAAATCAAATCTAGGTCTTGATAGAGTATTGTGAAATTGACTAGATCGAGATAGGCCGTAGGCATTGGAAAATCAGTTAGCTGCAGAGATGATGATCTATACCTAAGCTCGAAGGATAAATAGACGTCTGACCATCGATAAAATGGAGCAACATCAGGATAGCTCATTCTAATGAGAAGCACATAGGGCTTGCCAATTTCCAGCATCTGATTGTAGGTTTCTATGACGACAAGATAGTCTTGGGAAGATGATCTCCACTGCGAATCGAATTCCCACGAGCTTCCATTGAGAATCTCTATTCCAATGGGTTGGCTGCCGTTTCCAATGCTCTCCGTAGTTAGCAGGTCCTGATATTGCAGGATTGCATTGAGTGAGTCGTTGAATGGTATAAGCCCTATTGGATTTGCAGTAAGAGTTGTGAGTCGATATTGAATCTGAAGTGACCTTGTCGCGGAGGCTTCAGGGATGTAGAAATTAGAAGATACAATTACTACTGTCAGATCATATATGCCTGGAGTTGTGAAGTAAGTCGTGTTGAACTCTACTTCATAGACCCCTCCGCCAAGCGCCAATACTGAGTAATAGACAGCAGGTATTGTGCCAATGCTGTCTTCCAGAGTAATAGTGCAGCCATCAATTGGCACTGATGGATTCTCAGTAACATCGAGATAGTTCACAGTGAGAGTCAGATTTGATTTAAAGGGAGTTGGAGGAGGAGTTGGATATTCAATCACTGTTTCCCTATAGAGTACTGTAATGAGCACAACGCGGTTCGTAACATTCGCATAAAATGGAGTCCCTACCCAACTGACAGAGATCGTGAATGACTTCGAGCCAATTGACGCTCCCAATACACTTGTGTTGAATGAAATGTGGAAGGTCATTGTCGTATCATTGTACCAAAGGGAATAGTCAGCAAGACTAAGAACTACACTCATCTGAGGTTGCTTCGCTATCGGCATAAGAATTACATCTGTGGCATCATCAAAGGTAAAGCTAAGGGTTGCATTCACTCCATATGGCGTACTATCTGGAGGATTAACTGACAGCAATGTATTCCTTGCTGTCACTCTTACTTGTACAACACTGGTCTTATTCGGATAATATGGTGCTACTCCGGCTGACCAGTTAAAGTATACAATCATAGTGAACAAACCAGGTTTACCAAAGACCGTGCTGTTGAACTGGATAGTGTATTGTCCAGGATTGCCAACAGGATCAATTTCCCCAATATCTATCAAAGAATCATCGATAGACTCGCCAACAAACACGATATAGACGTGGACGTCCTGAGTTGTGTAGTTGGATATCCCGTCCCCACTATAGAGCTCACTGTAGACATAGAGATAGCTCATGTTTTCCAAGTACGCAGTTGGACCGGGTGAATCAAGGAGTGTTAGCTTGGACTCTTCACCAATTATGTTGACTGAAGCGGAGGTCGTTCCATTGAAGAACTTCGGACCAGGACCAGTCCAATTGAGGTAGACTGTAAAGTTATAGAGCCCTGTCGATCCAAAGACTGAAGCCGAAATGCGTAGGATGTAGTATCCGCTTCCTAGTGATGTATCATTATCAAGAGAAAGGAAGGATATTACTCCAGTCTGGTTTCTTACTAACACATCAATGTTGGATGACCAAATGCCTACATCATTGTCGAGGTCTCCATAGTAAAGGGAAACATTGACCACTCCTGCGTAGCTGGTTGGTTCAACAATACTTCCCAAACGAAACTCTGTATAGTGAGTTCTGAGATTAATGCTGACATTGAAGTAGCCAAACTGATAGTTCTGGCCCTTTGAAAAGTTGAAGAGAATTAGATAGCTGCCCAAAGGATCAGAGTCGAAACTTGCGAAGTCTACCCTATACTCAGATCCTGTCCAGAATACAGCTAGGCTATGAGTCCAGTTATGACTTAATGATGCGCCTATGATTGGTTCATCATTAGTAATATCCCAATAGTCCACATAGAAAGTGTATGTGTCTCCTAATGGCAGATCAATAGATGTCACAGTGGGACGGGCATACGCATATGCAATTTGCACAATCACCTCGAAAGCAAGTGTCTTAGCTTCATAACCAACTGCATCTGCGGTGAGATTAACTGAGTGGCCGCCTTGATTCCAACCGAATACAACGATGATCACATCATAGTACCCATCACCAACGTGCTGCCAAACAATCGAAGCTCCCTGAGCAGTTATTGATCCCGTTGTTATATTGAGGCTTCTATCGAGATCAACGTAATGAAGAGAAACCGTGACATTTGTGTTGTAGGTAGTTGCAACCTGAGGATATTCCTGTGACGAGAGAGATGCACGAGTAGCCCTGTAGGTGAAAATGATCATGGGTGTCTGAGTGTCTTCATAAATTTCTGCAGGGAGGAAGTCTAGGAAGATGGTGATCTTATAGTCGCCTTCGAAGAATGCTCCTCCTCCAATTACCAGCCTATAACGCCCATCTGCCAGAAATGTCACTGAGATGGCATAAGGGCTTCCTGTATCATTTTCAGCGGAGAAGTATCCTGACGCAATTCCATTTATTGGAATTCCGTCCACTGCTGTTCCGGGTTCAGTGACATTCACATGAAGGAACATCTCGAAGTCATCGCCGTTGGGGATTGGGTCGAGATGCTCCCAAGTCAAGAATACATTTAGTTTCCGCACCTCTACTTGACTTGTTATGAGGGCATCGTCGTAGAATCTTGGTGAGCTAATTGCTTGCAGTGTCACGTTGATTTCATGGATGCCGACAGCCCATCCACTCGTGTCAAGCCAGAAGCCATACGAGAAGAATGTGTCTGAGCCTCCAACCCATTCCACAAGTATGAGACTAAGATTGCCTGAGGGGATGAGTTTGGAACCTCCATCAAGATCAATGTATGAAACACTCAGATAGGTTAGAGAACCCACAGGTGTGGTGGAGTTGATTTCGAGGCCCAAGGATGTTCTGTGAGGTATTATATTCAGAGTGATTGAGGCTGTTGCACTCTGATAGTTCTGCTTTGAGACTGTCAGATGAATAACATGCGTTCCCAAGGCGTAATCACTTGTGTCGACTGTGACTCCATAGCTGCCATCGCCAAGGTCAATGAATTGAAGAGAGGCCGTTGATGTAATCGTGCCTCCAAGAATCCCAATACCTCCATTGTCATTATCATACCATTGAAGCGTTGTATTGACTGTTTGACCATATGGGACTTCAGCAGGATTTGAACCGGTTGTAATTGCAGTTGTTTTGATTGTCCGATATGTAAATGTGACATCCAAAAAGCACGACATCACCAGTGGATCAATAGGTTCGGCTGTTATCCTGAAGACATGAGTACCAATGTTATACCCTGAGCTATTGATTGAAATCAGATAGGTCCCATTTCCATAATCAACGGGCGATAATGAGAATGTTCCATTTGATGTGATTGTCGCTCCACTGATTAGTGAATTATCAAAAGCATCTCTAAGATTCACCTTCACTATGAAATCTTCACCATAGGGAATGGGATTCGGAGGCATAGACGTGAGATAGCTCCTGTGCGAGAGATCAATATCCACATACTCTGTTGCATTTGCGTAGTATTGGTGATAAGAGCTGAATTCAATCCTCCATCTTCTCGCTTCGCCTAGATCAGAAGTGTTCAGTGTTTTTCCATATCGACCATTTCCGAAATCATTCAATTGGACTAATGTTGGTGTGCCTAGAACAGTCCAGTTTATTGTGACGGTGGCTCCAGTCACAATGTTGGAAGTCACTGTATCTATGAGTTCAACCTCCAAATACACCTCATCACCCGCTTCTCTTGAGGCAATATGGTCAGAGAGCGCGTCTGATGGAGCTGTAAGACCAATCGCTGCTGAATGAGTTACAATGAAGTTTCTACTGAGGGTCCCTACACTCCCGCCCGGTAGACCTGTGCTGCTCCTATATCTTATTCTAGCAGTCCAAAGACCTTCTGACGCTGAGGCGTCAAGATTGATGTCGGACGTTGTATAATTGCCAATGGATTCTTCCAAACCAATTGTAACGAAACTCTGTGGATCTGCCTGATTCTGATGTTCAGTCCAAATCCAATCGCTTGAGCGTGCTACACTCGATACACGCACTTCATCGATTTGCCCTAGCCATGGAAATGACCAAGCCTTAGCTTCTGGATGGTCTCCATGACCGATTCTAAATGGTTCAGGCAGAGCCGATAAAATGTCATCATTCTTTTCCAAGGATGCTGGATCAGGATTTCCATCTATATAGAATCGCATATGGGTGCCATTATAGACCGCAACCACGTGATGCCACTCATTTGGTGCGAAACTCTGGGACGTTCCCAAGGAATAGTCGCTGCCATGTAGATTGAAATTGATGTTTTGACTATTCTGCGGCATAACCAGTCGATAGCCATTGTACCATCCCTTGTGATTAAGAGGGCCCATATTTGGATGCGTTGCAGGATATTGCATCCAGAGCTGGAGAGTGATTTCGGATCCGGTGATATCGAGACTTGTGTCATTTCCGCAGTCAATGAAGTGGTCAACAAAGTCCTGTCCAAAGCCAATAGCTCCGGGTGTCTGTGTGGGAACATAGCTCGAATTCCCCAGTCCGCCTTGTCCATGATTGGCATAGATGCTGCTGTCAGCATACTCATTGGCAAGACCAGTCCCAATCTCTCCGAGATGCCATACCCCTGCGTAGTTCGAGTCCCAGACGCCTGCAGGATTCTCTCGATTTGGAGCATATGGATTCCCATAGTACATTGATATTGTAGTGTCTGCATTGGCCGAAAGATGTGGAACCTCTATCCAAGCAATCAAGCGGGCGTGTGTGCCATTGAAATCTTGGTCAAACAGCTCGATTTCGTGGTCCAAGACAAGGTCGCCAATAGCGAATGCAATGTCGGCACCATCAGGTCTTACATCTGTGACGAGGTCAGTATCATATAGATCAATGAGAACAGGGAAGTTCTCAAGGCTTGATGCAACTTTATTGTGATCAATAACAATGGATTTTCTATGTGAGAATGGAAGAGAGAATGGCAATCCTTGATACGCGGGTTCCGTTGAATGCCAGATAGCTCCAGATGGATCCAGCAAATCAATAGAAGTAATTGACCCAAACATGGAAGGAGCTAGGCTTCGAAAACGAATTGAATCTCCTACTGCGAATGTTCCGGTGGAAGAGAAAATCCCTCCTGAAAGACCCATATCAAGATTTATGATTTGGTTTCTATCCTGGAACTCTAATTTCCAGATGCCATGCATATTTGCGGCACGGGGAAAGACTGTGAGTCCTTGTCCCGATCTTATCCAATCCACATATTCCGTTTTCTGGGTGCCGAGTGGACTTGTAACTGCAATCGGTTTCCATTCCGCTGTAGGATAATTGATGCTGAATCCCAGATAATCCACACCAATCGGTGCCGCCAGCTCTATTTTCGCAGTCCAAAGCGGAGGAGTTCCATTAGCGACTGAATAGCTTATTCCAGGCGAAAGATCATTTGTAAGACTTTGACTAGCGCTGCTAATGTTGAGCTCCATTGTCGCAGAAAGAGACACAGCTGAATTTGAATTCGTTGTGAATCCAACACACACCTCATTTGTGACAGTTCCTGACTCCTCCCCAACAGAATAGAATGATGAGGGATCCTTCTGATTCAGATACTCAGTGTATATCCAATTGGGATCAAGAGGATGCATTGCTATTCTAACTTCATCAATAAAGCCATCCAGCTCGTATCCTGGCCTTGAGAGGCTAAATGGTTGTGTTGTACTAAGACTCTGAAAGCTTGTCAATGATGAGCCAGATCCCGTTATAGTTCCATCTCGGAATATGAGGACTCTGTTTGTTTCTCTATTGACGACAGCAACGAGATAGACCCATTCTCCGAATGTGATGGGCGATGAGGTAGTAGTTCTCACTATGCTCCCATCACTGATCCACGAGCTTATAGAACTCGCATCGTTTGATGTTTCTATGTCATATCCTGCGTTTATGGAGGAAGACCCACCTTTGTAAAAGGGTATCTGATATGTTCCAGTATTGGAATCTATTCTCACCCAGATGCTGTATGAGAAGCTAGATGTTCCAAAATCAAGGTGGCCATCAGATGGGTCACCAAAGTTGACAGTTCCATCGATTCCATCAAAAGAGTACGCTTGACCTATATAGCCACTAGTCCCTTGCAATATTCCACCACTAGGAGTTCCTTGTGTCCCATGCAATGTTGAATCCAGTGCATTCCCAGAATCTTCCGATAGGTGCCATACGCCTGCATAACGATTAGACCACACACCAGCTGGATTCTCTTGACTGCCGACGTCGGGATTACCATAAAGCATTGTAATTTCAGTGTCTAATGAAGATGAGAGAAACGGTATACGTACCCATGCAACCAAGTGTGCATGAGTTGGGCTGTAAGTCTGATCGAATATTTCTATCTCATGATCCAAAACAAGATCCCCAATTCGGAATGAGATGTCATCACCGTCAGGTTGCACCTTTGCACGCAAATCCTCGTCAAAAAGCTCGACTAGAAGTGGAAAATCGTTAACGTCTGCTAGGACCTTGCTACTATCGACAGTGATGGTCTTCTTGTTAGCAAATCCCTGAGTTTGAAATAGGACTTCACTTCCTATCGAATAGAAATCCTGCGGATTGTTCTGATTGGCATATTCAGCAGAAATCCAAGCGGCAGAACGATCAGTAGTGGAAACCCGAACCTCGTCTATTATGCCCAGAAACTCGTATCCAGTATCGCCGTTGCCATGAGTTCCAATCTCTAAATCATTGCCGAGGTCGTATATGATTGAATTGGTATCTCCATTACTGTCTACTTGTTGGCCATCGATATATAGAAACATACCAGTTGGTCTTTGAACAGCAACAAGATGATGAAAACCATCTCCAGTCACATTCACCCCCATAGGAGCCATATTCACCCATGAGCCGGCAATGCGTTTGAAGAAGAGTACTCTACCATTACTCCATACTCTAAGCGCATAGCTATCCCCTCTGGTCACTACTTCTCCTCCAACCGACTCATCAACTTTCACCCATGCAGAGATAGTTATCTGGCTTGCCTGGTCGGTGTTGACTGGATTGGACACAGTGACATGGTCATTGTCTCCTCCAAAGCTAAAAGCTCCATCAATCTGCCCCGCGGCATCAGTAGACCCGCCGCCCCCATCTTGGAAGTTCAATGGAGTTCCGTCATTGCCATTGGCTGTCGAGTCCTTGGCCCCTCCCGGTGTACCGTCGCTTGGCGCCCTATTCAAGTGCCACACGCCGGCATAGTTGTTGCTCCATACGTCGCTGGGATTCTCAGAGTTATCGTAGGTTGGATTGCCGTAGAGCATGGACAAGGTTGTGTCAGCTGTTGATGAAACATCGGTCTTAATCCAAGCTACTAGATGAGCATGAGTGGAGTTATATGATTGATTAAAAAGCTCAATCTCGTGTGGAAGAACCACGCCATCTTTTGTGAACACAATGTCGTCACCATCAGCTTGGGCATCAAATCTGAGGTCTGTATCATATGTATCGACTAATAGCGGGAAGTCTGTCAAGTCGGCATCGACTTTCGTGTGATCTATTACGATCTCTTTGTGGTAGAGAAAACCTCCAACTGTTTCGAATAGAGGTATTTCACTTCCAATAGAGAAGAAACTGGCAGTGCTATATTGATTATTGAATTCAGCTGTAATCCAGTCAGCAGAACGAGCTATATCTGAAATGCGGATCTCATCAATCGTTCCCTTGAACCAATCTGCAGCCCCCCAGATATAATCCAAGACTCCAATACTTGCCTTATCAGTGGTCAATGTTCCCGCATCTTGCGTACTGTTTCCATCGGAAATGCCATCGATGTACAGCTCACGGTTTGCCTTCGACCGCTGAACAAGAGTAACGAAGTGCCACTGGCTATCCTCTACGTTGGTCGAGCCAATCACTTGCGCGTAATAGCCAGTTTCTGTTTCTGAATAGAATCGCACCTCTGAATTAGTGTCATCTACATATAGGAAGAGATAGTCTGATACACCTGTGTCTCCCTCACTGTATATCGTCCGCTGGTCTGCTGTATCGGCACCTATTCTTATCCAAGCTGAGATTGTCCAAGCCGCACCGTTTCCGATGACCACACCAGGAAGACTCACCCCGTCATTAGACCCATCGAAATCCAGAGAACCATCAATCTGCCCTGCTATTTGGTCGCCTGAACTCATACCTCCTGAAGAAGTGCCATCATTATCATTGGAGGTCGAATCATAAATCGTTCCAGTTGGATCATCATTCATATGCCAGACTGCGCCGTATGAATTGCTCCACACACTGATAGGATTCTCAAGGTTCACAGCCGAAGGATTTCCATAATACATTGAAACTACAGTATCCATGGAAGACAAGAGGTCAGTTTTAACCCAAGCGACAAGATGGGCATGAGTAGAATTGTAGTTTGGGTCGAAGAGCTCAATCTCATGGGGTAGAATCCAGCTCCCCTTTAGAAACAAGATATCATCACCATCAAACTGGACATCAGTCTTCAAGTCTGCATCATAGATATCAATCAGCAATGGGAAGTCTTCCAAGTCCGAATTTACCTTTGTGTGGTCAATAACTATGTCTTTCCTGAAATTGAATTGAATTGCCTGTGTCAATTCAGGACCAAGGGATATGGAAGGTTCAGGGCTCAGAAATGGCCTAAGAAATGCATCATCTGCATAAATCGTATTAGGCTCCGTCTGCGGGGACGCCCAATAGAACACTGTGCAGAATCTATCAATACCCTCGGTCCCGAGGTTTCTGCCTGTTTCCTCAATCTCGAGATTTCCATCCATCCACAATCTCGCCTCGCCATTGGTGTCAGAGATTCGAGCCTGCATCTCTAGCATATGCCAAGAACCTGTGGAAATAGTACTTGTAGCCATGTAGCCATAGGCTTCCCCGGCGATTGCGTTCCACATATACAGCGTCATGTCATCCTTTATTGTAACGCTAATCTGGTTCTGCCACCCAGTCGAAGTGTCAACATACTGCATTATGGTTACATGATCGGTGGTTGAGAATCCTGCTGGTAGGTAGAAGTGAACTCGAGCAAGTAGATTCATCGAGTCACTGAAATCCCACCAGACCATCCCTTGAGCGGCTGCCTGGTTATCTACATCTGCTCTGACTGCATAGGTGCCGGAGTGGACTGGAATGAGCGGTGTATTTAGAACCAGCAATGTATCACCAATATCAGTATACGAACCATTCCAGCCATCAAGATTTCCACTCTCAAACCCATCATAGAAGGAGAACACGCGTGAGCTATCACTTGGAGGAGAGCTAGACAAAGGATTACCATAGTAAAGGTAGTAGCCCGAATCTGAAGAAGACGCTGGAATTGATGTTTGTGTCTTGAACCATATCTTGGTAGAATCACTATTCCAAGTCGAATCAGTGTCCAGCATCCTATCGAGTTCGATCCATTGGGATCCATCCCAATACACTACACGAATGTCGTCCCCATTTGCCAAGGATTTTCCTTCGCTCACTAGCGCCGCATGATCAAATGTCAGATGGACTGAATATCCTGCAGGGATATTAGATGCATCGGCAGAAACTGTGGCTGCTTTTCGATAACTCCAATCTGAATCGAACCATGCTATTTGGCTCTCTTGACCTATGCTGTAGAATGCCAATGGGCTGATTTGGTTTCTGTAGCTTGTCAAGACCCATTCAGAAGTCCGAGCGTTTTTAGATACCCTCGCTTCATCAATTAGACCATCCCATTCTTGGTCAAGACCTACCGAACCTGGATTATTGCCTATATGAAGGACTGAGTCTCCAACCTGCATTGAACCAGTATAGGCAGCAGTGTTTTGTAGGATACCATCAACAAAAAGATACAGATTCTGCTGGGTGGCATCAGCAACACCCACCAGATGATGCCAACTCCCATCATTAATTAGACTATACGCTGTACTCACTAGCTGCGTGTCATCCACGAAGAATGCCAGGGTACTAGCATCCAATTTCCCGAGCCAGTAGTTTCTATTGCCTACCTCATTCCATTTTGCAAGGATAGCATCTGAGGAGATGTCTGTATTATTTGTACGCACCCAGGCTTCAACAGTTACACTTCCTGGTATTGCTAGGCTGTTGCCATGGGGAACCTCAACTCGACGTAGAGTCGCACCGTAGAACTCTGCTGACATACCAATTTTCCCTATGACATAGCCCGGCTCATTGCCTGGAGGCTCACCCGTCCCATCATTGCTGAATGATGTGCTATCGAAGTTGGTGCCGGCGGGATCCTCATCTAGGTGCCATACTCCAACAAAGTCGTCGTCCCACACTCCTTCTACCGTTTCCTGATTTCCAACATACCTGTTTCCGTAAAGCATCACAATGTCTGTGTTCCTGGCTGATGAAAGAAATGGAACACGTACCCATGCTACCAGGTGAGCACGAGTCCCATCCCCTGTACGATCAAATAGTACTATCTCATGATCTAGAGTTTCATGACCGATCATGAACCCGATGTCGTCCCCATCTGGTTGAACAACAGTATGCAAGTCCGCATCCCAAATATCAACCAAGACCGGGAAATCATATAGGTCGCCGGCCACCTTCATATGGTCAATGCTTATTGTCTTGCTCTTTTCAAAGCTATATACAATGTCCTCAGATTCCGGAGCTAGATAGTCCACGAATAGCCTAGAAAGATCAGCTTGAGGATAATTGCTTGATCCTTTGACGTTGTTCCAGGACAAGTCATTTGTCGAGTGTGCATATTCAAGCATGATACAGACATAATTGCCGCTCTGCCAATCAGTTCTAGAAACAACCTTTTGCAGAATTGGAGCGATGTTAGGAGAGGCATATCTGGTGCCTGCAGTCCAGTCACTAGGAGTCCATATAATATCAGTATCAACCCAGTTGTAGCGGTCAGTGAGTTCGGGAAGACCAGTGGTGAACGCAGTGACTGTATTCTCGTTTGCAACAAGTATCCGCATTCTGCCATCAAAAGTGTCTGTCAGATATTGAGCGCCAGTTTCAGCTTCCACTTCCAAATACGCTGAAGTAATCGCACTGCCTTGTGGGACATCCAAAGGAAACTGAAGCCCCACTTGGTATGCATAGGCTGTACTCCAGTCAGGAAATGCTGGGGCATTCGCTCCCATATTCAAAACACCATTGTCGCTAGGACCGTTGAGATCTATTCCTGAACTCACATTACTATAGCAGTCTCTATTGGCACCATCTGGAACATAGGGGGAAATTGAACCTGCAGTTGAACCCTTTACTGAAACTCCGTTGGCTTTCAGGTTAATCTGTTCGGGGAAGGGTCTGACATTGAGTCTTAGTTCAATCTCATCTATATACGCCACATGGCTGCCTCCGACTCCGGGTTGGCCGCTTATGTCAGTCCCAAGTCCTATATCGAACAGCACTGAATTAGGCACAGTTAGTGTCTGAAGATAGGAATTCGGCACAGTGACTTGAGCTTCAATCCATGTGTCTACAGGGTCCCCCGTGTCAAACACCTCAAGCTTGGTCACAAAATCCCCAAATCTCGCAAAGAGATGGACGCCGTTGTCCATATCCGATAGGCTACGCACATAGTAGAGGAAGTTGATTTCAGCTGAGTATAATTCTCTCCATGGAGCTAATACCTGTTGCCTTAAGTAGACTTCATTTGTTGGCTCGAGAGGCGTTGTGCCTGCGTAGTTGCCAGCGAACTCCCACCCCATTGTATCACCATATCCTGCCCCAAGACTGCCGTATAGCTCGAAAGTACCCTGAAGAGGATGCTGGGAACCTGTCGCAGGATCTGACTTCTCCAGTGTCCATCCATCAGGCACATCGAAGTTATCACCGTTGAACTGAGAATCAGTACCTGTGAAAAGCCATCTTTCATTGTGATATGTATCAAGCTTCGGATTAATCAGTGCGTTATCGACCCACATGGACAGGTCATCTAGATTTGTAGTCAGATGATCACTAGTCCAACTTTCTGGAATGTTCATCGTTAGGTATCCGGGCATAGAGGAATCAAAGGAAGCTGTGCCATATCCAGAATAGAGACCATTCAAATCAATGGGTAATGATTCACCTGTGCCCTCAAAGGATCCTGTGCCTTCAGCTAAATAGCTAGAGTCATTTCCTGCTGAGGACTCTCGCAATCCTCTTAATGGCGCTGGAAATGTCGGATGCTCAATTGATGGTGCGAGGAAAAAGAATACAATCAATGCAACAGCGGCAATTCTCTTCATCCCAGCCAAACCCTTTACGCCAACACCTATCTGGATACAATGTCGAACATTCGACAAGATACCAAGCAGAAAGCCCTCGAAGAAATGAAAAATAAACTATTTTCGTCTATTCGAATCTATTATAGGTCAATATAGCCATTCATTTGGGTGAATCCTGACAAACGCAAATCAGCTTTTAGCCAGGCTGAATGCGTTATTACAGCTTTTGCCATTCGTTGATGAAGGTCTTAGCGACTTCAATCCATTTCTCGACCTTCTCTAGAGTGAATTCATATCCTTTTGGGATTTCAACGGTACCATCAGCGACAGCTTGAGTCACCTCAGCTAGAAGTATGTCAGGCTCGGCATCAGCCAAGTCCCTGTAGTTTCTAATGCCCACATTTACTATAGCTTCAGAATCTTCTTCTGAAATTCCTTCCAACCAGCAGAACCGACTCATGGCTTGCCATTTTGATGCCATATCTTCAGAAACACCACAAATTCTAGCAACTTGAATCGTGCCTGCTGCTAGAAGGTCCTCTACGGTAGCGATGCCGGCCCTCCTCAATTTGGCACCAAAGGCTGAACCAATTCCTTCGACCGTTTCAATCGGGAGTTCCTGTAACTTCGCTGCTGGTTCCTCAACCTTGGGTACATACTCTTCAGACGGGATTTCCTTGTTCGAGGTTCTGGCAGAAGACGAAGCATCACTTTTAGCAGCACCTTTTGATGAGCAGAAACCTCCTATGATCAGGGGAGTCAGCAACAATAATGCAAGAAGAGAGTCCATTTTCTATACCACTCAATCTTTTGACTAGATTCGCTAGACTACGGGGCAAAATGAACCTTTGCTAGGTTATTTGAAATTCAAATTAGAATGGCGCTGATGGTTTATCCAGAATCATATTATTAGTGAAAGCACTGACACGGAAATTGCAGGTGTTACATGAAGTGCGACTTCCGGGGACCAATATCGAGGTGCTAGTTAGTTCCAGTATCATAGAGATAAGAGATGAAGATTTCCTACAGAGTATAGAGTATAGTGGCAAGAAGTATGAGGCTGTCCTCGATGAGATACAACGCATAATGCACAAGCGGGGATGGGAAATTACCAGGCGGGTCATCAAATACGTGTTGGATAGACTTGGCTTGCCAGAGGTTGAGTATTTTCCATCGGGTGAGCTGAGTGCCGATGAAGGCGGGAATTTGAGCGAGATGATTGACAGCATAAAGGAACTCACTGGTGTGAAGGCTGAAGTATCTGAGGAGCCCCCAAGCGTGTCTGCCGATGATCTGAACTTCAATTTTCATTCGGAGAACATTCCGAAGGAGGCTCCTGAGCGGAATGGCAAGTCCAAAGAGTCAGATTTCGATTGGGAAGAAGCGCCTCCCGTTGGCTCATCCTAGTATAGACTCTTATTCCAATTAGCCAGTATCTGAGAGCTTATCAATTGAGAATTCTCTTTTAGATCAAAATGATAGAGATTCATCTTCATGATTGCCTTGCGGAACTTGTCGTTGGCAATCAGCAAAGTCACAAATCAGTTCTAATTCGAAAATCCATTCGAGGAGAATCTTTGGGCCATGTAATCTCGAATATAGGATTAACCGCGACAGAAATTGGCGATTGCTACATCAATGGGATACCAGCTAAGCTAAACGATATTGTTGAATCAGGTGATAGTATCGAGTTACGTCCGATTGGCCTTGGATTGCTCTGTGGCGGTCATCTTAAGTAGAACCTAGCAGAACCATTATAGACGCCCAGGGTGAGCTTCTTGATGGTCAATGTGAAGCTATATGCTGCCTTGAGGAAATTCGCACCGGAAGATAACGAACTAGGTGATTTCTTTCAAATCGAAATGCAGGGCAACACGGTCAACGACTTAATCAAGAAACTTGGTATCAGAGAAGTGCATGTACAGATTGTCATGATTAACGGGGAGCGGGCCATCGACTTTGATGAAATATTAGCTGAAGATGATCTTGTGGTGATTTTTCCACCTATTGGCGGCGGCTGAATTTTGGCTGAAGCAGGATTGATTCAGATTTTGAGGATGAAACGTGGCATCAGACGTGCCACGATTTCGCACATATGAAGGTTAACAGCTCTCCTAACAACCTCTCTCCCCCTATAGGTATACTCAAGTTCACGCGGACTAGAGAAGACCTTTTCTGATTCATGACCCGTCGACATGTCTGTGACATAATAGCGTGTCCCTCCCTTTGATTCAATGACACGATTGATTCCAAGGATTGAATCGAATTTGTACCCTCCACCATGCGGAAGGATATTGGCCTCCATAAGTCGATGAGCCACTCCATATCGTTCAGCGCGTTTCGTGAAACCGAGATACTCAATTGCCTCATCATCGAAGTTGGGTTTGCCATTCACGAGATATGCGGGCAGATCCGCTCGAAGAGCAATTGGGAGCAAGCTCCCATCTTCCATGGTGTTTTGACAGCCCAACAGATGATGGTTCATGTTTTGAAGCCCTTGGTGTATGGGGTTGCATATTTCAGTGAACTCATCAAAAATGGCCTCAGCGGCACGGAGCCGTTTCTTTTTGCTCAGGTCACAAGCAAAATCATTCAGCTTCAAGTATTCTGCGGCGGCTGCATCACTGACTACCCAGGTCTTCCCGAAAGGTGTATCAATCTCTTCAGCCATTTCAGTAAGAACTGTGCTCTTATGATAATATAATCCAAAACCGAATTTGGTGTCATTATCCCCCTTCAGCTCGGGGACAGATCCATGAATAATGAAGATATACCTGTGGGGAGATTCGGTGGCGTTGTCCATCGGCCTGTGTCGATAAAGGTCTATGAAATGATTGCTAACAGCAAAATCCCAATCTATTGGAATATTGTCTATGATTTCTTCTGCTCGTAGAAAGGAGCTGATATTGTTAATGAGCGTATCAATTCTTGGAAGACTCTCGAGCCCCCCTACGAGCATTCCACAGGCATTAGGCATGGAGTCTAGAAATATAATCCTCCTGTCTCCTTCTCCCCACGCCAGCTTTCCCCCATAACCCAGACCATTATTCCACCTCTTTACATTTCGCGTGACAGTAGCATCTGGCGCACCTACAAATGTGGCATCAGGTTCCATGCCAAGCTGAAAAAGCGCATGATGAATCTTGGCCAGACCATATTTCATGTTCGTTACACAGAGGGCGTTCGCTGAATCCATCAGACCACTCGAGAACACATGGCTCGAGGCTCTATCAAGCAACTCCTCTCGGGACAATGATTGAAATTCCCTTGTCATCCTTCTCACCTCCGCATTCTCTACTCTAATCGCAGAATCATTCCCTACTTCGCTCTCACAAGGCCCTCCTTTCCAAAAAGGTCCTCAATTGACGCCATTCTCGCGCCGAGACGATCTTCAACAACAAAAAGGAACTCGAGCAGTTCCTGATGGAGACTATCTCCCAGCTCTCTACTGAAATCGAAATTCAATTTGTCATAGTCGTGTTTACGTTTCTCCATGTATTTGGTCAGAATATTCTCCATACTCCCTGCTTTGCCAATAAATCCACGAAGTAGTCCCATTAAGCCAAGGCGGTCTAGGGTATCTGCATCATAGACTATCTTCTCTTCAGGAGTGACTGGCGGTATATTTGAAGAAGGAGTGTGCCGGACAACTACCCTAGCAATCGTGTCACGCAGTTTCTCGTTAACCTGAAGGCCGTCTAGGAACTCCTCTGCTAGAGTACCACCAAGTAGTCCATGGATGTGAGCAAATACACGATTGGTCTTGCCTATGTCATGCAATAGTGCTCCTGCGATGCAGACAAAGGGATCTACCTTTTCATCAATATTCTTAGCTATCTCTATGGCATATCTACAAACAGTGAAGACATGTGAATAGTCATGACTGTCGCTTTCTGCGTGTGCCTTCTTCACAAACTCCTGCATCTGTAGGAGCATCTTTAGTTCCTTACTCGTTAATGTCCTTGAGAAGACCATTTTCCTCATTCTAATATAGATAGAATCCGAGTTAAAGAAATCGCACATGGCTATTCTCCGCATACTTCCTACCAAATATCAACCACGTTAGATTCATATCGTTACGCTAGCATTGTGTGCATGGTTAGGGAGACCGTGTGAGATGACACCACCATCTGAATCACCAGAAGCATCTTCAGAATTTGACAAAGCAATGTATCTTGATATCCTCAGAGAGAATCCTCCTCTGAAGCGCTATGTTTCTCGCGGGGATACGCGGGATTCAATTGATATCATTGGGCCTCATGAAAGCGCTGACCGAGCAATCTTTCGTGCAATTCGTTTTACAATGCAGGATGGCATCCCCAGATTTCAGCCTATTCTGGGGAGTGCTGGAATGGGAAAGACACATCTCTTCTGGTCTTTGAAAGACCGAGAAAACTACTTCAAGAGAGGAAGATTTCTGGCTGTCTACGTGCCATCTCCCCCCGCTCCTATTCGTATTCCTCTTCATATCCATGCTTGCATAGTTGATACAGCAGGTGAAGATATCTTCGATCAGGCTGTTGATATGTTGATGATGAAGTTTGGTGGTTTGCGTGGAGTTTCGCATGAAACGTATGATTATACTTATGCAATGGAACGCCTTCTTTGCGATTATCCAGGAATTTCAGCAGATGTTATGAAAACACTCCTGAGATATCGTTTAGACCCGGCCAACAGCGATCTTGCTAGACGCTGGCTTTTTGGTGATGCCCTTAGCAATCAGGAGATAGTTCGGCTTGGTGTCCGAACCGTTCTAGAAGAAGACGATGTTACACTAGCAACCCTAAAGCTTCTTGCTGAAGGGTCGACTTTGCCTATTCTCCTGTTCATTGATGAAATGGAGGGGCCATATAATACGCACGGCGAAGAAGCTGAGCGTCGGTTCTTCGAAACACTGAAACGACTTTACAATGAGACTCGAAACCTCGTCATTGTTGCATCAAGTCTAACAGAGATCTGGGATCGCATCTATGAACTAGCCGACGGTCCAATGAAGTCTAGGATGGAACAGGTGGTTCATCTTGAGCCTTTTGAGAAGGATGATGTGGCTGAGTTCATTCAAAAGACTATGAAGGAGTTTTGGACAGAACAGAATGTTGAACCTCCTCCCGACGCATTATTTCCCTTCACTGAAGGCGACATAGAAGAGATGTTCGCCAAGTCAGACGGTGTCCCAAGGGATGCAATCAAACACGCCATCTCAAGACTGGATTCCATTTTGTTTGAAATAGAAGAGGCTGAGGTTGAGGAACAGCCAGACTATGTGATTAAGCTTACACCTACGGTTATAATCAGTTCTCTAATTAAGGCGATAGAAGCAACAGGGAAATCCATAGGCATCGATGTAGCGATAGACATAGATGCCACTCAGGCGACCAAGGAATCTACATCGATTGTGTTACTTACTAAGAGCGGTGTCACTAGGAAAGTGGGAATTGATGTTCCTGGCGTTAAGGATTGGAATCGCAGTGGAGGTGTTGCGGCGTTCTATTCAGCAAAGCGTCTTCAGAAACTAATCGAATCTGGTGACATCAATATGGGGGTCATTGCGGTTCCAGAGTCCACAGCGGGTGCTAAATTCGAAGCAGCCTTAGATGAACATGGTGATTCATTGGTTGCAGTTCGACTTACTGAAGAGAGCGGAATTGACCTAGTAGAGCGCACAACAAAGGGCCAGCTATTGAAAGCTCAGAAAGAGGTTCTTGCTGGCTTTTTTGAACCCCTCTTTGATTGAATATCAAGCGAAGCGGCGTTTCGTTTACAGAGGACTCCCTGATCTTCTCTACCTAGCAGGCTAGATCTCTTGCTGTCCATTCACTGATGACTCAGGCGCAACTTGCGCCTCCTGCTCATCACTTTTGCAGACAAGTTCAGGCAAGACAATGATTGCGACGAAAATCAGAGCAATCACGGCTAAGCCTGTCGGGGTTCTGAGAAACATGGATACGGCTCCAAGATATGGAATTCTCAATACCACCACGCCTATGATCTCATCTATCGTACGGTTATCGGGATCATTTGCATGATTAGCATCGCCTTTTGTGAAGAAGTAGTAGGTTTCTCCCACAATCTCGATTGCCACAACTCGATGAACCACTGGTGCATCTGGAAACCACTCATCCTGATAGACGATTATGTCGCTGAGGTGTATTTCTTCAGCTGGCCTTCCTTGAAGCACTAGAAGATCTCCCTGTTGGAGTGCTGGAACCATGGAATCACTTGTCACGACAACTAAAGGAGTTGTAGTTCGCATTGCGAGCATAAATCCACCATAGCCTCCCATCGTGACTAGAACTACAATGAAAAGCACTATGACCGTCTTTTGCATCTCAGAGCGGCTTTCCCATTTCAATGCTTGGCGCATCCGTTCCATTGCTTGTGCCTCGACTGATGTGGGGAATTGTGGACCACTAATAAAACTGACTGCGCTATTTCAATCGACCGGCTCAGAACGTAACGTTAAACTGCTCGTACGGAGCCTTTCACCATATCATGAGCAGTCTATGGGTCAAGACGTGGAAGAGCACTCCTCAAATTGATTGTGGTCTTTGCGGGGAGGCGACCTGCGCTAGCTTTGCAAGAGCTTTGATTGTAGGCAGGACGGAAATCAGCAAATGTCCTCTTCTTGTCCTAGACAGACACAAAGAGAGCAGAGAAGAACTGGAGCGTCTAAGCAAGAGAAGACCAACACTGCTAGGAAAACCTGCGGCAAAGCTGCCAGAAGGAGGAATGCTTCTTACACGTCCATGCCAAGACACAGATGAAAAGGTCATGGCGGAGCTCCGAGTCTACAATGGTGTTGAAGCTGGCGAGCCTATCCATTTTGGGGTGTTTGAGCCCTCTCTTCTCTGCGATTTAATGGACTGTATATCTGATAGATTTGAACTGATCCGATGCAGTAGAGACCTCGGATATGGTAGAGCAGAGATCGATGACATGAGCATTACAATACTTCAAGACGGAAGAGTGAACATGAGAAGAGTAAGTGACGAGCAGCGTGTTCTTGAGCTATTCAGAGAGATTGAGCGAGCGATTTTTGGCTCAATCATCTGCAACTGCTGTGGTCATGATGTCCTATCAGTGTTATCCGGATTTGCGCCGCTAGAGAACGAACCCCATACTGTGCTTTCTGCTGGGAGCACCCTTAGTCTAGACGCTGAGATTCTTGAGAACAGTATGACTTCTTCTGAAATCAAATCTATTCTTCATAAAGCTGGAGTTATGGAGAAGCTCGAAATAGCTATCGAGCAGTTTACTGTTCTCCTGACCAAAATTGGCGCTAGGAACTTTTTGGCTGCTGACATGGAGCCTAGCCTTGAATCGAGTTTTTGTTCTATAGTGGATGTTGCTGTAAATAGCACTGACGATGCTCTATTCACCATCGCTGTGATTGCATTGGCAATTATGAAGGCCGTGAAGAATGCAATGACCGGCTTGTTAGAGCTTCAGATTATATTTCGTGAAGGAACCGAAAGCCTAGTTGATGCCGGACTCGAGCTACTATCGAAAGCGGCTGTTGGTCAATTGAGTCCAGTATTGAAATACTCCGATGATCTCATTGAGATAGTTGGGCACTTGACACGCGTAAATCGTACTATCAATCTGCTTAGAGATCATGGCTGGGACTTCTAGTGGGTCCATTCCTTTGTGGCCTTGTCAATGATCCTCTGCGCATTCGGGTGCTGAGCAGTGTCAATTCGCCACTCATGAACCCATGTCCACTCACCATTATCTTGAATGAAATTCTGGAAGATCTTTAGGTTCTGCGCCTCAAGACGTGCGCACTTCATGGCTTGGATGTCATCACATCTGATATTGGGACATATTGTTGAGCTTACAACATACCACAGATCCTCACCTAATTTCGTTGCTGCGATGACAGCAGGACATGGATCGATGTTTTCTCGAAAGATGACTTGATCCCCGTCATTAATGGGAGCATCTCCTCCAACTTTTGAGCCATCCTGTTTCACAATGGTTGTGCTAAAGTCAGTCAGCACTCTTACAGCGCCTTTCCTGACATCATCCAAACTTGCTTTCACAACAATTCCTTCGCCCTGCGCAGATCCAGTGGAACTCATCTTCACGACTCCATTTCATCTATGATTAATGCGAACAAATCACACTTTATCTTTTGCCGAAAGCAATAATCTATGTAATTATTCATCAAGACTGACCTTAGTCCTTAAAAGATGGCTTAAAACTTGCACTGGTGCTCGGTGAATAGAATGAGAATAACCCCAGTTCGTTCTGAAGGACTTGCACATCTCTCCTATTTTGTTAGTTCTGACGATGAAGCAATGGTGGTTGATCCTCGGCGGGATGTTGATGTGTATCTGGATTTAGCCGATAAGAGTCATTCAAGATTAACTCACATCTTCGAAACGCACCGAAACGAGGACTATGTGATTGGCTCCATTGAGCTTCAATATCATGTTCCTACCGCAGAGATTTGCCATAGTAAAGAAACTGGCTTCAAATATGGTGACCATTCACTGGCCCATGAGGATTCGTTTAGAGTTGGATCCATGAAGGTGACCTGCCTACATACCCCAGGACATACCGATGATAGCATGTGCTACCTTCTCTCAGACATGTCAGTAGGCTCCAGTCCCATTGTCATTTTCACAGGCGATACGCTATTTGTTGGAGAGGTTGGAAGGACCGATCTTGTTGACAAAAGTAAGCATGAAGAAATGTCGCGAAAACTGCACGCTAGTCTACATGATGTGCTTTTCCAGCTCAATGATGGCATTCTTATCTATCCTGGACATGGAGCTGGTTCAGTATGTGGAGGGGACATTGGAAAGAGAGAGTTCTCCACAATTGGCTACGAACGGATGAATAGCAAATGGCTGAGTCTCGACGAAGAGGCGTTTATTGAAGGGAAGTTGCGTCAAAGCCTTACGTATTCAGACTATTTCAAGCACTGCGAGCGCCTCAATACAATAGGGCCCCCTCTTTTAGCAGAGCTTCCTTTGCCTCGATATCTTGATCCGGACGCTTATGAACGCCTTCTATCAGAGCCTGGCTACGTTGTTGTTGACACAAGATCGCCCGACTTCTTTGTATGTGGTCATATCCCCGGAGCCATCAGCGCACCCCTCAGAGAAATGGGACAATTTGCAGGGTGGGTTCTAGAGCCTGATTGGAAATTCTTGCTTGTTTTGGAGAGGAATGAGGATTTGCAATTGGCAAGGAGTCTCCTCCTCCGAATTGGTTTTGATGATGTCATTGGGTATCTTGGGTCGGGAATGGAGGGGTGGTACGAACAAGGAAAACCAAGAAGCACAATTAGAACTATTGATTTAGAAGTACTGAAAGATGTGTTTGAAACCGGAACCCTCGAAATGATTGACGTGCGCCAGCCCCACGAACAGGAAAAGGAGTATATCGGGGGTTCGAAGTTTGTTCCATTGACAGATGTCAATAAGGAATCTACTAGCATCGATAGAGAGCAGGCCGTTGTAACTATGTGTCCGGGTGGTGTGAGAGCAACATCAGCAGCGAGCTTGCTGATGAGATCTGGACACGAGAATATATCAGTGGCCCTCGATGGCATCAAGGGGTGGAAGAAGAAAGGCTACCCAATTAAAACTCATGAGTAGAATATGTAGAGACTGTCAACTCAATAGAGGAGAGTGAATAATTACATGTCGCATGGATTCTCAGGTCGTTCCGATGTGCTCGCAAAGAATGGTATGGTGGCGACCTCTCAGCCTCTAGCCACTCAAGCAGGTCTCAAGGTGCTTCAGGCTGGTGGGAATGCAATAGACGCGGCAATCGCAGCTGCAGCCGTACTTGATGTTGTAGAACCGTTCAGCACAGGATGTGGCGGAGATGCGTTTGCATTGATTCATATGCCAGGAGCAAAAAAGCCCCTAAGCTACAATGGCTCAGGACGAGCGGGCTCTCTTGTATCCTTTGAAGAACTTCAAGAAAAAGGATGGACTGAGATGCCTCTGCTTGGTGGTGCATCTGTTACTGTTCCCGGTGCCATGCATTTATGGTTCTATCTTGTTGAGCGACATGGCTCTCTTGAAATGAGTGAGGTGCTTTCCGATGCTATCCATTATGCTAGAGAAGGGTTTCCTGTTTCGCCCATTATTGCTAGATCTTGGGCTGGAAATGTTGATGGGTTGCTGAATGACGCAGCTAAGGACATATTCATGCCTAATGGCAAAGCTCCACTAGTGGGCGACATAATGCAGAATAAAGACCTTGCAACAACTTTCGAGCGACTCTCAAAGGAGGGCGTGGATGCTTTCTATGCCGGCGACATAGCCGAAGCAATTGTCAACACTGTTCAGAAGCATGACGGATTTCTCACTATGGATGATATGAAGTGTCAGAGGTCCTTCAAGACGGATCCAATCTCCACAGACTATAGAGGGCTTCAAGTATATGAGCATCCTCCAAACGGTCAAGGCTTTGCGGCACTCGAAATGCTCAACCTGATGGAAGAGTACAATATCTCAGGCTATGATTCCCTAGCGGTGGAGCGCTTCCACATTATGATTGAGGCCAAGAAACTCGCATATGCGGACCTCATTCAGCATTGCGCGGATCCAGAATTCTACAGGGTTCCTATACCTCAGCTTCTTTCCAAGGAGTATTCGAAAACTAGAGCCGAACTCATCAAAATGGATAAAGCATCTGACTCTTTTAGTACAGGCATTCCGCTAGGTCAAGATACTATCTATCTTTGCACTGCTGATAGTGATGGACAAGCAGTGTCGTTCATCAATAGCCTGTACCTTGGTTTCGGAAGTGGGCTTGTTGTACCTGGAACAGGAATCAAGCTTCACTGCCGGGGTAACCTCTTTTCATTGGACCCTGCTCATCCAAACCGATATGAACCCGGAAAACTACCTTTCCATACAATCATTCCGGGCGCCCTCTATGAAGGAGATCGCTTTCATGGCGTGTTTGGCATCATGGGAGGAGCGCACCAAGCCCAAGCACATGCTCAGTTTGTCAGCAATATTGTCGACTATGAGATGTTTCCACAACAGGCCATCGACCATCCTCGCTTCAACCACAATCAAGGTTCTAATACCGTGGCGGTAGAAGGGGGAGTTCCTCAGACTGTTCAAATCGAATTGCTTCGATTGGGACATACCATCGTGGAATCACCCATGGCTGTTTTTGGTGGAGGCCAGGCAATTCTCAGAATTAGTAGTGGTTGGATTGCTGGTTCCGACCATCGAAAGGATGGCATGGCTGCAGGCTTTTAGGGCTGTGAAATGCCGCTACCGGAAACATTGAACTAGTCTACTGACTGCTAGCAATCTACAGTTTAAGGTGATTTTTGTGGAGGAATACCGAGAAGAGAGTGACCTATTGGGAACAAGGAAGATACCTAAAGATGCCTATTGGGGTGTACAGACACTCAGAGCCCGGGAGAACTTTGGAGTATCTCTCGTAAACCTGAATAACTATTCGACGCTTATTGAAACCTTAGCAATGGTGAAGAAGGCCTGCACCCTTGCTAACCGTGACATTGGCCATCTGTCCAAGAAGTATGCTGATGCAATCACAACTGCGTGTGACAATGTCATTGGAGGAATCCTGGATGGCGAATTTGTTGTTGACATGATGCAAGGGGGAGCTGGCACGTCAACCAATATGTGCATGAACGAAGTCCTGGCATCCAGAGCAAATGAGCTTATAGGAGAGCCGAGGAATTCACAGTCACCCATATCAGCAAATGATCACGTGAACATGAGTCAGTCCACAAACGATGTGTATCCCACAGCAATCAAGATTGCCTCTATCTATGGTCTGAGAGAACTAGCTGAAAGACTCAAGACGCTAGTCCAAGCACTCGATGAGAAGGCCGAGAATTTCAAGGATATCTTGAAACTCGGTAGGACCGAAATGCAGGATGCGGTCCCTATTACCCTGGGACAGGAATTCTCAGCATGGTCCGCAGCTCTCAAAAGAGATGTAACCCGAATTGGTTGGGCCATCGATATCCTCGAAACGCATAACTTGGGCGCCACTGCAATTGGTACTTCACTAAACGCAGATCCTGAGTACATCCAGCTCGCCGAAAGCCATCTACGCGAGATAACAGGATTATCTAACCTCACAACTGCCAAGAATCTAATTGATGATACGCAAAACGCAGACGAGTTTGTGCATGCATCTAGCCTTCTCAAGGTCATCGCATCTAATCTCTCCAAAATCTGTGGTGATTTGATACTGCTCTCTTCTGGCCCGATTGGTGGATTTCATGAAATCACTCTGCCTCCAGTTCAGCCCGGAAGTTCAATTATGCCCGGAAAGGTCAACCCGGTCATTCCTGAAATGGTGACACAAGTCGCATACCAGGTAATTGGCCATGATGCAGTGATCACCTTGGCTGCTCAAGCGGGACAGCTCGAACTCAATGCTTTCGAACCTGTTATTGCCTACAACTTTTTCCAAGCGTTGAAGGTCCTCAAGAACGCAATTCCAATATTCACTGAGAAGTGTATCAAAGGCATTGAACCCAACCATACAGGATTGGAAATCGTACACCGTAGTGTCGGACTAGTCACAGCATTGAATCCAATACTAGGATACAAGACTGCTACTCGAATAGCTAAGAAGGCGCTGGAAACAGGGAGGCCTGTGAGAGAGATAGTGCTGGAAGAGGGACTGATGGATGAAGAACAGCTCGACGAGCTACTGTCTCCAGAGAGGATGACTCGAGCTGGAATACCCGGTCATGAGCATAGCCGCAAATCATAGGAAGTCTAGATTTCTAATCTTCAATTCCAGCTAGGTATTTAGCTATCTTCTTTCGCTCCTCTATATCATGCTGCTTCAGAATTGCCACATCTTCCATTTGGGGACTTCCGCCACCGTGAATTCCCGCAACTGCTGCCACCCCTCCAATGGAGGAGCAAAGGATATCCGAAAGCGCTCTGAAGAGTTTGTAGACATCTTCGGAGGGAACATCGTCTTTTCGTTTGATATACTTCTGCAGCAGCGGCCCAATTTCCTCATTATAGAAGTCTCCTTCAAGCGGAAGTGTGGCTGGAAGACCTCCAGACAAATCTGCTAGGATTTCCAGTTCATGGTAGTAATTCTTCCCTGCATGTCTTCTGCCCGCGTTGCAAAAGATTGGATCCGGAATCATTGTTCCAGATTCATCTCTCTTTGCGGTGTGAGCCGCAGCAATTCCTGCTGCACGAACAAGCTCCGCTACACTGATGAGTTCAGCCAGTTTTGATTGTACATGCTTCTTGTCTTCAATCCCGTTGTATTCGCTCACGAGGGCGCTGAATCCCATGATTATGTCAGTGGTGGCGGGCTTGCATCCGGTGTAGCTATGGCGGTGGTAGAGTGCGAACAAGAGAGCTGCATATCCTCCCAGAACGCTTTCTCCTTCCAACCCGCCTAGAAAGACGCGATCGTTGGGAACGAAGACATCATCGTAGATGATGAAATTCTCCACATCACCGAGCTCTCCCTGTGGACAAGCGAATTCTTCGCGCTTGTGGGTCGATGCTCTCGTCACGAGCTTGACACCCTCCCAATCACCTGGCAAAGCAAAGGCTACAGCGTACTGGTCTTCTGCTTCAGTGAGGAAACGTGTTGGGAGAACAATAATCTCTTCAGCTACGGCTGCGGCGGTGATGTGATTCTTGGCACCTCGTACAACAATTCCATCATCACGATGCTCAACAACACGAAGATAGAGGTCAGGGTCTGATTGCTGATGGGGTCTCAGAGCTCTGTTTCCCTTTGGGTCAGTCTGAGCACAAGTCCCCACAATGTTGTTTTCCTGCCAGTACTTCAGATACTCTAGAAATCTCTGATTATAGGGTCGCCCTGTCATAGCTTCAGCCCTGTGAGTGATTATTGACAAGGCATTCATTGCGTCAATACCCATACAACGAAAGACACAGCCTCCATTGAGATGACAGATTCTTCTAGTCAACTCTTGCTTCTTTAGTAAATCATCCACGGTCTGGTGGATGTGAGTGAATCTGTTGACCGTTTCGCCACTTATATGAGATTCAGCCCTCAGAATCTCCTTGAAGTCTGGCTCCTCAACTCTATCAAATGTCTGAGCTATGGTTCCAATCACACCCTGTAGACGAGGGTCTCCGCGTCCAACAGCTTCTCCACCGATAAAGACATTGGGCTTCATCTCGAGAAGTCTCTTCCTGTATTGTTCTCCAGTCCTCATTATTGAATCACAAATGGACATGTCAGCATAACATGTACTTAACTCCAACGTTAGCTACGGATAACTGACTGCAATCGTTTCTGAAGTTCCTTTATCTGATCTGTTTCATCTTGACTGGCGAGATAATCGATTGCGTTTTGGAAATGTGCCAGCATCGCAGTGCTACGGTCTTTTACCTCTATCTCTTCACCGATGGATGCAATATTGTGAAAGTGATAAACGCGCGCCTCTGCAGGCAGGTCTTCAATATCCAAGCTCCAATCTCTCACTTTCAATAGATAGTCCAGATTGCTTCGGACAAGGTCGTCATCTTTTAGGACTGGGTCGTGCCCAGCAACCAGGAATTTCCATTCTCTTTCCAGATACGCTTTCAATGTATCTAGATATAGCTGGAGGTTTGACTGGTACAAGTATGGCATTGTGGATTCAACATTATCAGATACAAAGAGCACCTTATCTCTCCCATCGTAGCATGAAGCGGAATCAATAGTATGACCTGGCGAGTGAAAGAACTCGACCTCTTCCTCTGCAAACATTAATCGTTTCTCAAAGGTGAGATTTGGCGTAACTAGAAACACTTCTCCTTTCTTATGAGCAGCATAGTCCAAGAGCGCCTGAGGGCCCTCATCTTGAATCAGAGCGGGGCATTCATGATGACTTATGATAGGTGCTCCTTCAAAATACGAGTTTCCCCAAATATGATCATAATGTGAGTGTGAGTTGAAGACGACGATTGGTAGATTATTGTACCCCTTTTCATGTAAATAATCTGCAACTGCTTTCATTGAATCTGGGCCACAAAATGTATCGCACACAAAGATCCGTTTATCTCCTATAATCACATACACATTGGTGAAGAAGGGGTCTTCAAAGCCGAAGACTAACCCCCTCTTTCCAGCTTGGGTCAATTTCATGAGATTCACTAGCTTCTCTTGTGTCTGAAGAATCCTGAGCATTCATATGACCTGATGCCTTTCTTCTCAAGCTCATCCATAATCAGATTCATGCCAATTGAGTCTGAACTCTGATGACCTGCAATCACAACATAGATGCCCTCGGCTTCGCATTCCTTTTTGAGATCCTCTCCAAGATGCATGGTAACGATCGTGCTCACACCGGCACGAGCAAGCTTCTGAATTGACTCCTTTCCAGGGCTTGTTCCACCTGTAAAGAACACAAACTTTTCTCCCACGCTTCCTTCCTTGTTTCCAAGGATTATCTCTGGCCCGGCGCCCACTTTTTCTGCCTCTTGATATTCTGGAATTTCCAGAAGGACATCTACCATGTCGCCCAGAGTTTGCGGGTCTTTCTCCTTGAGGTAGTTCGTGAGGAATTGGTATCCCAGCGAGTCCGCAGGCGTATGAGCACACATGAATGG